>NZ_JBNPUZ010000001.1:0-806188 GCF_051168435.1 Bradyrhizobium sp. HKCCYLR20261
ATCGATTTTTGACCGGATCACAATGCCTTACAGCGTAATTTCACATGCGATTCCCCTGCCCGCAAGGGGGAGGGGAGCCGACCGCCGCCGCGGCGCGAGCTTCGCTTCAAATCAAAGTCAGGCGTCGCCTACCAGCTCACCTCGAAACTTGCGGCCCTACGCCGCCAGCCACCCGCCATCCACCGGCAGCACGATGCCCGTCGTGAATGACGCCTCGTCGCTCGCCAGAAACAGCGCCGCCGCGGCCACCTCATCCGCCTCGCCGAACCGCTTCATCGCATGGCGCTGGCGCGAGGCGTCGCGCACCGGCTCGGGATCGGCATGGCGCGCGAAGCTCCGGCGCAGCAGCGGGGTATCGATGGCGCCTGGCGCCAGCGCGTTGACGCGGATGCCGTCGGTCGCGAAATCGACCGCCATGGTGCGGGTCAGGCTGATGATCGCGCCCTTGGCGGCGATATAGGCACTGTTGCCCTTGCCGCCGGCGACGGCGAGTTGCGAAGCGACAGTGATGATCGACCCCGCCCTCTGCGCCTGCATGATCGGCACCGCGACCTTCGCCCACAGCCAGGTGCCGCCGACATTGGCGCGAAACACCGCGTCCCAATCGGAAGGATCGGTCGTGACCACCGTGCCGCCACAGGAGAAGCCCGCCGCGGTCATCAGCACGTCGAGCCGGCCACGCGCCGCGGCCACGCCTTCAATGGTCGCCTTGGCGAACGCGGCATCGCCGACATCGCCGACATGGACGCTGCCGTTCCCGCCGGCATCACGGACCAGCGCCAGCGTCTCATCGGCGCCGGCGGCATCGCGATCCACCACGGCGAGGAACGCGCCTTCGCGCGCGAACATCACGGCGCTGGCGCGGCCGATGCCCGAGCCGCCGCCGGTGATGACCGCGACCTTATCCTTCATCCTCATGTCAGTCTCTCCCGTACTGATCGAACCAGCGGCCGAAATGCTCGGCCGAGGCCGCACAGTCGAACCGCGCGCGCCAGCCGAATTCATCGGCCAGCCGCGTCGTCGACAGCCGCCCGCGCACGGGCGCGAACACCGGCACCGTCGGCGTCTCGCCGGGCTCCGCGAGCCGGCACGTAAATCCAGTCCGGCCGGTCGCGAAAGCGCGGCCCCACGCCTCGGCCGTGAACGTCGCCTCGTTCGAAATGTTGTAGAGCGTCTGCTGCGGCTTCTCGGCCTCCAGCAGCAGGCAAACAGCATCGGCGACGTCGACGGCGTAGACCCAGTCCTTCTCGCCGGGCTCGTTCAGCAGCGCCGACTCATTGCGCGCACAGCAGCCCGCGATCAGCGCCTGCGGTGACGGCGTGTCCCGCACGCCACCGCCGCGCTCGAACGGCCCGAACACCGCCGACAGGCGCACGCTGATGACGTCGGTCTTCCAAAGGTCCGACAGCCGCGCGGCGACGCGCTCGGAGGTGAATTTGGTGATCGCATACAGCGACACCGGCTCGCACGGCGTCGTCTCCTCCAGCACGGCAAAGCGCTGGCCGCTGGCGCCATAGGATGCAGCCGAGGACAGATTGATCACGCGCCGGACACCGCTGCGCCGCGCCGCCTGCAGGATCGGCACTTGCGCCAGCAGGTTGACCGCGAGGATGCGCTCGGGATCGGACGCATCGCGCTCGGGACCGGCGGTGATCGCAGCGCCCATGACCACGGCATCGCAGCCGGAGCCGACCGCCGTCGCGACGGCAGCCGCATCGGTCACATCGCCTTTGATAACTTGCAGCCGCTCACCATGAGAAGCGAAGGCGCGTTGCGCGGCACTCGGCAGCGGCGCCGCATCGAACACGGTCACGCGGTGTCCGCGCTCCAACAAGCCTTGCGCGATATTGAGCCCGACGAAGCCGGCGCCGCCGAAGATCAGGACATGCATGCGAGAAGCCTCTCCATCGGGGCCTCATGGTTCGAGACGGCTGCTGGCGCAGCCTCCTCACCATGAGGTTCTGGCACCCAAGCGGGTCCTGCACACCGACCATGAACACGCCAAGAGGCGTGTTCATGGAGAGGAAACGCAGCGTGCGCGCCGCCTGCCCTGCTCTCTCCCCTCATCCTGAGGAGGTCGCGAAGCGACCGTCTCGAAGGACGAGGCCCGTGATCTCTCGCCGACATGCTCACAGCAGCGTCGCCCCAAAGTTCTGCTCGGGGTCCATGTCCGCCACCAGCCGCCCGGTCGGCTTCGCCGCCTCGCCGCCGCTGCGCGCGAGGAACTGGCCGGACCCGGGCTGCACCGAGACCTTGCCGTCGTCGACGATCACGCGGCCGCGCGACAGCACGGTCACCGGCCAGCCCTGCACGCTGCGGCCGGCAAACGGCGTGTAGCCCGCGAGGTCGTGCATGGCGGCATCGCTGATCGTCACGCGCTTGTCCGGATCCCACAGCGCGATGTCGGCATCCGCGCCGATCGCGATCGCGCCCTTGCGCGGATGCAGATTGTAGATCTTGGCCGGCGCCGTCGACGTCAGCTCGACGAACTTGTTGAGGCCGAGCCGGCCCTTCGACACCATCGCGTCGAACAGCAGCGGCAGCCGCAGTTCCAGGCCCGGCAGGCCGTTGGCGATCTGCTTGAAGTTCGGGTTGGGACCGGCGCGCAGCTTGCCGGTCTCGTCGAAGCGGTACGGCGCGTGGTCCGACGAGATCGTCTGCAGATCGCCGAGCGACAGCGCCTGCCACAGCGCCTCCTGGTCCGGCGCGCGACGCGGCGGCGGGCTGCACATCCACTTCGCGCCTTCGATGCCCGGCTTGTCCAGATCGTCGGCGGTCATGAACAGATATTGCGGACAGGTCTCGGCAAACACCTTCAGCCCCTGCCCGCGCGCGTCGCGGATGACCTTGGCGCCTTCGGCGGTCGAAACGTGGAAGATCATGATCGGCTGATCGACCAGCGCCGCCATGCCGATCAGGCGATTGAACGCCTCGGCTTCGGAAAAGCGCGCATGGCTGATGGCGTGATACTTCGGCGCGGTGTAGCCGCGCGCCAGCAGTCGCTTCACCATCCAGGAGATGATGCCGTGGTTCTCGGCATGCGCGCACAGCATCGCGCCGCCCTCGCGCGCGGCGACGAGAATGTCGAGCAGCGGCTCATCGTCGATCTTGAGCCGGTCGTAGGTCATGAAGATCTTGATCGAGCCATGGCCCTGCCGGATCAGCGCCGGCAGATCGCGCTCCAAGGTCTCCTTGGTCGGATCGGCAATGATCATGTGGAACGCGTAGTCGATGACCGCGCCCTTGCGCGCCAGCGCGTGGTAGTCCTCGAGCACCTGCGGCAGCTGCATACCGACATGCTGCGCGGCGAAGGAGATCACTGATGTGGTGCCGCCATACGCCGCAGAGGTCGTCGCGCTTTCGAACGTATCGGCATTGACGATGCCGGCGGCGGAGAGCTGCTCGATATGGCAGTGGCTGTCGACGCCGCCAGGGAGCACGTATTTGCCGCGCGCGTCGATCTCGCGCTTGGCCGGCCCGAGCCCGCGGCCGATCGCCGCGATCGTCTCGCCGGAGATGGCGACGTCGGCCTCGAACGTGTCGGTGGTGGTGGCGACGCGCCCTCCCCGGATGATCAGGTCATAGGCCGGCTCGGTCATCGCGATCTCCTAGTTCTGCCAGATGGAACGGCGTGGACGCGCGGAGCAGTTGAGGCCCGCTTGCGTCCGCGGTGGCATAGTGGTTGCCTGTCGGGCGACGTCAACTCCGAAGAAGCAGGTAACACCCATGTCCCGCCCGCGCATCACCGTGATCAACCCGAACTCCAACCAGGTGGTGACCGACGGCCTCGCGGCGGCGCTCAAGCCGCTGATGTTCGCGGAAGGACCGGAGATCGTCTGCGAGACGTTGAAGGAAGGCCCCTACGGCGTCGAGAGCCAGAAGGATGCCGACAGCGTCGCGCTGCCGCTGCGCCGCTTCGTCGAGGGCGACAACGCCTCGAGTGCCTTCGTCATCGCCTGCTACAGCGATCCCGGCCTGCATGTCTGCCGCGAGGCGACGACGCGGCCGGTGCTCGGCATCGCCGAATGCGGCGTGTTGACCGCGTTGACGCGCGCCGACACCTTTGGCGTGCTCGCCATCGCGCAACGTTCGATCCGCCGCCACATCCGCTATCTCCGCCAGATGGGCCTGATGGACAGGCTCGCCGCGGAACGGCCGCTCGACATGACGGTGGCGGAGACCGCGTCGGGCGAAGGCACGCTGGCGAAGATGATTACGGTCGGCCGCGCGCTGCGGGACGAAGACGGCGCCGGCGCCATCGTGATGGGCTGCGCCGGCATGGCGCGGCATCGCAAGAATCTGGAGGACGCGCTGGGCATTCCGGTGATCGACCCGACGCAGGCCGCGGTGACCATGGCGCTTGGCGCGGTGGCGTTTAGCAGCTGATTGCTTCGCAAATCTCGCGGCGCCGCCTGCGCTGCTCTGCCCGACCCACCCTCCGCTGTCGTCCCGGCCTCCGAGCCGGGACCCATAGCCACCGGCCGGGATGAGGCAGGCAACTACCAGTGACGTCCCTCGATAGATTCCGCGGTATGGTAGCATCGCAAGATGCAATCCGACTGAAGGAGACCCTCCGCACGGTCGGTGGGCGTGGCTGCCCCTCACCCCAACCCTCTCCCCGTGAAGAACGGGGAGAGGGAGCGCACTGGGGTCTGCGACACAGCGCCATCTGCAACTCACAAGGCAGCATACCTCACTCCGGCGGCACCGCGCCGGTGCGGCTGGTGATCAGGCCGTAATGCTCCACGCGGCGATGCCGCGCGAAGTCGAAGATCGTCTGCTTGCCGAACCGCGTCGCATCCATATCGCACGGCGCGACCAGCACCTCGTCGCCCTCCGTCACAGCTTCCGCAACGATCTCGCCGTCGGGATTGACGATCAGGCTGCCGCCGATCAGATGATGGCCATCTTCCAACCCGGCCTTGGCCACCGAGACCACCCAGCACGAATTCTGATACGCGCCGGCCTGCGCGGAGAGACGATTGTGGAACAGCCGCTGCTGCAGTCCTTCGGCTGACTTCAGCGAGTTCACCGACGGCGTGTTGTAGCCGATGAGCACCAGCTCGACGTCCTGCAGCCCCATCACGCGATAGGTCTCCGGCCAGCGGCGGTCGTTGCAGATCGCCATGCCCATGATCCCGCCGAGATTGCGCCAGACCGGAAAGCCGAGATCGCCAGGCTCGAAATAGCGCTTCTCCAGGTGCTGATGGCTGCGCTCCGGTTCGAATTCCTCGTGGCCGGGCAAATGCACTTTGCGATACTTGCCGACGATGTTGCTGGCGCGGTCGGTGAGAGCAGCTGTGTTGTAGTGGTGCCCATCCGGCGTCAGCTCCGCATAGCCGAGATACATCGCGATGCCGTGCTGCGCGGCGCGATCGAACAGCGGCTGCACCGCGGCGTTCGGCATGTCGCGCTCGAACCATGTATCGACCTCGGCCTGATCCTCCATGTACCAGCGCGGAAAGAACGTGGTCAGCGCCAGCTCCGGATAGACGACCAGATCGGCGCCCTTGCGCTTGGCCTCGTCGAGCAGCGCGATCATGCGCGCGACGACGGCCTCGCGGCTCTCGGCCCGCTGGATCGGCCCCATCTGGGCGGCGGCAACGTTGATGATGCGCATGAAGGAACTCCTATAGTAACTCCGCCGTCATTGCGAGCGAAGCGAAGCAATCCAGGGCCGCGCAAGGACTCTGGATTGCTTCGCTTCGCTCGCAATGACGCGTTGATAGACCATCACATTGTAACAACTAGATCATCCTGGCCGATGCAGCACCGGCCGCGTGCGCGAGAACGAGGGCCGGCCGCGCTTCAGGCCCCATAGCGGCTGCGCCAGGGTCGCGACGGCTTCGGTCGGATCGCGGGCATCGATGCAGACGAGATCGGCGGGCGCGCCCACCCTCACGCCGTAATCCTCCAGCCGCATCAGCTTCGCCGCGTCATGCGTCACCATGTCCAGGCAGCCGGCGAGATGGTCGGGGCGCGAGACGTGGCAGACATTGGCGTAGAGATTGGCCATGCGGATCAGCGAGCCGTCGCCATAGGGCGTGAAGGGATTGAGCACGTTGTTGGTCGACAGCGAGCACGTCACGCCGTGCTCGCGCAGCGGCTCAAGCGGCACCACGCCGCGCGGGATGGCGTGATCCTGCCGGCGGCCCATCAGATGCAGATCGGTCGAGGGCAACACGGTAACGGCAACGCCGGCATTGGCGAGCTTGACAGCAATCGCGTTGAAGCGCTCCGGTGGCAGCAGCGACAGCTGCGTGACATGGCCGACCGCGACGCGGCCGCCCCAGCCGTACTCCTCGGTCTTGCGGCAGACATATTCGATCTGCATGTGATCCAGCGTCTCGGCGAGATCGAGATGCATGTCGATGTCGACGTCGTACTCGCGCGCGATCGCGAAGATGCGGTCGATCTGCGCCGGCGGATCGGTGTCGAAATATGGCGCGGCGCCGATGGTGCGCGCGCCGCGGCGCAGGCCCTCGATCAGCAGTTCCTCGGTGCCCGGATAGTTCGTCAGGCCTTCCTGCGGAAACACGCAGATTTCGAGATCGAGCGCCCAGGCGTAGTCACGCGCAAGCTGCTGAATGGCTTCGAACGCGATGAAGCCGATGCCGGGATCGAGCTCGACATGGGTGCGCATCCGCATCGTGCCGTGGCTGACGCAGCGCTCAACAGTCTGCTTCGCCCTGGCGTAGACATCCTCCGCCGTGAAATTGCGCTTCGCCGCCGCCGTCTCGCGCACCGCCTCGGCCACCGTACCTTCCCGGATGGTGCAGCGATCGAGGATGCAGGTTTTGTCGAGATGAATGTGCGTCTCGATGAAGCCGGGCACGACGAGGCAGCTCTCGGCATCGCGCTCCTCGCCGTCCGCCTGCAGCGCGGCCTCGATCGCCACGATGCTGCCTTTGGAAATTCCGATATCGGCGCGGCGCAGCTCGCCTTGCTGCGCCAGTACCGCGTTGCGAATGATCAGGTCCATGCCGCCTTTGCCGCCGACGAATCCACGCGCGCCAAGCTGGCGGCGCGGCGCTCAAAAGGCAAGCGCCATGCCAGCGGACCAGACCGTGCTGCATCACAGGCCGGCCGTCGTCACCATTCGTTTACAAATAGATGGTGCCGGCGACGCCCTTGTTTGCTGCGGAAAAGCTGCTATATTCCCGTATGGAAAACGTGAACTCGTTCTGCTCAGGCCCGTCGTCAAGGCGGGCCGTTGCCGTTTTGGGGGTGGCTGTCCGATGACTCGCTCCAACCGCACGGATCACATCCGCCTGACCTCGCACCCGGTGCCAGGCGCCAAGCATAACTTCCCGCTCCACTGGGGCGCCGAGACCGCGCGCGAGCGCGGGCCGATCATCGGCACGGTATCGCGCCCGCAGGACCGCAACGTGATCGGCAGCCATGGCGGCTCCTACACGATCTACCGCGCGCTCGCCGTCTCCTCCGGCGCGCTCGATCCGATCCGCCGTCCCGACCTCACCAACACCCATCCCGCCGCCACCATCGGCCCGTTCGGCCAGTGGCGCGATCCCGCCAAGATCGTCGCGCTCGATCCCTGGGGCCATCTGGTCGCCGAGAACTTTGGCGGCGAGATCGCCGAGGGCATCGACATCCGCCCCTCGATCGCGGTGACCAAGGCGCGCATCGAGCTGCCGGAGCTGCACGCCGCGCTCGCCGCCAAGCGCCTCGTCCATGACGGCGAGGTGGTGCATGCCAATGGCAGCGTGTCGGTGGTGAAGATCGCGATCGACCCGGTGTGGTACCTGCCCGGCGTCGCCGCGCGCTTCGGCACCAGCGAGACCAATCTGCGCCGCGGCCTGTTCGAGCAGACCGGCGGCATGTATCCGGAGCTGGTGACGCGGCCGGACCTGCAGGTGTTCCTGCCGCCGATCGGCGGCACCACGGTCTATCTGTTCGGCGACGTCACCAAGCTGAACGACTCCAGGACGAAGATCACGTGTCGCGTGCATGACGAGTGCAACGGCTCCGACGTGTTCGGCTCGGACATCTGCACCTGCCGCCCCTATCTGATCCACGGCATCGAGGAATGCGTCGCCGCGGGACAGAACGGCGGGCTCGGCATCATCGTCTACAACCGCAAGGAAGGCCGCGCGCTCGGCGAAGTGACGAAATTCCTGGTCTACAATGCGCGCAAGCGCCAGGAGGACGGCGACGCCGCCGCGGCGTATTTCGAGCGCACCGAATGCGTCGCCGGCGTGCAGGATGCGCGCTTCCAGCAGCTGATGCCAGATGTCATCCACTGGCTCGGCATCACGCGCATCGACCGCTTCATCTCGATGAGCGACATGAAGCATGATGCGCTGGTCGGACAAGGCGTCGACATCGTCGAGCGCGTGCCGATCCCGGACGAGCTGATCCCGGCCGACGCCCATGTCGAGATCGCGGCGAAGAAGGCGGCCGGCTATTTCTCGCTGGAGCCGCAGAAGCCCGAAGCGCTCGGCGACACCGTCGGCCGCCCGCTCGAGAAGTACTGAGCGCAGCGGCCGATCATGACCGACGTTTCATCTCTCCTGTCCGCCCGCGCCGTCCGCGAGCGGGCGCATCAGCTGCTTGCCCTCGGGCTCGACGACAAGCTGCCGCATTTTCGCATCGATCTCGGCAAGCTCGATGCGCTCGCCGATCTCGTGCGCGATGTGACAAACAAGGCGTATCCGAGCGGCGAGGTGCCGTTTCATTCACGCTGGCGGCACTTCGTGGTCGGCGGCGTCGATCGCTGGGCTGCAATCGCTGAAAAGGTGGAGTGGCCGGATGCCGCTGCGCGCGCGCGCGCCGAATTCGATCTCGCCATCACCAGCGTGCTGCTCGACGCCGGCGCCGGCGCCGCCTGGCGCTATCAGGATGCCGTCACCGGCGCGAAGATCGGCCGCTCCGAGGGACTTGCGCTGGCGAGCCTCGACATGTTCGCGCGCGGCGCTTTCTCGGCCGATGTGCGCGATCCGCTGCGCGCTGATGCGGCGAAGCTGAAGCAGCTCACCGTTGCCGATCTCGAACGCGGCTTTCTGGTGGGCCCCGAAAATCCGCTGGTCGGATTGGAAGGTCGCGTCGCCCTGCTGCGGCGGCTGGGCGAGGCAACGGCGGCAAAGCCGGAGATCTTCGGAACACAGGATGCTCCGCGTCCCGGCGGTCTGTTTGATCAGCTCGCCGCCGGCGCGTCCGGCGGTCATCTGCAGGCCGCCGATATTCTGCAGCAGGTGCTGCTGCAGCTCGGCCCGATCTGGCCGTCACGTCTGACGCTGCAAGGCGTCGCGCTCGGCGATTGCTGGCGGCATGCCTCGCTGGTCACGGACGATGCGACCACCGGTCTCGTCCCGCTGCACAAGCTGTCGCAATGGCTGAGCTATTCGCTGATCGAACCGCTGCAGCGCGCCGGCCTCGTGGTGGACAACATCGACGGCCTCACCGGCCTCGCCGAATACCGCAACGGCGGCCTGTTCGTCGACGGCGGCGTGCTGGTCCTGCGCGATCCCGCCGATGCCTCTCGCGCCCATGAAGTCGACTCGCCGCTGGTCGTGGAATGGCGCGCGCTGACGGTCGCCCTGCTCGACCGGCTGGCCGGACTGATCCGCGAGCGTACAAGCCAGACCGCAGAACAACTGCCCTTGGCCCGCATCCTCGAAGGCGGCACCTGGGCCGCCGGCCGCAAGCTCGCCTTCGCCCGGCGTCCCGACGGCTCGCCGCCGCTCACCATCATCAGCGACGGCACGGTGTTTTAAGGGGTTTGGACCACACTTACCGACCTTGCGGCTCCGTCATTGCGAGCGCAGCGAAGCAATCCAGGGCCCCGAAGAAAGTCTGGATTGCTTCGTCGCTCCGCGCCTCGCAATGACGAACCCATAAGGTATCCGTGGGGTGGGCAAAGCGCAGCGTGCCCACCGCTCCGGTCTGAGCTAGCATCGCGGTGAGCACGGCGCGTCGCGCCTTTGCCCACCCTACGTGTCGGAGATGAAAGCCATGGAAGGCGTCACGGTCGTCGATCATCCGCTGGTGCAGCACAAGCTGACCCTGATCCGCGACAAGTCGATCTCGACCAAGTCGTTCCGCGAGCTCCTGAAGGAGATCGGCATGCTCCTCTGCTACGAAGTCACGCGCGATCTGCCGCTCACGGAAGTCGAGGTCGAGACGCCGCTGGCGCGGATGCAATCGGCCAAGATCGCCGGCAAGAAGCTGGTGTTCGTGCCGGTGCTGCGCGCCGGCGTCACCTTCGTCGACGGCATGCTCGACCTGGTGCCGACCGCGCGCGTCGCCCATATCGGGCTCTATCGCGAGCCGCAGACCTTCACCGCCGTCGAGTACTTCTTCAAGGCTCCCTCCGACCTGCAGGAGCGTCTCGCCGTCGTCGTCACGCCGGTGCTGGCGACCGGAAACAGCGCGGTCGCCGCGGTCGACCGGCTCAAGGAGCGCGGCGCCAAGGACATCCGCATGGTCTGCATGATCGCCGCCCCCGAAGGCGTCGAGCGCGTCCGCGGCCTGCATCCCGACGTCACCTTGTGGACCGCGGCGATCGACGACGGCCTCGACGACGACGCCTTCATCGTCCCCGGCCTCGGCGACGCCGGCGACCGGGCGTATGGGACGCGGTAAGGCTCGCATCAACTCGACAACGAGGACGTAGTAATCCGGGCCTCGCCCTTCGAGACGCGCGCCTTTCGGCGCGCTCCTCAGGGTGAGGAGTGGCAAGATTCGGCGTCGCCAAAATCCTCTGCGCCGAAGCCTCGCGAGGGGCAGGTCTCCAGGAACACGACTGTCGGCGTGTTCATGGCACGGGATCCAGCACCGACGTCGGTGCCGGACCCTCATGGTGAGGAGGCGCGCGCCGATCTGCGCGTGAGAGCAATCGACGAACAAGCGCGCGCCGTCTCGAACCATGAGGCCAAGGTCGAGAGATCGCGATCGTTGATGCGTTCGCGCTGGGGCGCGCTGATGGCAACAAACTCCGCTGTCATCCCGGGCAAGTCACGGCAACGCGACAGGGTTGTCGGGACGCAGACCCGGGATCCATAACCACGGCTTGCCGTTGTTGAAGCACGATGGAGAGTCGTTCGTCGCCTCAACGAGGCCTGTGGTTATTGGTCCCGGGTCGGCGCCATGACGTCGCGTTGCGACGCCATGGCTTGCCCGGGACGACAGTCGAATTTGGGGCTACGGCCTGATGTTTTCGTCCGCGACGCCGTGAAGTCGGCGGGCTCAGGAGCAACACTGCTCCAAAAGTCATCAATCGCACCATCAGACGAGCCCAGCTACCAGATACCCTGATTTGCCCGACGGGCGCAGTCTGTCGCTTGATCGCGCCGAATTTGTGTGTCGGGGTGATCGATCTGCGCCGCGCGAAAACGCGATTATCACCAGTAATTCCAACAACAAGCTCGAGTTCAAGAGCCTGCGCGAAAATATACCTCTTCCAAATATCAGAATATTCGGTTTATCCTCCCTCCGTTCCGGTCCGGATGAGGGGCGTACGCGTCGTCACGAAACGTTGGATCGGCAATGCGGTGGACGTCGGAGCATCGGATGCGCTTGCGCGGACGAGCGGTGCTTCGCGGACGGCGAAGTCGCGTGGTCCTGATACCCCGAAGCTGGTATCAAGTCGGCCGGTGTGACGCATCGGATCGATGACGGCGGCCAACGAGCCGGGCGCCGGGGAGATCGCGTATAAGCCGTAAACCATCGCGCAGGGAAGGCCGGATGCTCCGGTCCGTACCTGTGGTTCTGCCGCGTGCTTATCTTGCTGCACGCGGACCGCGGGTGCGACCGGCACCCGGCCTTCCCTGCGCCCTCATCACGTCGCGAGGGCAACGACGATAGCATCACCCGGGCGCGATCCGCGCTGCGGCAACGATCCTGCTTGGCCAGCTGTTTGACAAGGTTCAGTAAGATGAAGGAAAGCGCTTCAGCCCGCGAACGCGGCCTGCGCCTCCGGCAGCGCCCAGATCTTCTCGATCGCCGCAGCACCTGCTGCCGTGATCGCCGTCTCGTCGCCATGCAGATAGCGGCCGTCGTGAATCAGCAGCCGGCCGTCGACCATTACCTGGTCGATGTTGGCGCGGTTGGCGAGCGCGATCAGGCCGCGGCGCGGGTCATGCAGCGGCTGGAGATGCGGATGCGCCATGTCGACGACGGTGAGATCCGCGGTCGCGCCCGGCGCGATCACGCCGAGATCGTCCCGCTTGATCATCGCAGCCGCAGTCGCGGTGACCGCGTCGATCAGCTCCGGCGCACTCGCGATCTCGGCGTTGCCGAGCGCGACCTTCGAGATCAGCGACGCGGCGTTGAGCTCGCCGAGCAGATCCATGTTGTAGCCATCGGTGCCGACGGCGGTGCGCACGCCATGCGCGGCGAAGCGGCCGAACGCTGCCGTGACGCCGGCGCGCGCGAACACGCGCGGACAGTTCAGCACGCCGGCGCCCCGCGCCGCCATCAGCTTGAGGTCGTCATCGGTCGAGGCATGGCAATGCGCGGCGAGCAGGTCGGGCCCGAGCAGGCCGAGCCAGTCGAGATATTCGGCCGGCGTACGCCCGCCATAGCGCAGCCCGATGGTCGCAACCTCGCCGGCACTCTGCGCCATGTGCGTCGTGATCGGAACGTCGACCTCGCGCGCCCGCGCCGCGGCAGCACGCAGCAGATCCGGTCCGCAGGTGTCCGTGGCATGCGGGCTCATCGCCAGCCGAATGCGCCCGTCGCCCTGCCCGTGCCAGCGCCGATGCAGCGCGTTCCAGGTCGCCATGTCGGCCTCGCCGTCGTCGCCGGCATAGTGCACGACGCCGGAGGCATCGGCCTTGGCGTCCGACGTCGAGAACAGATAGGGCGCGCCGTAGAAGCGCAGGCCCATCTCGAGCGCGGCGTCGAACAGCTCGGGAATCGTATTGCGGAACGGCTCCATCACGGTGGTTGCGCCGCCCTTCAGGAGCTGCAGCACACCCATGCGGCCGATCGCCAGCCGCTCCTCGACACTCAGGATCTCTGCACCGCGCTTCGACAGCGGCAGCAGCACCGTGTAGACGATGCTCTTGTTGTTGCGGCGGCCGTTGCCATCCTCGGTGAGCGTACGCGCGATCGCCTCGCTGAAGATGTGGTTGTGCAGATTCAACAGGCCCGGCAACACGAAGCGGCCGGGACGGTCGAACACCTCGCTGGCGGAGGGACGGATCGGCGTGACCGCCGCGATCTTCTTGCCCTCGACCAGCACCCAGTGATCACGCAGCACGTGTTGCGCGCCATCCTTGCGGGTCAGTACGTAGCTGCCGAAGATCGCGGTCGTGTTCATGCGCCCTTCGCTTCCGCAGCCTCATGCCGCTGGTAGTTGGCCGCAATCTCCGCACCTGTCGTGATCCAGACGTCCTGGCAGGATTTGGCGTAGTTGAGGAACTCGCGCAGCAGCCGGAAGCGCATCGGCCGCCCCGACACCTGCGGATGCAGCACGGTGGTGACCATCGCGCCCCAGTCGCGGACCTCGTCGAGCTCGTCCTTCCACATCGACAGCACATGCTCCTTCGGGAAGATCGAGCGCGGCGAGAACCGCGCCGACAGGCCGTGCATCCAGTCGTCGTAGCTCGACGTCACCGGAATCTCGATCGTGCCGGGCGAGCCGGAGGCCAAGCGATGGCGATACGGCCTGACGTCGTCGCGGAACGACGAGGTGTAGACGATGCCTTGCCGGACAAGCGCGACGCGCAGCTCCTCGCAGAACTCGCCGAACGGCGCGCGGTAGCCGATCGGCCGGACGCCGAGCCGGCGCTGCAGCGTCTCGAAGCCACGCTCGATCTCCTCGATGATGAAGGGATCGCCGGGATCGGGCAGCAGATGATGATAGCCGTGATGGCCGATCTCGTGGCCGGCCTTGAGCACGGCCTCGGCCATAGCCGGATGCGCATCGACCGCCCAGCCCGTAATGAAGAACGTCGCCTTCAGATCGAGCTCGGCCAGCAGCTCGAGCAGTTTTGGCGTACCGACGCGGGCCTCGAAGCCGCCGAAGCTCATCGTAACCAGGCGCGCAGCGTGCGCGGGGTCCTTCGATGTCCAGGCGCTCTCGGCGTCGATGTCGAACGACAGGAACATCGCCGCCTTGTACGGCGCGGGCCACGGATACTCGGGCGCCGGCGGCGCCGTGTTGGAGGGAATGAGCGGAATGCCCGCGAGCGCCTTACTGTCCGGCATTGATCGTCACCTTCTCGATCGCGTTATCGCTGAGCTTCCACTTCGCCAGCAGCGCCTTGTAGCTGCCATCGGCGATCAGCCCTTCAAGCGCGCCGCGCAACGCCTCGCGCAACTCCTCCGCCTTCACCGGCGTCGCGAGCCCCGTGTATTGAAAGGCGATCGGCGTGCCCACCGGCACATAGGTGTTGGGTTCGAGATCCATGATGTAGGGCAAGGTCTCGTTACCCTGCACGGCGGCGTCGATCCGGCCCTGCTTGAGCTGCGTGCGCGCATCGGCCGAGCCCTCGGTGCCGACGAATTCGATCGGAGTCGCGCCGCAGTTCTTGTCGCTCCAGGCCGCGATGTCCTTCGGGAACATCGTGCGCCTGCTGGCGCCGACCTTCTTGCCGCACAGCGCCGCCGGCTCCTTGAACTCGGCGGCGCGCGAGGCCTGCACGAAGAAGCGCGGGCCGCTGCGCAGATAATCGATGAAGCTCGCGGTCTCCTGCCGGCTCTTGAGGTCGGTCATGCCGGTCAGGATGATATCGAAGCGCTGCGTGGCGAGCCCCGGCATCAGCTGGTCGAAGCTGGTCTCCTGCCACACCGCCTTGACGCCGAGCTTCCTGGCCAGCGCCTCGCCGAGCTCGACATCGAAGCCGGTCAGGGTCGCGGTGGCCGGATCCTTGAACTCCATCGGCGGATAGTTCGGCACCACCGCGATGCGCAGGCCGTTCTGCTTGATGTCGGCCGGCAGCTCGGCCGCAGCACTTGCCACCACCATCGCCGCGCTCGCGACGGCGGCCCACATGATCGACTTGACCTTCATGATCTCACCCCACTTCAGCTGCCAGAAATGCCTTGGTTCTCGCCTCGCGCGGCGCGCGCAGCACCTCGCCGGCCGGACCGCTCTCCACGATCACGCCCTGGTCCATGTAGACCACGCGGTCGGCGACCTCGCGCGCGAAGCCGAGTTCATGCGTGACGACCAGCATGGTCATGCCGGAGGTCGCAAGCTGCTTCATCACGCCGAGCACCTCGCCGACCAGCTCCGGATCGAGCGCCGACGTCGGCTCGTCGAACAGCACCAGCCGCGGCGCCATCGCCAGCGCGCGTGCGATCGCGACGCGCTGCTGCTGCCCTCCGGACAATTGCGACGGATAGGAGCCGGCCTTGTCGGCCAGCCCGACCCGGCGCAGCAACGCCATCGCCGCGTCCCTCGCCTCGGCCGGCTTGCGCTTCTGCACCTGCACGGGGCCCTCGATGATGTTCTCCAGCGCCGTCATGTGCGGGAACAAATTGAAGCGCTGGAACACCATGCCGCAGGCGAGCCGCTGCCGCGCGATCTCGCGCTCGGAGAGGCGATGCAGCCGGCCGTCCTGCTCGCGAAAGCCGAGCAGCTCGCCGTCGAGCCAGATGCCGCCGCTGTCGGCCGTGGTGAGCTGGTTGACGCAGCGGAGCAAGGTGGTCTTGCCGGAGCCGGACTGCCCGATCAGGCAGACGACCTCGCCTTCGAACACGTCGAGCGAGACCTGCTTCAGCGCCTGGAACTCGCCAAAGCGCTTGCTGACCTGACGGATCGCGACCAGCGGCTTCATCAGCGGCCCCGCGCAATGCCGCGCGCGAAGCGGCGTTCCAGCAGCATCTGCAGCGGCGTCAGGATCGAGACCACGAGCAGATACCAGAGGCCCGCGACGATCAGCAGCTCGATGACACGGGAGTTGGCGTAATAGATGTTCTCGGCCGAATGCAGCACCTCCGGGTACTGGATCACGCTGGCGAGCGAGGTCGCCTTGACCAGGCCGATGAACTCGTTGCCGAGCGGCGGGATCACGACCCGCATCGCCTGCGGCAGGATGATCCGGCGCAGCGCCTGCAGCCGGCCCATGCCGATCGCCTGCGCCGCCTCGTACTGGCCGATGTCGACCGACAGCAGCCCGGCCCGCATCACCTCCGAGGTGTATGCGCCCTGGTTGATGCCGAGCCCGAGCAGCGCCGCGAGGAACGGCGTCATCACATCGACGGCGCGCGCGCTCCACAGGCCGGGGATGCCGATGGTCGGAAACACCAGCGCGAGATTGAACCACAGCAGCAGTTGCAGGATCAGCGGCGTGCCGCGGAACAGCCACGTATATCCGGCCGCGACCGAGCGCAGCACCGGATTGGGCGACAACCGCATGATCGCGACGACCACGCCAAGCGCGATGCCCAGCGCCATCGCTGCCACCGCCATGATCATGGTGTTGACGATGCCGCGCAGGATGACCGGCGCGGTGATGAAGCGCTCGACGAACGACCACTCGATCTGCCCGCGCGCGAAGGCGCGGCCGATCGCAACGAGAAGCACGACGATGATTGCCGCCGTGAGCCAGCGCCCCCAATGCGCCTGCCGCACGATTCTGTGCGCGGACAGATCCGGGAAACCTTCGGCCAGTGTCTCGCTGCGGCTCATCGCGGTGCCGTCAGTCGACGGCGACCGGCTCGACCACGCCGGCACGCTCGGTGATGAGCTTGTACTGATCGGGCCGGCGATGCGCCGCGAAGTTGAACATCTTGTCCTTGCCCTGCCGGCACAGATCGAGATCGATATCGGCGACGAGCACCTCGTCACCGAGCGTCTTCGCCTGCGCGACGATGCAGCCATTGGGATCGACGATGCAGGAGCCGCCGATCAGGCCGCTGCCGTCCTCGTCGCCGGCCTTGGCGACCGCGATCGCCCAGGTCGCGTTCATATAGGCGTTGGCCTGCGCCACCAGCGTGGAGTGGAAGGTGCGCAAGGTTGCATCCTCGGTGTTGCCGCCGTTCGGATCATAGGCCGCGGAATTGTAGCCGACACAGACCAGCTCGACGCCCTGCATGCCGAGCATGCGCCAGGATTCCGGCCAGCGCCGGTCGTTGCAGATCATCATGCCCATGATCGCGCCGCCCCATTCGGGGCCGGCGCGCACGGCGGGAAAGCCGAGATCGCCATAGCCGAAATAGCGCTTCTCGAGCTGCTGGTACTTGGCCCCTTCGCGCGGCTCGACCGAGCCCGGCAGATGCACCTTCCGGTACTTGCTGATGATCTCGCCGTCGGAATCGACCAGGATCGAGCTGTTGAAGCGGCGGCCATCGGGCGTCAGTTCGGCATAGCCGACGTAGAAGCCGACGCCGAGCGCCCGCGCGCGATCGAACAGTGCGGCGACGGAGGCGTTCGGCATGCTGCGCTCGAAATACTGGTCGAGCGCATCGCCCTCCAGGATATAGCGCGGGAAGAAGGTCGTGAAGGCGAGTTCGGGAAACACCACCAGCTTGGCGCCCTGGGCGGCGGCCTGCTCCAGGAGTTCTATCAGGCGGGACAACGTGTGCGCCCGGCTGTCGGCGCGCTGGGTCGGCCCCAGCTGGGCGGCGGCGGCGCGGAAAATACGGCTCAAGACTGCCTCCGATCTGTGCGCCATGCCGAACGATCAGGCGAAGATCGCCTGGAGATGCGCACCGAAAGAAGGGGCCATCTTGGCGAACCCGGCGTGGGATTTGCAATCCACCTTCGCGGCCGCGCGCTATGATATTTTGGCCGAGACCATAACCGGGGCTTATAGGGCGTTCACATGAACCTGCGACAGCTGGAGATCCTGCGGGCCGTCATCCGCCATCACACCACGGTCGCCGCCGCGGAGGAGCTTGCGCTGTCGCAACCGGCGATCAGCAACGCGCTGAAGGCGATGGAGGCACAGGCAGGCTTCACGCTGTTCGAGCGCGTCAACAACCGGCTGTTTCCGACGCCGGAGGCGATGACGCTGTATGAGGAGAGCGAGGCGATCTTCACATTGCATGCGCGGCTGGAAAACCGGGTGCGTGATCTCCGCGAGCAGAAGACGGGGCATCTGTCGATCGTCGCGACGCCGCCGCTCGCCTACAGCATCATCCCTCCGACATTGTCGGGCTTCCTGCGGCGCCGGCCGCAGACGCGGATGTTCTTCGACGTCCGGCGCTACGAGGGCGTCATCGAAGGCGTGCTCGGCAATGTCGCCGAGCTCGGCTTCGCGCTCGGCCTGTCGGACCATCCGGGCATCGCGCATGAGGTCGTGCACACCGGCCAGATGGTCTGCGTGATGCCGCCGCAGCATCCGCTGGCCGAGCGCGATGTGATTTCGGCGCGGGACCTCGTGGGCTTCCCGTTGATCGGCCTGGAGCGCGGCACACGCCTCGGCGAAGCGGTACGCGACAGCTTTCGCGAAGCTGATGCCGACTATCAGCCCACCGTCGAGGTCCGCTACTGCAACACGGCCTGCGTGCTGGCGTCGACCGGCGTGGGCATCGCCGTGGTCGATCCCTTCTCGCCGCGCCAGGGCGGGCATGATCTCGTCGTGAGGCCGTTCACGCCGAGCACGACGGTCTCGGCCTACGTGCTGTGGTCGGAGGCGAGGCCGCTGTCGAACTTGGCGAAGACGTTTCGGAATGAGGTGCGGAACGCGAGCCGGAGTCTCAGC
Organism: Bradyrhizobium sp. HKCCYLR20261; assembly: GCF_051168435.1. Classification (NCBI taxonomy): domain Bacteria; kingdom Pseudomonadati; phylum Pseudomonadota; class Alphaproteobacteria; order Hyphomicrobiales; family Nitrobacteraceae; genus Bradyrhizobium; species Bradyrhizobium sp. HKCCYLR20261. The sequence goes on from NZ_JBNPUZ010000001.1 coordinate 18,618, forward strand.
GAAAAGGCAAACACAACTGGTCCAGCAACGGCGCCGCCAAATACAGCGCCCTCGCCTCCTGTAGGAGAGGGCATCGCCAGCGTCTCCACAGACTCGGTTGGGTGAGGGGTCTCTTTCCACAAGCGCGACTTGTCGAAGCAGAGCCCTCATCCAACCGAGCTCGATGCTCTGCCCAACATGCCCTCTCCCACCCTAGCGAAGCTTCGCTTCGCCTTGGGGGCGAGGGCACATTCACGAACACCGCGCTTGCGGCGATATAAGAGGAGTGGAAATTCTATCGTTGGCTCCAACGCCTCCGCAGCGATCTCACGCCCGCGCCAGCTCGATCTCGTGCGTCTGCTTGGTCTCGGCGTCGTACACCTTGATCTGCAGCATCGGGAATCGACGCTTGAGATCGTGCGCGCCGTTATGCGCACCGTCCTTGGTCTTGAACTCGGTCTTGATCTGGCCGTCGACCACGACCGCGTAGCCGGTCAGCGGAAGGTCTTTGCCGAACTTGTCTTGAGCAGGCTTGTTGTGGACAGACTTCTCTTGGGCAGACTTGAGCATTGCGAGCCGACGTCGATTCGTGAGTTGCGGGGGTGCCGAGTGCGCGGGTCTCCGCGCCTCGAACGACACCGATGTAAGGTGAGTCTGTCGCAGCGAGCAAGCGAAGACGCGTTCTTCACAAGCGGTGCGATTACGGTTCAACCTGATGGCGTGACCGCGCACCACGAGCATTCGAGGATGCTTCGTTCCGGCCGCCGGAACGGTAAACGCCGAGGCTTCGCCTTGACCGTTCGTTTACCTCCCTGTCGGCCACGAGATCGTGACTTTGATGCAAGTCAACATTCCCGATCCGAACGCACCGCCTACTGCCGCAACGTCCAAGCGAATCACGTTGCGGTTCCCTGGTTCGGCGTGCCGCCAACGGTTCCTGTGCATGGCCATGGAGAATCAGATGAGCGAAATCGGCGTCACCGCGCTGGACCATACCGTCCAGGAAACCAACATCTGGCTGAAGGTGATCGAGCAGCGGCTGGCGCTGGCGAGCCGGCAGCAGGCCTACAACGCGCTTCGCGCGGTGCTACATGTGCTGCGCGACCGCTTGCCGCTGGCCACCGCCGTCAACTTCGGCGCTCAGCTGCCGATGCTGATCCGAGGCGTCTACTACGAGGGCTGGCGTCACGCGGCGACGCCGACCAAGGACCGGCATCTCGAAGAGTTCGTCGACGACATCTTCCGCCAGCTGCCGCCGCAATTCCCGGTCGATCCGCTCAAGGCCGCGCGCGGCATCTTCGAAATTCTCTGGGAGAAGCTCGATCCCGGCGAGTTCGACAAGCTGATGGGCCATCTGCCGGTGCCGCTCAGGAACCTGCGCGAACCCGCGACCTGAGGACTGCCGCGTGCTCAATGCGCGAGCTGCCGGTAGAGCGCCGGCAGCGCGGCAGGCAGACGACGGATGTTCCCGACGATCGCATAGCCGCCGCGGCCGAACAGCGTTGGAAAATACGACTGCGCCGATGCGTCGATGGTGACGCCGAACACCGCCACGCCGGCGAGGCGCGCCTCCTGCACGGCCTTGCGCGTGTCCTCGATCGCGAACCGCCCTTCATAGTGATCGACATCGTTCGGCTTGCCGTCGGTCAGCACCAGCAGCAGCCGCTTGCGCTCGGGGCGCTCGGCAAGCTCGCCGGCGGCATGGCGCACGGCCGTGCCGATCCGCGTGTAGTAGCCGGGACAGAGCGCACCGATGCGGCGCTCGATTTGCCCGCTCATCTTCTCGCCGAACGCCTTCACGGTCTCCAGTCGGACCCAGGAATTCCGCCGCGAGGTGAAGGTGAGGATGCTGTGGCTGTCACCGCAGGCCGACAGGCCGTGAGCGAGCACCAGCAGCGCCTCCTTCTCGACGTCGAGCACGCGAACGCCGTCGATCCACGCATCCGTCGACAAGGAGACGTCGACCAGCAGGGTCGCCGCAAGATCATGCGCGAGCGGACGCATCGCGAGGTGGACGCGATCGAGACCGCCATGGCCGGCATTGAGATCGCTGCGCGCGCGGACCAGCGCGTCGATATCGAGGTCGTGCCCGTCAGCCTGGGCGCGCATCACCTCCTCGCGCGGCCGCAACGTCTCGAAGCGACGCCGCACGCTGCGAATACGACGGCGCATCGCCTCATCGGGCGCCCACGTCTCGCCTGTCTCGGCCGCGGCGCCGGTGACGACGCGACAATGATCCGGCAGGTAGTCGCCGCTTCGGTAATTCCATTCAGGGTACAGCCGCCCGCTGTCGAGCCGCGCGGTGTCGACCGCCTCGGGCGGCAGATCGAGATCGAACTTCAGCTTGCTCGCGGGACGTCCCTTGCGCCTGGAGATCGCGAGCTCATCGAGATCGTCGGCGGCCTTGCGGGCGTCGTCATCGTCGGTATCGTCAGAGGGACGATCGACATTGACCATCTCCGCCATCGCGAGAATCTTCTCGAAGCGGTTGAGAATGAACGGATCGCGCCTGACGCCATCGTCGCGTTCGCGCCGCGCAAAGCGCTTGCGGGTGTCTTGCGTCTCAACCTGCTCGGGCGGCGTCGACGTCTCCTCGTCGTCGCGTTCGGCAGCAACAGCGTCGCGGCTCCAGCAATCGCCCCACAACGGGCACGGCAGCATCGGTCGGTAGCCCGGCGGTGCGCGATGCGGCAGTTCGCCGTCGGCGATGACGGCATTCCACAGCACGCCCTGCGGCGGCACGGCCGCTCCAAGCAGCGCCATGACGATGTGCTCGACCTGCTGCTCCAGACGCGGCAGCGGACGTCGCGGTCGGGTCACGGCCAGGGCACGCGCGAGCTGGGCGTAGGATCGGTTCAATCCGGGGAAGCGCGTCAGCACCACCATCGCGGTCTCGCGCGCGCGGCGCAGCGCGAGGAGATCCCGCCGCAGCGGGTCGCTGTCCGCGATCGGCTCGACCTCCATGGTCGCGAACCACGCCGCGAGCCAGTGATAGAGCTGGGCGTTGAGAGCGCGATCCGGCAGCAGCGCGATGGTGTCCGGGAGAAACACAGTGGCGCCGTCGCATCCGGCCTGGTCGAGGCACTCGTCACCGAGCCCGATGCGCTGGCGCCAGCCGAGACGATGGCCCGACTTGCGCGCCTTGGCGCCTGCGATCTGCACACCGCTCTCTCCGCCAAGCGCGCGGAACATCACGGCGATACGGCCGCTGACGTCATTCAACGCGACCGCGTGATCGGGATGAACCGAATAGCTCGACGTGGTGCCGACGAGGCGATGCCAGGCACGGCCGACGGTTTCTTCCAGTTCGAGAAAGTCGAGCATGCTTCACCCGATCACGGCCTGCGCGACCTCGCGCAGCGCGGCCTTGACGTCGGCATCGTCGGTCAGCGGCTCGATCATCGTAGCGAGCACGGCTTCGGCGACGGGCGTCCCGGCAGCGACGAGCGTGGCGCAATAGACCAGCAGCCGGGTCGAGACGCCCTCCTCCAGATCGTGTCCCTGCAACGCCCGCAGCCGATGCGCCAATGCCACCAGCGGCCGCACACGGTCAGGCGTCAGCCCGCTCTCGGCGGCGACGACCGCGATCTCCTGCTCCGCGGGCAGGAAGCCGAACTCGATCGCAATGAAGCGCTGCCGCGTCGACGGCTTCAGCGCCTTGTGCAGCGACTGATAGCCCGGATTGTAGGACACCACGAGCATGAAGCCGTCGGGTGCGACCAGCTCTTCGCCGGTTCGCTCCAAAGGAAGAATGCGGCGGTCATCCGTGAGAGGATGCAGCACCACGGTCACATCCTTGCGGGCCTCGACCACCTCGTCGAGATAGCAGATGCCGCCCTCGCGCACCGCGCGGGTCAAAGGTCCGTCGGTCCAGACGGTGTCGCCGCCCTTGAGCAGATAGCGGCCGGTGAGATCGGCGGCGGTGAGGTCGTCATGACAGGCGACCGTATGCAGCGGCAGGCCGAGCCGCGCCGCCATATGAGCGACGAAGCGGGTCTTGCCGCAGCCCGTCGGGCCCTTCAGCAGCACCGGCAGCCGATGACGGAACGCATGCTCGAACAGCGCGCATTCATTGGCGGTCGGCGTGTAAAGCGGGAACACAGGAACGGTGTCGATCGCGTGCAGCGCGGCTTTCATGGTCTTTCTCCAATATCGGGGACTGCAGGCGGCGACCGCGGGGCCGCCGCCTGCCAGCGTTCACTCCGCGGGCTGCAGGGCCCCGGAAATTACGGCCTGCTTCGCGCGGCCGGGCACCAGCACAGCCCAGACGAACATCAGCGCCGAGATCGCGACGAACACGCCGGAGCCGAGCCGCACCCAGTAGAACATCGCAAGCTGGTCCTGCACATCCATGTAGCTCTGGCCGAGCACGCGCTGCAGATGCACCTGAAGAATGCCGGCGAAGGTCAGCGCGAAGGTCATCACCATCATCGCCGTGCACATGATCCAGAAGCTCGCGATCGAGAGCCACTGGTTGTAGGGCGCGCGCTGGCGCAGTTGCGGCACGGCATAGGCCATCACGGCGAGGTTGAGCATCACATAGGCGCCGAAGAAAGCGAGATGGCCGTGCGCGGCGGTCACCTGGGTGCCATGGGTGTAGTAGTTCACGCTCGACAGCGTGTGCAGGAAGCCCCACACGCCGGCGCCGAGGAACGCCATCACCGAGCAGCCGACCGACCACAGCAGCGCAGCGCGGTTCGGGTGCTTGCGGCCGGCCTTGAGCGTCATCTGCACCGTGAAGATGACCATGGTGAAGAACGGCGCGACTTCCAGCGTCGAGAACAGCGAGCCGATCCACTGCCAATAGCCGGGAGCGCCGATCCAGTAGAAGTGGTGGCCGGTGCCGAGGATGCCGGAGAACAGCGCCAGGCCGATGATGACGTAGAGCCACTTCTCGACCACCTCGCGATCGATGCCGTTGAGCTTGATCATCAGGAAGGCCAGGATCGAGGCCATGATCAGCTCCCAGACGCCCTCGACCCACAGATGGACAATGTACCACCAATACATCTTGTCGACCGCGAGATTGGCCGGGTTGTAGAACGCGAACAGGAAGAAGATCGCGACGCCCCACAGCCCGAACAGCAGGATGTTGGTCACCGTGGTCTTGCGGCCTTTCAGCGCCGTCATCGTGACGTTGAACAGGAACATCAGGCAGACGACGACGATGCCGACCTTGATGATGAAGGGCTGCTCAAGGAACTCGCGGCCTTCATGGTAGTGGAAGAGATAGCCCACCACGGCGGCGCCTGCGGCTCCGAAGAACATCCAGAACTGGATCTTGGCGAGCAGCGGGCTGTAGATCTCGGTCTCGGTCTCCTCGGGCAACAGGAAGTAGGTCGCGCCCATGAAGCCGATCAGCGACCACACGATCAGCGCATTGGTGTGGATCATGCGGACGATGTTGAAGGGCAGCAGGACCGACAGCGTGTTCGGCAGCACGTAGATGGTGCCGGCGAGCAGGCCGAACAGGACCTGGGCGAGGAAGAGCGTCAGCGCGCCGTAGAAATACAGCATCGCGACCTTCTGGGTCTCATATCTCATCGCGGATGTCTTTCGTGGATGAAGGGCGGGATGCAGGGCTCAGCCGGCCTTGTTCGGCGGCCAGTCCTGGCGCTTGATGGTGTCGGTCCATTGCAGGAAATCGGCGAGATCGTTGATCTCCTGGTCAGTGAGGTTGAACTGCGGCATTTGCCGCCGCCCGGGCGCGCCGGAGGGCTGCGACTGCATCCAGGATTTCAGCATCTCGCGGGCTGCTGCCGGGTCCTCTCTGCCGCCCCAACGGTCCCAGACATTCCCGACCTCCGGCGCGAAATAGGCGCCCTCGCCGAGCAGCGTATGGCAATTGATGCAGGAGTTCCTTTCCCAGACATGCTTGCCGCGCGCGACGCCATCTGAGAGCGTCGACGCCTTGGTCGAGGTCGTGACCATGTAGTAGTGGCTGTGCGCGGTCAGCCCGAGGAAGATCGCGAAGAAGAAGGCCGAACCGCCGTAGAAGACGTTCCGCGCGGCCGACTTGGTCAGGCGTTCCGCCATGACACGTCCTTTCCGGTTGGTGAGGATCAATGGTGTGGAAGCAATCTACTGGCGCTGCCGCGGGGCTCTTTGTCGGGGCGCAACGAGCGCGCAGATCGGCCGTCAGACGAGAGCCCGGATCGCAACCGCAAGCGCGGCAAAGGCGGCGAGACCGGCACCCCAGGTGGTGAGCAGGCCGCGCCACAGCGCGGGCGCACTGCGCAGGCCGAGATAGTCGAGTACGATCACCCTGCCCTTTGCAGCGGCGAGCGAGAGAACCAGCGCATCGACGAGCCATCTGTTCGGCACCAGCAGCGAGGCTGCGAGCGTGGCGAGCACGAAACTCAGCAATTGCAGCCAAGCCATATCAAGTGGGCTCCGGAACATGCCTCACCCCACCAGATAGAGGATGGGGAACATCACGATCCAGACCAGGTCGACCATGTGCCAGAATGCTGCCCCGGTCTCGATGCCGCTCGACGTGGCGCGATGGCTGACGACGGCGAGGATGACGATGCCAAGCCCAACGTGCAGCAGGTGGAACCCTGTCAGGAGGAAGTAGAGCGTGAAGAAGACCGAGGATTCGAGGCTCGCGCCGGACGCGATCTCGTTGCTGTACTCGGTCAGTTTGATGACGGCGAATGCCGCACCGAGCATCGTGGCCAGTGCAATCCAGCGCCGTGCAATATGCGGCGATTCAGCCCGCGCGGCCGCAGCAGCACGCGCGGCGGCCCAGCCGCTCGTCACCAGCACGATCGTATTCAATGCTGCGAGCGGTCCGTCGAGGACGGCCTGCCCGGACGCGAACACCACTGGATGGATCGCGCGGGCAACGATGAAGGCGCCGAGCAGCAGGCCGAATGCGACGAGCTCGCTCAAGATCAGCACCCACATCATGGGATCGCCGGGCAACCCGCCGAACACACCCCAGCGCTCGTCCTGGTCCGTCTCGCATGTCAGTGCCGACATCTCGCCCTCCGGTTGGATGCCGCGAAGGTAGTCAGGCGAGCCGAGGTCCTCTTTGTCGGTGCACAAACAGTGCGGCACCGGACTGCGCTAGGGATCGGCGACACCGCCAGCAGCAGACCCCAGGAGCAGTTCTATGACCGAAGCACAGCTCGGCCTCGTCACCGCCACGCCGATCATCATCGTGTTCGCAGCCGCGCTGCGGCGGATGGGGGTGCTGTCGACCACCGGCACGGTCTCGGCCATTGCTGCTTCGGTCGCGATCGCAACGGTGCTCTTCGTCACCCAGTAGGCTCACTTGGAACCTTCGGCACACACGGACGTCACCTCGTCCGGAGGTGCAGCATGGACGACAAGCGATTCGCAGAACTGCTGGGCAACGCCGCGATCAGTGTGTGGGGCGACATCCCGCGCGACCTCCAGGAAGCGCTGTTCGAGACCGCGATGCGCGGCCAGGACGATCTGCGGCTGCAACTGGCGAAGCTCCTGCACGACCGGCATCCGCGCACCCAGCATCCGCCCCGGCCGGTGTGAGACGTCTCATTCAGGGCGATCATCAGACCGGAACTGGGATGCCTCGTCGTAACCCTTGCGGCTGCTGTAGAACACCAGCACCATCAGGCCGACCCCCACGATCAGCGAGAACACCACGCCCAGCGTGAGCGCGATCCAGCCCTCGGTCGGCATCGGATCGCCGGGCAGCGTCAGGCCCTGGTAGGCGAACACGGCGGCGCCGGCGAGAATCACCAGCAATGCGACAACGATCGTGATGGGTCCTGCACGCATGCGATCGCGCTCCTGCAGGCGAGAACAGGAGCCGCCCGTGATCGTTCCTGACGGTGCTTTAATGACGGCGGGCGGCAGTTCCGGAATGCGAGAACGCACGAGCGAGGCGGGTTGCGTTGCGGCGCGGAAATCACCGCGCTGCATTCAAACGCAGCACTCTTTGCTCAAGCGCTGCCCCGCGGCTTGGCACCGTCCGCATGGCTGCTCCCGCCGGGGATCGCTAGGCGTCAGGGAACTTAGCTGATAACCATACCGGCCTCTTTATTGGCTACAGAGGACACGACCGGAGATGGATAACCGCAGCGAGATCTGGCGCGGCGTCGACGCGATCAAGACCCGTTTCATCGAGCTCAGCGACCGGGTGTGGAGCATGCCCGAGGTCTGCTACACGGAGGCCCGCTCCTCCGCCGAACACCTCGCCGAGCTGAAGCACCAGGGTTTTCGCATTACCGAAAAGGTGGCGGGCATTCCGACCGCGCTGATGGGCGAATGGGGCGAAGGCGGTCCGGTCATCGCCTTCATGGGCGAGTATGATGCCCTGCCCGGCCTCTCGCAGGAAGCCGGCGTTGCCGAGCACCGTCCGATCGAGACCGGCGGCCACGGCCATGGCTGCGGCCACAATCTACTCGGCTCGGCCGCACTGCTTGCCGCCACCGCCGTGAAGGACTGGCTTGTCGCCAACAAGGTGCCCGGCCGCGTGCGCTACTATGGCTGCCCTGCCGAAGAAGGCGGCGCCGCGAAGGCCTTCATGGTGCGCTCGGGCGCGTTCGAGGATGCGGACATCGCCATCACCTGGCATCCGTCTAGCTTCTGGGAAGTGGTGATGACGCCGTCGCTGGCCAACACCCGCGCCGACTTCATCTTCACCGGACGCACATCGCATGCCGCCGCCTCGCCGCATCTCGGCCGCAGCGCGCTCGACGCGGTCGAGCTGATGAATGTCGGCGTCAACTACATGCGCGAGCACATGCCGAGCGATGCGCGCGTGCACTACGCGCTGCTCGACACCGGCGGCATCGCGCCAAACGTGGTGCAGGCGCATGCCCGCGTGCGCTACTCGATCCGCGCCCGCGACCTCCCCGGCATGAACGAGCTGGTCGGACGCGTGCACAAGATCGCCCAGGGCGCGGCGCTGATGACCGAGACCAAGGTCGAGATGAAGATCATCTCGGCGGTGTCCAACATCCTGCCGAACACGCCGCTCGAAGAGGCGCTGTATGGCATCATGGAAGAACTCGGGCCGCCGCATTTCGACGAAACCGACCGCGATTTCGCCGGCCAGATCCAGGCGACCCTGACCGACAAGGACATCGAGTCGGTCTACTACAGCATCGGCATGGAGCCGACCGCCAAGCCGCTCGCCGACTTCCTGGTGCCGCTGAACACCAAGCGCAATCCGCAGATCGGCTCGACCGATGTCGGCGACGTCAGTTGGGTGGTGCCGACCGTGCAGGTGCACGCGCCGACGGTGGCGATCGGCACCCCTTTCCACACCTGGCAGGTCGTCGCGCAGGGCAAGACGCCCGCCGCGCACAAGGCGATGGTGCAGGCCTCGAAGGCGATGGCCGCTCTCGGCATCAAGGCGCTCAACGAGCCCGCGCTGATCGCGGCGGCGAAGGCCGACCTGAAGAAGCGGACGACGCGCACGCCGTATGTCAGCCCGCTGCCGGCCGACGTCGAGCCGCCACTGACGATGTCGGTCGCCTAGAACGAAAACCGGGGGAGAATACGATGGCAAAGGCAGCGAAGAAGCCGGCGGCGAAGGCCGCCCGGCCGGTCCCGAAGCGCGCCACCGCGCGTACCGTGACCAAGGCGAAACCGTCCGCCAAGGCGAAAGCCACGACCAAGGCGCCATCCAAGCCGCAGGTGAAGGCAGCCGCGCCCAAGCCGCGGCTGCCGAAGGGACCGGCCTGGCAATGGTCGGCGGTCGAGACCGCGGCGGCGATCCGCTCGGGCGCCGTCTCCTCGCTGGAGGTAACCCAGGCGCACATCGCGCGGATGCACGCGGTCAATCCGAAGCTCAACGCCGTCGTCGTCGATCTCAGCGACGACGCCCTGAAGGCCGCGCGCGCCGCCGACAAGGCCCGCGACAAGTCCGGCCTGCTGCATGGCGTGCCCGTCACGATCAAGGAGAACGTCGACTACGAAGGACGTCCCAATCCCAACGGCGTCCCGGCGCAGATGGGCATCATCGCGCCGTCCGACGCGCCCGTCGTGCGCAACCTCAGGAAGGCCGGCGCGATCGTGCTCGGGCTCACCAACACGCCGGAATTCTCGTTCCGCGGCTTCACGGACAACCCGCTGCACGGACTCACGCTGAACCCGTGGGATCCGGAGATCACCTGCGGCGGCTCGTCGGGTGGCGCGGGCGCGGCTGTCGCCGCCGGCATCGGCACCATCGCGCATGGCAATGACATCGGCGGCTCGCTGCGCTGGCCGGCGCATTGCAATGGTGTCGTCACGATCAAGCCGACCCAGGGGCGCATCCCGGCCTATAACGAAAGTGCCGCTGCGGAGCGGCCGATGCTGGCGCATCTGATGTCGTCGCAGGGCCCGCTGGCGCGCAGCGTCGCCGACGTCCGGCTGGCGCTGGACGTGATGAGCCGGCGCGACCCGCGCGATCCCTGGTGGGTGCCGGCCCCGCTCGAAGGCGACAAGCCGAAGCGTCCGATCAAGGTCGCGCTTGCGAAGCTTCCAGGCGACATGGATGTCGATCCCTCCGTGACCGCCGCGCTCCGGCAGGCCGCGGATGCGCTGGAGCGATCGGGCTACCGGGTCAGCGAGGTCGAGGTCCCCGACATCACCGGGGTCTGGCAGACCTGGTGCGATATCATCACCAACGAGGTGGTGGTGTTGCAGGAGGCCAAGATGCTGGCGGTGACCTCCGAGGACTTCCACAAGGCGTGGGGCGGCATGAAGGCCAAGGCCGCGGAGCTCGACCTCGCAGGCTGGATGAACGCAACGGCGCAGCGCTCGACGCACATCCGTGCCTGGCAGCTGTTCTTCGAGGAGTACCCGGTCGTGCTGGCCCCCACCACCGTCAAGCCGACGCCGGGTCCGCGCGAGGACACCGTAAGCCCTGAGCGGGTGCGCGAGATCTTCTTCAACGACATTCGCTTCATCTCCGCCATCAACGTCCTCGGCCTGCCCGGCGCCGTCGTGCCGGTCACCGTCCACAATGGCCAGCCGATCGGCGTGCAGCTGATCGCCGGACGCTATCGCGAGGACCTCGCGCTCGATGCCGCCGCGGCGATCGAGAAGCGCGCGGGCATGCTGGTTCGCCAGCTCTGGGAGCGCATGGCCTAATCGGACAGCGGCCCGGGGAACGCGATCCTCGGGCCGTCGTGTTTGCGACACGGCGCCGCATCGATTGTCGAAAGCCGAACACTGGCGCACTTCACGTCAGCACGAGGTTGCCTTCGTGTTGACGGGAACCGGCCGGGCCGTCTATTCTCATGTATACGAATGGATATAGCACGAGCTCGGCTTTCGCCGATGTGACGGAACAGGACTTGCAGTTCACTGGACGCATTCGTCCCGGTGAATACAACAAGGACATAGTGATGAGATCGATGCGCTTCGCCACCGCCGCCCTGTGTGCGGCCGTTGCCCTCCTGACCGGCACGAATGCCTTTGCCGGCAGCGCCAACATTGCCGTCGCCGCCAATTTCACCGAGCCGGCCAAGGAGATCGCGGGCCTGTTCAAGGCCAAGACCGGGCACGAGCTGGTGCTCAGCTTCGGCTCGTCCGGACAGTTCTACACCCAGATCAAGGAGAACGCGCCGTTCGCGATCCTGCTCTCCGCGGACGACGAGCGCCCGAAGAAGCTGGTGGATGACGGCCTGGGCGTCGCCGACAGCCGCTTCACCTACGCGATCGGCAAGCTCGTGCTGTGGAGCAAGAATCCGAACACCGTCAAGGGGGAGGAGACCCTCAAGGCGAATGCGTTCAACAAGCTCTCGATCGCCAATCCGACCGCCGCGCCCTATGGCGCCGCCGCGATCGAAGCGATGAAGGCTCTGAAGCTCTACGAGGCGATCCAGCCCAAGATCGTCCAGGGCAACACTATCTCGCAGGCTTTCCAGTTCGTCGACACCGGCAATGCCGAGCTCGGCTTCGTGGCGCTGTCGCAACTGATGCCCAATGTCGGCGGCTCGCGCTGGCTGGTGCCGCAGAACCTCTACAGCGAGATCCGCCAGGATGCCGTGCTGCTGAAAGCCTCCGCCGGCAACGAGGCGGCGACGGCGTTCCTGGCTTTCCTCAAGACGCCGGAAGCGCGTGCCGTGATCGAGAAGTTCGGCTATGCTCTGGATCCGAAGTCCGGCAGCTAGGCACCGATGAACCTTCAGGGATGAACCTCCACGTCTCCGCCGAAATCTGGCAGCCGATCCGGCTCACGCTCGAACTGGCAGCGCTCACGACCGTCATCCTGATGATCGTGGGCACGCCGATCGCCTGGTGGCTGGCGCGCTCGCGGGCGTGGTGGAAGGAAGCGGTCGCGGCGCTGGTGGCCATTCCGCTGGTGCTGCCGCCGACCGTGCTCGGCTTCTATCTGCTGGTCGCGCTTGGGCCCAGCGGCCCCGGCGGCGCGCTGGCCTCGCTGTGGGGCGCGCGCACACTTGCCTTCACCTTCCCCGGCCTTGTCATCGGCTCGGTGCTGTTCTCCATGCCCTTCGTGGTGCAGCCGATCCGCAACGCCTTCGAGGCGATGGGTGAGAAGCCCATGGAAGCTGCGGCCACCTTGCGCGCCTCGCCCTGGCGCGCGTTCTGGACCATCGCCGTGCCGCTCGCGAGCCCCGGCTTTCTCACCGGCGCGATCCTCGGTTTCGCCCACACCGTCGGCGAGTTCGGGGTCGTGCTGATGATCGGCGGCAACGTTCCCGGCAAGACCAAGGTGCTGTCGGTTGCGATCTACGACTATGTCGAGACCTCGCAATGGACGGAGGCTTCCGTGCTCGCGCTCGGCATGGTCGTGTTCTCGTTTGGCGTCATTCTGACGATGATGCTGATCGAGAAGAAGATGACGAAAAGCACGTCATGAGCACGGTCAAGGTCGACTTCCGCGGCACGCTCGGGCGTTTCGAGCTGAATGCACGGTTCGAGGTGCCGGCCCGCGGCGTGACCGCGATCTTCGGCCCCTCCGGCTGCGGCAAGACGGCCGTCATGCGCTGCATCGCCGGGCTCAACCGTCTGGACGGGCTGTGCTCGGTCGCCGGCGAGGTCTGGCAGGACGACAAGCACTTTCGTCCCGTGCACCAGCGGCCGATCGGCTACGTGTTTCAGGAAGCGAACCTCTTTCCGCATCTCTCGGTCCGCCGCAACCTGATGTATGGACATCCCGGACAGACCGGCGGGACGGCGATCGGCTTCGACGAGGTGGTCGCGCTGCTCGGCATCGGAAAACTCCTGGAACGCTCGCCGCGGCATCTCTCAGGCGGCGAGCGCCAGCGCGTCGCGATCGGCCGCGCGCTGCTCAGCCAGCCCAAGCTCTTGCTGATGGACGAGCCGCTGTCTGCGCTCGACCAGATGACCAAGGACGAGATCCTGCCCTATCTGGAGCGGCTGCACGCCGCGCTCGACCTGCCGATCCTGTACATCAGCCACGACATCGCCGAGGTCGAGCGGCTCGCCGACCAATTGGTGCTGATGCGCGGCGGCGCCGTCCTCGCCTCGGGCCGGCTGCGCGATCTGCAGGCCGATCTGTCGCTGCCGCTCGCGTTGTCACGCGATGCGGCCGTGAGCCTCGATGCCACGGTCGTGAGCCAGGATGCGACCGACGGGATGGCGACGCTCGCCGTCCCCGGCGGCCAGTTTCTGCTCCCCGCCGAGACGCTTCAACCCGGGACCCGCCGACGGCTGCGGGTAGTCGCGGACGACGTCAGCCTCGCGCTGGAGGCCCCGAGCCGCAGCACCATCGTCAACGTGCTGCGCGCGAAGATCCTCGAGATTCGCAGCCAGTCGGACCATCGCGTCACCGCCCTGCTCGGCCTCGGCGAGGATGGCGCGGGCGCACGGCTGCTGTCCCGCGTCACCCAGCGCTCGTGGAACGAGCTCGGCCTGCAGGCGGGACTTGCGGTCTACGCGCAGGTCAAGGGCGCCGCCCTGGTCCGCCGCGAAGATCCCCTGCCCTGACTTCCAGCATCCGGCGTATCAGTCCGCAGCGCGCGTCGTGTTATATACGCGACAATATAGCATTCCATGTTATATCCTTGACAATACAGCTGAAGATCACACCCCGATAGACATGGCTGAGTTTCATCAACGAAACAAAAGGCTTGGCTGCTCCACGCTCGAGTGGCCCGGCGCTTGCTATCTCGATCTCGCAACACGAGGTCATCCGCATGAACGCCGCCGTCACCTGGCATCCAAATGCGCCCAAGCCGCTTGCGCTGGTGCTCGGCACCAATGAGATCGCCTCGGCGGTCGCGGCCAGGCTGAGCCACGCCCGCTTTGCGATCGTACTCTGCCACGACGCATTCCCGCCGGTGATCCGGCGCGGCATGGCCTTTCATGACGTGCTGTTCGGCGAGGCGCGCACCGTCGACTGCGTCACCGGCAGCCGCGCCGACAGCATCGCGGACGTCGTCCGCATTCATCGCGACGCCGGCCATGTCGCGGTCACGGCCATGCATCTCACCGATATCATCGCCTTCCGCTATCCGGCCGTGATCGTCGACGCGCGCATGCAGAAGCACGTGATGACGCCGGATCTGCGTGGCGTCGCCGGCATCGCCGTCGGCATCGGCCCGCGCTTCGCGGTCGCGCGCAATTGCGACGTCGCGATCGAGACGCACCCCTGCGAGACCGGCGCGATCGTAGCCCAGGGCACCACGCGCAATGCCGACGGCAGGGCACGGGAGCTCGGCGGCGCCGGGCGCGAGCGCTTCGTCTATTCGAACCAGGAGGCGGTCTGGCACACGCCGCTCGACATCGGCACCCGCGTCTACAAGGGACTGCAGCTCGGCTCGCTCGGTGGCGCGCCGGTGCTCGCCCCGCTGGACGGTGCGCTGCGCGGCATCGCCCGCGACGGCCTGCGCGTGCCGACAAACGTCAAGCTGCTCGAGATCGATCCGCGCGGACGCGCCGCCACCTGGACCGGGATGGACGAGCGCGGTCGAGCAATCGCGGCCAGCGTCGTCTCGGCCGTTCACCAGATCATGCAAACCGATCGGAAGGCGGGCCGCGTCTCCGCCAAGGTGTGAGGAGGACTGCGATGGGAAGAGCTGATGTCGAGAGCCGTCAAATCGTGGCGTTGCAGGGCGCCGCATCCAGCGTCATCCAGGACCTTCTGGGTGATCTCGCCATGCGGCTCAGCACGGCGGGCCTTCGCGTCTCCGGCGTGATCGAGAGCAGCGCCGACAAGGCCAAGCCGTGCAAGGCCATGATGCTGCGCAGCCTCGATGATGACAGCGTGTTCTCGATCTCGCAGGATCTCGGCCCGGGGTCACAGGCCTGCAACCTCGATCCCGAAGGCCTGGCGCTCGCCTGCGCGGCCGTGCAGCGGTCGATCGCGCGGGGCACGGACGTCGTGATCCTCAGCAAGTTCGGCAAGCAGGAGGCGGCCGGCAGCGGGCTCGCCGATGCGTTCGGATCGGCGATCGCAGCCGGGCGCCCCATCATCACGGCGGTCTCGCCAGCGATGATGGAGGCCTGGACGACATTCGCAGGCGTCTTTGCTGAATGCGTCCCGGTCGACGTTGCGCGCAGCCCGGGCTGGATCGAGGCGTGGTCCGGCCGCATGGTGACATCGCAGAACTCGCGTGCGATGATCGGCGCCGAACGCGAGCGGATCGGAATGGGATGAAGCGCGAAGCTCAGATCGCATTGACCATCAGTTTCAGCAATGGCGGCACGCTGTCGCCTGAGGATCTGCGGCTGATCGAGTTCATCCGCAAGGAACGCTCGATCCTCGGCGCGGCGCGCGCGAGCGGCATATCCTACCGCAAATGCTGGCTGATGGTGGATGCGCTGAACCGCACTTTTGAGACGCCCGTCTTCGAGACCCATCCCGGACGCCGCGGCGGCGGCGCCGAGATCACGCCGTTCGGCGAGCGGCTGGTCGCGCTGTATGGTTCGATGGAGCGGCGCACGCGCACGGCCACGGCCGCAGCGCTCGGTGAACTGCAGAAGGCTACCGATCCTCGCTATCAGAAGCGGGCCAGCGGCGCGGCCGAGGCAGCTCCGAAGGCCGAACCGCGCCGGGCCCGATCGCGACGCTCTTGATCATCGCCCAGGCGGAGAGATCCGGCTCCAGCGCCAGCCGCTCGACCGATTCGAGCGTGACCAGCGCATGCAGCCTGGTGGTCCCGAGATCGAAGGTGACCCGCACATAGGGCGGATCGAGCGGCAGGATCTCCTCGATCCGGCCGGGCAGCCGGTTGGTGATCGAGACATCCATCGGCCGCGACAGCGCGATCGAGACGTCGCGCGCCTCGATGGTCACGGACACGCCGGCGTCAACGGCGGCATCGACCATCGGCACCCGCAATTCGCCGTCGGCGAAGAACAAGGTCGACAGGCCGTATTGCGGATCATGCCGCAGCACCCGCGCCGGCACCGTCGTCGAGAGAACGATCGATGCGGCTGAAGACGATGGGGCCTCGGCAGTCATCGCGCAGCGGCCTCCCTCACTTTACGGCCGGTCGTGATCGTACAGCACGCGCACACGGATCGTGCCTTCAACCGCGCGTAGCTCCGACAACAGCTCCTCGCCCTCGCCGCCGACCACGTCGGTCTCGAGCACGACGTAACCGACTTCGGGATCGGTCTGCAGATATTGCGCGAGGATGTTGATGTTGTGCCGCGACACCGCCTCGTTGACCTGGCGCAGCACGCCGGGAACATTGCGGTGGACATGGATGAAGCGCGTGCCGGTCGGACGCGCGGGCAGTTGCACCTGCGGGAAGTTGACCGCGCCGAAGGTCGAGCCGACGTCGGAATAGTCGATCAGCTTGCGCGCGACCTCGCCGCCGATGCGGTCCTGCGCCTCCTCGGTGGAGCCGCCGACATGCGGGGTGAGGATCACGTTGGGCAGACCCTGCAGCGGAGAGACGAACGGATCGGCGTTCGAGGCCGGCTCGACCGGGAACACGTCGACGGCGGCGCCCGACAGCTTGCCCTCGCGCAGCGCGCTGGCCAGCGCGTCGATGTCGACCACCGTGCCGCGCGAATTGTTGATGAGATAGGCGCCGTCCTTCATGTGCCGGATCTGGCGCTCGCCGATCATGTTGGCGGTCGCCGGCGTCTCCGGCACGTGGAGCGAAACGACGTCGCTGACCGCGAGCAGCTCATCGAGACTCTCGACCGGCTCGGTATTGCCGTGGCGCAGCTTGTCGGTGAGATCGAAGAAGATCACCCGCATGCCCATGGCTTCGGCAAGGTTCGAGAGCTGCGAGCCGATATTGCCGTAGCCGATGATGCCGAGCGTTTTGCCGCGCACCTCGCGGCTGCCATTGGCGGACTTGTCCCAGCCACCGGCGTGGGCCGACACCGAGCGCGGGAAGATCCGTCGCATCAGCATGACCACCTCGGCGATGGTCAGCTCTGCCACGCTGCGCGTGTTCGAATACGGTGCGTTGAAGACCGGAATGCCGAAACGCTTGGCCGCATCGAGATCGACCTGATTGGTGCCGACCGAGAAGCAGCCGACAACCATGAGCCGGTCCGCC
Source organism: Bradyrhizobium sp. HKCCYLR20261 (assembly GCF_051168435.1). Classification (NCBI taxonomy): domain Bacteria; kingdom Pseudomonadati; phylum Pseudomonadota; class Alphaproteobacteria; order Hyphomicrobiales; family Nitrobacteraceae; genus Bradyrhizobium; species Bradyrhizobium sp. HKCCYLR20261. The sequence goes on from NZ_JBNPUZ010000001.1 coordinate 36,032, forward strand.
GCCTGCAACACGTCCGCCGTCAAATTGGTGCGCGAGCGAATGCCGAGCATGTGCACGCCGGACAGCATCCGCTTCAGCTCGGCCGAGCCGAGCGCCTTGGGAAGCCGTTCGACTTCCGTATAACCGTTCGCCTCGAACATACGGACGGCCGAGTCGTTCACACCCTCGAGGAGCAGAACGCGGATCTTTTGCTTGGGCAGCGAGAGCGGCATGGACCTAGCCTGAATCAGTCGTGGGTGTGGCGTAGTGTAGCGGTTGTTACAGTCGCGTTGCGTTGAAACTTGGTGAATGCGACGCGGCAACGCCGCTTTCTGTCGCTTTCTCAGGGTCTTGTCCACTCCGCAACGCGGTTTTCAGCGGCAATGCAAAATCGGCGCCTGGCATAACGAATTCATGCGCTTCTTGCGGCGCAACAACCGCAGATCGTTGTTTTGTGTACTGACAAACCCCGCGAGCAGAGCTAGCCTTTCCGGCAATCAAAAAATCACCGGGAGGTCAGCATGTCAGACGGAATGGTCGAGGCACGCGCGCAGGAATCGACTCAGGGCGAAACCCAGACGGTCGATGTCGCCGTCGTCGGCGCGGGGTTCGCGGGATTGTACCTGCTGCATCGGCTGCGCAAGGCGGGATTCTCGACCGTGGCGCTGGATACCGCCCACGATGTCGGCGGCACCTGGTACTGGAACCGCTATCCGGGCGCGCGCTGCGACATCCAGACCGTCGACTACAGCTACACCTTCGATCCCGAACTCGAGACCGCCTGGCAGTGGTCGGAGAAATACGCCACCCAGCCGGAGATCCTGCGCTATCTCGGCTTCGTCGCCGATCGCTACGACCTGCGCCGTGACATCCGCTTCGGCACCCGCGTGCTCGGCGCTTCCTGGGACGAATCCCAGGAGCGCTGGCTGCTGACCACCGACAACGGCCCTGCCGTGTCCTGCCGCCACTACATCATGGCGACCGGCTGCCTGTCACAGCCGAAGCCGCCGGAGATCGACGGCGTGCACGACTTCAGGGGCGAGATCTACTTCACCAGCCGCTGGCCACATGACGGCGTCGACCTCCGGGGCAAACGGGTGGCCGTGATCGGCACCGGCTCCTCCGGCATCCAGTCGATCCCGATCATCGCCGAGCAGGCGGCGCAGCTCACGGTGTTCCAGCGCACGCCGAACTTTGCGCTTCCCGCGCACAACGGCCCGCTGCCGGCGGACCGTGCTTCGCAGCTGGCACAGGATCGCGCCGGCCTGCGCGAGCAGGCGCGCTGGTCGATGACCGGGGTGCCGATTCCGCCGGCCACCGAGTTCAGCTGGGCACTGAGCGAGGCCGAGCGCCGCGAGCGCTTCGAGAAGATGTGGGCGTCTGGCGATCTCGTCGGCATGCTGACCCAGCTCTGGGCCGACCAGGGCGTCGATGCCGACGGCAACGCGCTGCTCGCCGACCTCATCCGCGAGAAGATCCGCGAGATCGTCAAGGATCCAGAGACCGCCGAGGCGCTCACGCCTCACGATCATCCCTTCGGCGCCAAGCGTCCGTGCCTGGATACGAACTACTACGCAACGTTCAACCGCCCCAACGTCACCTTGGTCAATCTGCGCAAGGAGCCGATCGCGGCGATCACCGCTGGCGCGATCAAGACCGACAAGCGCAGCGTCGACGTCGACGTCATCGTGTTCGCAACCGGCTTCGACGCCATGACCGGCGCGATCCGCGCGGTGCATCCGATCAAGGGGCGCGGCGGCAAGTCGCTCGACGACAGCTGGGCTGACGGGCCGGAGACCTATCTCGGCCTGACAGTCGCCGGCTTCCCGAATCTGTTCCTGATCACCGGGCCCGGCAGCCCGTCGGTGCTGTCGAACATGGCGGTGTCCATCGAGCAGCATGTCGACTTCGTCGTCGACCGGCTGGCGGCGCTGCGCGACGCCGGCTTCACCACCATCGAGCCGACAGAGACGGCGCAGGCCGGCTGGATGCGCCACATGGCGGATTGCTCGACGGTGACGCTGCACCGGCTCGCCAACACCTGGTACACGGGCGCCAATGTGCCGGGCAAGCCGCAGACCTTGATGCCCTATACCGGTGGCGTCGGACCCTATCGCGGTATCTGCAACGAGATCGTGAAGCGCGGGATGCTCGGCTTCAAACTCACGGGTCCGGACGGCGCGACCCAGTGCAACGACGGCGAGATCGTGAAGCTGCAGCCGGATGTGCGGCTGGTGCTGAACATGCTCACCGAGATGAACCTGCCGCCGATCGAATCGATGGGCGCGCAAGGTGCACGCGACTTCATCGCCGAGTTCAACAAGGCCCGGCCGCCCGGACGCCCCGTGGGCGAGGTGACGGACGGCACGCTGCCGGGCGCGGAGGGTCCCCTCGCCTACCGCCTGTATCGTCCGGCGACGCCTGGCCCGCATCCGATCGTCGTGTACTTCCACGGCGGCGGCTGGGTGCTCGGCGACGAGCAGTCGGACGATCCGTTCTGCCGCGACATGTGCCGCCGCTCCAACATGATCTTCGTCAGCGTCAACTATCGCCACGCGCCCGAGCATCGTTTCCCGGCGGCGGCCGAGGACGGCTACGCGGCGGCGAAGTGGGTCTCCGAGCACGCCGCAGAGCTTGGCGGCCGCGAGGGCCCGGTGCTGGTCGCAGGCTGGAGCGCCGGCGGCAACATCGCCGCCGTCACCTGCCAATTGGCGCGCGATCGCGGCGGGCCGGCCATCGGCGGCCAGCTGCTGGTGTGCCCGGTGACCGATTGCAGCTTCGATCGTCCATCCTACACCGAGAACGCGGCCGGCTACTTCCTGACACGCGGGCTGATGTTCTGGTTCTGGGACATCTACTGCTCGCCGGCGGACCGGACCGACCCGCGGGTGTCGCCGCTGCGCGGTCAGCTGAAGGGGCTGCCGCCGGCCTACATCGTCACCTGCGAATTCGATCCGCTGCGTGATGAGGGCATCGCCTATGCCGAGGCGCTGGCTGCCGCGGGCGTACCGGTCGGCCAGCTCAAGGCGCGCGGGCACTTCCACTCGTCCTTCACGATGGTCGACGTGGTCATCACCGGCGTCGGCGGCCGCATGCAGATGGCCGAGGCGCTGCAGGCGTTCACACAGTCGGGTGACGACAGCAGTTCGCTGGAGATCAACGCCGCAGCGAGCTAACGCGACCACCGGCCTTCGGACTTGCGGAAGGCTGCAGGTCTTTCCGCAAGCGCGGTCGCGGCACGACACAGAGCCGGTAAGCAGCCGGATGTTTCGGCCGGCAGCCGATGGGCCGCGTGCAGAAGGGCGCGCGCCGCGCGTGCCGGATCTGAACCGACTCGGTGCAAGCGCTCCAGCGTCGCCGCGATGCGCCGCTGGGCGCGCGGCGACGCCATGCGCGCGCCAAGCGCGCCGAGTTGCTCGATCGCCTGGCCGACATACAGCAGCGCCAGCGCATCCTCGGCCAAGCGCGTCGGCGAGTAGGATGCGCGCTCGCCCCAATAGGTCGCGAGCAGGATGCGATGGTGAAGCAGCGCGCGCCATGTTTTGCGCCGGTCCGATCGCAGGGCGCTCGCAGCGAGATGTTCGAGATCGTCGATCATCGAATATCTGACCGCCTCGTACCGCCGACGGCTGTCGACGGGGTAGATCAGGCGAAAGGCGATCAGCGCGGCCACCGGTCCGACAACCACGGCAAGACTGGCCATCAGCGAATGCGCGAGGCTCATGGTCTGCGGCCACACCGGTTGCAGCATCAGCAGCAGCACCATGTTGATGTCGAACGCCATGCGCTCGGTCCGGCGATGAGCGTAGAGCGGCGCGCCAAGCAGGATGAACGGGACCATCGCCACGACCAGCCCGAACGATCCAGCCGCAAATGGCCAGACCAGCCATCGGCAGATCAGGCCGAGCATTGCACCGATCACTTGCCCGACAAGCACATGGCGCAGGGTCGCGACCGGATTCTCGAATGTCGAGAAGATCGAGAGCATGATGGCGGTCCCGAGCATCATGAAGCCGCCCATTTCCCAGCCGGTCACGAGCCAGATCACACCGGTCGCCGACATCGCGGCGAAGGCGCGGACCATCGCGCGGCGTGCCAGCAGCCACTCGCGATGGAGCAGTGGATCAGCGGCGGGAGAGCCGTCGAGATCGTCGAGATGTCTCGTCGCCGCATTCAGTTCGCCCAAGACCGCCGTCAGTGCACTGTTCGGATCCGTAGCGGCCGCAACATCATACAGCCGCTGGAGCGCCTCCGCGGGGTCAGCGGCCGGGGACGTCTCCATCGTCGTCGCCGCGGCCCCCACGGTTGCTTCGATCGCGCGGCTTTCATCCGAGCGCAGCCACAACGCGGCGGACACCTGCGCCGACAGCAGGGCGCGCATCTGCCGGACCAGCCTTCGGCGCCTGCGCGAGCCGGCGCCGTGCAGGTCGAGCGTGCCCTCGAGCGTCGCAATATCCGACAGGATCGACTGCTGCCGATCTTCCGAGACCGGCGCCCCGCGCCGTCGCGCGATGAGGTCGGCAGCCAGCCGCCCGCTGAGCAGCCGCGCCTTTTCCAGCAGCGAGATGTCGTCACCCGGCGCGGCGAACAGCAGCCCGATCAACAACGCCGCGAGGATGCCCACGGAAACCGTCAGCACGCGATCGGCACCCAGGGCCAGCACATGCTCGGGATGAGCCGAATCGAGCAGCGCTACCATCGCCGCCGAATATCCCGACAGCATGGCCGCATAGGATGCGTAGCCGCGGACGAGGTTGCCGGCAAAGGCGCACACGCCGATCCACAGTGAGATCCCGATCACGAGCACGATGGGATCGCCCTGCGAGATGCGCATCAAGATCATGCCGAAAAGGGCGCCGATCACGGTGCCGCCGAACCGAGCCGCGCTCTTCTCCAGGAGGTGTCCGCGCAGCGGCTGCGACGCCGCCCACACGGTCATCGCAGACCATTGCGGATGTTCGAGCCCGGCCAGCCAGGCGGCGGCCAGCGCGAGACAGGCTGCGATCGCGGTCCTGAAACCGAACGCAAGCTTGGGACCGTCAAAGCCGAGCCGCGGCATGATCGACGTCATGATATGGTTTCGTCCGGATCGGCGAGGCGGCGCTCGATCCGCTCGAAGACGTCGAGGGTCGATTGCAATTGCCTGTCGTTGATGTCTCTCAGCATCGCGATCTCGGCATCCTGCAGGATGCGATAGACGGACGTCAGCACGCGCCGCCCCTTCGTGGTGAGAAAGACCAGCCGCGACCGGCGGTCCGTCGGGGAGACCCGACGCTCGATCAGCCCGCGCTCGCTGAGCTTGTCGAGCAGCCGCACGAGGCTCGATCCATCGATTCCGCACCGGGCCGCGAGCTCGTTCTGGGTAATGCCGTCGCCGGACCGATCGAGGTGCACCAGCGGCGGCCAAGCCGCGTCCGACAATCCAAGCGCATCCATGCGCTCGTCCAGCGCCCGCCGCCACCGGCGGGCCAGGCCGACGAGCGCAAAACCGAAGCGCAGGCGCGCGGTGGGGTCAGACGTTGCCATCGGCCAATTGATTGAACTCAAATCGTTTGAATTCAAGTCATTTTGGCGCGCAAAGGCTGAGGAACGGCTCTGCTTCCCGCGCATGCCGACGATATGTCAGCGGCTCGCCCAGCCGAAGACCGGCCGGATAGGCCTGAATCAGGCTTGCTGCATCAGGGCGTCGTCATAGGCCCGGATCGAGGCCAGCGCCGTGACCCTGACGTCGTCAGGCCGCATGCCGGGCTTGTACAGGCTCGAACCAAGCCCGAATGCGCTCACACCGACAGCAACGTAGCCGGCCAGGTTCTTCTCGGACACGCCCCCGACGGCTCCGACTACGACGCCCTTCGGCAACACGGCGAGCTGGGCCGCGATGCCGGACGGGCCGAGCACGGACGCCGGGAAATACTTCAAGGCCGATGCGCCGCAGCGCAGCGCAAGAAACGCTTCGGTCGGCGTGAACACGCCCGGCATGGTCACCATGTCGTAGGCCTGCGCGGTCGCGAGCACCTCCGCATCGACATTCGGGCTGACCATCAACCGCCCGCCCGCCTCCGCGACGCGCACGCAATCCGGCGCACTCACGACCGTCCCCGCGCCGATCAGGCTGTCATTGCCGAACCGCCGGGCAAGGCGTCCGATCGAGACAAACGGATCCGGCGAGTTGAGCGGCACCTCGATCATCTCGAAGCCGGCCTCGATCAGGACCTCGACGATGCCCTCGCACTCCTCGGGCCTGATCCCGCGGAGGATCGCAACGAGAGACCGCTTCACCGGCGGCCAGGCAACGGACTGTGTCATCGGAAGCGCGCTCCCCAGATTTTCCCGGCGGCCTTGATCAGTCCGCGGCGTGACGCCTGCTCGGCATCATAGTCGTCGACATCGAAACCGGCCGCGCTCAACGCGCCGCGATAGAGAGCGCCAAGCCGGCCGGACCCGATCAACCGGAGCGGACGATCGGCGCCGAATTGCGCGCGGGCGTCGGCGATCTCATGGCCGATCAGCAGACCCGACAGCCGGGCAGCGCCATCGGGACGCTGCTCGAAACCGAGCAGTTGTGCCGCGCGAAGCCGAAACAGCGCGCCGGTCAGGGCGGTCGGTGCCGCCAAAGCCGTCGCGAGTCCCGCGCGGAATGGGGCGCCGTCATCGGCCTGCGAGCCACCGGGCTCGACGGCGTGCATCAGGATGCTGTGCTGAGAGATCACAGCGAACAGCTCACCTGTCATGTAGGTCGCAAATTCGACCACGGCGCCGGCCTCGATCCGGATCCATTTGCTGTGGGTGCCGGGAATGCAGACGAGGCCGGAGAAAGCGGGCTCGGTGACGCCGAGCAGTTGCGTCTCCTCGCCGCGCATGACATCGGGCCGATCGGCGCGCGCCTGGGCGAGTCCGGGCAGGATTCGGACATCGCCGTCCGTGTTCACGCTGACAGCACCGTCGTGCAGAGCATCGAGCCGCGTCGGCGTGTGCAGATAGGGCGCCTCGACCCAGCCTTGCCGCGCGCCGGCCATGCCGCAGATCAGGACGGGCAGGTCGCCCGGTGCGCCGAGCTTGTGGAGATGATGGTGCAGCACCGGCGCAAAGCCTGACGCCGCACAATGCAACATGCCCTCGCTGCCGCGCGTCTCCGCAAGCTCTGTGCCGTCCGCGGCCATCAGCCAGGCACGGAAGCTGGAGGTTCCCCAGTCGACGGCGACGAAGGCCGCATGGGACGTATCTGCCGAGCTCATCGTTCCTCGTCGGCCGGGCTGCGACACCGCGAAACGTCGGTGTGGGTGACGCCAGCCCTATAGGCATGATATGGGCCGCCGACAAGCGTGACATCGCGGTCGCGCGACGCCGCCCGAGCTCTCGCGTTCCCCTGGGGCGTCGTGCTCATCCCCTCCCGCGTGCCCCGCGCCCGCACCGCCGGATCTCATCGATGACAGTCTCCGCCCCCCGCGCGGCGCAGCTCGCGACCCGCCTCGCCTTCTTCGTCGCCGGCTTCGGCATCGCCTGCTGGGCGCCGCTGGTGCCGTTCGCCAAGCAGCGTCTGGCGGTGGACGACGCCACGCTCGGGCTGCTGCTGCTGTCGCTTGGCGTCGGTTCGGTGGCATCGATGCTGGCTGCGGGCGTGCTGAGCGCGCGCTATGGCAGCAAGCCGGTGGTGATCGTCAGCGGCTTTGCCCTCGCTCTCCTGTTGCCTCCGCTCGCGGTCGCCGCCACCCCGGTCTCGCTGGCGCTGGCGCTGTTCGCCTTCGGCGCGGCGCTCGGCTCGCTCGACGTCTCCGTGAACATCCAGGCCATCGAGGTGGAGCGGCTCAGCGAGCGGCCGCTGATGTCCGGCTTTCATGCGCAATTCAGTATCGGCGGCTTTGCCGGTTCCGGCGTGATGACGGCACTGCTGGCGCTCGAGCTCGCCCCGCTGCCCGGCACGCTCGCCTGCGCCGCGCTCGCGCTCGCCGCGATGGTGCTCGCAACACCGCGTCTGCTCGCCGGCAAGCCGGCGCAGGCCGGCCCCCTGCTCGTCGTGCCGCATGGCGCGGTGCTGCTGCTGGCGGCGCTTGCCGCGATCATGTTCCTGGTCGAAGGCGCCATGCTCGACTGGAGCGCACTGCTGCTGAGCGGCTCCGGCCGCCTGCCGGCTGCGCAGGCCGGGCTCGGCTACATCATGTTCTCGATCGCCATGACCGCCGGGCGCCTTGCAGGCGATGCCGTGGTCGCGCGCATCGGCGACCGCGCGACATTGCTGTGGGGAAGCGCGCTGGCCATCGCCGGCTTCGTCGTGCTGCTCAGCGTTCCCTCCATCATCGCCGCGATGTTCGGCTTTGCCCTGATCGGCCTGGGCGCCTCCAATCTCGTCCCGGTGCTGTTCCGCCGGGCCGGTGCACAGTCCGCGATGCCCGTCGGTCTTGCGGTCGCGGCGGTCACCACCGCCGGCTATTCCGGCGTGCTGCTCGGCCCCGCCGGCATCGGCTTCGTCGCCGCGGCCACCAGCCTGACGGCCGCGTTCTGGGGACTTGCCGCGCTGCTCGTCATCGTGCTCGCGAGCGCGCCGTTGGTCGCAAGGGCACCGCAATAGGAACGAGCCGCGAGGCGACGCTTTGGTCCGCATCAAATGCATTTGCCAAGGAGCAGAACCATGCGCGCACTCAACATCATCACCCTCCTCCTCGTGATCGTCGGAGGATTGAACTGGGGCCTCGTCGGCCTGTTCGATTTCGATCTCGTCACCGCGATCTTCGGCAACGGCGCCGCCGAGACCGCGACCTCGTCCCCGATCGCACGGATCGTCTACATCCTCGTGGCACTCTCGGCGATCTATCAGATCGGCATGCTGGTGCGGCTGTCGTCGGCACGCAGCGACGTCGTCTATCGCTGAGCACAGGGGATGGTGCGCCGGCGACGGACGATCATGTCTCGGCCGGCGCCGATCCCCCCAACTCGCGCTCGCTCATCTCTCGGAAGCGATGAGCGGTCTGCGGCTTCACGAACAGCGTCGCGATGACCGGATGGCGAGCACGCAGCTCAGTCTCGATCGCGACGACGGCGCGCTCGATATCGTCGGCGCGCAGCTCATCGGCAAACTCGATGCTGAGCGCGACCACGACCTGTTGCGGCGACAGCTGTACCGTGAGCAGGCCGTTGGCCGCGCGCACGCCTGCCGACGTCCGTGCGATCTCCAGCACCGAGCTTGCCAGCTCCGGATCCGCCGGCTCGCCGATCAGGAGGCTCTTGCTCTCGCGCGCCAGGACGATGGACGTCCCGGCCAGCACCAGCCCGATCAGGATCGAGCCGATGCCGTCCCAGGCCGGCTCGTCGAACGTCACCGCCGCAGCGGTCGCCGCAGCCGCGATGACGATGCCGATCAGTGCCGCACTGTCTTCGAACACCACCATGAAGGCCGGCGGATCCTTGCTGCGCCGGAACGCCTCGATGTAGGACAGCTCCGGGGCCGAGGCGCGAAAGCGTTTGACCGCCACCCACCACGAAGCGGCCTCGAAGATGAAGGACAGGCCAAGCACGACATAATTGACGGCCGGATTCTCGATCGGCTCCGGCTGCATCAGATGCGCGACGCCTTCATACAGCGAGACGCCAGCGCCGAGCGCAAACAGCAGCAGCGCAACGATGAAGCTCCAGAAGTACAGCTCGCGCCCATGGCCGAGCGGATGCTTTCGATCGGGCGGGCGGGCGGCGCGATAGAAGCCATACAGCAGGACGAGCTCGTTCGAGGTGTCGACCACGGAGTGGATGGCCTCGCTCATCATCGCCGAGCTGCCCGTCCAGACCGCGGCTGCGATCTTGGTGCAGGCAACGAGCAGATTTCCAGCGAGTGCGGCGTACACCGCAAACTTCGAATCCGTGTTCGCCGCCATTGCCCGCCTGCTTGTCCCGTTGTCGACGCCGCGAGAACGCGGCCTTGCCGCATCGGGTTCCCTTGCGCGTTCCGGCGGAACGGCGCAGCATCGGACGGTAGAGCGGAGGGTCGATTGTGAGCGGCGAAAGTCCAACGGACGAGACCAGACCTGCTGATGCAGAAGAACGCGATGCGCATTTCCTCCGCCACAGCTTTGCCGTCGCGCGCCGATCACTGGCGCATGGCAACCACCCCTTCGCTGCCATTCTCGTCGACGCCGGCGGCCGTGTGCTGATCGAAGCCGAGAACGGCTACATGCCGTCCCGAGATGCCACCGCGCATGCCGAGCGGCTGGTCGCGACGCAGGCCTGCACCTCGGTCGAACCGGAGATTCGGGCTGCAGCCACGCTGTATTCCTCGGCCGAACCCTGTGCGATGTGCGCCGGCGCGATCTACTGGGCCGGCATCGGCCGGGTCGTCTATGGCCTGAGCGAGCGGCGGCTACGCGACTTCACCGGCAACCATCCGGAAAATCCGACCCTCGACCTGCCATGCCGTGACGTGTTCGCCAGCGGGCAGCGCGCCACGGAGGTCGTCGGGCCGCTGCTGGAGAACGAGGCGGCCGCGCTCCACGTCGGCGTCTGGGACAAATGATCTCTCAGAAGGAGAACGCCGCGACGATTGCCGCGGCGCTCAGAAGATCGACAGTCGATCAGAACTTGACGGTCACACCCGAGTAAAGCGACGACTCGGTGCAAGCGCCCGTGCTGACACGATTGCCCCCAGCCCCGGCGACCGAGCAACCGACAGCATTGTTGTGGTCGAGGCCGAACTTGTTCTGCCAGTAGCGATAGGCGACCCAGACATCGACCATGTGGCTGTACTTCTCGCCCCACATCGCCTTGGACGCATCCAGCGTCAGGCGGATCGGCTCGGAGTTGAACTCGATCTTCGTCGGATAGACGCCGTTGGCGACACTGGCCGGCAGCGGCTCGGCGTCGGTGCCCTTCTTGCCATACCAGCCAGCGCGGCCCGAAATCGAGAAGAACTGCATGCTCTCCGGCAGGAAGCCGAGATCCATGTAGTAGTTGGTCTCGACCGCCCAGGTCGGCTTGAACTTGGTGTTGCCGTCGACGATGCAGGGATTCGACCAGCCCGCACCACACTGCGTGAAGGAATTGTGGTTAGCGAACTCCCAGTACATCAGTGGCGCGACGTTGAAATAGCCCTTGTAGGGCAGGTTGAACGCGAACTGCAGACCGGCGACGACGTCACGCTTGGCGGCGCCGAAATAGCGGTTCTCGGTGTTGGCATCCATGCCCACTTCGAACGAGATGTTCTGCAGCGGGCCAACCGTGAAGGCCTTGGTGTTGAAGATCTGGTTCCAGCCGAAGGTCGAGCGGAACAGGCCATAGATCTCGGTGGCGCCGGCGCAGGTCGCCGGCGTGAACGCGAAGCCGGCATTGGGCGAGACGATGCCGCCGGTCTGCGTGCATGGCCCGGCCGGGTCGTTGTGGTCAGACTTGAACAGCGAGATGGTGAAGAAGTTGGTGCCGTAGCCCCAGACGTCGAAATGGGTGAACGAGTAGACCTGCTTGGCCGTGTTCGGGTCGAAGCCGCCGTTGGGCTTCACGCTCCACGCGCCCGGCTGAACCGCGTTGAAGATGTAGGAGTAGCTGACGCGGTTGTCGACGACGAGAAAGAACGGCACGTCGGCCGGCGCCTTCTTGGCGATGGCCTTGGCCGGCAGATCGGCGGCGCCGGCGACACCGACCGAAGTCAGCGCGGCCGCGCCGAGCGCAATGGCAGCCACGATGGATTGACGAAACGACATTTCAACACCCCCAGTTAACAGCGCCGATTCCCGACTTGCCTTGCACAGTTGCGCCGTTCCTGAGGTCCGAGAAGCCTCAACTTTCTCCAGGCCTTGCTCGCGGTTTGACCAAAGTTCCGCCTTGTTGAACCACGGCGCGGCCGACCTGCCCGCGGGGCGTGAGACGATTCGCCGCGCGGCAATCGCGGCGGAATCCGATCTTCGCGCTTCACATTGCTGAGTTTTTCCGAAACACGGCAGCGCCGGATTTGCGGCCTTTGCGCCCGCCTTGCCTCGCGAGCTCAGGCCTCCCACGCTCATGACATGACGCTGCTCATCCAACGGGCAGGATGCTGCGGCCCGGTGTAATTTCAAAGACTGTCGCAAAAGTGCCACATGTTAGTTCGGACCGCTGGCGTGGAAAGTTGCGGGCAATGGATGCTGCAACTTGGCTCTCGCCCCCCGTCGTGGCTGTGCTGGGCAAGAGTTGAGCACAGGTTGGCGCTTTTCGGCTCTTACGCGCCGCCGCGAATTAGCTCACAATTGAGGCAGTTCCATTTCTGTCCAGACCCACATGCTTGACCCCGCGCCGGCCACTCCTCAGACCTTGCATCCGCTGTTGCAGACGGTCGGACTGACCAAGCGCTACGGCGACTTTCTCGCCAATGACCGCATCGACATCGAGATTGTCCCCAGCGAAATCCACGCGCTGCTGGGCGAGAACGGCGCGGGCAAGTCGACCCTGGTCAAAACCATCTACGGGCTCGTCCAACCGAGCGCGGGCCAGTTGCTCTGGCAAGGCACGCCGATCAAGCTGTCCGGGCCCGCGGAAGCGCGCTCGCTGGGGATCGGCATGGTGTTCCAGCATTTCTCGCTGTTCGACAACCTCACCGTCGCCGAGAACGTCGCACTCGGGCTCGACGGCAGGGAGCCGTTCAAGGCGATCTCGGCCCGGCTTGCCGACGTCGCGCGCGACTACGGCCTGCCGCTCGATCCGAAGCGCGAGGTCTGGCAATTGTCGGTCGGCGAGCGGCAGCGCATCGAGATCGTGCGCGCGCTGATGCAGAATCCGAAATTCCTGATCCTCGACGAGCCCACCGCCGTGCTGACGCCGCAGGAGGCGGATCAGTTGTTCGTCGTGCTGGAGCGCCTGAAGGCCGAAGGCCGCGCCATCCTCTACATCAGCCACAAGCTCGACGAGGTGAAGCGGCTCTGCGATACCGCCACCATCCTGCGCGGCGGCAGGAAGGTCGCGACCACAAATCCAAAGCTCGAGACTGCGGCGTCCTTGGCCCGCATGATGGTCGGCACCGAGATCAAGGAGGTGAAGCCTCCGGCCGAGCGGCGCACCACCGTGCCGCGCCTCGTCGTCAGTGATCTGACGCTTGCGCCTGCCGAATTGCACGGCGTCCGTCTGCAAAACATCTCCTTCGAGCTGAAGGGCGGCGAGATCCTCGGCATCGCCGGCGTCGCCGGCAACGGCCAGGACGAGCTGTTCGCCGCGCTGTCCGGCGAGCGCCTCGTCAAGGAGCCCGGCACGATCATCATCGACGGCCTCGCTTGCGGCCATCTCTCCATCACGCAGCGGCGCAAGATGGGCGCGGCTTTCGTCCCGGAGGAGCGGCTCGGCCACGGCACCGCGCCACGCATGAAGTTGTCGGAAAATGCGCTGCTCACCGGCCACGCCGCCAGCGACATGGTCCGCCACGGCTTCATCAACGCCGCTGCCACCTTGCGCACCGTCGATCGCACCACCGAGACATTCGACGTCCGCAAGGCCAAGCGCGATCCGGAAGCCGCCAGTCTGTCCGGCGGCAATCTGCAGAAGTTCGTCGTCGGCCGCGAGATCCTGCGCGGGCCGGCGGTGCTGATCGTCAACCAGCCGACCTGGGGCGTCGACGCAGGTGCGGCGGCGATCATCCGCCAGGCGCTGATCGATCTCGCCAGCGCGGGCGCCGCGGTGCTCGTCACCAGCCAGGACCTCGACGAGCTCATCGAGATCGCCGATCGTATCGCGGTGATGTTCCATGGCCATCTCTCGGAAGCATTGCCGCGCGCGGAGGCCACACGCGAAAAGCTCGGCCTGCTGATGGGCGGCGCCAGTCTCGACCAGAAGGAGGCCGCGCATGCAGTTGGTGCTTGAGAAGCGCGCCGAGCGCTCGCGCACCATCGCCCTGGTGTCGCCCCTGATTGCGATCGGGCTGACGCTCGTCACCATGAGCGTGCTGTTCGCCATCCTCGGCAAGAACCCGCTCACCGCGCTCGGCGTCTACTTCATCGCGCCGCTGACCGACGGCTATTCGCTGCAGGAGATCGCGGTGAAGGCGACACCTTTGGTGATGATCGCGATCGGTCTCTCGCTGTGCTACCTCGCCAATGCCTGGAACATCGGCGCGGAGGGCCAGTTCCTGATCGGCGCGGTCGCCGGCAGCTGGATCGCGGTGAAGACGCAGGGCACCGACGCCGGCGCCTGGGTGCTGCCGGCGATGCTGGTCGCCGGCGCCGTGGCCGGCGCACTCTATGCGCTGATCCCGGCGCTGTGCCGGGTCAAGTTCGGAGCCAGCGAGATCCTCACCAGCCTGATGCTGGTCTATGTCGCCGACCTCCTGCTCGACTATCTCGTCCGCGGACCCTGGCGCGATCCCGCCGGCTTCAACTTTCCGACCACGGCCGAATTCGATCCGGTCGCCACCGTGCCGGTGCTGATCGAGGGCGGCCGCCTGCATCTCGGCAGCATCATCGCGCTCATCGTCGTCGCCGCAGCGTTCGTGCTGCTTGACCGCACCATCAAGGGCTTCGAGATCCGCGTCGTCGGCGTCGCGCCGCGCGCGGCGCGCTTCGGCGGCTTTAATGCCAATCAGCTCATCCTCCTGACCTTCGCCGTCTCGGGCGCCCTGGCCGGCCTCGCGGGCATCATCGAGGTCGCCGGACCGATCGGGCATCTGCAACCCGGCATCTCGCCCGGCTATGGCTTCACCGCGATCATCGTGGCCTTCCTCGGCCGGCTGAACCCGGTTGGAATACTCATTGCAGGGCTTTTCCTCGCCTTGACGTTCATCGGCGGAGAGCAGGCGCAGATCACGATGAAGATTCCGCTCGACGTCACAAAGGTGTTCCAGGGCATTCTGCTGTTCTACGTGCTCGCCTGCGACTCGCTGATCCTCTACCGTTTCAAGCTCGTCTCCGCCGCGCGGCAGGTGCAAAGTGCTGCTCGTTGAAGCCATCATCCTGTCGGTGCTCGCCGCATCGACGCCGCTGCTGCTGGCCGCCACCGGCGAGCTGGTGACCGAGCGCGCCGGCGTCCTCAACCTCGGCGTCGAGGGCATGATGATCGTCGGCGCCGCCTGCGGCTTCGCCGGCGCCTGGATGTCGGGCTCGATCATCATCGGCGCGCTCTGCGGCATCGGCGCGGGCATGCTGATGTCGCTGATCTTCGCCTTCATGACGCTCGGCCTCGCCGTCAATCAGGTGGCGACCGGGCTCGCGCTGACCATCCTCGGCATCGGCCTCTCCGGCCTGATCGGCGCCCGCTTCGTCGGCGAACGCATCACCACCGCACCGAAACTCGCCATCCCCGGTCTGACCGATATCCCGCTGGTCGGCCGCATCCTGTTCGGCGAGGACGCCTTCGTCTATCTGTCGCTCATCTTGATCGTCGCCGTCTGGTGGTTCCTGTATCGCACCCGCGCCGGCCTCGTGCTGCGCGCCTGCGGCGACAACCATGTCTCCGCGCATGCGCTCGGCTATCCCGTGCTGCGCATACGACTGTTCGCCGTGTTGTTCGGCGGCGGCTGCGCCGGACTGGCCGGCGCCTATTTGCCGCTCGCCTATACGCCCTTCTTCATTCCCGGCATGACCGCGGGGCGCGGCTGGATCGCGCTGGCGCTGGTCGTGTTCGCATCCTGGCGGCCCGGCCGCCTGGTGATCGGCGCCTATCTGTTCGGCGCGGTGACGATCCTGCAGCTGCATGCGCAAGGCGCGGGCGTCGGCATTCCCTCGCAATTCATGTCGGCGCTGCCTTATCTGGCCACCGTGATCGTGCTGGTGCTGCTGTCGCGCGCCCGCACCGGCGGCTCGACGGCGCCGGCAGCACTCGGAACCGTGTTCGTGCCCGATCGCTAGCGATTTCATCCCGGGCGCCTGCGATGGGGCGCGACGCTCGGGATCACCGGTTTTTCCCCTGACCGTTTGGAGAGATTGACCATGATGAAAAGGCTTCTGGGCGCGGCCGCCGCGCTGGTGCTGGCGGGCAGCATCGCCGGCGTGGCGCATGCCGCCGACAAGCTGAAGGTCGGCTTCATCTATCTCGGCCCGATCGGCGATCTCGGCTGGACTTATCAGCACGAGCTCGGCCGGCAGGCGCTGGTCAAGGAGCTCGGCGACAAGATCGAGACCACCTATCTCGAGAACGTGCCGGAAGGCCCGGACTCCGAGCGCGCCATCGAGCAGCTCGTCCGCGCCGGCAACAAGCTGATCTTCACGACCTCGTTCGGCTACATGGATCCGACCCTCAAGGTCGCCAAGAAGTATCCGAACGTGCATTTCGAGCACGCCACCGGCTACAAGCGCGACAAGAACATGTCGACCTATTCGGGCCGCTGGTACCAGGGGCGCTACATCCAGGGCCAGATCGCGGCCAAGATGTCGAAGGCCGGCGTGCTCGGCTATATCGGCTCGTTCCCGATCCCCGAGGTCGTCTCCGGCATCAACGCCACCATGCTCGGCGCGCAGTCGATCAATCCGAACATCAAGGTCAAGATCATCTGGGTCAACACCTGGTTTGATCCCGGCAAGGAGGCCGATGCCGCCAAGGCGCTGCTCGACCAGGGCGCCGACATCATCATGCAGCACACCGACAGCCCGGCGGCGATGCAGGTCGCGGCCGAGCGCGGTAAGCTCGCCTTCGGCCAGGATTCCGAGATGATCAAGTTCGGCCCGAAGGCGCAGCTGACCTCGATCCTCGACACCTGGGGTCCCTACTACATCTCCCGCGTCAAGGCCGAGCTCGACGGCACCTGGAAGTCGGAGGACACCTGGGGCGGCCTCGACTCCAAGATGTTCGAGATGGCGCCCTATACCAACATGCCCGACGACGTGAAGAAGCTGGCCGAGGAGACCCAGGCCGCGATCACCTCCGGCAAGCTGCATCCGTTCAAGTGCCCGATCGTGGCGCAGGACGGCAAGGAGGTCGAGTGCAAGGGCGGCGACCATCTCGCCGACGGCCAGATCCTCGGCATGAACTTCTACGTCAAGGGCGTCGACGACAAGCTGCCGGGCAAGTAGTCGCTCCGCTCCGTCCATCAACTCTCTCCCCGCGTGCGGGGAGAGAGTTTCACTATCGCACTTTCCACAAAGCGTCGTCTCACCCTCCCCGCATCAGCTTCGCCGCCGCGCTGTGCCGGCCGATCAGGCCGGCGACGTCGAGGCCCGGAATGACGCCATCGATGACGGTCCAGCGGCCGCCGACCATGACGCGATCGGCGCGATGCGCGCCACACAACACCAGCGCCGCGATGGGATCGCCGGCACCGGAGAAGCGCAGCTCGTCGAGATTGAACAGCGCCAGATCGGCGGCCTTTCCGACCGCGATCTCACCGAGCTCCGGCCGGCCGACACAGGCGGCCGAGCCTTTGGTCGCCCAGCGCAACGCATCCTTGTGGCTGATGCGGCTGACGCCATAACGCGCCCGCTGCAGCAGGAAGGCCGCGCGCACCTCCTGCATCAAATTGGAGCCGTCGTTCGAGGCGGAGCCGTCGACGCCGAGCCCGATGCCGACACCCGCCTCCTCCATCTCGCAGACCGGGCAGCAGCCCGAGGCGAGCAATTGGTTCGAGCAGGCGCAATGGCTGATGGTGGTCTTCGCCTTGCCGAGCCGCTTCATCTCCTCGGCGTTGAAGAAGATGCCATGCGCCAGCCAGGTGCGCGGGCCGAGCCAGCCGTTCTGCTCGAGATAATCGAGCGGACGGCAGCCGAACATTTCTTCACAGAAACGGTTCTCGTCCTCGGTCTCCGCCAGATGCGTGTGCAGCCGGACGTCGAGCTTGTCGGCCAACGCCGCGGTTTTCTGCATCAAGGATCCCGTCACCGAGAACGGCGAGCACGGTGCCAGTGCGATCTGCACCATCGCATCCGGTCCGCGCTCGTGATAGGCCGCCACCACCCGCTCGCTGTCGGCCAGGATCGTATCCTCGTCCTGCACGACGCTATCAGGCGGCAGGCCGCCGTCGCGCTCCGACAGGTTCATCGAGCCGCGCGTCAGCAGCACGCGGATGCCGAGGCGCCTGGCCGCGGCGACCTCGATGCCGACGGCATCCTCGAGACCGGCGGGAAAGACGTAGTGATGATCGGTGGTGGTCGTGCAGCCCGACAGCATCAGCTCGGACATGGCGAGGGTGACGGCGGCATCGAGCGACTCCGGCGTCAGCTTCGCCCAGATCGGGTACAGCGCCTTCAGCCAAGGGAACAGCTCGCGGTCCATCGCCGCCGGCAGCGCGCGCGTCAGGGTCTGATAGAAGTGATGGTGCGTGTTGATCAGCCCGGGGATCACGACATGCGCGCTGGCGTCATACGCCACCGCGGCCGGGGTCGCCGGCTCTGCCCCGGCGGCCACGAGCTCGACGATGCGGCCGCCGTCGACGACCACACCGCGCGCGGCGTCATCGGCCAGGATGGCGAGCGGGTCCTTGATCCAGATCGGCGTCGTGCTCATGGCTGCCTCGTCTCGCTGATGACGTCTTCGTATCGCCTGCTGGCCTGCAAGCGCAGGGCCAGCGTCAAGCTATTGCCAGTTGGCGTCGGTCTTGCAAGGATTTGACCCGCGATCCGCCGCGCGAATGAGCTTGCGTCACCATGGACCTGAACACCATCACCGAGGTCGTGCGCCCGCGAACGCGGGCCGAGCTGCCCGCCTGGAAGGCAGGCGATGCCTGGCTGGCCGGCGGCACCTGGCTGTTCTCGGAACCGCAGGCGCAGCTGTCGCGGCTGATCGATCTCGGCGAACTCGCCTGGCCGCCGCTGACCATCAGCGAGGACGGGCTCAGCATCGCCGCGACCTGTAGCGTCGCCGAGCTCGATGCGCTGTCCTGCCCGGCCGACTGGATCGCGGCGCCGTTGATCGACCAATGCTGCCGGGCATTCCTCGCCTCGTTCAAGATCTGGAAGACGGCGACCGTCGGCGGCAATCTCTGCATGTCGCTGCCGGCCGGTCCGATGATCTCGCTGCTCGCCGCGCTCGAAGGCATCTGCACGATCTGGAAAAATGACGGCACCGAGCAGCGCATCGCGGTCACAAACTTCGTCACCGGCAACAACAGTAACGTGCTCGCGCCCGGCGATCTCCTGCGCCAGATCGACATTCCCTTGACCGCGCTGAAGCGGCGCGCCGCATTCAGGCAGATCGCGCTGAGCCCGGTCGGCCGGTCCGGTGCGTTGCTGATCGGCACGCAAGGCCGCGACGGCGACCTGCTGCTCACCGTGACCGGCGCGACCGTGAAGCCGCTGCAGCTCCGCTTCGGCACCATCCCGGATGAAGCCGCGCTCCGCGCCAGCATTCTCAGCGACATTCCTGATGCGCTCTATCATGACGATGTCCATGGCAAGCCGGCCTGGCGCAAGGCGATGACGCTGCGCCTCGCCGAGGAGATCCGCGCCGAACTTGCAGGCATCAGGCCATGAGCGTGATCGTCGACGGCAAGACAATCGATGCTGCGCCGCGCCCGGGGCAGTGCCTGCGCACGTTCCTGCGCGACACCGGCCATTTCGGCGTGAAGAAGGGCTGTGACGCCGGCGACTGCGGCGCCTGTACCGTGCTGCTCGACGGCGAGCCGGTGCATTCTTGCCTGATCCCGGCGTTTCGCGCCGACGGCAAGGCGGTGACGACCGTCGAAGGTCTCGCCATCGATGACAGCCTGCATCCGATGCAGCAGGCCTTTCTCGACGCGCAGGCGTTTCAATGCGGCTTCTGCACCGGCGGCATGATCGTCACCTGCGCGTCGCTGAACCAGGCGCAGAAGAAGGATCTCGACGCCGCGCTGAAGGGCAATCTGTGCCGCTGCACCGGCTATCGCGCGATCGAGGACGCGCTGCTCGGCCGCACGCATGTCGAGGAGGTCGCCGCCGGCGAAGCCTTCGGCCGCAGCCTGCCCGCCCCCGCCGGCCCCGACGTCGTGCGCGGCGAGGCGCGCTACACCTTCGACACCGCGATCGAGGGCCTGCTGCACATCAAGCTCGTGCGCTCGCCGCACGCGCATGCGCGGATCATCGGCATCGACAAGACTCATGCGCTGGCCGTGCCCGGCGTGCATGCGGTGCTCACGCATGAGGATGCGCCGGCGACGCTGTTCTCGACGGCGCGGCACGAGCAGGACTGGATGGATCCGGCCGACACCCGCGTGCTCGACGATACCGTGCGCTTCATCGGCCAGAAGGTCGCGGCGGTGGTTGCGGAGTCCGAGGCCGCCGCCGAGGAAGGCTGCAGGCGCCTGATAGTCGACTACGAAATTCTTCCTGCCGTGATCGATCCCGAAGCAGCGATCGCGCCGGGCGCACCGGCCATTCACGCCGGCCGCGGCAGCGAGCATCGCATCGCCGATGTCAGCCGCAACATCGCCGCCGAGACCCATGGCGAATTCGGCGACGTCGCCGCCGCACTTGCGTCCTCTGCCGCGACCTACGAAGGCACCTTCACGACGCAACGCGTCCAGCACGCCGCGCTGGAGACGCATGGCGGTCTTGCCTGGCTCGACGACGACGGCCTGCTCACCGTCCGCTCCAGCACACAGGTGCCATTCCTGACCAGGCGGGCGCTGTGCGAGATCTTCGATCTCGCGCCCGACAAGGTCCGCGTGTTCTGCGCGCGCGTCGGCGGCGGTTTCGGCGGCAAACAGGAGATGTTCGTCGAGGATATCCTGGCGCTCGCGGCCTTGAAGACGGGCCGTCCTGTCAAGCTCGAATTCACCCGGGAGGAGCAGTTCATCGCGACCTCGACGCGGCATCCGATGCGCGTCACCGTCAGGGCCGGCGCCGACAAGGATGGCAGGCTCACCGCGCTGCAGCTCGACGTGCTCTCGAACACCGGCGCCTACGGCAATCACGCCGGACCCGTGCTGTTCCATGCCTGCGGCGAGTCGATCTCGGTCTACAATTGCCCGAACAAGAAGGTCGACGGTCGCGCGGTCTACACCAACACCGTGCCGGCCGGCGCCTATCGTGGCTACGGCCTGCCGCAGACGACCTTCGCCGTGGAGGCGGCGATCGATGAGCTGGCGCTCAAGCTCGGCATCGATCCGTTCGAAATGCGTCGACGCAACATCGTCAAGCCGGGCGATCCCATGCTGACCCCGCCCGGCTCCGACCACAGTGACGTGCTGTACGGCTCCTACGGTCTCGACCAATGCATCGATCTCGTCGAGCGTGCGATGGCCGCGGAGACGCCGGCGCCGAAGTTGTCGGACGAGTGGCTCACGGGCGACGGCATCGCGCTGACCATGATCGACACCGTGCCGCCCGATGGCCACTTCGCCGACGCCACCATCAGCCTGCGCGACGACGGCGGCTTCACGCTCACGGTCGGAACCGCCGAGTTCGGTAACGGCACCAGCACCGTGCACCGCCAGATCGCCGCGACCGTGCTCGGCACCACGGTCGACCGCATCAGCCTCAAGCAATCCGACACCGCGCATGGGGGCCACGACACCGGCGCCTATGGCTCGACCGGCACGTTCGTGGCGGGGCGTGCGACGCAGGCTGCGGCCGAAGTGCTGGTCGAGCGGATCAAGAGCTTCGCGGCGGATCGCTGGACGATCAATCCCGCTGACTGCCGGATCGCCGACAACGCCGTCAGTTGCGGCACGCAGCGGCTCTCCTTCGCAAGCATCGCCAGCCTTGGCGAAGACCGGCTCACCGCAACCGGCAACTCGCAGGGCACGCCGCGCTCGGTTGCGTTCAACGTCCAGGGATTTCGCGTGGCCGTGAACAAGCAGACCGGCGTGGTCAGGATCTTGAAGAGTGTGCAGGCCGCGGATGCCGGTCGCGTCGCCAATCCGATGCAGTGCAGAGGCCAGATCGAGGGCGGCGTCGCGCAGTCGCTGGGAGCCGCGCTGTATGAGGAGATCGTCATCGATGACACCGGGCGCGTGGTCAACCCGCGCTTCCGCGACTACCATCTGCCGTCCTATGCCGACGTGCCGCGCACTGAGGTGCTGTTCGCCGCGACCCATGACAGCATCGGTCCGCTCGGCGCGAAGTCGATGAGCGAGAGTCCGTACAATCCGGTCGCCGCCGCGCTCGGCAACGCGATCCGCGCCGCGACCGGCATCCGTTTCACCGCCGTGCCGTTCAAGCCGGACCGGCTGTTTCCGCAGCTGCAGGAGAAGTTTGGCAACTGACGTCGTCTGGGGGATCAAGTGGGGGGACGCATGAGCGAGACGATACATCCGGTTGACGAGATGCTGCCCGTGCCGAAGCTGCTCGCGCTCGGGCTGCAGCACGTGCTGGTGATGTATGCCGGCGCTGTTGCGGTGCCGCTGATTATCGGCCGCGCGCTGAAGCTGCCGCCGGAGGATGTCGCCTTCCTGATCAGCGCGGATCTGTTCGCCTGCGGCCTCGCCACCCTCGTGCAGTGCATCGGCTTTCCCGGCGTCGGCATCCGTCTGCCCGTCATGATGGGGGTCACCTTCGCCTCGGTCGGACCGATGCTGTCGATGGCCGCCGCGCCCGACGTCGGACTGCTCGGCATCTACGGCTCGGTGATTGCCGCCGGCATCTTCGGCATCGTCGTCGCGCCCTTCATCAGCCGGCTGCTGCCGCTGTTTCCACCGGTCGTGACCGGCACCATCATCCTCATCATCGGCATCTCGCTGATGCGCGTCGGCATCAACTGGGCCGGCGGCGGCCAGCCGACGGTCACCAAGGTCGTTGACGGCGTGCGCGGCGCGTTTCCCAATCCGGACTATGGCCAGTTGCAGGGGCTCGGCATCGCGCTGTTCGTGCTGCTGTTCATCCTCGGCCTGATCAGATGGGGCACCGGCTTCGTCGCCAACGTCTCCGTATTGCTCGGCATCATCGCCGGCGCGGTGCTCGCCACCCTGCTCGGGGTGATGCATTTCGACAAGGTGGCCGCCGCGCCGTGGGGCGCGCTGGTCATCCCCTTCCGCTTCGGCCTGCCGCAGTTCAGCCTGGTGCCGATCGTCACGATGTGCGTCGTCATGATCGTGGTGATGATCGAATCGCTCGGCATGTTCCTGGCGCTCGGCGAGATGACCGGCAAGACCGTCGACCGCGAGGCGCTGTCGCGCGGGCTGCGCGCCGACGGCGTCGGCACCCTGCTCGGCGGCATCTTCAACACCTTCCCCTATACCTCGTTCTCGCAGAATGTCGGCCTCGTCTCCGTCACTGGCGTGCGCACGCGCTGGGTCACGATCACCGGCGGAGCGATCATGCTGCTGCTTGGCCTGCTGCCGAAGATGGCCGCGCTCGTCGAAGCCGTGCCGCAGGTGGTGCTTGGCGGCGCCGGGCTCGTGATGTTCGGCATGGTGGCCGCGACCGGCGCCCGCATCCTGGCCACAGTCGACTTCAAGACCAACCGCTTCAATCTGTTCATCGTCGCGATCGCGATCGGCTTCGGCATGATCCCGCTCGCCGCGCCCGGCTTCTTCCACAACCTGCCGAGGGATCTGCAGCCGCTGCTGGAATCCGGCATTCTGCTGTGCGCGCTCGTCGCGGTGCTGCTCAACGCGTTCTTCAACGGGCTCGGCAGCGGCAAGGCTGCGGAGGCCGATGCGGCCGCCGCCGCATCCTCGGCACAGCACGTCTGAGGCGCGACATGAGGGGGCTACTGCTTGGGGCGTCGATCGTACGACCAGCCGAACAGGCCGCTGCGCTGGGTTTCGGGCTCCGGCTCCGCGGCCGGCTCCGGCGCTGGTTGAGCGGCGGCCTGCGGCGGGGCCGCGGGCACGACCGGCTTCGGGATGGTCTCGCACTTCATCGAGTACACCAGCTTGCCGTCCTCGGTCCGCCCGATCGGCGCACAGGCCTCGGCGCGCTTGGCGGCGGCCTTCGGTGCGGATGCAGACTGCGCCCATGCGGCTTGCGTCAGCGCGAACTGCGCCGCTACCAGAATGATCAGACCCGATCTCTTCATCACGACTGCCTTGCTTCCCTGTTGGTCCCATTGAACGCAATCGCATCGAAGAAGTCCATTGCATCGGACGAGTACCACCTAGACTCGTGTTGGCTGTTAATTCGCAGAGAGCGATCGAGTCATCGCCGCACGGAAGCTGCGCTCCCTCTCCCCGTTCTTCACGGGGGCGCGACGAGCTTCGCTCGCGCTGTGAGGGTTGGGGTGAGGGGCAGCCACACCCACCGACCTCGCGGAAAGCCGCCCTCGCCCGGATTGCATCTGGCGATGCAATCCGACCTCTCCCCGCACGCGGGGAGAGGTAACGACCGAGCCCGTCGCACCGTGCGGACTCAAATGAACGACACCAGGAGATAACCCCGCGATGTGGGCTTCGATCGTATCGGAATGGCTGAGCCTGATCTTCCGCTGGCTGCATGTGGTCGCGGCCGTCGCCTGGATCGGCAGTTCGTTCTACTTCATCGCGCTCGACCTCAGCCTGAAGCCGCGCGAGGGGCTGCCGAAGGGGGTGATGGGCGAAGCGTGGCAGGTGCATGGCGGCGGCTTCTACCACATCGTCAAATATCTGGTGGCGCCGGCGCAGATGCCGAGCGAGCTCACCTGGTTCAAATGGGAGGCCTACACCACCTGGCTGTCCGGCTTCGTGCTGATGATCGTGGTGTATTACCTCAACGCCGACCTGTTCCTGGTCGACAAGTCGATCCTCGATCTCACGCCTGTTCAGGCGGGGCTGTTCAGCTTCGGCTCGCTGGCGCTGGCCTGGCTGCTGTATGAAGCCGCCTGCCGCAGCGGGCTCGCCCGGCATGAGCTGCCGTTCGCGATCGGCGGTTACATCTTCCTCGTCGTGCTCACCTATGCCTTCACGCATGTCTTGAGCGGCCGCGGCGCCTTCAACCAGATCGGCGCGATCATCGGCACCATCATGGTCGCCAACGTGTTCGCGGTGATCATTCCGAACCAGAAGAAGATCGTGGCCGCGCTGCTCGCCGGCGAGGCGCCGGATCCCAAGCTCGGCAAGGCCGGCAAGGAGCGTTCGGTCCACAACAACTACCTGACCTTGCCGGTCGTGGTGCTGATGATCAGCAACCACTATCCGCTGCTGTTCGGCACCCGCTACAATTGGCTGATCCTCGCCATCGTCCTGGCGCTCGGCCCGGTCATCCGGCACTTCTTCAACGAGCGTCACAGGGGCAATCCGTCGCCATGGTGGGTGTGGGGCGTCGCTGCGGCGGGCATGGTTGCGATCCTGCTGTTGTCGGCAGCCGGCCCGCGCGATGCCAAGGCCGCCGCTGTCGCGCAGCCGAGCTTCGCGCAGGTTGAGGAGATCGTGACCTCCCGTTGCAGCATGTGCCACGCGGCTGAGCCCGTCTGGGACGGCATCGTCACCGCGCCCAAGGGCGTGCGGCTAGATACCGCCGAGCACATCCAGCGCAATGCGCGGCTGATCGCGCGCAACGCGGCGTGGTCGAGTGCGATGCCGCCCGGCAACATCACCGAGATCACCGGAGAGGAGCGCGCCGTGCTTGCGGCGTGGGCGGTCGCACAGTAGGCACAACGCCGCTGTCCAATGCAGTGCCCTCTCCCCTTGTGGGAGGGCATGTACGAAGGTGCCGCACGCTCGGTTGGGTGAGAGGTTTTTCTCAGGGCTCCCGGATCGGCGCCGCGACGCGCTGTCGCGCGTCGTGGCTTGTCCGGGACGACGATGGGGGGAGCAGCTGATTCACATTTCAAAGAGCGCGGCGTAGCGGGGCAGTACTAACATCAGGAATCAGTACGAACATCAGGGCATCACGCGACATGCGATCGCAATCCCGCGGCACATCGCGCCCGGGTGATGCATCGACCGTGTCCCCCTCGGCAGCGAGAGGGTGCAGGAAGGACCGGACCTCGGCTGAGGCCCGTGGCCCCCGTGCGAGAAAAATGCACGGGGCAGGAACCACAGGTACAGCCGGTTTGATCCAGCCCTCCCTGCGCGATGGTTTTCACGCTTATGGCGCGCTCTCCCCGGTGTCCGGCTGTTAGCCACCGTCGCCTTCGGGGTCATCAATTCCCGCGAAGACTTGACGCCAGCCTCGGGGCGCCAGGACCACACGCTTTCACGTCCGCGCCGACAACGCTCGTCTGTCGCTGCCAGGCACGGCCACCACTCCCCACCTCCACGTATCGTGACGACGCGTACGTCCCTCTGCATGAGGCGGGATGGCGAGAGAGAACCACATATTCTGATAAAGCGAAAGCAGAATATTTTTCACGAGCCTACTGGACAGGCCAAATCAGTTTGAAAGGACTGGCGAATTGGAGATAGTCGCGCATGCGCCGGGGCGCCTCGCGATATCGTTTCTTGTGGCGCCGTGGCGGAGAACGCGACTGTCAGCGTGCGTCAGAGGACATTCCGTGGTTATGGATCCCGGCGTTCGCCGGGATGACGGCGGGGAGCAAGGCTGCCGGCCTGCGCTCCTCACGAGTGATCAGCGGTACAAGATCGCGACGCGCTTACGAAGCTGGCGGCAACGACCCCTGCGCTTCCGAACGCCGATCTCATGCGTCGATGTCCTGCGACGATCGCGCGAAGCTCATGGCCGGACAACCGGATCATCGCAACGGATAGTTGAGCGTCAGCCAACACAGGTACGATCGAGTTCAACCTCGTCCGATTGTCGTCATGAACTTGCGGCAAAATTTACCAGCTGTCTGGACTTGGCTTGGCTACGAACGCCTCGGCGCTACAGTGAGAACAACAACCAGCATCCAGCGAAACGCCCCATCATGTCGATCTCCGTCAAAGGCCGACTGGCCATTGTCGCGCTCATTGCGCTTGCCTGTTTCGCAAGCTCGGTCCTGAAACTCTATCTCAGCCTGCTCTGCATCTCGCTGCTCGTCAGCTTTGCGGTGGTGGGCGCCGTCGCCTGGCTGGTCGAACGGCTCCCGCGCCAGCGTCACCGCAGCGGCGACGAGCAGTTGGCACGCCACCTGCTTTCCTATCAGGATCGGACGCCGCTGCCGATCACGCCAGTGGATCATACCGACGCTCCGTCGACTGCGGGACACGTGCCATGAGCAGGCTTCATGCAATCTGGCCGGCGCTGCTGCTGGGGCTGATCGGTACCGGGATCGCCCACGCCGAGCGGCCCGCCTTCTCGATCGTCGATCGCCCCTCCCAGGATGGACGCTGCGTCGATGATCAAGGCCGTGGCGACCTCGATCGCTCCGAACCGGCCTGTCTCGCGCAGATCCCCGACGTCGCGCAGCGCAGCGGCGCCACGCTGAAAGTCACCTTCCGCAACAAGCGCACCCGGCTGTACCGTAATCAGGACGCCAAATGCGCCGGCGAGGCGACCGAGGAGTGCGTCAAGTACCAGTTGACCGGCTACTTCCCCGATCACGACCTCATCCTGCTCGAGCGCGGCCGCTCCGTGGGCATCGACTGGCTGCTGGTGCGCGCCGACAATGGCGATGAAATCGGCCTCGTCGCTCCACCGCACTACTCGCCGGAGAGGCGCTGGCTGGTGGCCGTCACATCCCGTCTCGGTCCGTCCGGTCCGCCGGACGGGATCGACGTGATCCCAGCAAAGCGCGATCGGCTGGTGAAGGATTGGCACTTCCGCACGCCCGACAACAGCAAGTGGCATTATGAGTTCGAGCGCTGGGAGGGCGAAGACGAGCTCATCCTGATGGCCAAGCCGATCGGCGACACGGCCTCGCCGCGCCTCGTCGCGCTCTCGCGCAAGAAGGGCGAATGGACCTTCAAATAGCCGCGCCGGTCGCGCGCCGCGGCCGTCGGGCAATCAGCTCCGCTTCCGCTTCGCCTCGAGCGCCACGAGATAGGTCGCCATCACCTCCGGCAACGCGGCGACCACGATGTCGCGGCTGCGCGCGTCCTGCTCGCGCGTGAACACCAGCGTGCCGAGCACGACGGCATCCAGCGTGGTCGCCGCCTGCGCTCCCAGCTCGTCGCCGAGCTTGGCGCGCATCACGCGGTCGATCAGGGTCTTGAACTCGTCGTGCATGGTCTTGTCGTGCAGATCGAGCGTCACCAGCGCGTCGGGATGGCGGACGAAATAGCGGATCGCCCAGCCGATGAGATGCTCGATCACCTCCGGAGCCGACAGCGCCGCCCATTCGGCGTCGCTCCGCTGCAGCACGCGATCGAAGGCGGGCTGCAGTTCGGCATCGTGACGCTCGGCGAGCGCATCGAGCATCTGATCCTTGTCGCGGAAGAAGTGATAGACCGAGCCGATCGAGGCGCCGGCGCGCTCGGCCGCCGCATGCATGCTGACGGCGGCAAGCCCGGACTCGGCAATCAGCGCCGCGGCCGCATCGAGCAACTGCTCGCGCCGCTCCCGCCCGCGCGCCTGGCGCGGCGCCCGGGCGGTCGCGCGTCCCGCAGCCTCCCCGTTCGTCGGATCTTTTCGTCGCACGTCTGGTTCAGCTCTCGTTCGGATCGCCCCGGCTGCAGCGAAACGGATTTTGGCGGCCCGCCGCTTTTCCCGTTTCAGGCCCGCATCGTCGATTTTAAGCCCGCCAACGGGAAATTTACTAGACAATTTTTTCTAGAAATGATTGTCTAATTCACGCGCCGTCAAGGGAACGATGGTCTGCTGTTCCCGAAGGCCATGCCCTGCCAACCGGCGAACCCGGCGTGGGTTCATCGGCTCGATGTGCAAACGCCCTAGAACGCGCCGGACGCACGACGACCGCAGGTCTCAGGACCGGGTCTCAAAACCCGGTCGAACCGACGACGATCAACCCGCCAGCCCCGAGTCCCAACGTGCAACCATGACGTCATCCACGCGATCTCCCCCCGCCGCGCGCGCCTTCAGTCCCCGTCTGCTGTCCCTGTTCGGCTGTGCCGCCATCGGGCTGCTGCTCGCTGGCTGCGGGCAGAAGACGGCCGCGACCGCGCCGACGGCCCGGCTTGTCCGCACCGAAGTGGTGAAACTGTCGGAGCGACGGCAATCGGTTACGTTGACGGGCGACGTGCAGGCGCGTGTGCTGGCCGAGCTGTCGTTCCGCGTCAGTGGCCGGGTCACCGAGCGGCTGGTCGAGGTCGGCGCGCACGTCAAGGCCGGCCAGGTGCTCGCCAGGATCGATCCGGCCGAGCAGCAGGCGGATCTCGACTCCGCCCAGGCTGCGGTCGCCGCCGCGGAGTCGCAGGTCAAGGTTGCGACCTCCAATTTCAACCGGCAGCAGACCCTGATCACCAGCGGGTTCACGACCCGCGCGACCTTCGACCAGGCGCAGGAGAACTTGCGCACGGCGGAAGGCTCACTGGAAGCCGCGAGAGCGCAGCTCGGCACCGCCAAGGATGCGCTGACCTACACCGAACTGCGCGCCGATGCCGACGGCACCATCACCGCGCGCAACATCGAGGTCGGCCAGGT
The DNA here is from genome assembly GCF_051168435.1 of Bradyrhizobium sp. HKCCYLR20261. Classification (NCBI taxonomy): domain Bacteria; kingdom Pseudomonadati; phylum Pseudomonadota; class Alphaproteobacteria; order Hyphomicrobiales; family Nitrobacteraceae; genus Bradyrhizobium; species Bradyrhizobium sp. HKCCYLR20261. Next base: position 65,185 of record NZ_JBNPUZ010000001.1, read on the forward strand.
CGCGCAGGCGGCGCAATCGGTGTTCACGCTGGCGCATGACGGCAACCGCGATGCGGTGATCGACGTCTACGAAGCCGCGCTGTCGCTGAAGTTCGACGACAGCAAGGTGGCGCTGGCGCTGCTGTCCGATCCGTCCGTCACCGCCAAGGGCACCGTGCGCGAGGTGTCGCCGACCATCGATCCGAAATCCGGCACGGTGCGTGTCAAGATCACGATCGAGAATCCGCCGCCCGAGATGGTCCTCGGCAGCGCCGTCAGCGCCACCGGCTTCATCAAGCCGGAGCAGCGCATCATCCTGCCGTGGAGCGCGCTGAATGCCGCCGGCAAGACTCCGGCGGTGTGGCTGGTCGACGCGAACAAGACGGTGTCGCTGAAGCCGATCACGATCGAGGACTACGAGACCGGCGCCATCGTCGTGTCCGGCGGACTGAAGCCGGGCGATCGCGTGGTCACCGAGGGCGGCAAGCTCCTGAGCGTCGGACAGCAGATCAGCTTCAACGAGGAGGCTCGGTCGTGATGATGCCGATGCGTACCGTGTTTCCCCTGCTCGCGCTCGGCGTGCTCGCCGGATGTAACGAAAAGACCGAGGCGCCCGAGCCGGTCCGGCCGGTGCTGTCGATGAAGGTCGAGCCGCAGGCGGCCAACGCCGCCGCGGTCACCGGCACGATCGAGCCGCGCTACAAGGCCGATCTGAGCTTCCGCGTGCTCGGCCGCCTGATCGCGCGGCCCGTCTATGTCGGCGACGCCGTCAAGCAGGACCAGGTGGTCGCCGCGATCGATCCGGCCGCGCTCGAACTCGCGGTGCGCGCCTCCGCCGCGGAGGTCTCGCGCAGCCAGGCGCAGCTCACCAATGCCACGGGCACCGAGGGGCGGCAGCGCACCTTGCTCGAAACCGACGCGACGACCAAGGCCACCTTGGAGAGCGCCGAGCAGTCGCGCGCGGCCGCACAGGCCTCGGTGATCAAGGCGCAATCCAATCTCGCCAAGGCGCGCGAGCAGCTCGGCTACGCGCAGCTGAAGGCGGATTTCGCCGGCATCGTCACCGCCGTCAGCGCCGAGGTCGGCCAGGTCGTGTCGCCCGGCCAGAGCGTGGTCACGGTGGCGCGGCCGGACATCCGCGAAGCCGTCATCGATGTCGGCGACGACATCGCCGGCGGCCTGCAGGCAGGCACGCCGTTCACGGTACGGCTGCAGGTCGATCCGAGCGTCAGCGCGACCGGCAAGGTGCGCGAGATCGCGCCGCGCGCCGACGCCACGACGCGCACGCGCCGCATCCGCATCACGCTGGAAAGCCCGCCTGAGATCATGCGCCTCGGAACCACCGTCACGGCCAGCATCGACGCCGAGCAGAAGATGGTCATCCGCCTGCCGCGCTCGGCCGTGCTGGAGCAGAACGACAAGCGATACGTCTGGCTGGTCGATGCCGCGAGCAAGACGGTGAAGCGGCAGGAAATCACGGTCGCCACCAATGAGGACGGCAGCCTGCGCGTCACCGGCGGCCTCGAAGCCGGGCAGCGCGTCGTCACCGCCGGCGTGAACAGTCTCAAGGATGGCCAGGCCATCCGCATCGATCAGGAATCTCAGCCGTGAAGTCCTTCAATCTCTCCGACTGGGCGCTCGAGCACCGCTCGCTGGTCTGGTACTTCATGATCGCCTTCATGGCGGCGGGCCTGTTCTCCTACCTGCATCTGGGACGCGAGGAGGATCCGTCCTTCACCATCAAGACGATGCTGATCCAGGCCAAATGGCCGGGCGCATCCGCCGAGGAGATGACGCGGCAGGTCACCGACCGAATCGAGAAGAAGCTCGAGGAGCTGCCGGCGCTCGACTACACCAAGAGCCTCACCGTGCCCGGCCAGACCACGGTGTTCGTCAATCTGCGCGACACGACGAAGGCGCGCGACGTGGTGCCGACCTGGCTGCAAGTCCGCAACCTCATCAACGACATCAAGGGCGACTTCCCCTCGGGCGTGGTCGGCCCGGGCTTCAACGACCGCTTCGGCGACGTGTTCGGCAACATCTACGCCTTCACGAGCGACGGATTGAGCCAGCGCCAGCTGCGCGACCGCGTCGAGGAGGTCCGCGCCAAGGTGCTGACGGTGCCGAATGTCGGCCGCGTCGACATCGTCGGCGCGCAGAACGAGGTGATCTATCTCGAATTCTCGCCGCGCAAGGTCGCAGCCCTCGGCATCGACCAGCGCACCATTCTCAACGCGTTGCAGGCGCAGAATGCCGTGTCGCCGTCCGGTGTGCTGCAGGCGGGACCTGAGCGCATCGCCGTGCGCGTCTCCGGGCAGTTCACCTCGGAAGAGAGCCTGAAGCAGATCAACCTGCGCATCAACGACCGCTTCTTCCCGCTCACCGACGTCGCCACCATCACCCGCGGCTATGAAGACCCGCCGACCTCGCTGTTCCGCTTCAACGGCCAGGCCGCGATCGGTCTCGCGATCGGCATGAAGGCCGGCGCCAATCTGCTCGATTTCGGCGATGCGCTGAAGGAGGAGATGACGAAGGTCGTGGCCGACCTGCCCGTCGGCGTCGGCGTGCATCTCGTCTCGGACCAGCCCAAGATCGTCGAGGAGGCCGTCGGCGGCTTCACCAAGGCTCTGTATGAAGCCGTCATCATCGTGCTTGCGATCTCGTTCGTCAGCCTCGGCGTGCGCGCCGGCCTGGTGGTGGCGATCTCGATCCCGCTGGTGCTCGCGATCACCTTCCTGTTCATGGCCTATACCGGCATCTCGCTGCAGCGCATTTCGCTCGGCGCGCTGATCATTGCGCTCGGCCTGCTGGTCGACGACGCCATGATCGCGGTCGAGATGATGGTGGCGCGGCTCGAGGTCGGCGATTCCCTGCGCAAGGCGGCGACCTACGTCTACACCTCCACCGCGTTCCCGATGCTGACCGGTACGCTCGTCACCGTGGCCGGCTTCATTCCGATCGGCCTCAACAACAGCGCCGCCGGCGAGTTCACCTTCACGCTGTTCGTCGTGATCGCGGTGTCGCTGGTGGTGTCGTGGATCGTGGCCGTGCTGTTCACGCCGCTGCTCGGCGTCACCATCCTGCCCGCGTCGCTGCCGGCCCATCACGCCGAAGGCGGACGGCTGACGCGGATGTTCCGCGCCATGCTCAACGCCTGCATGCGACATCGCTGGACGACGATCATCGTGACCGTGCTGGTGTTCGGGCTGTCGGTCTTCGGCATGGGCTTCGTGCAGCAGCAGTTCTTCCCGTCCTCCGACCGCAACGAGCTGGTCATCGACTTCAACCTGCCGCAGAACTCCTCGATTGCCGAGACCGACGCGCAGATGGCGAAGTTCGAGCAGGAGGCGCTGAAGGGCGATCCCGACATCGACCATTGGTCGACCTATGTCGGCTCCGGCGCGCAGCGCTTCGTGCTGTCGTTCGACGTGCAGCCGGCCGATCTGTCGTTCGGCCAGATCATCATCGTCACCAAGAGCCTGGAGGCACGCGACCGCGCGCGCGGCAAGCTGCAGGCCTATCTGACCAAGACGTTCCCCGGCACTGACGCCTACGTGCATCTGCTCGACATCGGGCCGCCGGTCGGCCGTCCCGTGCAGTACCGCGTCAGCGGGCCTGAGGTGGCGAAGGTGCGCGAGATCGCCCAGGACTTCGCCGGCGTGATGCGCGGCAACAGCCATCTCGGCGCCGTCATCTTCGACTGGATGGAGCCGTCACGCGTCGTGAAGGTCGACGTGCTGCAGGACAAGGCGCGCCAGCTCGGCGTCACCTCCTCCGACATCGCCAACGCGCTGAACGGCGTGCTCGACGGCACCTCGATCACCCAGGTGCGCGACGACATCTATCTGATCGACGTGCGCGGCCGCGCCCAGGCCAAGGAGCGGCAGTCGCTGGAGACCTTGCGCGACCTGCAGCTCTCGGGCTCCAACGGCCAGTCGATCCCGCTCGCGGCGCTGGCGACCCTGCGCTACCAGATCGAGCAGCCGGAGATCTGGCGCCGCTCGCGGCTGCCGACGCTGACCCTGAAGGCCAGCGTGATCGACCAGGTGCAGCCGAACACGGTGGTCGATCAGCTCAAGCCGGCGCTCGCAGCCTTCAACGCCAAGCTTCCGGCCGGCTACAAGGTCGTCACCGGCGGCGCGGTCGAGGAAAGCGCCAAGAGCCAGGCGCCGATCGTCGCGGTCGTGCCGATCATGCTGTTCACGATGGCCACGATCCTGATGCTGCAGCTGCAGAGCTTCCACCGGCTGTTCCTGGTGTTCGCGGTGGCGCCGCTGGCGCTGATCGGCGTCGTCGCGGCGCTGCTGCCGAGCGGCGCGCCGCTCGGCTTCGTCGCCATCCTCGGCGTGCTCGCGCTGATCGGCATCCTGATCCGCAACTCCGTCATCCTGATCGTGCAGATCGAGCATTTGCGCGACGAGGGCCACCCGCCCTGGGAGGCCGTGATGGAGGCGACCGAGCACCGCATGCGGCCGATCATGCTGACGGCGGCGGCGGCCTCGCTCGCGCTGATCCCGATCGCGCGCGAGGTGTTCTGGGGCCCGATGGCCTATGCCATGATGGGCGGCATCATCGTCGGCACCGTGCTGACCCTGCTGTTCCTGCCGGCGCTCTATGTCGCCTGGTTCCGGATCAAGGCGCCCGCGGAGACAACCGAGCCGGAAGCCAAGCCGCACGGGGCGTGAATCGCGGATAATTGCACGGGATAAGCCGTCCGCGTGGCTTAAACGCCCCGCGGCGGCCGGTTAGATTGCATCTCCATGGAGAGATGCGAATCATGACCGATCCTCAGATCGTCTGCCCCTCCTGCCGCACCGAGATCAAGCTGACCGAGCAGCTCGCAGCGCCCCTGATCGCGGAGACGCGCCGGCAGTTCGAGAAGCAGCTTGCCGCCAAGGAGGCCGATTTCGGCCGCCGAGAGGCGCAACTGCGCGCCGCGCAGGAGCAGATCGCGCAAGCCAAGGCCGCGATCGACCAGCAGGTTGCCGCCAAGCTGAAGGCCGAGCGCGCCGCGATCGCGCAGGCCGAGGCCGAGCGGGCGCGCCAGGCTGTCGCCGATGAGATGGGCAACCGCGACCGCCAGCTCGCCGAGCTGCATCAGGTGATCGTCAGCAAGGATGCCAAGCTCGCGGATGCGCAGAAGGCGCAGGCCGAGATGCTGCGCAAGCAGCGCGAGCTCGACGAGGCCCGCCGCGAGCTCGATCTCACCATCGAGACCAAGGTGCAGGAGAACCTCGTTGCTGTCCGCGACAAGGCGCGGCTCGAAGCCGAGGAATCGCTGAAGGCCAAGGTCGCCGAGAAGGAGACCCAGATCGCCGGCATGCAGCGCCAGATCGAGGAGCTCCGCCGCAAGGCCGAGCAGGGCTCGCAACAGCTGCAGGGAGAGGCGCTGGAAATCGAGCTGGAATCGCAGCTGCGCGCGCGGTTTCCGCGCGACCTCGTCGAACCCGTGCCGAAGGGTGAGTTCGGCGGCGACGTGATCCATCGCGTGGTCGGCCCCGGCGGACAGGCCTGCGGCGCGATCCTGTGGGAATCCAAGCGCACCAAGAACTGGAGCGACGGGTGGCTCGCCAAGCTGCGTGGCGACCTGCGCGCGGCCAAGGCTGACATCGCGCTGATCGTCTCGTCAGCGCTGCCCAAGGGCGTCGACGGCTTCGATTTGATCGACGGGGTCTGGGTCGCCGAGCCGCGCTTCGCGCTGCCGCTGTCGCAGGCGCTGCGCCAGTCGCTGATCGACGTCGCCTCGAGCAAGCTTGCGCAGGAGGGCCAGCAGACCAAGATGGAGATGGTCTACGCCTATCTCACAGGCCCCCGCTTCCGCCACCGCATCGACGCCATCGTCGAGCGCTTCACCGAGATGCAGTCGGATCTCGACCGCGAGCGCAAGACCATGATGCGTCTGTGGGCCAAGCGCGAGGAGCAGCTGCGCGGCGTTCTGGATTCGACGGCGGGGCTGTACGGCGACCTGCAGGGTATCGCGGGACGCGCGATGCAGGAGATCGAGAGCCTGGACGTGCTGCTGATCGAGGGCAAGAGCGAGGCGGCGGAGTAGCGCGGTGCCGTCGCTCGGACATTGGTAGTAGGATCGCACCGCGCTCTTATATCATTCCTATGCGATCGCCTGTGGCCGCGTCTCGCATTCCTATGACATGCCGGAGGATATTCATCCTGACAACGGCCGGTTTCGCCGGCCCTCGATAGGGATGGATCCGATGTCTCCTCTCACCACTGAGCAGAACCACCTTCACCGTGCGTCGTGGTCTCTTCGTGACGAGCGCGCCAACGCGGCCACACGCGCCCTGCTCGGCCGGCTCACGCGCTTCGCGCTGGTGCTGACCGGCGCCTCCGCCCTGCTCACCTTGATGGTCGTGCTGAAGACGGCCGCCTACATGTCGCATCACCCGGTGTGATGGGCAGACGCTCACCTGCCTGCGTGATACCGCTGCTGTCGCAGCTTGCGCAGGCGCAACCTCGCCCCGCTTGCGGGGAGAGGCCGGATTGCATCGCCAGATGCAATCCGGGTGAGGGGGGCTCTCCGCGAGGCCGGTGCTCGTGGCGGCCCCTCACCCCAACCCTCTCCCCGTGAAGGACGGGGAGAGGGAGCGCGCCGCGCTCTGTCGAAGTAGCGTTCTTCTATCGCTAGCTAGGAACTACAAGATTCCGTCCTACTTCACCGGCCGCTTCTCAAGCTTCCGTGCCAATGTCCGCCGATGCATCCCGAGCCGCCGCGCCGCTTCGGAGATGTTGAAATCAGTATCGATCAGGGTCTGGTGGATGCGCTCCCACTCCAGCGTCTTGATCGAGGTGGAGCGCTCGGGCAGTGCGACCTGGGCGTTGCCCTCGGCCTTGCGGAAGGCTTCCTCGATGTCGTCGGTGTTGGAGGGCTTGGCCAGATAGTGGCAGGCGCCGAGCTTGATCGCTTCGACGGCGGTGGCGATGCTGGCGAAGCCGGTGAGAACGACGATCAGCATCTCCGGATCATGTGCGTGCAGCTTCTCGACGCAGACCAGGCCGGAGGCACCGCCGAGCTTGAGGTCGACGACGGCGTAGCCGAACGCCCTGTCCTTGATGATGTCGTCGACCTCCTCGAGCGAGGCCGCGATCACGGCCTCGTAGCCGCGCCGCTCGAACGAGCGCTTCAAGGTGCGCGCAAAGCCGTCGTCGTCCTCGACAATCAGGAGAGAGCGTTCAATCTCCACTGGGCTCTCCAATCGCAAGCATCGAGAGCGGCAAGGACAGCCGCACGGTTGCCCCGCGTCCCCGGTGGTTCCAGGCCGAAACGCCGCCGCCGAGCTTGCGGATCACATTGACCACCAGGAACAGGCCGAGGCCGCGCCCCGGACGCCCCTTGCTCGACTGATAGGGCCGCCCGATCTGCGCCAGCATCGCCGGATCGAAGCCCGGCCCGCGGTCGCTGACGCTGAGCAGCAATGACTCACCGTCGCGCTCGGCGACGAACTCGACCCAGTCGCGGGAGACCTCGAAGGCATTGTCGAGCACGTTGACGATCGCCTGCTTGAGCGCGACATCGGAGACGATCGCGGGATCGGAGCCGAACTCGTTGCGGAACATCAGATTGCGTGCCGAACGTGCCGTGGTCCATTCCGAGACCAGCGTGGTCAGGAAGGCCTTCAACGTCGTCGGCGCCGAGCCCTCGCCGCGCGCCTGCCCCGCCGACACCAGAATGTCGGTGACGATCGACTTGCAGCGCTGCACCGCGGCTTCCATCTCGGTGAAGTCCTCCGCCAGTGCAGGATCGGCCGAGATCGCCGTCATCCGCCGCCAGTCGTTGAGGATCACGGAGATCGACGCGAGCGGCGTGCCGAGCTCGTGCGCGGCGCCGGAGGCCAACAGGCCCATGCGGATGATGTGGTCCTGCTCGGCGGCGTGCTGGCGCAGATCGGCGAGCTTGGCGTCGCGCTCGCGCAGGTTCCGGTTGATGCGGGTGACGAACACGACGAGCAGCACCGCGTCGAGCACGAAGCCGACGAACATGCCGGTGATGTGCAGGTCGAACGGATCGCTGACATGATGCAGCGGCGGCGCCAGCGGCCGGTACTCGATGGTGAGCCAGACGAAACTGAGCACCGTCAGCGCGACCAGAGACCAGGACGAGCGCGCATCGAGCAGCACGGCGCCGAGTGTGATCTGCAACAGATAAAGACAGGTGAACGGGTTCGACGCGCCGCCGGTGAGATAGAGCTCCGAGGTCAGCGCCACGACGTCGAGCATCAGCGCGATCAGCAAATCGCGGTTGCCGACGTCATCGCGGGTGCGCAGCCAGACGTGGCTGGCGATATTGAGCACCACCAGCGCGCAGATGATCGCGGCCATCGGCACCACCGGCAGCGCGATGCCGAACCAGAAAGTGACAAAGGCGATGGTAACGATCTGCCCGACCACCGCGATCCAGCGCAGCTGGATCAGCAACACCATGTTCTTGCGGTTGGTTGCGTCCTTGGTCGGAACCGGCGCGTGGATTTCCGGCGCGGCGATCGCGGCGACCGCTCCGATCGGCAGGTTCGGCACTTCGTTCTTCATGCGGCGGCGTCCGGGATCGGCGCAGCTGTCGGCGAGCCGCATTCGCTCACAATGGCGAAGCCCCGTGCCCGTGCATGCTCTGCTGCCGATGATCCCATTCCACATCCTGCGTTGCCGCCGGACCGCGCGCACGGCGCAGCCGCTGCACGCCGGCCCCGGCCAGCATCAGGGCCAATGTAAACCAGGTCAGCGCGTAAACCAGATGGTTGTTCGGAAATGCGATCACGGTCAGACCACCGATCGGGTAACCGCCCGGGTTCGGCGTCGCATCGGCATCGACGAAGAAGGGCGCCACCTGCGACAGGCCGCGCGCCGCGGCGATCGCCGCAACGTCACGTGAATACCAGCGGTTGGCCGCGGGATCATTGTGGCGCAGGAAGCCGCCGCCGGGCTCGGAGATCCGCAGCAATCCGGTCACGCTGACGATGCCGTCCGGGTTCCCGGCGCTGCGGCTGGCGGGCTCACGGCGCTCGGATGGCACGAAGCCGCGGTTGACCAGCACCAGGCCGTCGGCCGTCTGCAGCGGCGTCACCACCCAATAGCCGGGGCCTTCGACCGTGAGCGCCTGCACCAGCGTTTCGCGATCGTTGAGGAAGCGGCCGCTGAGCGTCACCCGCTTGTATTCGTCGTCGCTGCGATTGATCGCCGGCCACTGTGCGGGAGAAGGCGCCGGCACCGGCGCGGCGTGCACGCGCCGATCGACCCGGTCGATCAGATCGAGCTTCCAGGCGCGGCGCTCGACCTGCCAGACACCGAGCGCCAGCAGGACCGCGACGCAGGCGACCCACGCGGTGCCGATCGCCAACGTCGCCGGCCGCCACGCGGCCGGCGCTTCTCGTCCCCCTGCCCCATTGGCAGGGCCCGACATCACGGCGTCGAGCCCATCTCGTGCACCGGCATCATGTTGGTGGTCAGATGATGCATAACCCAGAGCGAGCCCGAGAGCGCGATCACCACCATGATGATGGTGAAGATCAGCGCCATCATGGTCCAGCCGCCCTCGGCCTTGGTGTTCATGTGCAGGAAGAAGATCATGTGGACGACGACCTGCACGGCCGCGAACGCCATGATGATCAGCGCCGTGACCTGCTTGTCGAGCGAGCCGGTCATGACCAGCAGGAACGGGATCGCGGTCAGGACGACCGAGAGGCCGAAGCCGATCAACTGGCCGGAGCGCGTGCCGGCATGGTCATCGGCCGACCCGTGCGCATCGGCGTGGGCGTGAGCGTGGGCGTCAGAGCTCATCGAAGCATCCCCATCAGATAGACGAAGGTGAAGACCCCGATCCAGATCACGTCGAGGAAGTGCCAGAACATGCTGAGGCAGACCAGCCGGCGGCGGTTGGCCTCGATCAGGCCGAAGCGCTTGACCTGCACCATCAGGGTCACGAGCCAGATCAGGCCGAACGTCACGTGCAGGCCGTGGGTTCCAACCAGGGTGAAGAACGACGATAGGAAGGCGCTGCGCTGCGGCGTCGCGCCCTCATGGATCATGTGCGCGAACTCGGTCAGCTCGATGCCGAGAAAGGCGAGGCCGAACAGACCGGTCACCACGAGCCACGCCTGCATCGCACCGACGCGATTCTGCTGCATCGACAGCATTGCGAAGCCGTAGGTCAGCGAGGACAGCAGCAGGAACGAGGTGTTGAGCGCGACCAGCGACAGGTCGAACAGATCCTTCGGCGCCGGGCCCGCGGCGTATTTGGCGCCGAGCACGCCATAGACGGCGAACAGGATCGCAAAGATGAGACAGTCGCTCATCAGATAGATCCAGAAGCCGAGCTGCGTGCTGCTGCCTTCCGGATGGTCGTGCTCGTCGACGACGTAGAAGACCGGCTGGCCGGCCTTCATGGTGCCTGTTGCGATCGTCATGACTTGGCTCCTGCCGCGAGCAGCTCGGTGCGGGCACGTTCGACGCTCACGACCTCTTCGGCCGGAATGTGGAAGCTGCGGTGATAGTTGAAGGTATGGCCGATCGCGACCGCCAGCAGCGCGACGAAGCTGCCGGCGGCCATCCACCACATGTACCAGATCAGGCCGAACGCCATGGTCGTGCTGAGCCCCGCCAGGATCACGCCGGTGCCGGTGTTGCTCGGCATGTGGATCGCCTTGAAGCCGGTGAGCGGACGGACGTAGCCGCGGCGCTTCATGTCCCACCATGCATCATTGTCGTGGATGACCGGCGTGAAGGCGAAGTTATAGGCCGGCGGCGGCGACGACGTCGCCCACTCCAGGGTGCGGGCATCCCATGGATCGCCTGTCGTGTCGACGAGCTGCTCGCGGCGCAGGACGCTGACGGCGATCTGGATCAGGAAGCTGGCGATGCCCAGGAGGATCAGGAACGCGCCGATGCCGGCGATGATGAACCAGATCTGCAGGCTCGGATCATCGAAGGTGCGCAGGCGACGGGTCACGCCCATCAGGCCGAGCACATAGAGCGGCATGAAGGCGAAGTAGAAGCCGATGGTCCAGAACCAGAACGACATCTTGCCCCAGAACGGATCGAGCTTGAAGCCGAACGCCTTCGGGAACCAGTAGGCGATGCCGGCGAACAGGCCGAACAGCACGCCGCCGATGATGACGTTGTGGAAGTGCGCCACCAGGAACAGGCTGTTGTGCAGCACGAAGTCGGCCGGCGGCACCGCGAGCAGCACGCCGGTCATGCCGCCGATCACGAAGGTCAGCATGAAGGCGACCGTCCACATCATCGGCAGCTCGAAGCGGATGCGGCCGCGATACATCGTGAACAGCCAGTTGAACATCTTCGCGCCGGTCGGGATCGAGATGATCATCGTGGTGATGCCGAAGAACGAGTTCACGCTGGCGCCGGAGCCCATGGTGAAGAAATGGTGCAGCCAGACCAGATAAGAGAGGATGGTGATGACGACCGTGGCGTAGACCATCGAGGTGTAGCCGAACAGCCGCTTGCCCGAGAAGGTCGAGGTGACCTCGGAGAAGATGCCGAACGCCGGCAGGATCAGGATGTAGACCTCCGGGTGGCCCCAGATCCAGATGAGGTTGACATACATCATCGGATCGCCGCCGAAATCATTGGTGAAGAAGTTGGTGCCGACGTAGCGGTCGAGCGACAGCAGCGCCAGCACCGCCGTCAGCACCGGGAAGGAGGCGACGATCAGAACGTTGGTGCACAGCGAGGTCCAGGTGAAGACCGGCATCTTCATCATGGTCATGCCGGGCGCGCGCATTTTGACGATGGTGCAGATCAGGTTGACGCCGGATAACAGCGTCCCGACGCCGGCCACCTGCAGCGCCCAGATGTAATAATCGACGCCGACATCGGGACTATAGGACAGGTTCGACAGCGGCGGATAAGCGAGCCAGCCGGTGCGGGCGAACTCGCCGACGAACAGCGAGCACATCACCAGCACGGCGCCGGCGGTCGTCATCCAGAAACTGAAATTGTTCAGGAACGGGAACGACACGTCGCGGGCGCCGATCTGCAGCGGCACGACATAGTTCATCAGGCCCGTGACCAGCGGCATTGCCACGAAGAAGATCATGATCACGCCATGGGCCGTGAACACCTGATCATAGTGGTGCGAATTGAGATAGCCCTCGGAGCCGTTGAAGGCGATCGCCTGCTGTAGCCGCATCATCAGCGCATCAGCGAAGCCGCGCAGCAGCATGACGATGCCGAGCACCATGTACATGATGCCGATGCGCTTGTGGTCGACGGTGGTGAACCACTCCTTCCAGAGATAACCCCAGAGCCGGAAATAGGTCAGCGCGCCCAACAGCGCGAGGCCGCCGAGCGCGACCATTGCGAAGGTGCCGACGATGATCGGCTCGTGCAGCGGCAGCGACTCCAGGGTCAGCCGGCCGAAGATGAGCTTGGTGAGATTGGCAGTGTCGAACATGATGTGATCCTCGCGAATCCGAACGTCAGGAATTCGACTTGGAGGTCGGCAACGGGATGAACGACGCCTTGGACGGCCGCATCAGGCCGGGCCGCTCCAGGCCACGGCCCTGCAGCGGCGTCCAGTCGAGCGGCGCCAGCACGGTGGGCGAGGAGTCCTCGGCCATGCGCGTGACCTGGTCGCCCGGCAGGCAGACGCCGCCGGCGACGAAGCTCGGCTCGGCGCCGAACACGGCGCCGCGGCCGGCGAACTTGTCATAGGCGAGCGGCAGCGTGTTGCGCACACCGGCCATGCCCATGCCGCCCCTGGCGTCGATCGCCATCATCTCGCTCATGCACATCTTGCCGGTCTCGACGCACATGTTGAGGATGGCGCGGAACAGGTCGTTGTCGACGGAAGCGTAGTAGCGCACCGGCTCGTTGGCGCTCGGACGCTCCAGGGTCAGGTATTCAGGCTTGCCCAGCGCATTGCCGCTCGCCTTGGCCTTCTCGACCCATCCCGCGAACTCGGTATCGGACAGGCCATGGAAAGCGAAGCGCATGCCGGAGAAGCCGGCCCCGCTGTAGTTCGCGGAGAAGCCGCGATAGACGCCGGGCTTGTTGATGACGGCGTGCAGGCGGCTCTGCATGCCCGGCATTGCATAGATCTGGCCAGCGAGTGCCGGAATATAGAACGAGTTCATCACCGAGGACGAGGTGATACGGAAATCGAGCGGGCGATTGACCGGCGCGGCAAGCTCGTTGAGGCTGGCGATGCCGTATTCGGGATAGATGAACAGCCACTTCCAATCGAGCGCGACGACGTTGACCTCGAGCGGCTTGTCCTGCGGCGTCACCGCGCGATCGGCCGAGATGCGGCCCAACGTGCGGTAGGGATCGAGCAGATGCGTGCCCATCCAGGTGACGGCGCCCAGGCAGATGATGATCAGCAGCGGCGCCGCCCAGATCAGGAGCTCGAGCTGGGTGGAGTGGTCCCAGTCTGGCGTGTAGGTCGCGGTCTTGTTGGACTGGCGGTAGCGCCAGGCGATCATGGCGGTGGCCACCATCACCGGCACCACGATCAGCAGCATCAGCACGGTGGCGATGATCACGAGATCGCGCTGCTGGGCCGCGACGTCACCGGAGGGTGCGAGCACCACCAGATTGCAGCCCCCGAGCGCAAGCCCCAGGGGGAGCAGGGCCAACGTTTTCCAGTAACGCACGATTAACCTCGTCGAAGCGCGGATCTCTGAACGAGGCCTCACGTAACGACCGGACGTCACGCCCAACATTGGACAATTTGTCCAATACCGGACCGACGCCCGGGCAGACATTTACGGGCGGAGATAGAGTGCGCGAGAGGACGGCGAGCAGCGATGACACAGGCAGCGGCCATGGACGGCGAGACCGATCTCTCCCGCAGGCATGAGGCGAATCCCGGCGAGATCGCGATCGGGGTCATCATCGGCCGCACGTCGGAGTTCTTCGACTTCTTCGTCTACGCCATCGCCTCGGTGATCGTGTTTCCGCGGCTCGTCTTTCCGTTCGCCGACGAGCTGACGCAGACGCTGTATTCCTTCGCGCTGTTCGCGCTCGCCTTCATCGCCCGCCCGTTCGGCAGCGTGATCTTCATGGCGATCGACCGCCGCTACGGCAAGAGCGCCAAGCTGATCATCGCGCTATTCCTGCTGGGCACCTCGACCGTCGCGATCGCCTTCCTGCCGAGCTACTACACCGTGGGCGCCGGGGCGATCTGGCTGCTCGCGCTGGCGCGAATCGGCCAGGGCCTCGCCTGGGGCGGCGCCTGGGACGGCCTCGCCTCGCTGCTCGCGATGAACGCGCCGGAGCATCAGCGCGGCTGGTATGCGATGATCCCACAGCTCGGCGCGCCGCTCGGGCTGATCGTCGCCAGCACGCTGTTCGCCTTCTTCGTCGGTCATCTCTCGGCGGCCGACTTCTTCGACTGGGGCTGGCGCTATCCGTTCTTCGTCGCGTTTGCCATCAACGTCGTGGCGCTGTTCGCGCGGCTGCGCATGGTGGTGACGCCCGAATATGACGAGCTGTTCCAGTCGCGTGAGCTGCAGCCCGCCAGCGTCGCCAACACCATCCGTCACGAGGGCCGCAATATCGTGATCGGCGCGTTCGCGCCGCTGGCGAGCTTTGCGCTGTTTCACATGGTGACGGTGTTTCCGCTGTCCTGGGTGTTCCTGTTCACCAAGGAGACGCCGGCGCGCTTCCTGATCATCGAGGCCGTCGGCGCCGTGTTCGGCGTGGTCGCGATCATCGCCTCCGGCATGCTCGCCGACCGCATCGGCCGCAAGTCGCTCCTGATCGGCTCCGCGATCGCGATCGCCGTGTTCTCCGGCTTCGCGCCGCAGCTGCTCGATGCCGGCCCGGTCGGCGAGACCGTCTACATGGTGCTCGGCTTCATCCTGCTCGGCCTGTCGTTCGGCCAGTCCTCGGGCGCGATCGCCGCCAACTTCGCCCGCACCTATCGCTACACCGCCTCGGCGCTGACCGCGGACCTGGCTTGGCTGTTCGGCGCAGGCTTTGCGCCGCTGGCGGCGCTGCTGCTGGCGTCGTATTTCGGCCTGCTGTCGGCCGGCGGCTATCTGCTGTCCGGCGCGGTGTGCACGCTGCTCGCGCTGTGGCTGAGTGCGCCGCGGCAGCTGGAGCAGAAGTAAGCGGGGCGACACAATTCGCTTCACTTGGTCCTCTTTGACTGAGTGAGCTTCCGGCCGCGAGCAGCGTATTGATCAAGACGATCGAAAGCTTCGCTCGGAATTGCGCGCTTCGCCCTGCTCGGAACGACTTCCACCCTCACCCTGAGGGCCCGCCGAAGGCGGGCGTCTCGAAGGGCGAGGCCACAGCTCGGGCCTCATGGTTCGAGACGCGCCGCGCCCGAACCATCTCAGCTTGCGTCAAGCAGCTTGCGGCGCGGCGCTCCTCACCATGAGGTTCAACAGCCGGGGCGGCACTGCACACCGGACCATGAACACGCCGAGAGGCGTGTTCATGGAGAGAGTGGGGTTCCGAGACAGGCGACACGTTGCAGACCAACGACAGATCAACTCCCCCGCCACTTCCGCTCCGCGTCGTCCCACGCCGCGAGCGGCTGCAGGTCCGGCACCCAGGCAAGTCCCGTCTTGGCATCCGACGACACCGCCTCCGGCGTCACGATCATGTCTAGCAGAGACGGACGATTCTCCAGCGCGCGCTCGATCGCAGGCCCGAGCTGCTCCTCCGTCTCGACCCGCTCGGCATGCATGCCGAAGGCGCGCGCCATGGCGGCGTGATCGGCGAATTGCAATTTCGTGCCGACGACCTTGCCATGCGTGACGGTCTGGTCGTACACCTCGATCTGCCAGGCGCCGTTGTTGGCGACGACGATCAACACTGGCGCCTTGTGGCGCACGGCGGTGTCGACCTCGATCGCGTTGAAGCCGAACGCGCCGTCGCCGGTCGCGACCACCACGGGCTTGTCGGGATAAGCGAGGCTGGCGGCGATACCGTAGGGCACACCGATGCCGATGCAGCCGAACGGGCCGGGATCGAGCATCAAGGGCGCACTCAGGCCCACACGGGCGAAGGACAGGAAGTCACCGCCGTCGGTGATGACCACGGCGTCGTTGCCGATGGCGTCCTGGATCGCAGATAGCACGCGGTTCGGATGCAGCCGGCCGTCGGAGCCCGGTGCCGCCGTCGCCATGCTCTGCTTCAGCTTGGCGGCGCGCTCCTGATGCGCCGCGCGCAGCTTCGCGGCCCATTGCCGATCGACAGCCGATTCGCGATTGCCCGCGAGCGCAACGATCGCACGAAGCGTCTCGGCCGGCGACGCCAGGATCTCGGCCGCGCCGCGGCGATTATCGCGCAGCTCTGACGCGGTGTCGCTGATGCGCACGAACCTGGCGTCCTTGAACACCGCCGGCGAGCCATAGGCGAGCTGGAAGTCGAGCTTGCGGCCGACCGTCAGTACGACATCGGCATCGCCCATCACGGCGCCGCGCATCGCGCCCACCACGGACGGATGATCATCGGGCACGAGGCCCCTGCTCTCGCCGGTGTCGAGATAGACCGCGCCAAGCCGGTCGAGCAGGCCGATCAGCTCGGGCCCTGCGCCGCGCGCGCCGCGGCCGGAGATGACGAGCACGCGGCGGGCCGACCACAGCAGCTCGACCGCCTTCTCGACCTCGGCCGGATCGGGGCGCGTCGCCGCGCGCGGCTTCGGTCCGAGATGCTCCTCCAATTGCAGTGCCTTCGGCACGATCCCGCGCAGGGTGTCGACCGGGAAATCGATGAAGACGGGCCCCGGCTCGCCGCCATCGCCGAACGCCCGCGCGATCGCCTCGTCGAGCTCCTGCAACACCAGTGACGGCTCACGCACCGTGCGGGCATAGCGCGTGATCGAGCGCACCAGCTGGGTGTGATCCATGTCCTGCAGGCCGCCGCGATTTTCCTGCGGCCGCGGATTGCCGCCAGATATCACCAGCACCGGCGCGCGCGAGACATGGGCGTTCGCGATGCCGGTGATCGCGTTGGTCATGCCGGGTCCCGCCGTGACCAGGGCGACGCCGAGCTCGCCGGTGAGCTCCGCATGCGCCTGCGCCATGTGCACGGCGGCACGCTCGTCGCGCACGTCGACGATGCGGATGCCCTCCGCGTCAAGCCGCATCCAGATCGGCATGATGTGGCCGCCGCACAGCGCGAACACGCGGGTGACGCCACGGCGCTTGAGCAGGCGGGCGATCAGGTCGGCGGCACTGTCGGGCAAGACTTTCATCGGACCACTCCGGATGAAGATGCGATCAGCCCGGGGCGAGCCAAGCCACGAGCAGCGAGACCGTGAGGACGGCGAAGATGTGCGAGACCAGGATCGAGCCCGAGGTGACGCCGGCTTCGAGGCCGTAGAGCTTGGCGATCGTGAACGGCCCCGAGCCGATCGGCAGCGCGCTCAGGATGACGGCCGAATGCGACCACAGCGGCGGCATCGCAAAGACGTGGAAGGCGAGCAGCGCGGTCACGGCCGGCTGCATCACGAGCTTCAACGAGACGAGGATGGCGATCGATGTCGCATCGTGCGTAACGACACGCTCCTGCGCCAAGAAGAGACCGATGCAGACCAGCGCCGCAGGCGAGGCCGCGCCGCCGAGCAGGCTGGTGAAGCTCATGAATGGCGCCGGCAGCGCGATGCCGCTGAGCCCGACCGCGAGGCCTGTGACCGGCGCGATGAACAGCGGGCTGGTCAGCAGCGAGCGCGCGACCTTGGCGATGGTGGTGCCGAGCGTCGCGCCCTTCTGCAGATCCATCTCGACGACGACGATCGCGAAGAGGAACAACACGCAGGCCGTGAACAAGGTCGCAATGATCGAGGCCGGCGCGCTGTCCGGGCCGAACACCAGGAGGCACATCGGGATGCCCATGAAGCCGACATTGCTGTAGCCGGCATCCAGCCCCTCGATGCTGGCGTTGGCGACGCGGCGGCCGCGCAAGCGGCTGATGACAAAGCCGGTCGCGAAGGTCGCGGCGATGCCGCCGCAGAACGCGCCGATAAAGCCGAACTGGCTGACCTGCTCGACGCCGATCCTGGACATCGCCGTGAAGATCAGCGCCGGCAGCGCCAGGTACACCGCGAAGCGGTTGAGATTGTCGGTTGCGGTGCGGTCGAACACACCGAAGCGTCCGCACAGGAATCCGGTGAGGATCAGCGCGAAAATGGGAAGAGCGGAATTGAGAACGGCCTGCATCGCAGCTACATATCAGACCGCACCACATCGCAGCCACCCGTTCACGAAAATCGCTTCTTCAGCTCGCGGTGCAGGATCTTGCCGGTGGCGTTGCGCGGCATCTCGGCGTCGGTGATCAAGGCGTAGGAGCGCGGCCGCTTGAAGCCGGCGAGACGTTCCTTGGCCCAGTCGACCAGCTCGCCCTCCTTCACGGTCACCCCGTCGCGCGGCACGATCACGGCGTGGACGCGCTCGCCCCATTTGTCGTCGGGAAGGCCGATCACCGCGATGTCCTTGACGCTGGGATGTGCGCCGACCAGCGCCTCGACCTCGGACGGATAGATGTTCTCGCCACCGGAGATGATCATGTTGCTCTTGCGGTCGGCCAAGTGAATGTAACCGTCAGCATCACGGCGCGCCATGTCGCCGACCGAGCAATAGTCGCCGCGGAACGCCTCCTTGGTCTTGTCCGGCAGGCGCCAATAGCAGTCGAAGGTGTGGGCGTTGGACGAATAGAGCTCGCCCGCCTCGCCGTCCGGCACCTCATGGCCGGCCTCGTCGAGGATGCGGATGGGGGCTGCGCCGACGCATTCGCGCCCGACAGAGCCGAGCTTGGTGAACTGCTCATGCGGATGCAGCATCGTCACCCAGCCGGTCTCGGTCGCGCCATAGAGCTCGTAGAGACCGGACTTCGGAAACATCTCCATCACCTCGCGCTTGGTCTCCGGTCGCGCCGGCGCCGAGGAGATCATCAGCTTGGTCACCGCGCTGAAATCGTGCTGCGCGCGGATCGCGCGCGGCAAATCGAGCATCATGATGTAGTGGGTCGGCACCAGCGAGGTGAAGGTCGAGCCGCCATCGGCGAGCGTCGTCACCGCGTGCTCGGGATCGAAGCTCTTGCGTGAATAGATCGAACTGACGCCGCCGATGTAGCCGAACGCGCCGAAGAAGTTCAGCGAATTGGCATGGCACATCGGCATCACCAGCAGCGCGCCGTCGTTGCGGCTGAGCTTCAGCTCGATCTCGGTGACCATCGACAGCAGCACGGCGCTGCGGTGGCTGCGCAGCACGCCCTTCGGCTTGCCAGTCGTGCCCGAGGTGTACATCAGGGTCCAGGGATCGGACAGCGCGACGTGCTGATCCGGCTCGCGGGACGACGCTGCAGCGATGATGTCCTCATAGCCGCGATAGCCGGCCGGGCGCGGCTTTGTACCGAAGTGGATGAAGCGATCGTCGGGGATGCCGAGATCCTTGCGAGTTTCCTCGACGAGCCCGACGAGCTCGTCCTGCACGATGACGGCGGACGCTTCGGCGTTCTGCACAATGAACAGCACCTCGGGCGCTGTCAGGCGAAAGTTGATCGGCAGCGCAACCAGGCCAGCCTTGGCCGTCGCCGCATAGATCTCACACCACTCGACGCAATTGTAGGCAAGGATCGCGACGCGATCGCCCTTGGCCAGACCGAGGCCGAGCAGCGCATTGGCGAGCCGGCAGGCGCGCTCGTTCCAGAGCCGGAAGCTCATCGCGCGCTCTCGGTCGCGCGCACCGGTGCGCTCCGGCGACATGCGGGCGTGCGCCGACAGCATCTGCCCGAAGTTCAGCAGGTCCCTCATTCCAGGCTCCTCCCCTTCACGAATTCGTATTCCGAATTCGAATTCAAAGCAATAGCCTTGTTCGGCGCCTCGCATGATCCCGTCCCGAGGTGAAGAGGCGTTACTGTGTCTGGTTCGGTCACACGGGCCGCGACAAGCAAAGGTGTCATCCCGGGCAAGTCCGGCAACGCGCAGCGTTGGCGGACGCCGACCCGGCATCCATTCCCCGTGGCGGACGCGGCTGGGCGAGATCGGTCAGCCATGGTGCCTCGCACATCTCCCTGGGGTTATGGGTCCCGGATCTGCGCGCGAATGCCAGCAACGCTCCGCGTTGCCGGAGCGCGCTTGTCCGGGACGACACTGAGCCTTGAGTTTGGCAGCGTTGGCATCTGCAGGCGAACGATCTGCCGCGGGCGTCGAGTCATAGAGCCGACATCAAAATCGACGAACTCATCGCGAAAAACAGGCCTGAGCCACGGGCCGTATGGGTCCAAACGAAAACTCTCAAATGATGAGGTGGAGCGGCGCAGGCCGCCCCACCCTGCTTGTAGACGCTACGCCTTCATCGCCGCTTTCACTGCCGCAGCGGTGATCGGCAGCGCGCGCAGCCGCGCGCCGCAGGCGTTGTAGATGGCGTTGCCGAGCGCGGGCGCCACCACCGTCACCGCGGGCTCGCCGACGCCGGTGGCCTTCTCGCCATTGGCGATCACGGCGATTGCGACCTCCGGCACCTGGCTCATGCGCAGCGGCGTGTAGCTGTCGAAGTTGGTCTGCTCGATGCCGCCATCCTTCAAGGTCGCCTTCTCGTACATCGCCAGCGACAGGCCCCACAGCGCCGCGCCCTCGACCTGGGCGCGGATGTTGTCGGGATGCACCTGCGTGCCGACATCGGTCGCCACGGTGAGCTTCTTCACCGTGACCTCGCCGCTCTCAGCCACCGCGACATGGGCGACGCAGGCCGTCCAACTCGCGGTCGCCCGCTCCTGGGACGACACGCAGGCCACGCCCATGCCCTCGCCCTTCGGCAGCTTCTTGGCGCCGTAGCCGGACAGGCCCATCGCCGCGAGCAGCGTGTTGCGCAACCGCTGCGCGCCGCCATCGTTCTTGCCCTTGCCGTCGAGCAGCGCGATGCGGAACTGCGCCGGGTCCTGGCCGGAGGCCACCGCGATCTCGTCGATCATGCTCTCGACCGCCCAGAACGTCCAACCCGGCGCCACCGAGCGGAGCTGCCCGGACGGCGTCGCATTGTGCGCGAGCTCGTTCTTGATCGCGCGCACATGGTGGTTGGGCACGGTGTAGAAAAAGTCGGCGCCGTTGACCGTGAACGAGTCGAGCGGGCCCTTCTTGTCGACCGAGGGCGTCAGGAAGTCCGGGATGCCCCAGCGTGCCGTCGGCCAGGCCGACACGACGTCGTGGCTCAGCGCAATGAGCTTGCCGTCATTGTCCAGACCGGCCTTCACTTTCTGGTAGGTGAGCGGCCGCGAGTAGTCCATCGTCATATCGTTCTCGCGGGAATAGATCACCTTGACCGGCTTGCCGACGGCCTTGGCCGCCTGCACCGCCGGCACCATCATGTCGGCATCGAGCCTGCGGCCGAAGCCGCCGCCGAGCCAGGCCTGATGCATCACGACATATTTGGGATCGATCCCGGCCGCGCCCGCCGCGATTGCGCCGGAGCGGGTGGCGAACTGATTGCCGGAATAGATGTGCAGGATGTCACCCTTGAACTCGGCGGTCGCGTTCATCGGCTCCAGCGGCGCGTGGATGTTGATGCTGGTGGTGTACTCCGCCTCCAATACCTTGGCCGCGCCTGACAGCGCCGATGCTGGATCGCCGTCCTTGACGAAGAACTGTCCGGAATCGTCCTGCGCCTGCAGCTTCTTGGCCTCGGCGAGGATGCTCTCGGTGCTGACATTGGCGTACGGCCCCTTGTCATAGCTGATCTTCAGCGCGTCCGCCGCCTTCCTGGCATTGGCGTAGGTGTTGGCCACGGCCACCACCCAGCCCGACGTCGAGCCGGTCTTGTCGTCGAGCGTCACCGCCTTGATGAAGCCGGGGACCTTCTTGGCCTCCGAGTCATCGACCGACTTCACGGTCGCGCCGAAGCGCACCGGCGGCGTCACCACCTTGCCGTAGACCATGCCCGGCAGCATCGTATCGATGCCGTACTTCGCCGTTCCATTGGTCTTGGAGGGAATGTCGAGCTGCGGCACGGAGACGCCGATCATGGTGTACTGATCCGGCGTCTTCAGCGTGATCGCCTTCAGCTCGTCCGGCGTGAAGCTCTTGGTGATCTTGCCGCTCTTGACGATCTCGGCATAGCTCATCTGCTTCTTCGACTTCGGATGCACCACGACGCCGTCACGCGCCACGAGCTCCTTGGCCGGCACGCCCATCGCGGTCGCAGCCGCTTCGGTGAGCGCAATGCGCCCGGCGGCGCCGGCACGGCTCATCGCGTCGAAGTTCATCATCGTGCTCCAGCTGCCGCCGGTGATCTGGGCGCCGAGCACGGGATCGTTGAACTTCGGATCGTTGGAGGCGAGCTGGACGCGCATGTCCTTCCAGGCGGCGCCGAGCTCCTCGCAGATGATCTGCGCCATCGTCGAGGCGATGTGCTGGCCCATGTCGGCCTTGCCGCAGGTCACAGTGACGAGACCATCCGGCGCGATCGAGTACCATACGGTCGGCTCGAAGGCCGAGGGCGTCGTCGCCGCGAGCGCGCTGTCGGCGAAACCGGCATAGCCGAGCACGAGGCCGGTGGCGGCAGTGCCGACCAGGAAGGAGCGGCGGCTGAGATCGGTCGTGGGATTGGCGATGCGCTCGCCCGCGGCGTTCGTCACATGCGTATTCATGTGGGGCTCCGCTCGTTCGAGGTGGCGTTGGAGGCGGTGCGCATTTCGGCTGCGGCGCGCGAGATCGCCTTCTGGATTCGCGAGTAGGTCATGCAGCGGCACAGATTGCCGTCCATATGCGCCGTGATCTCCTCCTTGCTGGGGCTCGTGGTCTTCGCGAGCAGCGAGGCCGCCTGCATGATCTGGCCGGACTGGCAGTAGCCGCATTGCGGCACCTGTTCGGCGATCCACGCCTTCTGCAGCGGATGATCGCCCTTCTCCGACAGGCCCTCGATCGTGGTGATCTTCTTGTTGGCGACGTCGCCGACCATGGTCTGGCACGAGCGCACCGCCTCGCCCTCGACATGCACAGTGCAGGCGCCGCACAGCCCGGCGCCGCAGCCGAACTTGGTTCCGGTCATCTGCAATTCCTCGCGGATGACCCACAACAGCGGCGTGTCGTTCGCCGCGTCGACAGAGACGTCTCTGCCGTTGATACTAAGTTTCGCCATTGCCAAGAACCTCCTTACGGGACGGATTTGCTCTGAAGCGAACGCCCATCGGCGTTCCGGCACGTCTCGGCAACGCGCTACCCCATCATTCGCGCGGTGTCCGAGGGTGAATTGCAGCTCAATCGGTGGCAGCGACAACAACGGCTGCGATCGCTGCCACCGCAGACCTTGAACGGTCGTGGCTCAGCTCTTGCGCTGAGCGGACTGCCGGCTGGCGCAGGCATACATGTTGATTTCCATTCCGACCGGCACTTCGACGATCTTGGGGGCAGTCCAGCTCATGCTCGTTCTCCCGGAGAGGATGATCATCGCCGCACGACAGACGGCGCCCTGCATCTCCGGCAACTCTCCGCACCCGGCGATCGCAGGCATGACACGCGAACCTCGCCGCGCTGGGGCGAGGCGCGGAACCCAATGCTTAGTTCGTCAGCTTCGTGATCTGGACCATGGTCTGGTCGACGAAGTTCTTGATGTCCTGGTCGGGCTTGCGGAACAGCTCACGCTCGACCGTCAGCATCCGGCCGGGGATGGCTTTCTTGCAGACCTCGCGCAGAAAGACGCCGCCGACCGGCTGCTCGCCTGCGCTCGGCTGCTGCTCCTTGCAATCCCAGCCCTCGGCGCCGTAGCGCGACTTCACCTGGTTGCCGAGCAGGAACGCCTTCTTGCGGATGTAGAGGCGCGCCTTCGGATCGGTCTGGATGGTGAGCCCGAACACCGTGGCGTTACCGTCGATGACGGCCGTGAGCAGCACCGGATGGCCGGCCACCTTGGTGCCGTCCTGACTCGTCTCCGGATCGAATTCGAAGCGCACCGCGCGCCGTCCCTGTTCATCGGCCGGACAATCGCGCCAGCTCGACCAAGCAGCGAGCTGGCGATCAGGCTGCCCAGCGCAGCTCAGGTTGACATAGCCTTCGTTCGGCAGGTTGCCGATCGACATGCCGACCGTAATGTCCCGCAGGTCATAGCTCGGCACGGCCTGCGCCGAGGCCGCGTGCATGACGACGCTCAGCAGGAAGGTCGCAAAAATCGCTGTGCAGGTTGAGCGCTTCATTTGGATGGCTCGCTTGCGGGCTGGGTTGCGTTGGCCTTGTAGATGTCGCAGACGCGCGACGTGTTGCCGAAGAAGGCGGTGCACTCGTCATAGGTGGGTTCGCCTCGCCCCTTGATGTGCGCGAGCACGTAGTCCGCGACGGCCTCGATGTCGTTGGGGCGCAGGAAGGTGCCACCTTCCGGAGGCATGCGCTCGCCGACGTCCTGGCGGTTCATCTCGTAGCACTTCGTCGTGTCGTACGAGCCGCGGGCGAAATACGGCATGCCGGTGCCTGGGCGGCCGCAGGTCACGGTCTCGATGATGTGCTGACGGTCGAGTTCGGTCTTGCGCAGCGACAGCGCGTCGCCGCCGTAGCCGCCGCCGCCATTGCCGTGCCATTTGTGGCAGCCGACGCAGTTGGCGCGCTTGAACACCGCCTTGCCGGCCTCGGTCGGATCGGTGGGGGCAGCAGACTGAGCCGAGGCGAGCGAACCGGAGACGAGAACGAAAGCCAACGCCATGGCGGACGTGATCGCACTGAATTTCATCTGATCTTCTTTTCAAACGCGAAAACGGGAGGAGCGGAGGCAGTGCCTCCGCTCCTTGATCGACTTACAGCGCGAAGACGTAGAGCATCGAGCCGGGCTGGATCTTCTTCAGCTCGGGCGTGGATTCGATGAACCACTTGTCCCAGGCGCCGCCGAGACCGACGAGGATCGCAACATATTGCTTGCCGTCCACCGAGAAGGTCACGGGAGGCGCGTTGACGCCGCCGCCGGTGTTGAACTCCCACAGCTTCTGCAGGGTCTTGGCGTCGAGCGCCATCACCTCGCCCGAAGGCTGGCCGGTGAAGACGAGATCAGGCGTCGACAGCATGCCGCCGAGATTCGGGAACGGCGTCTCCATCTTGCCGGCGATCTTGCCGGTGGTGACGTCGATCGCGGTCACACTGCCCGTGATCCGGAACGGCTGGCTCGGCCCGCCGCCGGTCCAGAACTCGCGCGGCTTGAGCTTGTCCTTGGTGGCTTCCTCGACCGTGATCCGGTTGCAGCTCTCGATCACCGGGATGTACCAGAGCTTGAGATCCGGATTGTAGGACGTCGGCGGCCAGTTCTTGCCGCCCATGTTGCCCGGGCAGATGTCCGCGACCTTGTTCTCACGATGCGGTGTCACCGCAGCGTTGTAACGCTGCACCGGATTCTTCGGATCGTACTCGATCGGCTTGCCGGTCTCGGGATCGAGGCCCTTGGTCCAGGTCACCTTCTTGACGAAGGGCAGTCCCCAGATGAACTTGCCGTTGGTCCGATCGATCGCATAGGCGAAGCCGTTGCGGTCGGCCTCGAGCGCGAGCTTCAACGTCTGGCCGTTCGGCGCGGGCACGTCGACCAGAACGTTCTCGGCGACACTGTCATAGTCGTACGGATCGTTCGGCGTGTGCTGGTAGTGCCACTTGATCTTGCCGGTGTTGGCATCGAGCGCCAGCGAGCTGTCCGTGTAGAGGTTGTCACCCGGACGATAGGCGTTGTCCCAGTCCGGACCGGGGTTGCCGACGCCCCAGATGATGGTGTCGGTCGCCGGGTCGTAGGTGCCGGTCACCCAGGTCGAGCCGCCGCCGGCCGCGGCCGCGTCGTTGCTGTCCTTCCAGGTCTCGCTGCCGGGCTCGCCCTTGGCCGGAATGGTGTGGGTGCGCCAGACTTCCTTCTGCGTGGTCAGGTCGGTCGCGGCGATCCAGCCGCGGATGCCGTATTCGGCGCCGGCGACGCCGGAGATGGCCATGTTCTTCACGATCAGCGGCGCGCCGGTGATGACCTCGCCCTTGTCGGGATCGGCGACCTGGCGCTGCCAGGCGACCTGACCGGTTTCCTTGTTCGTTGCGATCAGCCGGCCGTCGAGCGTGTGCGAGACGACAAGATCGCCCCACAGCGCAACACCGCGATTGTCGACGCCGCAGCAGGCGATGGCGCCGGCCCAGTCATGATCCGTCTTCGGATCCATCTTCCAGACCATCTGGCCTTTGCCGCCGCGCGCATCGATCTTGTAGACCGAGCCCCAGCCGTCGGTCACATACATCATGCCGTTCTCGACGATCGGCGTGCCTTCGAGACCGCCATGGCTCCAGATGCCGCCGCCCTCGACGCCGCCGAGATGCATCGTCCAGGCGACCTTCAAATTCTTGACGTTGTCCTTGTTGATCTCCTTCAACGTCGAGAAGCGCGTGCCCGAGTAGTTCTTGTGATGATGCAGCCAGTTGCCGGCTTCCTTGTCGGCGTTGAGCAGCCGCTCCGGCGTCATCTCGTCGGCGGCCTGCGCCGGTGCTGCCAGATTGAAACAGGCAAAGGCTGCGCCGGCGAGCAGTACTGCCCGCAACGTAGACCTGACGTGATTCCTCATCGTTTCCTTCTCCCACTTTTTGATTATGAGTTGGATCGAACACCGCTCCGCCGTGTAGCGAAGGGCAGCAGGCGACAGACAAGCATCAGGGGGACTTGCGAACCTCAACCTCCGTTTCGATGGATCCAGCCTTCTGGAACACGATGGTGCAGGTGAAGCGCTTTCCGGGCTCGAGCGGCTCGCGCGTCTGCAGCAGCATCACGTGATAGGCGGTCGGCAACAGCACCAGCGTGCTACCGGCGGCAATCGGAATGTTGGGGATGGCGCGCATCGACGGGGCGCCCTCGCCGCGGTCGACGGTGTGGCGTTCGGAAAAATTCGCGATCGGACAGCGCACGCGCATCAAGGCTTCCGGCGCCGACGTCTCGTTCTTGATTGTAAGCGACAGCGGGATATCGCGACCGACTTCGGGGGCCGCAGGCACCCAGGCATCGGACAAGGTGAGGCCTTCGCCAGCCAGCGCCGCCTGAGATGCCAACGCGACAAATAGAACGGCAGACGCTGCCGCTCCCCCTCGCGAGACGAGCGCCCACACACCGGAGCGCGCGCTGCCCTCCAAGGACGCCGCGCAGCCGTCATCACGCCTCGAACGAGCCGGTTGATCCGACACGGACGCCCTCCCCGGAGATGTTGAAGCCGTTTTCGCTTGGCTCCTTGCTTCTGAATTCGTACTCTGAATACGAATTCCTCGCAAATGGATTTTCGCGCTCCGCGTGTTAGTGTTCCCGAAAATGTGATGCCCATGAGAATCGTGCCCCCTGCTCCATCCCTGGTCGATCAGGTCGTCGAAGCGATCACTGACGAAATCGTCAGCGGCGTGCTGGCGTCCGGCTCACGGCTGATTCAGGACGATCTCGCGCAGGCCTATGGCGTATCGCGGCAGCCGGTGCAGCAGGCGCTGATCCTGCTGCGCGGCTGCGGGCTGGTGCAGAGCGCGCCCGGACGCGGCTTGATCGTGGCGCCGCTCGACCCGAGCTTCGTGCGCGATCTCTATGAGATGCGCGCCGTGCTCGAAGGCCTGGCGGCGCGGCTCGCGGCCGAACGCGCCAGCGATCGCGCGGCCCGCGAAGGCCCCGCCTACATCGCCGCCGGCCACGAGGCGGTCAAAAGCGGACTCGTGAGCCGCAAGATCGAGAGTGACATCGCCTTCCACCGCTTTCTCGGCGAACTCTCGGGCAACGCCCTGATCGACGAGACGATGACGCCGCATTGGCCCTGCCTCAAGCGCGTGATGTCCGACGTGCTGCAGAAGGAGGAGAGGATGTCCCAGACGGTCTGGGACGAGCACGAGGACATTCTCGCTGCCATCATCGCGGGCCGCAGCGCCGAGGCCGAACGGCTGAGCCGCGACCACATTTCGCAGGCGGCGGGCGTTTTCATTCACCATCTGGAGGCCCAGCAGGGCGACAGGACGAAGCAGCGCCGCACGCTCTCGGGACGAAAGACGTCGCTATGAGCGGTCGCGGAAGAGACATTGCCGATCGGATGCAGGAGGCCGCGTGGCGCCGCTGAAGACCCAGCCGAACCTGACGGAGCGCGTCTACCAGCGCATCCTGTCCGACATCGTCGGCGGGGAGTTGCCGGAATCGGCGCGGCTGATCCAGGACGATCTGGCGCGCGACCTCGGCGTGTCGCGCCAGCCGGTGCAGCAGGCGCTGCTGCTGTTGCGCAACCAGGGCTTTGTCCGCGAGGCGCCGGGACGCGGCCTAGAGGTCATGCCGATCGACACCAACTTCATCCGCAATGTCTACGAAATCCGCGCCGTCGCGGAGGGCCTCGCGTGCAGACTCGCAGCGACCCGCGGCGCCGAGCGCGCCGCCGAGGAAGGACCGAAGCTGATCGCGGAAGGCCGTCGCGCCGAGCGCGAGCATTCGGTCGAGCAACTGATCGAGGCGGACGTCAAGTTTCATGAGTTCCTCTATGAGATCTCAGGCAACTCCGTCATTCAGGACACCACGCAGCCGCATTGGCTGCATCTGCGCCGGCTGATGGGCGAAGTCCTGATGCGTGACGAGACGCCGCGGCGGATCTGGGATCAGCACGAGGACATCCTCAACGCCGTGATCGCGGGCGATGCGCAGAGGGCCGAGGATCTGGCCCGGCAGCACATCACGCGCACCGCCGCGGTGCTGCTGGCCCGGCTGTCCAGGCAGCGCGACCGCGTGCCGGTCGCCACGCCGACCTGATGATGTCCGCACGCTGCCGCGCAACGTTGTCGCGCCCCCGTCCTGGAACCTAGCCAACGCGTCGGACGTTCTGGCCGCACGGAGATTACAGCTCTCCGCCCAGCGTCGGCACGTGCCCACGCCAGCCGACGGAACGACCAACGTGAGCAGCAAGGCGACCGCGCCGACCTTCAGCCCCGCCGACGACATCGAGGGCGTCTCGGATGAGCAGCGGCAGCAGATCAAAGCGCAGAGCCGGCCCAACGCCGCACTGATTCACGAGACGATCCGCGCCGAGGGCGAGAGCGAGCTCGAACGGCGCTGGTGGGCCATCCTGCTGTCGGGACTCGCCGCGGGCCTGTCGATCAGTTTGTCGCTCATCGTGCAGGGGGAATTCCATGCCTTCGTCTCCGACGAGGCGGTGCGACGGTTGTTTGCTCCGCTCGGCTATACCGCCGGCTTTCTGGTCGTGGTGCTCGGCCGGCAGCAATTGTTCACCGAGAACACGCTGACGCCGATCCTGCCGCTGCTGCATCATCGCGACCTCAAGACGCTCGGACAGGTCGCGCGCCTGTGGAGCCTGGTGCTAGCAGCCAATGTGGCGGGGACATGGGCGGCGGCCGCCGCACTGGCGTATACGCACGTGTTCGAGCCGCGGATCGTCGATGCCTTTATCGAGATCAGCCGGCACACGGTCGAGGGCCCGTTCTCGACGACGTTCGCGCGCGCCGTGTTCGCAGGCTGGCTGATCGCGCTGATGGCCTGGCTGCTGCCGGCGGTGCGCGGCGCCCGCGCCCATATCGTGGTGGTGATGACCTATTTGGTGGCGCTCGGGCAGTTCGCGCACATCGTCGCCGGCTCCGTCGAATGCGCATTCCTCGTCTTCAAGGGCGAGGTCTCGCTTGCCGACTATGCCGGCGCGTTCTTCGTCCCGACCCTGCTCGGCAACATCGTCGGCGGCACGACGCTGGTGGCTATTCTCAACTATGGGCAGGTCGCGGCCGAGCTCGATCAGGACGACTGACCGGGCACGAGCCGGCCATCACGCGGCAGGCAGAGCGAACGAGAATGTCGCGCCGCCCTCGGGCTCGTTGCTCACCACCAGTTCGCCACCGTGCTCCCGCACGATGCCATAGCTGATCCACAGCCCGAGCCCGGTGCCCTCGCCGACGCGCTTGGTGGTGAAGAACGGCTCGAAGATGTGGGTGAGATGATCCCTGTCGATCCCCGGGCCATTGTCAGTGATCCGGAACACGATCTCGTTCCCTTGCCGCGCGGCCGCAACGACGAGGCGCGGCAGTTCGATCGATCGCATCGCGTCGATGGCGTTCTCCACCAGGTTGACGATCACCTGATGCAGCTGGCCCTCATTGCCGGAGATCCACAGATCCGGCTCGACCTCGATCTGGATATCGACGCGATGCTGCTTGGTGCGCCCGGCCCACAGCACGGCCGTGTTGATCAGCCGCTCGATGTTGACGCGCTCGACCTCGCCGAGCTTGGAGAACGACAGCCGGCGCAAATTCTTGACGATCTCGCTGATCCGCACCGCGCCTTCCATGGTGCCCTCGATCAGCGGCCCGAAATCCTCCAGGATGGCGTCGATGCGCAGGTCCTTGCGCAACGCTGCGACCTCGTCGGAGACCGGCTGCTCATGGACCGCGTCGAGATAGCCGACCAGCGCCGTTCGATAGCGCATCAAGGTGTGAACGTTGCCATAGACGAAGCTGATCGGGTTGTTCAGCTCGTGCGCGACGCCGGCCACGAGGCGGCCGAGGCTCGCCATCTTCTCCTGCTCGACCAGTTGCCGCTGCGCGCGCTGCAGCTCCTGATGCGCCTTGTGCAATGCCTCATAGGCGCGGCGCAGCTCACCGATGGGACGCCCCGTCAGCACCACGCCGATGAAGCGGCCGCGATGGTCGTGACGCGGCGAGCTGTTGATGGCGAACAGATCGGAACTCGATCCGCCCGCCGCAAAGCGCAGCTCGCCATCGACGACCTCGGCATTGCTGCGCGGGTTCAACAGTGCCGCCAGCCTGCCGTGGTGGTCGAGATCGATCATCTCGGCGATATTGCGTCCCGCGATCTCCGGCAGAGTGCGGCCGGATGTCCGCTGGAATGCCGAGTTGGCCTGCTGCACCGTTCCCCGGGCGTCGCAGACGACGAGGATGTCCGAGACCGACTCGATGACATTGGTGACGAAGGCCTGCGCCTCCTCGAGCTCGGCATTCTTGTGCTCGAGGTCGACCTCGTAGCGCAGGAGGTCTGAATAGACCTCGTCCATCTTGCGGATGACCTCGATCCACACGCCCTCGCGCTCGCTGTCGAATTCCAGCGAGCTGCTGCTCGCGATCAGCTTCAGCAGCGTGTCAGCGCCGGACTCAGGAGAGTGCGTGGCCTTTGCCATTTTTCTTCAGGTCGTATCTCGACAATTTGTTGCGCAAGCCCACGCGGGACAGGCCGAGTTCGCTGGCGACGCGGCTGATGTTACCCTCGTATTTTTCGAGACAGCTGACAATGATCGTCTTTTCGAGATCCTCGACGCGGTCCTTCAGACTGCCGCTGCCGTTCAGCTTGCCGTTGGCGGCGGCGGGCGCCGCCCGGCGCGCGCTACGGCGGCCCGCGAAAGGCGGACAGCGCAGCTCGTCGGCATCGGCCAGCACGGCCATGCGCTGGATCTCGTTCTGCAGCTCGCGGACGTTGCCCGGCCAGTGATACTTGGAAAACTCGTCGAGCGCCGCGGGTGCGAAGCGCAGATGCGGCCGGTTGAACGAGGTCTTCACCGCCGACAACACGCCCTCGGCGATCAGCGGAATGTCCATCGGCCGCTCGCGCAGCGACGGCATGTGCACCGGGAACGCGGCAAGCCGGTAATAGAGATCGCGGCGGAAACGGCCGGCCTCGACCTCGGCTTCAAGGTCACGATTGGTGGCGGCGACGACGCGGACATCGACCTTGCGCACGCGCTGCGCGCCGAGCGGCCGGATTTCGCTCTCCTGCAGCACGCGCAGCAGCTTGACCTGGAACGCCGGCGAGGTCTCGCCGATCTCGTCGAGAAAGATGGTGCCGCCATCGGCGACCTCGAACAGGCCGATGCGGTCCTGATAGGCGCCGGTGAAGGCGCCCTTCTTGCAGCCGAACAGCTCGCTTTCCAAGAGCTCGTCCGGCAGCGCGCCGCAGTTCTCGACGACGAACGCCTTGTTGGCGCGGGCCGAGCCGTAATGGATCGCACGCGCCAGCAGCTCCTTGCCGGTACCGGACTCGCCCGTGATCAGCACCGAGATGTCGTAGTCGGCGGCGCGGCGGCCGAGATCGATCACATTGCGCATCGGGCTCGCCGCCGAGTGCACGATGCGATCGAAATCATACAGCTTCTTGGCCGCGCCGCGCTTGACCGAGACGACCTGCTTGATGTGCGCCGGCGTCGCCTTGACGTCGACACCGGCGGTCTCCGTCTCCTTCTGCAGACGATAGAGCTGCACGGCCTCGCGCACGATGTCGATCAGGCGGTCCGGCTGCCAGGGCTTGGTAATGTATTGATAGATGCCGGCTTCGTTAAGTCCCGCGATGATGTCCTCGGAATCCGAATAGCCCGAGATGATCATCCTGACCGGATCGGGCCACATCTCACGCACGCGCTTCAGGAAGCTGACGCCGGATTCCTGCGGCATGCGCTGGTCGCAGATCACCGCGTGCACGATCTCGCCTTCGAGCAGCTTCTCCGCATCGGCCGTGTTGCCGGCGCACAAGACCTCGAAATCCTGGTTGAGGACGCGGCGCAGCGCCTCCTGCGACCGGACCTCGTCGTCGACGACCAATATGGTTCCCTGGATTCCCATGTCTCAGCAGATCCGCGGCAGCTGCTCGCCCGACAGCCAGTCGACGATGCGGCCTCCACCAAAGCTCGTCGCCATCTGGACGAAGCGATGATCATCCGCCACGGCCTCGCCGATGTCGGCGGCGTCGTAACCCAGCGGATGCGCCTTCATCGCCGCGAGCACGGCGCCGGCCACGTCAGGCGCCACCACGGCGATCAGCTTGCCTTCATTGGCGACGTGCAGCGGATCGAGCCCGAGCAGCTCGCAGGCCGCGGCGACCGCCGGCTTCACGGGAATGGCCTCTTCCTGCAAGCGGAAGCCGAGATTGGACTGCTGCGCGATCTCGTTCATCGTGGCGGCGAGCCCGCCGCGCGTGGGATCGCGCATCAATCTGATGCCACGACCGCCGGCGGCCACCATGTCGGCAACGAGCCCGTGCAGCGAGGCCGAGTCGGAGACGATCTCGGTATCGAAGGTCAAATTCTGCCGCTTCGACATGATCGCGACGCCGTGATCGCCGAGGCTGCCGGACAGCAGCACGCGATCGCCGGGCGTCGCCTTGTCGGCGGAAAGATCGAGCCCCTCCGGCAACACGCCGACGCCTGCGGTCGAGATGAACACGCCATCGGCCTTGCCGCGCTCGACCACCTTGGTGTCACCGGTGATGATCGCGATACCGGCCTCGCGCGCCGCCTCGCCCATCGCATCGGCGATCCGCTTCAGATCGTCGAAGCGAAAGCCCTCCTCGATGATGAAGCTCGCCGAGAGATACAGCGGCTTCGCGCCGGCCATGGCGATGTCATTGACGGTGCCGTGCACGGCGAGGGAGCCGATATTGCCGCCGGGAAAGAACAACGGCGAGACGACATAGCCGTCCGTTGTCATCACCATGCGGCCGGCCGCCACGTCGAATGCCGACTGGTCGTTGCCGCGTGCCAGCCATTCATTGCCGAAGGCTTCGTGGAACAGGCCCGAGATCAGCTGCGCCATCGCGCGGCCGCCGGCGCCATGCGAGAGATCGACGCAGCCGTTCTTCATGTCCAGCCGGCGCTGATGCATGCTCATGAGGCGAGCCTCCGCTGATGGTCGCGAAAGCGGCCATAGGTCCAATGCGCCGCGCAGGCGCCTTCCGACGACACCATGCAGGAGCCGATCGGCGTCTCCGGCGTGCACGCCGTGCCGAACAGCTTGCAGTCGACCGGCTTCTTCAGCCCGCGCAAAATCGCGGGGCATTCGCACGCCGGATTGTCGGCGACGACGAGTTCACGCATTGCGAAACGCAGCTCGGCATCGAGATGCGCGAAGGCCGGCCGCAGCTTCAAGGCGCTCGCCGGAATGCTGCCGAGGCCCCGCCATTCGAACTGGTCGCGCAGTTCGAAGATCTCGGCCACTTCGCGGATGGCGCGCTGGTTGCCGCTGCCAGTGACGGCGCGGCGATACTGGTTTTCGACCTCGTGGCGGCCGTCATTGACCTGCTCGATCAGCATCAGGATCGCCTGCATCATGTCGAGCGGCTCGAAGCCGGCGATGACGACGGGCTTGCCGTCGTCGCGCGCGAACGGCGCATAGGGCTCGGTGCCAATCACGGTCGAGACATGCGCCGGACCGACGAAGCCGTCGATCTCGATCGGCGTCTCGCTGTCGAGGATCGCGCGCATGGCGGGGGGCGTCAGCACGTGGTTGCAGAACACGCTGAAATTCGAAAGCCGCTTCTTCTCAGCGGCGCAGATCATCACCGCCGTCGGCGGCGTCGTGGTCTCGAAGCCGATGGCGAAAAACACGACCTCCCGGCTTGGGTTCTGCTCCGCGAGCGCGATGGCATCGAGCGTCGAATAGACCATGCGGATGTCGGCGCCGCGCGCCTTGGCCTTGAGCAGCGAGGCGCCGCGCGAGCCCGGCACGCGCATCAGGTCGCCATAGACGCAGAGGATGACCTCCGGCCGTTCCGCCAGCGCGATCGCCATGTCGATGCGCCCGGCCGGCAGCACACAGACCGGACAACCGGGGCCGTGGATCATGCGGACATTCTCAGGCAGCATGTCTTCCAGGCCATAGCGCGCGATCGCATGGGTGTGGCCGCCGCAGAACTCCATGAAACGATAGGCACGCGCAGGATCCGCCTTGGCGCGGATGGCTCGCGCGAGGCCCAGCGCCAGCTCCTTGTCGCGAAACTCGTCGGCATATTTCATGATGCAACCTCCGCCGTCGCTGCGCCCATCTGCCGGAGCAGGTCCAGCGTCTCGCGCGCCTCCTCCGGATCGATCTTGGCCAGCGCGTGGCCGACATGAAGGATGACGTAGTCGCCGACCGCGACCTGCTCGATCAGCGCGACGGAGACCTCCTTGCTGACGCCGTCGATCGAGACGATCGCCATGTCGTCGGGCAGCAGCTTGATCACCTCGGCGGGAATGGCCAGGCACATCAGACGATCCCTCCAGCTGTGTTGTCGTTGTCGATCAGTCGCAGCCCGGCGATCCAGGCCTGCCCCAGGCTCAGGCCGCCGTCATTGGGCGGCAGACGGCGGGGGAGAAGCGCCGCAATGCCGGCAGCGCGGCAGCCGCTGACGATCAGCTCCGCCAGATGCGTATTAAGGAAGCAGCCGCCGCTCAGCACGACGGTGTCGACGCCGGTCGCGCGTGCGGCGTCCGCGATCCAATCGACGCAGGCCGCTGCCAGGGTGCCGTGAAACAGGCCGGCGGCTTCGGCTTGGTCGAGGTCGTTCGCGACGAGATGCGCGAGCAACGGACGCAGCGACAGCACGCGGTCGGCCATGGACCAGCCGCGTTCGAGCACCATCGGTGCGCGCACCAGCGCCTCCAGCCGCATCGCGGCCTCGCCCTCGTAGCTCTGAACCGCATTGACGCCGAGCAATCCCGCCGCGGCATCGAACAATCGGCCGGCGCTGGTGGTCACGGCCGCATCGGTGCGATCGAGCAGCATCGGCAGATGGCGCGCCTGGGGCTGATCCATGAAGCGCGCGGCGATCTCGGCGTCATGTCCGAGGTCATGGAGCACGGCCGCCGCCATGCGCCACGGCTCGCGCGCCGCGCGGTCGCCGCCCGGCATCTTCAGCGGCGCGAGATGGCCAAGGCGCTGAAAGCGGATGCCTTCGCACAGCAGCAGTTCGCCGCCCCAGGCGCCGCCATCGCTGCCATAGCCGTAGCCGTCGAGCACCACCGCCAGCGCGGGCTCTCGTACGGCGTGCTCAGCGATCACCGACGCCGCGTGGGCGTGATGATGCTGTACGGCGAAGGTGGGCAAGCCTTGCGCCTGCGCAAACCGCGTCGACGCCATGTCCGGATGCAGGTCATGCGCGATCGCCACCGGCGCGACGTCGAGGATGGACGTGAGATGTTCGATGGTCTCCTCGAAGAAGCGGATTGATGCGACAGTGTCGAGATCGCCAAGATGCTGCGAGACGAACGCTTCGTCGCCGCGGATCACCGTCACCGTCGACTTGAGATGAGCACCGACCGCCAGAAGCGGCGGCAAAGCGCGCGGCAGCCGGATCGGCTCCGGCACATAGCCGCGCGCGCGCCGGATGAATCGCGGTGCACCTGCCATCATGGCCACGACGGAATCATCGGCACGGATCACGATGTCGCGGTCATGGGTGACGATCAGATCGGCGATATCAGCCAGCTCGGCAAGAGCCTCATGATTGTCGGTCAGCAGCGGCTCGCCGCTCGGATTGGCGCTGGTGCAGACCAGCGCCCAATTCGCCTCATCTCCATGCGCGCGCAGCGCGTCGAAGATCAGATGATGCAGCGGCGCAACCGGCAGCATCGCGCCGATCCTGGCAAGGCCCGGCGCAACCGAGGGCGCAACAGTGTGGCGTGACGTCAGCACCACGATCGGTCGCGCGACCTGTTCCAGCAACGCGCATTCCGCCGCATCGATCACGGCAATCTGGCCGGCGGCCTCGGCCGAGGCCAACATCACCGCGAACGGCTTGCCATCGCGCTGCTTGCGCGCGCGCAGCCGCTGAACCGCGCGCTCTTTGCGCGCATCACACAGCATCTGGTAGCCGCCCAGTCCCTTGATGGCGACGATCTTGCCGTCGGCGAGCGTGGAAGCGATGTCGTTGACACTATGGCTGAGGCGAGGTCCGCAATCCGGGCAGGAGATCGCCTCGGCATGAAACCGGCGGCCGCGCAGATCTTCATAGTCCGCGCGGCAAGCCTCGCACATCGGAAAGCGCTTCATTGCCGTCGTCGCGCGGTCGTAGGGCAGCCGCTCGGCGATGGTGTAGCGCGGACCGCAATGGGTGCAGTTGACGAAGGGATAGCGGTGGAAACGGCTATCGGGGTCGAACAGCTCTGCGAGGCACGCCGGACATGTCGCGGCATCCGGAACGATGCGAGTCGTCACCCGGCCGCCGACGCTCTCGTCGATGCGGAAGTCCGCGCTGGCTTCAATTGCGATCGCCTCGACGGCGATGTCGTCGATGCGCGCCAGAGGCGGCGCCTGCTGCGGCAGCGCCTCGACGAAGGGCACGACGTTCTCGCCCTCGATCTCGATCACGACGCCTTCCGCGTCGTTGGCGACGAAGCCGCCGAGGCGATGGCGCGTGGCGAGGCCATGGACATAGGGACGGAAGCCGACGCCCTGCACGGCGCCGCGAACGCGGAGCCTGAGGCGCGTGCGATCCGCCGCCAATGTCGGGCCTGCTGAGGTCATCTCTGCACCGCGCCCAGCGCGCCCGCGCGCATGCGGTCAGCCTGCTTCCTGATCCAGGCATAGAAGGCGGAGAAGCCTTCGCCCGTCTTGGCCGAGATCGTCAGCACCTCGATCTTGGGATTGACGCGGCGGGCATATTCGATGGTCTGCGCCAGATCGAAGTCGAGCACCGCGGCCAGATCGATCTTGTTGATGAGCATCAGCGCCGAGGCTGCGAACATGTCCGGATATTTGAGCGGCTTGTCCTCGCCCTCGGTGGTCGAGAACACCACGATCTTGCAGGCCTCGCCGAGATCGAACGCCGCCGGGCAGACGAGATTGCCGACATTCTCGATGAACAGCAGCCCGCCGCGCAGCGGCGGCAGCCGACCATAGGCCTCGCCGACCATGGCCGCATCGAGATGGCAGCCCTTGCCGGTGTTGATCTGGATCGCGGGCACGCCGGTCGCGCGGATGCGCTCGGCATCGTTCGAAGTCTGCTGATCGCCCTCGATCACGGCGACCGGGCGGCTCTGCTTCAGCTCCGAGACGGCGCGCACCAGCAGCGAGGTCTTGCCCGCGCCGGGGCTGGAGACGAAGTTGAACGCGAGCACGTCGTGCGCGGCGAACCGCGCGCGGTTCTCGGCGGCGAGGCGATTGTTCTTGCCGAGAATATCGCGCTCGATCTGGATGATGCGTCCACTCGACAGGCCGGCGATCTCCTGGCCCGCCGGATTGGCCGCACAGTCGATATGATCCGCCGCGCTATGCGCGTGATGATGGTCATGCGCATGATCATCATGGTGATGATGGTGGCCATGATCGTGGTCGTGGTCGTGATCATGGTGGTGATGGCCGTGATGGTGATGATGCCCGGCATGATCATGGCTGTGATCATGTCCATGCGCATGATGATGATCGTGATCGCCGTGATCGTGATGATGATCACCCGCTTCGATCGAGGACTTGCCGTCGCCGCAGCCGCACACCGTACACATCACTCGACCTCCAGCTCCTTGACCCGCATGTCCTCGCCGCCCGTCACCTGCAGCTGATGGCTGCCGCATTCGGGGCAGGGCTCGTAACGCTGGCTGATCTCGACGCTGCGCGAGCAGCCGAGGCACCAGGCCGTGCCCTTCTGTTCGATGATCTCAAGCGCCGCGCCGCGCGCGATCGTATGCGCCGTGACGGCCTCGAAGCAGAACCGCAGCGCCTCCGGCGCGACATGGCTGAGCGCGCCGATCTCGAGCCACACCGTCTTCACCTTGGAGAACGCGCCCTTGCGCGCCTCCGCCTCGACGATCTCGACGATGCCTTCGCACAGCGCCATCTCATGCATCGGCCATCTCCCGCACCGTCAGGCCGAAGCCGACGCAGGGATCGAACGATGCGATCATGCCATGGACGGAATCACGATCCTCGGCGCCGCGCAGCATGGCGCCCGTCAGACAGGTCACGACCGGCCCGCGCGGATGAAAATTCCATTCCGTCGGGGCGAGATAGTCGAAGCTTGCGATGTTGCCCAGCGCATCCAGCTCGACGACGTGGTGCAGCCGGCCACGCGCACATTCCACCGCAGCCGCACCACGGCCAGGCCCCAGTGCATAACCCGCGACCAGGTCCTCCTCAGTGGCATCCTCGGTCTCACCGTCCTCGATCCAGCGGAGCAGCGCGGTCAACTCTGCGATCCGGGCCGACAGCCGCTCGGCTGCCCCCGCCGCGTGCGGCGCGTTGCGTGCCTGACGGGCCCAGACGCCGGTCTCGGGGACACGGCCGTCGAGCTCGGGCGCATCCGCGAATGCGGGCCCCTCCTCCATCAGCCGGGTGACGACGGCGCGATCGTCAGCAGCAGACAGCGCGCCATGCGCTGACGGCATGTGCCTCCATCCTCCATCTTCGGCGGCCTTGCGAAGCGCCGCCATCAGCCTTGCGAGTGGAGTTCCCGGCGCAAAGATCCCCGAGGCGGAGCCTACCCCCAGTTTCTCCAAGGCCATCTTGATCTGTGACAAGGTTTCTGCGCGGGAGCTTACGGATGCCTCGGCTCGAAAGCCGTTCTGCAGCGCCGCAATGGCTTGCGCCAGCGGCAGCGTTTCGCGATCGCCGGAGAGAGGTCCGAGCAGCAGGCCGCGCAACAACTCGGCAACGCGCTCGGTCAGCACGGCCTTGATCCGGCGATGCCGCGTCAACGGTGCCGCCGGCTGACCGCGCGCGGCCTCGATGGCCGTGAGCAGCGCGACCTGATGCGCCGTGGCGCACAGCGAAAACAATCGGGGCAAGGCTGCGAGTAGCACTTCGACGGGCCTACCCGCGCCAAGACGCCCGACCGGCGGCCGCGTGCGCGGTTGGATCTCGACGCGCGTGATCCGCCCGTCGGCCACCGACAGCGTCACGTCGATCCGGTTGCGGAAGGCGAGCGTCATGCGCGGCGCTCCGACAAGGCTCCACGCAGCAACGCTCGGCGATCGATGGCGCGCGACGCCCGCGCGGCATGGGCTTCGTCTTCGGACGCGGTCAGCATGGCCGCCAGCGCGGCCTCGGCCGCGATTCGCGCGGCGGTCATGTCCTCGAACTCGGACATCGGCGAGAACAGCGAACAACTGGCGATGCGCCCGACCTCGGCGACGTCACCGACGGTGAACTCAAATGCGCCGGCGGGCAGCGCGATCTCGATGGTTGATCCGACGCTGCCTTGTTCCCCCGGAGTAACCACGTTCATGAACCAGGGCGTGATGATGATCCCGATCGTCCGTCCCTGGACGCTGGTGAAGCCGACCGCCTCCACGTCGAGCACATCGTGGTAGATCGGCAAGTCGCGCATGGCCCGCTCACCGATCTCGCGATAGGCGCCGGCAAGGCGCTCGCCCCATGCGGCCGGCGCGAGCTCGTAGATCTCCTGCCCGGCCGCGATCGCACTCATGACTCCACCACCATGAACTTGGCCTTCGGGGCGTCGCAATTCGG
The DNA here is from genome assembly GCF_051168435.1 of Bradyrhizobium sp. HKCCYLR20261. Lineage (NCBI taxonomy): Bacteria > Pseudomonadati > Pseudomonadota > Alphaproteobacteria > Hyphomicrobiales > Nitrobacteraceae > Bradyrhizobium > Bradyrhizobium sp. HKCCYLR20261. The sequence goes on from NZ_JBNPUZ010000001.1 coordinate 105,242, forward strand.
GCAATGCCAATCATCAGGGAGGGCCGAGAACGGCGTGCCCGGTGCGATCTGCGCGACGCCGTCGCCTTCGGCCGGGTTGTAGCGCGTCCAGCAGATGCCGCACTCCAGCGTCACCTCGTCGGCGAGATCGCTGCGCACACCAAAATTCTCGAAGCCGGCGCTCATGTGAAATACGCCTCGATGATCTGCTTGAGGCGTTCGGCCGAATCCTCGAAATCCTCGGGCGCGGCGAGCGCAACCACAGGCACGCCGCCGACCTCGAGCGTATCGAGGATGATCGTGTCCATGGCGTTGAAGAACTGCACCGACCAGACATGCCGCACGCCGGTCGCGAGCACGCGGCAGGTGCCGTAGCCGCGCGACATCAGTTGAATGGGACCATTGCCGAGCGTTTGCTGCAGGAAGCTCATGTCGACCGGGCTCATCGGCAGCAGCGTGAAGTTGATGGTCTGCGAGCGCTGGCCCGGCCGCCAGGCGAGCGCGCGCTCGCGAATCTCGGCGAGCACCGGCAGCGCGTTCATCGTGCCCTCCGGTGCCGGCCCGATCACGACGTCGCCGGCCGTCAGATCGATCGCCGCGCGCGCGACGATTTCCGGCACCGCGCCGATCTCGATATAGTCGTGGCTCTCGTCGCGCTCGAGCCGGACGCGCCAGATGCCCGCGAGCACCGATTCCTGGATCTGCGCAAGCGAGCCGTCGGGCAGTGCCACCACGCCGGCGACCTCGCCCTCGCCGAGCACGTCGTCGATCAGCCGGCGCTCGAGATCGTTGAGGCCGGCAAGACGAAACAACTGAGTTGGAGCATCCGCGGTCTGCGATCCGATGGCCGACGCGATCGTCGACAGCAACTCGACGGCGCGCGGACAGCTCCGCGCCAACTCCTCCGAATCCAGCGTCGCGAGCTTGGCCAGGGCGCCGGAGGCGGTCAGCCCCTTGTACTGAACATCGAGCGCCTCCTCGCCGATCGGAAACACGCTGACCGGCTGCTCGGCGCCTTCGGGCGCAATCCAGAATCCGGGCTTCATCGGTCGACTCCTGAAGGCTGATGCGCGGGAACGATGCTGGCGACGACCGTTGCGGCGGCTCCGACCGGGCGATCGATCAGGCGCGAGATGCGGTCGACATAGACGGACCAGTCCTGGATCTTGGCGATGACGCCGAGCACGTCGCTGCCGCGGCACAGGATCAGCGACGGCTGCACGCGTACGCCAAAGCGCGCGCCGAGCTCGGCCTCAGCGTTTCGCGCGATCACCGCGCCGCGCAGCCGTCCTTGAAACGCGGTGATCAGCTCCGGCAACACGATGGCCACGTCGAGCGCTTCCGGAAACCTTGCGGGATCGCCGGCCGAGAGCAGCACGGCAACGGCACCAGCGCCGTGTGCCTCAGCCAGGAAGCGATCGACGGAGCCAGCATCGACCTCCGGCAGCCCACCTCGCCTGCGCGCAGGCTCGTGCTGCAGCATCTCCATGGATGTCTCCCCCTGACCAGTTATCGTTTCCGTCGTCCCATTGGTCAGCAATCGACGTGCCAGATGCCGGCGTCCGACCAACTCAGGCAAGCTTTTGATTTAACAAAATATTTTCAGACGATTAAGTTTTCAGCAGGAAACGGCAAAGTTGGTTTCCATACAGGAGATGGTAAGTTTGTTTTCTTGTGGAAACCATATTGTCAGAAACCTGACAGGATGACAGCCCCGAGATCAGCGCAGATGCTCCGGCAGCTGCGGCTCACGGCCGACCAGGTCGGCAAAGAAGTCGTCGCAGTTCTCGCCGTTCATCGCGGCCTGCAGGCCGCGCAGCGCCTCACCGATCAGCCGCGCCTCTTCGTCATCGAGCAGGCGCACCGCGTTGTCGAGATAGACGAGGACCTTCGCGCCGACCGGCGGGCTTGAGAGAAGCAGCACCGAGACGCGGCGCTCCTCACCGTCGAAGCTGCACCGCGCCGAGACGCCGTCGGTCTCCACGATCGTCATCGGCAGGCCCAGGCACATGGCAGACTCCCTCGCGATCCCCCGGGTTATTCGGCCGGGTCCGCGCGCATTTCGTAGCTATGATGATCGATGTCGTTGGCGAGCAGGCGCGCGTCTCCGGCGAGCGGCTCGGGCCGCAACACCGCCGAGACGCCCCACTCGGCGAGCACAGCGCAGGCCAACTCGATCGCCGGGGCAATCTGCGCGCGCACCGGCGCGGTCAGCGGCCCGCCCCAGTCCTCGAGATCCAGCGGCTGGCAGCCGATCAGCGCCAGACGCTGGGGATAGCGGCCGAGCAGGTCGGCGGCGCTCAGCACCTCCTGGAAGCCGGTCTGGTGCAGGCTCATCTTCTTGGCGCCGGTGAAGCGCGGCACCTCCTCGTCACGGACGAGCTTGAGCTCGCCCGGAGCGAGGCCGTAGTCGATGGCGTCGAACACGATCAGCCCGTCGGCTTCCTCGACATAGTTGACGAGGTAGAGCCCCTGCGTGCCGCCATCGAGGATGGTGACGTTGTCGGGCACGGCGTAGCGGCGGTGGAATTCCTCCACCACGCGCACGCCGAACCCTTCATCGGCCCATAGGATGTTGCCGATCCCGAGCACCAGGATGCGGTCGAGCTTTGCTTCAGCCATCACGCGGCTCCTACTCGCGGAACTGCCGCTCGCCCGAGATCATCGAGGAGATGATGCTCTGACGGGACATGATGTCCTCGCGGATGGCGGCATAGACGTGCACCATCACGAACATCACCAGCGCCCACATGCCGAGGTGATGATAGGTGTGCACATCCTGGCTGTTCGGCCAGATCGAGAACACCCAGCCGAACAGTTTGTACTGCCAGCTGTCGATCCCCTCGCCTTCCGAATACAGCGCGAAGCCGGTGACGATCATGAAGGCGACGAACACCGTGAAGCCCGTGAACATCGCCGTCTGCGCCAGCGGATTGTGGCCGACATACATTTTCGGCTCGCGCTCCAGGAAGGCATACCAGCGGATCTCGTGCAGCACTTCCTTCCAGAACTGCTTGCGATGCACGGGAATGTAGAAGATCTGCCGCGAGTGGTGGTTGCCCACGAAGGCCCAGAGGATGCGGGCGAGGAAGAACACCGCCAACACCTGCCCGGCCGCGAAATGCGTGAACCGGATGTAGCCCATCACGAAGCTGGCTGAGGCCTCACCTTCGACAGTCGGCAGCGGCGTCCCGATCAGATAGCCTGTCACCATCAGCACGACGATCGCGAACGCGTTGACCCAGTGGCAGATGCGCACCGGGGCTTCGTAGACATAGACCGTGGGCCGGCCGATCGCGCGCTCACCGGCGGCGTCGGCCGCGATCGCGGCGAGGTTGGACTCGGTCTCCGGCGGACGTGCAACGGCATCCATCATGCTGCTCTCCCGCTACCTGACCTTGACCGTCGCCATTTCCTGGCCATCCGGGCTCATGACGTGCGTGGAGCACGCCAAGCACGGATCGAACGAATGGATCGTCCGCAGGATCTCCAGCGGCTTCTCCGGATCCGCCATCGGCGTATCCATCAGCGACGCCTCGAAGGCGCCGATATTGCCCTTGGGATCCCGCGGCGAGCCGTTCCAGGTGGTCGGCACGACGCACTGGTAGTTGTCGATCTTGGTGTCCTTGATCTTGATCCAATGCGCGAGCGCGCCGCGCGGCGCCTCGGTGAAGCCGTAGCCCTTGGCTTCCTTCGGCCAGCTCTCCGGCTTCCACTTCTCGACATTGGCGGTCGAGGAGTCGCCCGCCTTGATGCGCGCCACCAGTTTGTCCTGGAAGTAGCGCATCTGCGTCGCGGCCCAGTCGCACTCCAGCGCGCGGGCGGCAGTGCGGCCGAGCGTCGAGAACAGCGCCGTGACCGGCAGGTTGAGCGCCTTCAGGAGCTTGTCCGTCGGCTCCTTGAATTCCGGCTTGTTCTGCGCATAGCCGATGATGTAGCGCGCCAGCGGCCCGACCTCGACCGCGTTGCCGCGCCAGCGCGGCGCCTTGATCCAGGAATATTTGCCGCCCTCGTCGAGCTCCTTGATGTCGGTCTTGGTGCCCTTGGCATTCGGTCCGAGCTGATAGTTCGGCTCTGTCACGCCGTCCCAGGGATGCAGACCCTTGCTCTCGTCGGGATATTTGTACCAGGAATGCGTCACGAACTCCTGGATCTGCTCGGGATCGCCATGATCGATCGGCAGCACCTCGTTCAGATTGCCGTTGAGGATCACGCCGCGCGGCAGCTTGAGGTTCTTGGCCGAATAGTCGTTGGCATTCTCGGGGATGTCGCCGTAGGACATCACGCTCTTGCCGGAGAGACCGCCGCCATAGAGCCAGTCCTTGTAGAATGAGCCGATGGCGACGACGTCCGGCAGATAGACCTTCTGCACGAACTCGATCGAGCGGTCGATGATCGAGGAAACGAGGTTGAGCCGCTCCATGTTGATGGCGCCGACCGCGCCGGTGCCGTCGACATTGACCGCACAGGGCACGCCGCCGACCAACCAGTTCGGATGCGGGTTCTTGCCGCCATAGATGGTGTGGATCTTGACGATCTCCTTCTGGAAATCGAGCGCCTCCAGATAATGCGCGACCGCCATCAGGTTCGCTTCCGGCGGCAGCTTGTAGGCGGCGTGGCCCCAATAGGCGTTCTTGAACGGGCCGAGCTGGCCGGATTCGACGAACTTGGTCAGCCGGATCTGCAGGTCCTTGAAATAGCCCGGCGATGACAGCGGCCAGTCCGAGATCGACTGCGCCAGCGCCGAGGTCGCCTTCGGATCGGCCTTCAGCGCCGAGACGACGTCGACCCAGTCGAGCGCATGCAGGTGATAGAAGTGCACGAGATGATCGTGCACCTGCAGGCAGAGCTGCATGATGTTGCGGATCGAGTTGGCATTGTCGGGGATCAAAATCCCCAGCGCATTCTCGACCGCGCGCACCGAGGTCAGCGCATGCGTGCCGGTGCAGACGCCGCAGATCCGCTCAGTGAAGGCCCAGGCGTCGCGCGGATCGCGATTGCGCAGGATGGTCTCGATGCCGCGCCACATCGTGCCGGTCGACACCGCATTGCGGATGACGTTGTTGGAGTCGACGTTCACCTCGACGCGCAGATGTCCCTCGATGCGCGTGAGCGGATCGACGACGACGCGCTTGCCGGAATTGTCGAGATTGAAGCCGTTGGGAGTCTGGATGCCCATCGTTGCCTGCCCTGAACTGAATTAATGATCTTGCTTGGCGCTGGCGTCGTCGCGCTTGGTGGCGAGCCGCTTGACGGCGGTAACCGCGGCATGCGCCGCAACCGCGACGCCCACAGTGCCCGCGGCGGCCATGCCGACCTCGTCCGCGTTGCGTTCGATGCCGAACTGCTTGATCGTGGTGAGCCGGTCGTAGAACGAGCCCTTGTCCCAGAAACCGTCCTCGGAGCAGCCGATGCAGCCATGGCCCGACTGGATCGGGAACGAGACGCCGCCATTCCAGCGCACGGTCGAGCAGGCGTTGTAGGTGGTCGGGCCCTTGCAGCCCATCTTGTAGAGGCAATAGCCCTTGCGCGCCGCCTCGTCGTCCCATTCCTCGACGAACTGGCCGGCGTCGAAATGCGGCCGGCGATAGCATTTGTCGTGGATGCGCTGCGAGTAGAACATCTTCGGCCGGCCCTGGCGGTCGAGCTCGGGCAGCTTGCCGAAGGTGGTGATGTAGGTGACGACACCGGTCATGACCTCCGCGATCGGCGGGCAGCCGGGCACCTTGATGATCGGCTTGTTGGTGATCACCTTGTCGATCGGCGTTGCCTGCGTCGGATTGGGTTTTGCCGCCTGCACGCAGCCCCAGGACGCGCAGGCCCCCCAGGCAATGATCGCCATCGCGTCCTCGGCCATCACCTTCAGCTTCTCGACGAACGGCTTGCCGCCGTCGATGCAGAACATGCCGCCTTCGTTGAGCGGCGGATTGCCTTCGACGGCGAGAATGTACTGGCCCTTGTACTTCGCGCGCGTCTCTTCGAGGATCTCTTCGGCCTGCTGGCCGGCCGCCGCCATGATCGTGTCGTCATAGTCGAGCGAGATCATCGACAGCACGACGTCCTTCACCAGCGGATGCGCCGAGCGGATGAAGCTCTCCGAGCAGCAGGTGCATTCCAGCCCGTGCATCCAGATGACAGGCGTGCGCGGCTTGGTCTCCAGCGCATTGGCGATGCGCGCCGACGCCAGCGGCCCGAGGCCGAGGCTCGTCGCGGTGAGGCTGCAGAACTTATGGAAGCTGCGCCGCGTGATGCCCTGGCGCCGGATCACGCTGTAAAAAGTTTCCGTCGTCGCGCCCATGAGTCCTCCCCCTGCTATCGCCTTGGCGATCATCCGATCGCGATCTGGCGAGAGGGGACAGCAAGATGCGGGCCAGCATCATTGCTAGATTTGAATCATAATGATTCCAGATGGTTGGGATGAGGCTCGTTAAGAGACAAGCAGTTCGGGCTCGCTGATCGGCCGCATATCGGAAATCACGCGCTTTGCACCCGATAAGCTAGTTTCCGCCCTCGCGAAGCGCGCTCAATGCGCGGTGCAGACCATGCAGGGATCGAACGATCGCACGACATGCTGGATGCTGACGGCACGCGCGCCGGCATCGCCGACCTCTGTTCCGACCAGCGCCTGTTCGAGTGGGCCCGCGACGCCATCGGCATCGCGCGGCGAGAAGTTCCAGCTGGTCGGGGCGATGATCTGATAGCGCGCGATCCGGCCGGAGCGGACCGCGAGCCAGTGGCCGAGGCTGCCGCGCGCGGCCTCGACAAGGCCGACATAGTTGCCATCGGCCGCTTCGCCGCTGGCTTCGCAAAACGGCTCGCTGAGGCGCAGACCCTTGATCCAGCCTTCGATCGAGATTGCAAGCTGCGCCGTCTCGATCAGGCGTGCGATGACGCGATTGCGGACATTGCTGCCGCTCTCGGACAGCAATGCTGTGATCAGCTGCTGGCCGTGGACCGCTTGCCGCGCCAGCGCGCCGACCTCGACGGGATCTCCCGCAAGCCGCGGCGCCTTGCACCAGCTATAGGCGTCAGGCTTGTCGGCATCCGGCTCGGTGCGGCTCTCGGCCGGATCGCGCGACGTATCGCGCATCCAGGCGTGCGACACGTCCTCGGTGATCTGACCGGACGGCAGCGCTTCGATCTTTCCATCGGAGGTCCGAAGCCCGGCCCGAAAGCGCGCAGCATCAGCATCGTGATACGCGCCAAAACTCATCAGCAGACCGGGTCCCGGCCCCAGATGCGCGAGATCGAGCGCATCGGCCAGGCGAAGGAAGTGCGCGAAGTCGCCGCCGCGCCCGTCGCGCCACTGATCGAGTTCATCCGGCGTCGACAGCGCCAGCACGTGTTCGAGCTTGTCGGCAAACACAACGCGTTCGAGAAAGCCGCGAAACGACGCCGCGATCGCATTCAGCCGGATACGCTCGCCAAGCTCAATTGCACGCGTCGTGCCGCCCGGCTGGAACGCCAGGCTATGCGGCCATTTGCCTGCGATGACGCCCATGATCTCCAGCAGCCGCGCCCGCGCCGGCAGCGCCTCGCGGGCCGCGGATCCCTTGGTGGCAGTGAAGCGCTCGGCCGCTTCGCCGTGCCACGCGTGAGACGCGTAGGCGTCGCGGGCGAAGTCGGGCATGAAGAAGATGTAGAAGTGCGTGAGGTGGTCGGCGGCGTTCTCGGCCGCGTGCGCGATGTTGGCCGCGAGCACGCCATTCGGCGCTGGGACCACGCCCATCGCTTGACGCAATGCAGCCGCCGCCGCGATCGACTGCGACACCGAGCAGATGCCGCAGATGCGCGGCGCTATCACGAGCGCGTCCAGCGGCGGACGTCCCTCCAGGATCTGCTCGAAGCCGCGGTAGAGCGGCGCCGTCACTTCGGCGCGCGCGACGCGGCCGCTGTCGATATCCAGGCGGACTTCGAGATCGCCCTCGACGCGGTTGAACGGGCCGACCGTAATCCGCGTCATGAGCTGCGCTTGTCGCCGGACCGGCTCGGCGGCACGACGACGTGATCGGCAGTCGCATTCACGCGTACGCGACGCGGGGTCGCCGATTTCGACAGCGCCGCCAGCGCGACGAACCAGGCCTTGGGCATGTCGGTGGGGAGGCCCACAGGAATGCCGGCGAGCTTCGCCGTCTGCAGATAGTTCTGCGTGGTCTCGAAGCCCGGCGAGGTGCAGGCAATGCAGGCATAGCCGCCCTTGGTGCAGGAGCCACCGCCGTTCCAGGAGCGCTGGTTGCAGTCGCCGACGGCTTGCGTCGCGCGGCAGCCCAGATGCTCCATCAGGCAGCCGCGCTCCGACATGGTTTCCGCGCTCGCCTTGAACTCATAGAACTCGTTGCGCGAGCAGCCATGATGCGCGAGGTGGTTGGCGATGAAGGTCGGGCGCCCCACGGCGTCGAGCCCATCGCTCGTCAGGTCGCCAGAGGTGAGCGCGAGCAGACTTTCCATCACCCAGCCGGGATGCGGTGCGCATCCGGCGACATTGATCACCGGCAGCCCGCGCTTCGAGCGGAAGCCGGAGCCGAGCGCACCGCCGGCATCGCTGCCCTCGAACTGCAGCCCGACGGCGTCGGTCGGATTGCTCCCGGCCGCGGGAATGCCGCCATAGGCCGCACAGCTTCCAACCGCGACGACGTAGTCGGCAAGCGGGGCGAGATCGAGCAGCCAGTGATAGATCGAGCGGTTGGTGCCGGCGAGCATGTTGAAGCGACCGCTGAGATGCGGTCCGCGCGCGACCGAGCCTTCGAGCACCAGCAGATCGAGCCGCTCGCGGCCGTCACGGATCGCGTCGAGCAGCTCGACGACCTCGTCGCCGGTCTCCTCGCTGACAGAAGGGTGCCAGATCAGGTCGATGCCGGATTGGCGCAGCTCGTCGAACCAGCCGGAGGCGCCGCTTTCCAGGATCGACATCGTGCAGCCGCCGCAGCTCGCGCCCTGCAGCCACAGCATCCTGGTCATTCCCTCCGCGCCGGCCATCGTGAGGTCCTGCCCTCAGCACAGCTTCATGCTGTCGTGTTTGGTATCTCCCCGGGGTTTAGCGTCCCCGCACGAAGGGTGGCAAGCGCCGCGTCGGCCTCGGAACCGCGCGGGCGGCGGTTGAAGAATACGGCGCCGGCCCAGATCAGTCCGAACAGGACGACCGCGACGATCCCCAGGTCGGCGATTCCGTCACCGAGCGCGCTCGCAACATCGGCCCACGTTCCGGTCAGGCCGAACAGCGGCGCCAGCAGCGTGGCGGCCTCGACGCCGCCGATCACCAGCGCGATCATCACCGACAGCCCGGTGATCACCAGATTGTAGCGTCGCTTGCGGGCGGGATCCGTCAGCGCCCAGCGGTAGGCGCCGACCATCAGCATGCCGTCGGCGGTGTCGACGGTCGCCATCGCCGCGGCGAACAGCGCCGGGAACACCAGGATATGCACCAGGCTCTCGCCGCGGGCCGCTTCGGTCGCCGACAGGCTCAAAAGACCGATCTCGCTGGCGGTGTCGAAGCCAAGGCCGAACAGGAAGCCGAGCGGGAACATATGCCAGGCGCGCGAAACGACCCGCAGCACGGGCCGCAGCAGACGAATCAGGAGGCCGTTGCCGGGGCTCGCGCTGTCCGTCTCGGACCGGGGCGAGCGGCGCCAGAGGTTCACGAACAGGACGAGGTTCGCCAACGCGATCAGCAGCAGGAAGCCTGCCGAGACCGAGGTGCCGATGGCGCCGCCGATCGCGCGGATCGCACTGTCCTCCCGCAACAGATCCGCGCCGGCGACCAGGCTCACGACGATCGTGGCGATCACGACGACGCTCGAATGGCCGAGCGCGAAGTAAAGACCCGCGGCGCGCGGCGCATCGCCGTCCTGCACCAGCTTGCGGACCACATTGTCGATCGCCGCAATATGATCGGCATCGACGGCGTGGCGGAGGCCGAGCAGCCAGGCCAGCAGCGCGGTGCCGACGATGGCCGGACGGTCGGCGTAGAGCGCGAACGCCCAGGCCCAGGCGAGCGCATTGGCGAGCACAAGGCCGGCCAGCAGCATCGCATTGCGACGCCCGACCGGCCGCAGCCAAGCCGGAACGAAACGCGCGGAGCGAGGATGATCAATTGGCAAAATCGTCATACTCGGACAAGAGAGCAAGACCTGCGCCAAAAGGCAAGGCTCGCGCTGCCGCGCCCAAATCACTTGTAAATCAACCCTCGTCGCCCGTGCGGCTGAGGTCCCCGGCATTGCTTTGGCAATCCGCTATCCGGTCACGCACAAACATTGACCAGCCGGTGTCCAACTCTCTTCCTCTTCCTGTCCCTCCCCTCACCGCGCGGATGCGCTCTGCGCGGCGATCTCGCGCCGCACGGCCGCCTCGAACTGGCTGGCGGGCGCGGCAAACATCAGCCGGGTCTCCTCGTGGAACGCCGAGAAGATCCCGACCACCACCGGCTCGCCGCCGATCTCGGCCAGGATCGGCGAGCCCGAATAGCCGAAATTGGCAAGGCAATGCACGGTCAGGAGACGGGCGTCCCTGGTCATGCTTGCGCTACAATTGCGCTGGCCGGTCGGCGAATAGCGCCGCTCCTGGCCATAGCCGATCTCGGAGATGGCGCCGGCCTTGGTCGCAGCCGCGAGCTCATCCCGGCCCACGGACTTCACCGCCACGGGCTTCGAGGGCAGCGCATCCTTCAGGATGATCAACGCCCAGTCGGCTGGCGAGCGGTCCAGCGACCATTTGTCGTGCTGGGTCGGAATGAACTCAGGCGCCACGATCAGCTTGTCGGCGACCGACGAGGCCGCGGGAGTGCCTCTGTTCATGCCAGCGAGGAAATGGACGTTGCCGGGGCTGACCTGCCCGACGCCGTTGAAGACACAATGCGCCGCCGTGAGCACCACGCGCGGCGCCACCAGCGTGCCGGTGCACGAACCTCCCGTGCTGTATTGCGCCACGGTCACGACACCGATCGAGGAGGCCGGCCAGGAGGTGGGATCGACGACGTCGCCGAAGTGCCGGTCGAGACCGAGCAACTGCTCCGCGCGCGGATTGGCAATCCCGGCATCGACCGATTCCGGCTTCGGCCGCCACGCGGCAATGGTGGCCTCGGCCTGGCGCCGCTGCGCTTCGCTGAGCTTCACTCTCTGAATCTCACGGCCGGCCGACCTGACGCCGCTGCGACCGGCCATCACGAGCCAGGCATAACCCTGGATGACGTCCCGGGTCATGACCTCGCCGTCGAGCATCATCAGGCCGAGCATGTATTGCGACTGGGCAAAGCCCTGCGCGGCGGCGCGATTGAACCAGCGGGCGGCTTCGCCGTGATCGCGGGCGGCGCCTTCACCGTTGAAATAGGCGATGCCGAGATAATGCTGGGCGACGGCGAGCCCTTGATCGGCGGCCTTGCGGTACCAGACCAGCGCCTCCGCCTGGTTGCGCGGGGCGCCCAGGCCGAAGGCCTGCATGAATCCGACATTGAACTGCGCGCGCGCATCGCCCTTGGCGGCGAGCGGCTGGAGCCGGCGTAACGCCGCCGCCGGCAGCCCGTTCGAAGCCGCAGCGACGGCGTCCTCGAGCTCGGCGGCCGCGGCATTGCCGGCAGCCACAAGCAACAAGGCCAACAAGATAGCGAGCGTCCTGATCATTGCGTCTGCCGAGGTCCGACCATGATGATGGGAACTCGATCACACAGGATCAAGACGGCAACGGCATGACCGCGCGATCAGGCCTGCTCGCCCGTTAGGCCTGCTCCGACTTGGCGAAGCGATCGTCCAGCGCATAGCCGGCGCCACGCACAGTGCGGATCGGATCCTGCTCGCGGCCGGGATTGAGCAGCTTGCGCAGGCGGCCGATGTGCACGTCCACCGTGCGCTCATCGATATAGATGTCGCGGCCCCAGACGCTGTCGAGCAACTGCTCGCGGCTGAACACGCGGCCGGGATGCTCGAGGAAGAATTCGAGCAGGCGGTATTCGGTCGGGCCGAGATCGATCGGCCGGCCCGAGCGCGCCACGCGGCGCTTCTCACGGTCGAGCTCGATGTCGCCATAGGAAAGCACTGTCGCCAGCCGCTCCGGGCTCGCCCGCCGCAGCAGGCCCTTCACGCGCGCCAGCAGCTCCGGCACCGAGAACGGCTTGACGATGTAGTCGTCGGCGCCGGTCGCAAGCCCCCGCACACGCTCGCTCTCCTCGCCGCGCGCGGTGAGCATGATGATCGGCAGCTGCTTGGTCTCGGACCGCGCCCGCAGCCGCCGGCACAGCTCGATGCCGGACAGGCCCGGCAGCATCCAGTCGAGCACGACCAGATCGGGCACGCGCTCCTTGAGCCGCGTGTCGGCCTCGTCGCCGCGCGCCACGGTCTCGACCTCGTAGCCTTCGGCCTCGAGGTTGTAGCGCAGCAGCGTCGTCAGCGCCTCCTCGTCCTCAACCACCAGAATTCGCGCACCCATGTCGAAATCGTCTTTCTCAGTTACCGGGGATCGTGGTCGCGAAGCTGGTCATGTCGCCCTTCGGGCGCTTGTCCATGATCTGCTGGCCCTCGATCATATAGAACACCGTCTCGGCGATGTTGGTGGCGTGGTCCCCCATCCGCTCGATGTTCTTGGCGCAGAACATCAAATGGATGCAGAACGAGATGTTGCGCGGGTCTTCCATCATGTAGGTCAGGAGCTCGCGGAACAGCGAGGTGCAGATCGCGTCCACCTCCTCGTCGCCCTTCCAGACCGTCATCGCCGCCGGCAGGTCATGCGCCGCATAGGCGTCCAGCACCGTCTTGACCTGCGACTGCACCAGATCAGTCATGTGCTCGAGGCCGCGGATCAGCTTCAGCGGATGGAAGTCGCTCTCCAGCGCGGCGACGCGCTTGCCGATGTTCTTGGCGAGGTCGCCGATGCGCTCCAGATCGGTGGCGACGCGCATCGCGCCGACGATCTCGCGCAAATCCACCGCCATCGGCTGGCGGCGGGCGATCGTCAGCACCGCGCGCTCCTCGATGATGCGCTGCAGCTTGTCGACCTCGGCGTCGGCGGCGACCACCTTCTGGCCGAGCGCCACGTCGCGCCGCACCAGCGCGTCGACGGAATCGACGATCAGCCGCTCGGCGAGGCCGCCCATCTCCGACACCAGCCGGGTCAGGTCCTGCAGATCGCTGTCGAACGCCTTGGCGGTATGTTCACTGGCCATGTTGATCTCCTGAAGAATGCTGTCGGCGTCAGCCGAACCGGCCGGTGATGTAGTCCTGGGTCCGCCGATCGCTCGGCGAGGTGAAGATCTTGCTGGTCTCGTCGAACTCGATCAGCTCGCCGAGATACATGAAGGCGGTCTTGTCGGAGACGCGGGCCGCCTGCTGCATGTTATGGGTGACGATCGCGATCGTATAGTTCTCCGCGAGCTCCTGGATCAGCTCCTCGACCTTGGCGGTCGAGATCGGGTCGAGCGCCGAGCACGGCTCGTCGAACAGGATCACCTCGGGCCGGACGGCGACCGTGCGCGCGATGCACAAGCGCTGCTGCTGGCCGCCGGACAGCGACAGGCCGGAGGCGTTGAGCTTGTCCTTGACCTCGTTCCACAGCGCGCCGCCGCGCAGCGCCTTCTCGACGCGGTCGTCCATCTCGGACTTCGAGATCTTCTCGTAGAGACGGATGCCGAAGGCGATGTTCTCGTAGATCGTCATCGGGAACGGCGTCGGCTTCTGGAACACCATGCCGACCCGCGCGCGCAGCAGATTGAGATCGAGCTTGGGATCGAGGATGTTGGTGTTGTCCAGCATCAGCTGGCCGGTGGCGCGCTGGCCCGGATAGAGATCGTACATCCGGTTGAAGATGCGCAGCAGGGTGGACTTGCCGCAGCCGGACGGGCCGATGAACGCCGTGACGCGGTTGGTGCCCAGCGTCAGGTTGATGTTCTTCAGCGCGTGATGATCGCCGTAATAGAAGTTCAGGTTGCGCGCGGTCACCTTGGCCGGCGCCTCGGGGAGCGGCTGGCCGTGAAGGGTGTGAGCGGGCTGACTGACGGAGACGGACAGTTCGGTCATTTCGTTTTCCTCTCGGCGCCGAGAATGCGTGCACCGACGTTCAAAGCGAGCACGGCCAGAGTGATGAGAAGGGCTCCGCTCCAGGCCAATTGCTTCCAATAGGCATACGGGCTCTGCACGAAGTTGTTGATGGTGACAGGCAGGTTCGCCATCGTCTTGGAGAGGTTGAGGCTCCAGAACTGGTTCGACAGCGCGGTGAACAGGAGCGGCGCGGTTTCGCCGGCGACGCGGGCGGTCGCCAGCAGCACGCCGGTGATGAGGCCGGAGCGCGCCGCGCGGTAGGCGATGCGGCGGATCACCAGCGAGCGCGGCAGGCCAAGCGCCGAGGCTGCCTCGCGCAGCGGGTTGGGCACCAGCAGCAGCATGTCCTCGGTGGTGCGCAGCACGACCGGGATCACGATGACGGCCAGCGCCAGCGCACCGGCGATGGCGGAGAAGCCGCCCATCGGCACCACGACGGCGCCGTAGATGAACAGGCCGATGATGATCGACGGCGCCGACAGCAGGATGTCGTTGATGAAGCGGATCACCGAGGTCAGGCGGTCGTTGCGGCCGTATTCGGCGAGGTAGGTGCCGGCGAACAGGCCGAGCGGCGCGCCGATGCCGACGCCGATCACGGTCATCATGATCGAACCGACGATGGCGTTGCGCAGGCCGCCTTCGCTGGCGCCCGGCGGCGGCGTGTCGGCGGTGAAGACCTGCAGGCTGAGGCCGGCGAGGCCGTTATAGAACAGCGTGAACAGGATCAGCGCCAGCCAGGTGACGCCGAACGCCGCGGCGGCGATGCACAGGCCGCGGACGACAATGTCCTTGCGGCGGCGGCGCGCATAGATCGGGTTGATGGGATTGACCGGCGTATCGACGGTGGACATCTCGACGCTCGTCATGGGTTACTTTCCAGCCTTGGCTTCGAGCCGCGCCAGCATCAGCCGGGCGCTCGCCAGCACGAAGAAGGTGAGGACGAACAGGAGCAGGCCGAGCAGGATCAGGCTCGACTGGTGCAGGCCGTCGCTCTCCTGGAATTCGGAGGCGATCGCGGCCGAGATCGTCGTGCCCGGCGCGAAGATCGAGGACGAGATCCGGAACGAGTTGCCGATGATGAAGGTCACCGCCATGGTCTCGCCGAGCGCACGGCCCAGCGCCAGCATGACGCCGCCGATGACGCCGACCCTTGTGTAGGGGATGACGACGCTGCGCACGACCTCCCAGGTGGTGCAACCGACGCCGTAGGCGGCTTCCTTGAGCACCGGCGGGACCGTCTTGAAGACGTCGACCGAGATCGAGGTGATGAAGGGCAGCACCATGATCGCCAGGATCAGCGAGGCGTTGAACAGGC
This sequence comes from Bradyrhizobium sp. HKCCYLR20261, assembly GCF_051168435.1. Taxonomy (NCBI): domain Bacteria; kingdom Pseudomonadati; phylum Pseudomonadota; class Alphaproteobacteria; order Hyphomicrobiales; family Nitrobacteraceae; genus Bradyrhizobium; species Bradyrhizobium sp. HKCCYLR20261. The sequence continues at coordinate 120,554 of NZ_JBNPUZ010000001.1, forward strand.
TGAGATAGGACGGCGGACCTGCGAAGATGTCCTGCAGCACCGGGATGTTGGCACAGAGGCCGATCATGAACGGCTGGAACGTGGTGGCCAGGAACGGGCCCAGCACGAAGAAGCCCCACATGCCGTAGATGATCGAGGGAATGCCGGCGAGCAGCTCGATGGCGAGGCCAATGGGACGGCGCAGCCATTGCGGGCAGAGCTCGGTCAGAAAGATCGCGATGCCGAGGCCGACGGGAATGGCGATCAGCATCGCGATGAACGAGGTCACCAGCGTGCCGTAGATCGGGCCGAGCGCACCGAGCACCGGCGGATCGGCCGAAGGCGCCCAGCGCTTGGTGAACAGGAACTGGAAGCCATACTCCTTCATCGCCGGCCAGGCGCCGATGACGAGGGAGATGATGATGCCGCCGAGGATCAGCAGCACCGAGATCGCCGACAGGCGGGTGATCCAGTAGAAGGTGACATCGCCGAGCTTGAACGCGCTCAGCGCGCGGGCGCGGTCATAGGGCCCTGCGGCAGCGGCGATATCGCCGACCTCGCTCTCAACGGCCATCTCAGCCAAGTCCGCCCCCTGCTTCTTTGACACCATCATCACCTTGAACGAACCCTCTCCCGTTTCCGGGAGAGGGCAGCACGCTTCAGATCAGCTCTTGATGTCGGCCGACCAGGTCTTCTCGATCAGCTTCACGACGCTGTCGGGCATCGGGATGTAGTCGAGCTCCTCGGCCATCTTGTCGCCCTTCTCGAACGACCACTTGAAGAACTTGATCGCCTCGGCGGAGGCCGCCTTGTCGGTCGGCTCCTTGTGCATCAGGATGAAGGTCGCGGCCGTCATCGGCCAGGACTTCTCGCCCTGCTGGTTGGCGAGGATCACGTAGTAGCCGGGAGCCTTGGCCCAGTCGGCGTTGCCGGCCGCAGCCTGGAACGCCTCGACGGTCGGCTGCACGGTCTTGCCGGCCTTGTTGACCATGCCGGTGTAGGTCAGCTTGTTCTGCTTGGCATAGGCGTACTCGACATAGCCGATCGAGTTCTTGGTCTGGCTGATGTTGCCCGACACGCCCTCGTTGCCCTTGGCGCCGACGCCGACCGGCCACTCGACCGCGGTGTTGGTGCCGACCTTGCTCTTCCAGTCCGCGCTGACCTCGGAGAGATAGTAGGTGAAGTTGAAGGTCGTGCCCGAACCGTCGGAGCGGCGGACCACGGCGATGGCGTCGCCCGGCAGCTTGACGTTCGGGTTCAGCTTCTTGATCGCGGCGTCATCCCACTTCGTGATCTTGCCGAGATAGATGTTGGCGAGCGTCTCGCCGTCCAGCACCATCTCGCCCGGCTTCACGCCCTCGAGGTTCACGACCGGCACGATGCCGCCCATCACCATCGGCCACTGCACCAGGCCATCCTTCTCGAGCTGCTCGGCCTTGAGCGGCGCGTCGGTTGCGCCGAAGGTCACGGTCTTGGCCTGGATCTGCTTGATGCCGCCGCCGGAGCCGATCGACTGGTAGTTCAGACCGTTGCCGGTCTCCTTCTTGTAGGCGTCAGCCCACTTGGAATAGATCGGGAACGGAAACGTCGCGCCCGCGCCGGTGATATCGGCCGCAAATGCCGACGTCGATGCGGCGACCAAGCCGGCAGCGACGAGTGCTTTGACGAAATTCATAGCTGGTCTCCATGCTTGGGAAGCGAAGCGCCGTTTGCACCCGATTGCGCTTCCCGGGCCGCTTTAGGGGGCCACGATGTGGCTTTTATAAAGGTTCGATGACAGCTGGATGACAGACACAAGCTATTGATAGATATTGAAAATTTGATCCTGCCCCGAATTTATACGGTCCATCTGGCCGTGTTCCATGACGCATTTGCACGCGGTTTGAGAGAGCGGCGCTCACGCCCCATGCGGCCTGTGCGGGTCACCGTCGGCGTTCATCAATTCGTGTTTCGTTGGTCAAGCCCGCACGTCATATTCAGTGTCGTCCCGGCCTTGAGCCGGGACCCATAGCCATCGGCCGATGCGGCCCGGTGAGATTCGTCCACGCGCGTGCCCCGAACAACTCCCTGGGGTTATGGGTCCCGGCTCAAGGCCGGGACGACACCGCAGAGCGTGGCTCACAGTTTCCATCACACCGTTGTCAGACAAGCCCTCGCCGTCTCGCGGCACGCCGTGCCCGAGTGATGCATCGCTCACATGCCCTCTTGAATACGAGAGGGCGCGAGGAAGGCCGGACCTCGGCTGAGGCCCGTGGCCCGCCTGCAGAAAGATAAGCAGGCGGCAGTCACCACGAGTACAGCCGGACAGACCCGGCCTTCCCCGCGCGATTGGTTTTAACGGTGTCCTTCGTGCTCTCCCTGGGGATCGGCTTTGTTGCCCCCATCGCCCGCGCGTGCCGTCAAGCAACGACCACGGACTTGACCTCGGCGTCGAGAGGCCAGGACCACACGACTTCGCCGTCCGCGCCGGCCATGCTCGTCTGGCACGGCCGTCACGTCCATCGCAGCCCACCTCACCGTTCGTGACGACGCGTACGTCCCTCTGCACGAGGCGGGATGCAGGGATAAGAGCATAAATTCTGAAAAATAGCAATATGTTTTTATTTCAGCGAATACATCCCCATCGAGCGGTCGGGGAATGGCCTGCGTCGTCCTTCAGGATCTCGCAGGCGGCCGCCGCGATGCGCTGACACAGCGCCAGCGCGGTCTCGCGGTCCCTGACATGAAAGATCTCCTCGCTGATCAGGCGGTCGTCGAGCCAGGCGCGAAAGGCCTGCTCGCTGTCGGAGGTGAACGTGCCCTCCTCGTAGATGAACCCGCTCAGCGGGCCTTCGATCACGTAGTCGGTGTCGGCGGCAAGCTGCGATGGCCGCGCGCATTGCGCCCAGATGCGGCCATCGGCATCGATGAACGCCACGACACCGTCGTTACGCTCCTCAACTCTCATCCGCTACTCCTCTCATGAGGCGACGAAATCTCTCCGCGTCATTGCGAGCGCAGCGAGGCAATCCAGAGTCCCGCCCACCACCCTGGATTGCTTCGCTGCGCTCGCAATGACGGAGGAGACGGGTTGCCCGCGCCCGGGACTGATGTCGCCGCACGACCAGCACAGGCGTGCGGCTGCCCGCTACTCCTGCCCGGGACACTTGATCTCCTTGTAGACGGCGTCCGCGAAGGCCTTAATGCCGGTGTTGATGCGCAAGGGCGACGTCAGCGTCTGGTAGGTGACGATGCCGCGGGTGATCGACAGCACCTTGTAGCTTTCGGCGATCCTGGTCTTGTAGCACTTGCCGGCCTGGATGGCGTCTTCGGTCAGTGGCATTGGTCTTCCCGTCATTGTGGTCTGCAGTCACGAAGCAAGAATCACGCAGGCCGCGCGGCGGCCCGTGACGCGCCGGCAGCCGGCGGTTCGCGGTCGACGGCCTTGAAGGCGTCCAGGCCCGCGAACAACGCCTGCCGGCCATCCACGATGGCCTGTTCGATCGTCTCGCCGATACCGATGACGCCGGGAAGGTCTGGAAAGGTGACGAGAAAGCCGCCGCCATCGTCAGGGCCCAACTCCGTCACGTCATGAACATAGGCGTCGACATCGCTCATCGCGCGGCCTCATCCATGCCGTCGATCATCGCCACGAAGGCCCTGATATGCGGCGGCCTGATCGGCGCCTTCAGCGGAATGGTCACGCAATGCGGCACCGAGGGATGCAGGAACACCTCGTGCGTGCCGGTGATCTTGCGAAACTTCATCGCATATTGCGAGGCGATGATCTCGAGGTCGACCGGCTTCCAGTCGCGACGGGGATCGGCGCGCAACGCCTCGAGACGCTGGTTGTGCACCCGGCCCTGTCGGGTTTCCGACATCGGGGCGGACGACGACGCGCCGTCGTCGGTCGCGCTGATGATGCCGGTGGACGCAACGACCTGGCAGAAGGCATGGATGAAGTCGCCGACGGTGTCTCCCCTGTGCGCCAGGCGCCAGTTCTGGGAGAGCACGAGACGCGTCTGGTTGATCTCATTGTGAAGCGCGATGAACTCGTCCATCATCGTCAACACCCTGACGACGCTCAGATTGTACGGCTCCTGGGTGAACTTCCGCTTGAGATCGATGCGTTCTCTCCTGAGACCCGCATGTTCGAGCAGCCACGCGATGACTTTGCCTTCCCAGAACTCCTGAACGTGCGACGACGCAGACATGGCTGTTCTCCAAGCGCGCCGACACGACGTGTCACCCGGGCGCGCGCATCATCAAGCGACGGTGATCGCGATCCGCTCTCCCATGCCGTGCCTCACACGCATTCGGCTGTCAGGTCTGTTCATACAAAAGCCATGCCATGCTCGGTCCATGCCGAGCTCTGGCGCGCACGCCCGGTCGAGCAGCGATGCAGCTGCAGGCAACTCGCGGCGATCCAGGCGAGCGCCGTTTCGGAGGACGCCGTCGTAGAGAGCACACGCGACCTCCCCGCGACAGGTTGACGCGCGAGAGTGAAACATTTCCCGAGGTGATCAGCCGACGATGCATCTATTGACGACCAGGCGCTTCGCGACCTCATTTCATTCTTGACCCGAAAAACGTCGCATTGACTCGCCTCGCCACCGAAGGGAAGGAGCGATCGGACTACTCATTCCCACAGGAGCGGATCATGAGATTTGGAAGACTCGTGGCAGCGGTCGCCGGCTTGGCCTGCTTCGCCTCGGCTGCCGTCGCACAGGCGTCGTCTTCGGCGCTCGTCACCGGAGAATGGCTCGAGAAGAATCTAAACGACCCCAAGGTGCGGATCGTCGAAGTGAGCGTAGAGCCCGGCCTGTTCGAACGTGGGCACATTCCCAACGCGCAGAACGTGGTCTGGCATACCGATCTCGTCGACCCCGTCCGCCGCGACATCGCCACGCCGGAGAACTTCCAGGCGCTGGCGCGCAAGCTCGGCGTCGACAAGGACACGACGCTCGTCCTCTATGGCGACAACAACAACTGGTTTGCGGCCTGGGGCGCCTGGGTGTTCAAGAGCTACGGCTTCGAGAACGTCAAGCTGCTCGACGGCGGGCGCAAGAAATGGGAAGCCGACAAGCGGCCCTATGACAGCCGCGTCACCGCCGTCCAGCCCAGCAACGTGACGGTCTCGGCCGCCAACGGCAAGCTTCGCGCGCGCCTCGCGGATGTCAGCGACGTGGTCGCGAAGAAGACCAACGCCACGATCGTCGACATCCGCTCTCCCGACGAGTTTTCCGGCAAGATTTTCGCGCCGGCCGGTTCGGCGGAGCTCTCCGTCCGCGCCGGACATGTCCCAGGCGCGATCAACGTGCCTTGGGGACGTGCCGTCGCCGAGGACGGCACGATCAAGCCGGTCGAGGAGCTGAAGAAGCTGTACGCAGATGCCGGGATCGACGGATCGAAGCCGATCATCGTCTACTGCCGTATCGGTGAGCGGTCGAGCCACACCTGGTTCGTGCTGTCGCAGATCCTGGGCTACGACGTGCGCAACTACGATGGCTCCTGGACGGAGTACGGCAACTCGGTCGGCCTGCCGGTCATCAACGTGGCCGGAACGGTCTGGGGCGGCAAGTAGGTCGTCGACCGACGCCGCGCGCCGGGCGGATCGGCTGATCCGCCCGGCTCTTTCAGCGAGGTTGCTTCGACGTGATCGCGCAGGGTTTGTCAAAGGTCCGCGTCGCTCTTTCGGCGGCGATCATCCTTGCGCTGCTGAACGCCGCTTACATCATCGACGTCGGCGGGAATCCCCGCCTGTCGCTGTCGATCCTGCTCGGCGCAGCCGTCGGGATCGTGTTGCAGCGCTCGCGCTTCTGCTTCTTCTGTAATTTCCGGGACTGGTTCGACACCGGCGATGCGCGCGGCCTGTTGGGAATTCTCGTCGCGCTGGGGGTCGGCGCGATCGGATACGCCATCGTGTTCGGCGCATGGCTCCCGGACCCGACCGGGCGCCTCCCTCCGGATGCGTTCATCGGGCCGGTCAGCCCGGCGCTGGTCGTGGCAGGACTGGCGTTCGGCGTCGGAATGACCCTTTCCGGCTCCTGCATCAGTGCGCACATCTATCGGCTTGGCGAAGGCTCGGCGACCGCCATCTTCGCGCTGGCGGGCTCCTTCGCCGGCTTCATGCTGGGACTGGCGAGCTGGAACCCGATCTATCTCGCCGTCATCTCGCAGGGCACGGTGATCTGGCTGCCGCAACATCTCGGCTACGCGGGAACACTGCTTCTGACATTCGCCTTGCTGATCGGAATCGGAGCGCTGCTGACGCTGCGCCGGGGGAAGCCAGCGCCTACCGTATCCGGCGCCAGCCTGCCGACGCGCATCCTGATCGAGCGCTGGCCTGCTTCACTTGGCGGAGCCATGATCGGCGTCATAGGCATGGTGGCCTATCTGCGGGTCGCCCCGCTCGGGGTCACCGCCGACGTCAGCAGCAAAGCGAGATTCGTCGCGGCCGATCTCGGCTTGCTGCCGCCGCGCCTCGAAGGCCTCGATACGCTGCGGGGATGCATCAGCCTCGTCCGGGATCTCGGCCTGTCCAACAATGCGGGATTTGTCCTGGCGCTCGCGCTCGCCGCGTTTGCCGCGGCGTTGGCTGCAGGTCAGTTCCGGCCGGCGTGGCCGACGGCGGGTCAGGCGGCGCGGGGATTGGCCGGCGGCATCCTGCTGGGATGGGGAGCAACCATCGGCCTCGGATGCACGGTCGGCACGCTCCTGTCCGGGATCATGGCGGGAGCGCTGTCCGGCTGGGTGTTCGGCCTCGCAGTCTTTGCCGGTGCGGCACTGGCTCTGGCGATTGGACGCAGGGCGGGCCTTCCGCGATGATCATTCCAGCGGCTCGTCCGGGCGCCTGCGCCGCCCGTCTGCGCGATGGCGCGCGCAGACGGGCTCGCGTGATCGATCAGCGGGAGCCTACCAGACGCGGCCGCCCCACGGTCCGCCACCCCAGCCGCCGTAGTAGCGGCGCGCGTAATAGGGGCGGCCGTAATACGGCGCGTAGCCGACGCCGGCATAGCCGTAGGGGCCGCCGCCGTAATAATAGGGGTCGTCATAGTAGTAGGGCGTTGCCGCCGCCGCGATGCCCGCGCCCAGCAGCGCGCCGGCCGCGAGACCGCCGAAGGCCCAGCCGCCGCCACGCCAGCCGCCGCCATGCCATCCGCCGCCGAACCCACGGCCGCCATAGCGCACCTCGGTGGTCGCGAGCGGCGCGGCGCCGGGCTTTGCGGCGGCCGACAGCGCGGTCATCGGAGCAGACATCGCCGGCGCGTTCGCCCCGGCCAGCAGCGCCCCCGACAGGGCCAGCGCCGCCACATAGTTCAAGCTTCGCATCACTAGGACTCCTCGACTGAGATCATCACGCATGGCGGCTCCCATGTCCGGGTCGCCGTCGTCCGCCGCGACCGCGACGGCTTGGAGCACGTGAGTTGCTCGGAAACTACGAACCGCCGGTCGGCCCGCCCGTTCCACGCAAACGCGCCAGCGCTGCTGGAACACGGGCGTTTGATTGGGGATCCTCGCGGCACGCAGATTTGAGACCTCGCGGCACGGCCGGTGCTGAGCAACTGAGCAACCGGGGACATAGGTGACAGATCTGACCGACGACATCGTTGACACAGCACGGATTGCGAGTTGCAGACGAGTCAGGTGATCATCACTGAGAGCACGTTCCGTGGACCCCCGCCCCCGACCCCTCCCCGCAAGGGGGGAGCTCACCGTCCGGGCGGCGTGAACTCGAATCCCAACGTCGCTGGGCCAGAGCGTCGTGCGCAGCTTCGCGAAACGGGAACACTCACCAGGTCAGTTTTCAGTGCCGGCCGAGATTGCTGGAGCTGCCGGAATTGTCGTCGCCGGTGCTCGGGCTGTTGTTGTTGAGCGAGCCGGTGGTGTCGTTGGGTGCGGAGGGCGTGCGGCCGGATCCGTTGCCGGGCATGGGAGCGTTCGTCGAACTGCCCTGCCCCATGCCGGTCGTGCCCGTGTTGCTGGGCGCCGTGCCGGGGGCTGGTGTGGGCGCAGTATGCGACGGTCCCGCGCTGCTGCCGCCGGTGCCGCTGCTCTGAGCCGATGCGAGCGTGCCGGAGAGCGCGAACACCGCGGCGGATGCGATCATTATACGTTTCATGAGGACGTCCTTCATTCGAGAAGGACGACAAGGTCGGCCTCGACGGGACGTTCCTGGAAAGCTCAGCCGCGCCGCTTGCGTCCCTGTCCCGAGGCGGCCTGCTTGCGCAAGCTTTCGGCCGCGCCGCCGACGATCTCGGAGATCTGCATCAGTTGCTTGGCGAGCGGGCTGGTCTTGCGCCAGACCATGCCGATGCTGCGCTGGGGCTGCGGCTCGGCGAAGCGCGCCAGCGACACCGCGGCCGAGCGCGTCTCGACGCCGACGGCCATCTCCGGAATGAGCGTCACCCCCATGCCGGCGCCGACCATCTGCACCAACGTCGACAAGGACGACGCATCGAGCATCTCGCGCGGCGCCTGCATGTTGCAGAACGACAGCGCCTGGTCGCGGAAGCAATGCCCCTCCTCCAGCAGCAACAGCCGCATCTCGCGCAGGCTTTCGCTGCTCGGCACCGGGGCGCCTTCATATTCGGGCGGGCGCACCAGCAGGAAGTTCTCCGAGAACAGCGCGACCTCGGTCAGCGACGGTTCCGACACCGGCAGCGCGACGATCGCCGCATCGAGGCGGCCCTCCACCAGTTCCTCGATCAGCTTCGGCGTCTTGGATTCGCGGACATGGATGTCGATCTCGGGATGCTTGCGGGTGAGATCGCCGATCACTTTCGGGAGAAGATAAGGCGCCACCGTCGGGATCATGCCGAGCCGCAATCGGCCCGTGAGCTTGTCACGGGAGGCGCGGGCGAAATCGCCGAGCTCGTCGACCGAGCGCAGGATCTCGCGGACGCGCGCGGCGAGTTGCTCACCGAAACGCGTCAGCACCACCTGACGCGCATTGCGTTCGAGCAGGACTCCGCCGAGCGCGTCCTCCATCTCCTTGATCTGCATCGACAGCGCCGGCTGCGAGATCGCGCAGGCCTCAGCGGCGCGGCCGAAATGGCCGAGACGGGCCAACGCGTCAAAGTAGCGAAGCTGCCGCATCGTCAGATGGATCATCAGATTATCTTATCGTTCATCGAACTGAAGTCAATTTTGCCTGAACACAATCTCAGGATGCGTGACAACGCATCATCTGCCCTGGCGTTGAGCCGCTGTCACATCATATTCATCAGATAATCTTATCGTTGCGATCATCAATCTCAATTTCCCCTGATCGAAGGAGCCGCGTAGGGTCCCGCAACCCGTTGCAGGGGGAACAATGCCGTTCAGGTCAGGAGGCAAACATGGATGACGTCAGCAAGTGCCCGTTTTCGGGCGGCTTGAAGGGATTCAAGAACAAGGACTGGTGGCCGAACCAGCTCGATCTGTCGGTGCTGCATCAGCATTCGAACCTTTCCGATCCGCTCGGCGAGGCGTTCGATTATTCCAAGGAATTCAAGAGCCTCGATCTCGACGCGGTGGTCAAGGACCTGACCGCGCTGATGACCGATTCGCAGGAGTGGTGGCCGGCCGATTTCGGTCACTATGGGCCGTTCTTCATCCGCATGGCCTGGCATGCCGCCGGCACCTACCGCATCGGCGACGGCCGCGGCGGCGCAGGGACCGGTCAGCAGCGTTTCGCGCCGCTGAACAGCTGGCCAGATAACGCCAACCTCGACAAGGCCCGCCGCCTGCTGTGGCCGATCAAGCAGAAGTACGGCCAGAAGCTCTCCTGGGCCGATTTGTTCGTGCTCACCGGCAACGTCGCGCTGGAATCGATGGGCTTCAAGACCTTCGGCTTCGGCGGCGGCCGCGCCGACACCTGGGAGCCGGAGCAGGACATCTATTGGGGCCCCGAGGGCAAGTGGCTCGCCGACGAGCGCTACAGCGGCGATCGCGAGCTCGCAGGCTCCCTCGGCGCCGTGCAGATGGGCCTGATCTACGTCAATCCGGAAGGCCCGAACGGCAACCCCGACCCGGTCGCCGCCGCCCGCGACATCCGCGAAACGTTCGGCCGCATGGCGATGAACGACGAGGAGACGGTGGCGCTGATCGCCGGCGGTCACACCTTCGGCAAGACCCATGGCGCCGGTGATGCGTCGCTGGTCGGTCCGGAGCCGGAAGGCGCTGATATCGCGCAGATGGGTCTGGGCTGGGCCAGCAAGTACGGCTCGGGCAAGGCCGGCGACACCATCACCTCGGGTCTCGAGGTGATCTGGACGTCATCGCCGACCAAGTGGAGCAACAACTTCTTCTGGAACCTGTTCGGCTATGAGTGGGAGCTGACCAAGAGCCCGGCCGGCGCGCATCAGTGGACGCCGAAGGGCGGCGCCGGCGCCAACACCGTGCCGGACGCGCATGACAAGTCCAAGCGCCACGCGCCGTCGATGCTGACCACCGACCTCGCCCTGCGCTTCGATCCCGAGTACGAGAAGATCTCGCGGCGCTTCCTGGAGAACCCCGATCAGTTCGCCGACGCGTTCGCCCGCGCCTGGTTCAAGCTGACCCATCGCGACATGGGCCCGAAGGTGCGCTACCTCGGCCCGCTGGTGCCGAAGGAGGACCTGATCTGGCAGGATCCGATTCCGGCGCTCGATCACCCCGTCGTCGACGACAAGGACGTCGCCGATCTCAAGGCAAAGATCCTGGCGTCGGGCCTGTCGGTGTCGCAGCTGGTCTCGATCGCCTGGGCCTCGGCCTCGACCTTCCGCGGCTCGGACAAGCGTGGCGGCGCCAATGGTGCCCGCATTCGCCTCGCTCCGCAGAAGGACTGGGCGGTCAACAACCCGGCCGAACTCTCCAAGGTGCTCGGCAAGCTCGAAGCCATCCAGAAGGAGTTCAACGGCGCGGCCACCGGGGCTAAGAAGATCTCGCTCGCCGACCTGATCGTGCTGGCCGGGAATGCCGGCGTCGAGGCGGCGGCCAAGAAGGCCGGCGTCGAGGTGACGGTGCCGTTCGCACCGGGCCGCACCGACGCCTCGCAGGAGCAGACCGACGTCGAGTCGTTCGCGGTGCTCGAGCCGACCCATGACGGCTTCCGCAACTATCTCACCGGCAAGCAGTGGCTGTCGGGCGAGGAGCTGCTGGTCGACAAGGCCCAGCTGCTGACCCTGACCGCGCCGGAGATGACCGTGCTGGTCGGCGGCCTGCGCGTGCTCGGCGCCAACGCGGCCGGCTCCAAGCACGGCGTGTTCACGGCGCAGACGGAAGTCCTCTCGAACGACTTCTTCGTCAACCTGCTCGACATGGGCGTCGCCTGGGCCCCGGTCGATCAGGGCGAGCACACCTTCGAGGGCCGCGACCGCAAGTCCGGCGCCGTGAAGTGGACCGCGACCCGCGCCGACCTGATCTTCGGCTCGCACTCGCAGCTGCGCGCGCTTGCCGAGGTCTATGCCAGCTCGGATGCCAAGCAGAAGTTCGTCAAGGACTTCGTCGCCGCCTGGACCAAGGTGATGAACCTCGACCGGTTCGATCTGAAGGCGTGAGGCCTGACCGCTTCGACTAAACACAAGCAGCGAGGGCGGCGTTTCATCGAAACGCCGCCCTCATTCTTCCTAGGCAAGCGGTTGCCGTTTGAGCGCATCGAGACGCTCGATAAATTTCCGCTTGCTGTCGTGCCTCGTGCGGATCGCAGCGATACGCCGGTCGAAGGCCGCCATCTGCTTCGTCTGATGCGCGAGCGCGCGCAGATCGGAAAGCAGCGCCGCGGCCGCATCATAGCCGGATGGGTTGCGGCGCGCGATCTCGGTCTCGACCTGCTTCCAGACGGCGTCGCCGCGGCTCTCCAGCGTCTTCAACCTGGCCTGACGTTCTCTCTTCTCCTGCTGCATCCGGCGCTTGCGCTTGGCCTCCGCAGCAGCGGCCTCGGCCGCCTCGCGGGCGGCGGCAATCTCGCCGGCGCGTGCCAGCAGCGAAGCAGCCGAGCGCTGTCCATCGGACCGTGCAACGCGAGTTCGGAAACGGCGCCGCAGTTCGGTCGCGACGCCGCCGTCGCCCTCGACAACGCGCAGCAACAAGTCGACCTTCTCTGCGTTCGGCAACGCCTCGATCGACCCACGGAGCTCAACCTCTGACGGCTTGACGGCAGCCCCCTGCCGCTCGGCCGCGGCCTGCACCAGGTCCGGGTCGAGCAACAGAAAATCGGCGAGACTGTCGAGCGCGCCAGTCATCGGACCGATCCCGGGCAGCGGCTCCAGCGCATCGCCGGGCACGAGCTCGGCCTGAACGGCCATCAGCCAGAGCAGATAGAACAGCCTGAGATCGCCATCGAGAAGATCGGTGCGAAGCGGCGCGAGCGCCGCCATCCACTTCGATCCATCATCCGCATAGTCGTCGGATTCGAAATCATAGAGGTTGATGTCGACGATGACGTCGTCGCCGGATGTGGCGATGTCGACGCAATCGAGCTTCCCCAGGAACGGAGTGGCGTCCGACGGCTCCAGCGCCGTCCTGGGCATGCGGATCATGAAACGCCGGACGTTGAAACTGGCGACGTAGACGTGCAGGTCGAACCAGCGCCGCATCATGTCGCGCGGATCGGCTTTGAGATCGCCCCACTCGTAGTGATTGCTGAAGCTCGTCGCGGAGATGCGGGCTCGCGACGAGATCGCGCGCAGCTTCTCGCGTGCCGCGGCATCGAGAAAGCGGTCGATGGCCAGAAACTCGTAGTACTGATGTTCGCTCATGAGGTGCTGCTTGCGGTGACCGGAGCCAGCCTGACGGCAGGGGTCGCTTCAGTCCACCCCCTGCCCCCGGCTTCACCGATCAATCCACAAGCCGCAGCGCCTCACCGCTCCGCGGCGGAGCCGCCACCGTCGATCTGGCGGCCCATCAGGGCGATGGCCTTCTGGTAGACGCCGGCGGCGTTCCAGGCTTCGATGGCGGCGAAGTTCGGTTCGCCCGGCTGATAGCCGGCGCCGGCCTTCCAGCCATTGGCGCGCAGGAAGTTCGCGGTCGAGGCCAGCGCGTTGGCGGCGACGTCGAGATTGCCGACGCCATAGGCCAGGATGTTCTTGGGCATGAACTGGGTCTGCCCGACCTCGCCATGCATCGAGCCGCGGGTGTTGCCCGAGAGCACGCCGCGATCGATCAGCTTCAGCGCGGCATAGAGCTGCTCGGTGAAGAATTCCGGACGGCGGCAGTCATAGGCGAGCGTCGCGATCGACGACAGCATGTGCTGGTTGCCGCGCTGGCTGCCGAACGCGCTCTCCATGCCCCAGATCGCGATCAAAGGTCCGGGCGGCACGCCGTAGCGCTGCTCGATGGATGCGAACATCGCCGCCTGCGACTGCTTGAGCTGACGGCCGCGCGCGACGATCGCCGGCGCGCCGCGCTTGGCGAGGAACTGGTCGAGCGAGAGCTGGAAGCTGCGCTGGCCGCGATCGGCCGCTATGGTGGCGGACGCGTAGTTGGTCTGCATCAGCGCCGCGATCGCGGTGCCGCCGACGCCCTTGGCCCTCGCCTCCTCGCTGAACTCGCGCTTCCAGGCCTCGAAGCCGGCCGGCGACGAACCGCACTGCGCCGCCTGCGCACCGCCGCCGAGCGTCGCAAGCAGCGCAGCGACGGCGAGAGGAATCGTGAGAATGGCTCGGCGCTTGATCATTGATGCTCCTGTGGTGGCGTCCGGTCACGCGGCCATCACGACACCGCACGACATCGCAAGACGCTGGCGCGGCAGTATCGGCCGCTGGGTTGAAACCGCGACAACCTATCGGAAATGGAAAAAAATCATAGCCGGTCATGCCTGCCGCTGCGCGCCTCATGCGCAACGTACGGAAATACGGTGTCGGCAATACTTGCCGCAGAGGTTCCTTACTCCAGCTCCCGCAATCGTGATCGGCGCAGGTCGACACGACCGACGAAGCCTTGATCAATCGGCAATAACAATACTATACGGTTCCGTTTATAAGCAGGAGTGATGGGCGTTGTTGCGTGCCTCCTTTATTGGTCGCCTGATCGGCATGTGCAGTGTGGTTCTGCTGCTCGGCGGCTGCGCCTCGGTGCAGCGCGCGGCCTATTCGGCCGACGATGCGAAACGCGCGCGGATCGACGGCTTCCAGACCGTCCGGATGTGGGCCGACGCACCGCCCGCGAGCTTCGACAGTCCGGCGTTCAAGCCGCGACCGCAACCCGGCAAGCCGTTCGCCTATCTCGCACTGTCCGGCGGCGGCGGCGATGGCGCGTTCGGCGCCGGCATTCTCAACGGCTGGAGCGAGAGCGGCGCGCGTCCGGAGTTCACCGTGGTCTCCGGCGTCAGCACCGGCGCATTGATTGCTCCGTTTGCCTTTCTCGGGCCAGCCTATGATCCGACGTTGAAGGAGATGTACACCAGCGGGCTGGCGAGCTCGTTTGCCGCGTCGCCCAATGCGCTCGGCGCCCTGTTCGGCTCCTCCGTCTTCGACGGACAGCCGCTCCGCGACGCGATCGCGCACTACACGACACCGGAGCTGCTGGAGGCCATTGCCAGGGAGCATGCCAGGGGACGCCGGCTGTTCGTCGTGACCACCGATCTCGACGCGGCACGGCCCGTGCTGTGGAACATGGGCGAAATCGCTTCCGCACGATCACCGCAAGCGCTGCAGCTGTTCCGCCAGGTGCTGACCGCCTCGGCCAGCGTGCCCGTCGCGTTTCCGCCGGCGCTGATCGCCGCGTCCTCCGACGGCAAGCCGATCGAGGAGATGCATGTCGACGGCGGTGTCTCGACCCAGGTCTTCACCTTCCCGGATCGCCTGCTGATGCAGCCGGCATCGCAGCGCCTGACGGAGAAGCCGGCCATCTACATCATCATGAACGGACGGACCTCCGTCGATTTTCAGCCGGTCGAGAACAGCACCAAGGCCATCGCCCTCCGCTCGCTGGGCATGAAGGGCAAGCGCGAGATCCAAAGTTACCTCTCCGCCACCTACCAGCTCGCCAGGCGCAACGGCATGGCCTTCAACATGACCGCGATCGATCAATCCGTCCCGGAGGGCCAGGGCGTGGGCTTCGACACCGACTACATGCGCGCGCTCTATGCGCTCGGCTACGACAGCGCCCGCTCCGGGCGGTTCTGGGCGCAGTCGCCGCCGCTGCCCTGACCTTGACAACCGCAGGCCGAGGAATTATAAAACTATACAGTTTCGTTTTCTTGCAACATTCTGCCGGGGATTGCTCTACAAGCGCCGACTGAGATCGGAGACAGCAGGCCGCCATGAGACGAATCGCTCTGTTCACCTTGATTCTGCTGTCCTGGACGTCGCTGGCGCACGCGGCCGTCGGTGCCACGACCACCAATCCCGAAGGCCGCGATTCGCAAGCCTCGACCGATCCCGCCCTGAGCCAGGAGGCGATCGACCGCGAGCTCGACAAGTTCCGCAAGACGGAAGTATCCCTGCACCAGGCGTTGCGGATTGCCGAGAAGATTCATCCGGGCTCCAGGACCGCCGACATCAGCTTCGAAGGCGGGCTCGACGTGCCGGTCTACAAGGTGCGGACCCTGCAGAGCGGGCAGATCTGGGAATCCGATATCGACGGCGCGACGGCCAAGGTGCTCAACACCGCCCTGTTCTCGACCGTGCAAGGCCTTAACGAGACCGACCGGACCAGCCTCGCCGCCCTCGACACGATCAGCCTCAGGATGTCCGATGCGATCAAAATCGCGGAGCGGTCCGCGGCGGGCAAGGCGATCAGCGGCGGCCTCACGACCAAGGACGGCAAGGTCGCCTTCATCATCGTCGTGGTGTGCGGCAAGAACCTGAAGCAGGTCACGCTCGAACCGACGCTGCGGCGACGCTAGTCAGTCCAGACAGAGCGCGCCGTCTGAGCGCGCGCCGCGCCGAAAGCGCGACATCATGCCTTGGCGTGAAGTGCGAGGAAGATCTTGACCCGCTCGCGCACGAAGCCCGGCATCTCCTTGCGAATGGTCTTCTCCTTCACCCCCATCAGCGCGCGCATCAACAGCGGGAGCACGATGAGGTCGATGAAGATCTCGGCCGATGCTTCCGAGGCCTTCGACGCACCTCGCTTGGCCGGCGCCGAGGAGACGCCGATCGTCTCGGCCAGCAGCACCGCGACCGGCTGCGTCGCGCGCTTGCGCGAGACCTCGTGAAACTGGCAGCTCAGGTCAGGAAAGCGATAGGCCTCGCCGATCGTCACCCGCAGCAATCCGAGCGACTGTTTCAGCACGCGGTCGACGATCGCAATCGCGAGCCCCACCAGCTTCTCCTGCACCGTTCCCGGCGGAGGCGTGTAGGAGGGACCGAGGTTCATCACCTCCTCGATGGAGCGCTCGACGATCGCGGCAAACAAGGCCGGCTTGCCGGCGTAGCGCGCATAGATGGTGGGCTTGCTGGCCGGCGCGCGCTCGGCGATCTCGTCGATGCTGGTGCCGTCGAATCCGCGTTCGAGGAACACCTCACGCGCCGCATCGAGAATCCGTTCTTCGATGTTGCCGGCCAAGGCCTTCGGGGGCCGCCCGACCCGCCCGCGCATCGCGACCGCGCGCGCGACGTCACTTCGCTTCACCTTGGCCTGCGTGCGGGCCATACTCAACGACCTCGACTCGACATGTCAGCATGTCGATAAGGGATTACACGTTCTTGGCTGAACGGCAATAGAACGCGTAGCAGGAGCTGCTATGCGCCTCCTGTCATGCATAGTGAGGAATGCTTGTATGCCTTTTCGCCTCACGTGCCCGACACAAACAGCTCGCCGAGGTCCTCCAACACGCCGAGTGCGCCGTTGAACGTGTCATCATGGAAATAGAGGCTCCGTGTAATGAGCACGGGAACGCCGGCACGAATGGCCGCCAACAGCCCGTTACCGGAGTCCTCAATGGCGATGCAGCTCGCGGCGGGCAGATCGAGCTGAGACAGCACCTCCAGGTAGACATCCGGCGCCGGCTTCTTGCGCGCGACGTCATCGGCGGCGACGACAGCGGCGAACTTCGTTTCCCAATCCGTCCCCAGCACCGGGGCCAACAATGCGTCGATATTGACGCGAGTCGTGGTGGTGGCGATCGCGACGCGCTGTTCGCGTTTCCATGCCGCTTCGAGCAGCGCCTGAACGCCTGGGCGCAGTGCGCATCCCTTGGCGGCCATCAGGGCGGCAAACCTTTCCGTCTTGATGCGATGAAGCCGGGCGACCACCGTGTCGCTCAATGGCGGACCGGAACGACGCATCTGGTCGAACGCGCGGATGCGCTCCTTGCCGCCGGCAATACGCAGCAGTTCCTTGTAGATCCTGCGCCCCCAATGCCAATCGACGCCGACAGCGACGAAAGCCTCGTTGAACGCCTCCCGATGGATCTCCTCGGTCTCCGCCATCGTGCCGTCGACATCGAAGATCAGTGCGCCCGCATCGGCGATTCTTCGCCGCAGATCGTCAGATGGTGAATTCTTCACCAGCACGAGAGTCATGACTACGCCTCCGCCTCTACATTACATCTGCCTTTGCATCTGCTTTGGCGAACACCCGGCTCGCCAGAACGTCGCTCGCCTCGATAGACATGACATCATCGGGCGTCAGCACGCGATCGAGCCGCGACACCAGCCGGTTGGCCTGGCGCAGCCGGACGCGATCCAGCGCGTTACGGATCGAGCGCGCATTGGAGAATAGCGGCTGGGTGCGCCGAACGGTAATGTATTTCTCAAACGCCGCGCGCGCCTCGGGCGAGAAGCGGTAGTTCTGACCCTCCAGCATCATCTCCGCGATCGTCAGCAGCTCGGCTTCCGAGTAGTCCGGGAAGTCGATGTGATGGGCGATGCGCGAGCGGAAGCCCGGATTGCTCTGGAAGAATTTCTCCATCCGGTCGGAATAGCCGGCCAGGATCACGACCAGGTCCTCGCGTTGCGACTCCATGATCTGCAGCAGGATCTCGATCGACTCCTGGCCATAGTCGCGCTCGTTCTCGGGACGGTAGAGATAATAGGCCTCGTCGATGAACAGCACACCGCCCATCGCCTTCTTCAGCACCTCCTTGGTCTTCGGGGCGGTGTGGCCGATATACTGCCCGACGAGATCGTCGCGCGTGACGCTGATGACGTGGCCGCGCCGGACGAAGCCGAGGCGATGCAGGATGCCGGCCATGCGCAGCGCGACCGTGGTCTTGCCGGTGCCGGGATTGCCGGTGAACGACATGTGCAGGGTCGGAAACGTCGTCGCCAGGCCCATCTTCTGGCGGATGCGCTCCATCAGGAGCAGCGAGGCGATCTCGCGGATGCGTGTCTTCACCGGGGCGAGGCCGACCAGCTCACGGTCGAGCTGCTCCAGCACGGGTGCAATGTCGACACTTTCGAATTCGCGGCGCAGGTCGATGGTCTCGACCGCCGTCGCCTCCTTGGCATCCGCCTGCGTGGCCTGCATCATGGGCTCTTACTCCGCTTGGCCGAAGTTCGCGCACGCTGGCGGCGGACCCTCCCCGCGAACTCCGGCAAGCGGGGACGCCGTCAAAATCGGATTTAGCAACCGGACGTCATCAGTGCGGCAGACCCGACGCTGACGTTCCTGCCGCTGATTCTGCTAGGACTATCGCATACGACGATCGCTTTTTGCGCGCGTCTGCCTCCACGTCGTCATGGCCGGGCTTGTCCCGGCCATCCACGTCGTTCGGCACCCTGAGAACCACGTGGATGCCCGGGACAAGCCCGGGCATGACGGAGTTACTAACGTGCCGCATTGTTTGTCGCGACGGTGTACGTTGATGCGGATTGCCCTGCTTGATCACCGGAAACCTCAGCGCAGCGTCCGCTACGAATAGCGCTCGCCCTCGGGGCGCTCGGCGGCGTAGGACCGCGTCGAGTAACGCAGATTGCGCCCCACGGTTTCCTGGCGGTCGAGCCGGAAGCCGGGCTCGTTCTTCGGCCGGTTGACGATGAAGGAGAGCCGGATCGATTCCCAGCCGTGCGAGGAGTCGAACGCCGAGACTCGGATGTAGCGGTCGCCGTAGATCTTCCGGCACTCAGCCAGCTCCCGCATGATGCCCGCGGCGTCGCGCAGGTCGAACATCGGCAGGCCCCACATCTCCCAATAGGTGTTGCGGGGATGCGGGTCGTCGGTGAACTCGATGTTCACGGCCCAGTTCTTCTCGAGACAGTACTGGATCTGGGCCGTGATCTGATCGTCGGTGAGATCGGGCAGGAAGGAAAAGCAGCCTTGGGTGACGCGCATGATGGTGTCTCCTGATTTACGGATGCAAGCGAGCCGGTCTCCGGCTCGCTTCGCGCTCCAAATAACAGTTAGGCAGCCGGGGTGACGGTGGGCACGAAGTCCGGCGAATCAGTCGATTCGTAGTTGAAGGTGACGTCCTTCCAGATCTCCAGCGCCTCGCGTAGCGGGGTGCAGGTCTGCGCCGCCTTGGCCAGGATCTCCGGACCCTCATGCACGTAGTCGCGCCCCTCGTTGCGGGCGAGGATCATCGCCTCCAGCGCGACGCGGTTCGCGGTAGCGCCAGCCGCGATGCCGCGGGGATGGCCGATGGTGCCGCCGCCGAACTGCAGCACGACGTCCTCGCCGAGCAGGTCGAGCAATTGGTGCATCTGGCCGGCATGGATGCCGCCGGAGGCGACCGGCATCAGCTTGTTGAGGCTCGCCCAGTGCTGGTCGAAGAATACGCCGTGCTCGAGCCGCATCGGATTGAAGTCCTCGCGGCAGATGTCGTAATAGCCGCGCGTGGTGTTCGGGTCGCCCTCGAGCTTGCCGACGACAGTACCGGCATGGATATGGTCGACGCCGGCGAGCCGCATCCATTTGGCGATGACGCGGAACGAGACGCCATGCGCGCGCTGCCGCGTGTAGGTCGAATGTCCCGCGCGGTGCAGATGCAGGATCATGTCGTTCTTGCGCGCCCACTTCGCCATCGACTGGATCGCGGTGTAGCCGATCACGAGGTCGATCATGATGATCGTCGAGCCGAGCTCCCTGGCGAACTCGGCGCGCTCATACATGTCCTCCATCGTCGCGGCGGTGACGTTGAGATAGGTGCCCTTGATCTCGCCGGTCGACGCCTGCGCCTTGTTGACGGCCTCCATGCAGTACAGGAAACGCTCGCGCCAATGCATGAAGGGCTGCGAGTTGATGTTCTCGTCGTCCTTGGTGAAGTCGAGGCCGCCCTTCAGCGCCTCGTAGACGACGCGGCCGTAGTTGCGCCCCGAGAGACCGAGCTTCGGCTTGACGGTGGCGCCGAGCAGCGGACGGCCAAACTTGTCGAGGCGCTCGCGCTCGACGACGATGCCGGTCGCCGGGCCCTGGAATGTCTTCACATAGGCCACCGGCAGTCGCATGTCCTCGAGCCGCAGCGCCTTCAGCGGCTTGAAGCCGAACACGTTGCCGATGATCGAGGCTGTGAGGTTGGCGATGGAGCCGGGCTCGAACAGATCGAGATCATAGGCGATATAGGCGAAGTAGCTGCCCGGCGAGCCCGGCACCGGCTCGACCCGATAGCACTTGGCGCGATACTTTTCCGCTGCGGTCAGCCGGTCGGTCCACACCACGGTCCAGGTCGCCGTCGAGGATTCGCCAGCGACCGCCGCGCAGGCCTCGACCGGATCGACGCCATCCTGCGGCGTGACGCGGAACAGCGCGATCACGTCGGTGTCCTTGGGCTGATAGGACGGCTCCCAATAGCCCATCTTCTTGTATTCCATTACGCCGGACTTGTAGCGATCCTTGCCGCGCACCGTGATCGATGGGTCGTTCATGTGTTCCTCCTGGCTTTTCGTTGTGGCTGTGGACGTCACGCAGCTTCGGTCATTCCCCCAATTCGCGGATCGAGCGCACCGGAGCGATAGCGCTTGGCCATCTCCGACAGCGGCAGCACCTTGATCCTGGATGCGTTGCCAGCGGCGCCGAATTGCTCGAAGCGCTCGCGGCAGAGATCGCGCATCGAATCCATCGCCGGCTTCAGGAATTTGCGCGGATCGAACTCGGCCTTCGACGACGCGCCGACTTTGCGGAAGATCGCGGTCATCGCCAGCCGGCAGTCGGTGTCGATATTGACCTTGCGCACGCCATGGCGGATGCCGCGGACGATCTCCTCGACCGGGACGCCCCAGGTCTGGGGCATCTCGCCGCCGAACTGGTTGAACATGTCCTGCAACGATTGCGGCACCGACGACGAGCCGTGCATGACCAGATGCGTGTTCGGCAGCCGGCGGTGGATCTCCTCGATCACGTTCATCGCCAAGATCTCGCCGTCCGGCTGGCGCGAGAACTTGTAGGCGCCGTGCGAGGTGCCCATCGCGATCGCCAGCGCATCGACCTTGGTGGCGCGGACGAAATCGACCGCCTGGTCCGGATCGGTCAGCAGCTGGTCGCGGCTGACCTTGCCTTCGAGACCGTGGCCGTCCTCCTGCTCGCCGCCGCCATGCTCCAGCGAGCCGAGCACGCCGAGCTCGCCCTCCACGGACGCGCCGACCCAATGCGCCATGTCGGTGACGCGGCGGGTGATGTCGACGTTGTACTCATAATCCGCGGCGGTCTTGGCATCGGCCTTGAGCGAGCCGTCCATCATCACAGAGGTGAAGCCGTATTTGATGGCGGTCGCGCAGGTCGCCTCGTCGTTGCCGTGGTCCTGATGCAGGCACAGCGGGATCTGCGGATACATCTCCTCCAGCGCGTCGATCATCTTCGACAGCATGATGTCGCCGGCATAGGAGCGCGCGCCGCGCGAGGCCTGGATGATCACGGGGGCGTCGACGGCGGCCGCCGCCTCCATGATCGCCAGCCCCTGCTCCATATTGTTGATGTTGAACGCCGGCACGCCGTAGCCGCGCTCGGCGGCATGGTCCAGCAATTGTCTGAGCGTGATCCGCGCCATGTTCGTCTCCGTCCCTGTGTGGTCTGTTCTATGAATGCCGGGCGTCAGGACGCCCGCGCCCGGATGATGTTGCGCATGGCCGCATCGGCGACGGCCGCAGGCGTGATACCGAATTCGCGGTACAGCACGTCGGCCGGCGCCGAGGCGCCGAAGCCGTGCATGCCGACGAACTCGCCGGCATCGCCGAGCCAGCGCGCCCACTCGCCTTCGATGGCGGCTTCGACGCCGATACGCGGCGCGCTGCCGAGCACCTCCGCGCGATACTCCGCGCTCTGCTTGCGGAACAGCTCGAAGCACGGTGCCGACACCACGGCCGCTTGGACCTTTTCCGCCGCCAGCAGCTTCGCCGCCTCCAGCGCGATCGCCACCTCCGAGCCGGTCGCGATCAGCGTCACGTCGCGGCCCGCTTCAGGCTCGACCACCACATAGGCACCGAGCGCCACCTTGTTGTGATCCGACGCCTCCGTGCGGAAGGCCGGCAGCGCCTGCCGCGACAGGCACAGCACCGACGGCGAGGTCTCGGCGCGCAGCGCGCAGTCCCAGGCCTCGGCGGTCTCGACCGCGTCGGCCGGACGGAACACCAGGAGATTGGGAATGGCGCGCAGGCTCGGCACATGCTCGACCGGCTGATGCGTCGGGCCGTCCTCGCCGAGGCCAATGGAGTCGTGCGTCATCACATGGATGACGCGGATGCCCATCAGCGCGGCCAGACGGATCGCGGGCCGGTTGTAGTCGGCAAACGCCAGGAAGGTGCCGCCATACGGAATGAAACCGCCATGCAGCGCGACTCCGTTCATGGCCGCGGCCATCGCGTGCTCGCGCACGCCGTAATGGACGTAGTTGCCGTCCATCGTCGAAGGTGTGACAGATTTGTGCGTCTTCGCCTTGGTCAGGTTGGAATGGGTGAGGTCCGCCGAGCCGCCCAGCAGGTTCGGCAGCACGGTCGCGATCACGTCGATGACGTTCTGCGAGGCCTGACGCGTGGCGATCTTCGGCTTCTCGGCCGTGAGCTGCGCGATGAACTGCGCCATGCGCTCGGTGTAGGCGGACGGCAGCTTCTTGTTCAGCGCATCATGACAGGGCGAGCGGTCGGCGCTGCCGAGCTTGCGCGCGCGCTCCTTCCACGCCTGGCGCACGCTGCGGCCGCGCGCGCCGATCTCGCGCCAGCTCACCAGCACGTCGGCTGGGACCTCGAAAGGACGATGCGGCCAGTGCAAGGCGGCGCGCGTCTTCTCGACCTCCTCCGGCCCGAGCGGCGCGCCATGCGCCTTCTCGGAACCCTGGCGTCCGGGCGAGCCAAAGCCGATCGTGGTGCGGCAAGCGATCATGCTGGGACGGTCGCTCTGCCGCGCGGCCGCGATCGCGGATTCGATCGCCTGGGGATCATGGCCGTCGATGCGGCTGGTCGCCCAGCCAGAGGCTGAGAAACGCGCGAGCTGATCGTCGGAACACGCCAGGCCGGTCGAGCCGTCGATCGAGATGCCGTTGTCGTCAAAGAGAACGATCAACCGATTGAGCCTGAGGTGGCCAGCCAGCGAGATCGCCTCGTGGCTGATGCCCTCCATCAGGCAGCCGTCGCCGGCGATCACATAGGTGTAGTGATCGACCAGTTCGTCGCCGTAGCGCGCATTCATCAGGCGCTCGGCGAGCGCCATGCCGACCGCGGTCGCGATCCCCTGCCCCAGCGGCCCGGTCGTGGTCTCGACACCCGGCGTGTGGCCATATTCCGGATGCCCCGGCGTCTTGGCGCCCCATTGCCGGAACGCCTTGATCTCGTCGATCGTCACCGCCTCGTAACCGGTGAGATGCAGCAGCGCATACAGCAGCATCGAGCCGTGGCCGGCCGACAGCACGAAGCGGTCGCGATCGGGCCAGGACGGATCGGCCGGATCGAACTTCATGAAGCGGGAGAACAGCACGGTGGCGACATCGGCCATGCCCATCGGCATGCCCGGATGGCCGGACTTTGCCTTCTCCACCGCGTCGATCGCGAGGAAGCGGATGGCGTTCGCCATCTCGGCATGCGCCGGATCCGCCTTCACGGCGGGCTTGTGCAGGGCGTTGGCGGTCATAGCGTGCGCCTCTTTCGGTCCATCAGTTGCATGATCATGGGGGTGAGAATGAGCTGCATGGCGAGATCGAGCTTCGAGCCATGGATCACAATCGAATTGGCACGCGACATGAAGCTGCCCTGGATCATGGACAGCAGATAGGGGAAGTCGATGCCGCGCGGGTTCTTGAGGCGGATCACGACCATCGATTCATCGGGGGTCGGAATCCAGCGCGCGATGAACGGATTGGAGGTGTCGACCGTCGGCACGCGCTGGAAGTTGATGTCGGTCTCGGAGAACTGCGGAATGATGTAGTTCACATAGTCCGGCATGCGCCGCAGGATGGTGTCGGTGACCGCCTCGGTGGTGTAACCGCGGGAGGCACGGTCACGGTGCAGCTTCTGGATCCATTCCAGGTTCATCACCGGCACCACGCCGATCTTCAGGTCGGCGTGCTGCGCGATGTTGACCTTCTCGGTGACGACGGCGCCGTGCAGGCCCTCGTAGAACAGCAGATCGGACTCTGCCGGCAGCTGCGTCCATTCCGTGAAGGTGCCGGGCCGGGCGTCGTACAGCCGCGCCTCCTCCTCGTCATGGACGTAGTGGCGCGTCGTGCCGGTGCCGGTCTCCGAATAGTCGCGAAAGGTCTTCTCGAGCTCCTCGAACAGGTTGGTGTCGGGGCTGAAATGGCTGAAATGCTTGTTGCCGCGCTCGGCCTCTTCCACCATCTTGCGGCGCATCTCCTCGCGATTGTAGCGATGGAAGGCGTCGCCCTCGATATAGGCGGCCTTGACGTTTTCGCGGCGGAAGATGTTCTCGAAGGTCTTCTTGACCGAGGTGGTGCCCGCACCGGACGAGCCCGTGATCGAGATGATGGGATGACGACGTGACATGATTTTTCTCCGGACGACTCGCCGAGCCGGGGAGGCTCAGCAGCGCGCGCTCAGCGGAACAGGCCGCGGCGGGCGAACAGGGGCGCATCGCTGGTTTCGAACAGCGGCTCGACGCCCTCATGCAACTGGTCGACGTCGCGCACGAGGCGGACGTCACCCATGATCAGTGGCGCGCGCTGGTGGGGCGAGCGCGCCGACAATTCGAGGATGCGCGCGCGGCCGCTCGAGGCCGAGCCGCCGGCCCATTCCATGATCAGCGCCATCGGATGCGCTTCATACACCAGCCGCAGCCGGCCCTCGCGATAGCCGGGACGGGAATCGGCGGGATAGAGGAACACGCCGCCGCGCATCAGGATGCGATAGGCCTCCGCGACCAGCGAGGCGATCCAGCGCATGTTGAAATCGCGGCCGCGCGGGCCGGCGGCGCCGGACAGGCACTCGTCCACATAGTTGCGGACAGTGCCGCTCCAGTGCCGGCGGTTCGAGGCGTTGATCGCGAATTCCGGCGTATCCTGCGGAATGCGGACGCCGGACTTGGCGAGGATGAACTCGTGCAGGGTCGGATGCAGCACGTAGAGGTCGACGCGATGGTCGATCGCGAGCACGAGGCAGGTCTGCGGGCCGTAGACGAAGAAGCCGGCGGCGAGCTGCGCGGTGCCGGGCTCGAAGAAGCTCGAGAGCACGTCGCGGCCGCGCGGCCGGATCGAGAAGATGGTCCCGACCGAGATGTTGTTCTGCAGGTTCGAGGAGCCGTCGAGCGGATCGATCGCGACGCAAAGTGGGGCAGCCTCGTTGACCGTTTCGGGGCGATCACCCTCTTCCGAGAGAATGCCGGCAACGGGCGCCTGGCGCAGCGCGTCGCGCATCAGATTGTCGGCGACGATGTCGAGCGCCTTCTGGATGTCGCCATCGGTGTTGACGGTGGCGGCGCCTTCATCGACGCCGGACAGCGGCGCGATGGCGATCTGCCGCGCGAGCTCGCGGGCGGCGTCGGCGAGGGCCTCGATCACCACCGCGCAATCGGCGTTCGCATTCTGCAATGCGAGATGCGCGTGCAATGTCTGATGATCCGCTTGGCTATTCATAAGTCCACTCCCTCGCCATCAGCTCCTCTGCCGGGAACTTGATGAAGCCGCACGAAAGCGTCGTGCCGCGCTGCTATCAACACACCGATTTGCCCGATTAGGGAAATTTCAATATCTTTGGATCGACCAAAGTTTTCCTTATGCGATCGACCTCTTGAGGGTTCCATGAGCCGCCACTTCTCCCGCGATCTCACCATTCGCCAATTGCGCGCGCTCGTGGCCGTGCAGAACTCGGGTTCCGTCACGTCGGCGGCCGGCCGCCTGAACCTCACGCAGCCCGCGGTCACGCTGCAGATTCGCAATCTCCAGGAGCTCGCCGGGCTGCCGCTGATCCAGCGCACCACGGATGGCATGATCCTGACCGAAGCGGGGCGCAGCGTGCTCGCGCTCGCCGAACGCGTCGAGGCGGCGCTGCTCGATTGCGAGGAGGCGCTGGACATTCTCGCCGGCCGCAGCGGCGGCCGGGTCGCGATCGGCGCGGTCTCGACCGCGAAATATTTCGTGCCGTTCGCGATCGCGGAGTTTTCGCGGCGTTTTCCCAAGATCGACGTGACCCTGCGCATCGGCAACCGCGACAGCCTGCGCGAGGCGCTGCGCGGCTACGATCTCGACATCGCCATCATGGGCCGGCCGCCCGCCGACATCCCGGTCGACATGCGCCCGTTCGGCAAGCATCCGCACATCATCATCGCGCCGGCCGGCCATCGCCTGGCGCGGCGCAAGCGCATCGTGCCCGAGGATCTCGCGGCGGAAGTGTTCATCACCCGCGAGCCGGGCTCGGGCACGCGGCTGCTGATGGAGACGTTTTTGGAGAAGCGCGGCCTGCATCCCAAGACCAGCATGGAGATGGACAGCAACGAGACCATCAAGCAGGCGGTCATCGCAGGGCTGGGCATCGCCTTCATCTCGCAGCACACCGTGGCGCATGAGCTCAGCGAAGGCCGGCTGGTCATGCTGAGGGTCGTGGGCCTGCCGATCGTGCGGCAATGGCACGCGGTGCGGCGCGCGGACAAGCTGCTGCTGCCGCCGGCGCAGGCGATGCTGGATTTCTTCGGCAAGGAAGGCGCGCGGTTCCTGCCCCGCTAAGCGCGACACCCGAAGCCCTGACGGTGCCGCATCTCGCATAATTTCGTCTCACCAGTCGATCACGAAGCGGCAGGCAGATGCCCCCATGGCCTCGCAGCTGATCTCGCGCGCCCGCGCGTTCCGATGCACCAGCGTTGCGAACAGCGTCTCGAAGGTCGCGGCGTAGAAGTCGCAGATCGGGTGGTCCGCGCCCTGCCCGCGGCACAGCGGGCAATGGCTGATCTCGTAGATCGTCGGCCGCCCCGGGCGGGCGGTGAAGAGGCCGGTGCCGACAAAGGTCCAGGCGTGGGCCGCAATCGCCCGCGACAGCGCATGGCTGGCGAGGCGCGCCGGCAGCACGCGGAGCACGCGCTGGGCGGGCCTGGGAATGCGGTTTGCGAGCAGGTAGGCCGCTGTCAATTGACCCGCTTTGGCGCCAACCGTGCGGGCATCATCGTCGTTCAACGTGGTTCTGAGGGCGCGATGCAGGCGAGTGACTTCCGTCTCATCCACCATGTCGGCCGGCGGCGCTATGAGATACGGCTCCAACCGCGCGGCCGCGAAGACGCGGAGCGCTTCGTCTTCGCCTCGCAGCAGGCGCAACGCCTCGGCGGTCTGGATGATCGCGTTGGGACCGATGCGCCCCGTCGCGTGATCAGAGGCGGCGGCAGCGCGCGACAGCTCAAGGTGCTGGGCGCGCGTGCCGTGCATCTCAGTGCACTCTCGTCTCAGCCTCTTCGCTCATCTGCTCGGTGCCGCCGCCGCAGGCCATCACCTGCGCCTGCTGCGGTCCGGTCAGCTTGCGATTATGGCTCGTCTTCCACTCGACCTTGCCCGGTTCGGCGCGCTTGCGCGAGGTGTCGAAGCCGAAATCGACCTTGCCCTTGGATTGCGGCCCCCAATAATTGACGCGGCCGAGATCGTAGAATTTGCGCTCGAAGCCGGACTTCAGGAACGCCTTCAGGCATCCGAGCAGATAGCGCCTGCGCTCGCCGGAGCCGGCCCAAGGGTACGAGAACAGCGCCTTGTGCATGTAGAAGCGGCGGTAGTTGTTCATGACGCCGTCGAGCAGCTCGCCGCGGTCCATCGCGTCGGGCTTCATGATCGGCGTGACGAAATTGTACTTCTCGTAGTCGAAGATCTCGACCTTGTCGCCGAGGTCGCGGAACAGGTCGGAGAACGGCCACGGCGTGTACATCGCCCAGTTGGCGAGATCAGGCTTCCAGTCCCGCGCCATCTGATAGGTCTCTTCCAGCGTCTCGCGGGTCTCGTTCTCCAGACCGACGATGAACTGCGCCTCGACCACGATGCCGGCGTCGCGCAGCAGCTGGATCGCCCTCTTGTTCTGCGCGACCGTGGTCTCCTTGTTGAAGCGGTCGAGCTTCATCTGCGCCGCGGCCTCGGTGCCCAGCGAGACATGGATCAGGCCGGCCTTGCGGTACAGCGGCAGCAGCGCCTCATCGCGCAGGATGTCGGTGACGCGGGTGTTGATGCCCCAGAGGATCTTGAGATCGCGGCGGATCAGCTCCTCGCAGAACGCCACGAACTTCTTCTTGTTGATGGTCGGCTCCTCGTCGGCGAGGATGAAGAAGCCGACATCGTGCTCGCGCATCAAGGTCTCGATCTCGTCGACCACCTTCTTCGGGTCACGGATGCGATAATCGCGCCAGAACTTCCATTGCGAGCAGAAGCTGCAGGTGAAGGGACAGCCGCGCGCCATGTTGGGGATGGCGACGCGCTTGTTCATCGGGATGTAGATGTATTTGCTCCATTCGAGCACGCTCCAGTCGGGCGTGATCGCATCGAGATTCTTCACCGTCGGCGCCGCCACGGTCGCAACGACCTCGGTGCCGTCGCGATAGGCGATGCCCTTGATGCTGCGGCGATCATTGGCCCAGCGGCCGTCCTCGCGGGCGCGCATCAGGTCGACGATGATCTCCTCGCCCTCGCCGCGCACGATGGCGTCGATCCACGGCGCTTCCGTCAGCACCTGCTGATACATGAAGGTGGCGTGGATGCCGCCGAGTACGGTGAGCGCGTCCGGGTGCTCCTCCTTGGCAATTTCCAGCAGTCGCTCGGCCTTGTAGATCGACGGCGTGATCGCGGTGCAGCCGATCACATCAGGCTTTTCGCTGCGCAGAAGGCTGCGGACCTGCTCCTCGGAGAGGTCGTTGGTCATCGCGTCGATGAAGCGGAGATCGGTGAAGCCGGCGGCCTTCAGCGCGCCGGAGATGTAGGCCGCCCAGGCCGGCGGCCAGTTTCCGGCGATCTCGGCGCCGCCGGAGTGATAATTCGGATGCAGCAACAAAATCCGCACGACGTTCTCCCCCGATTATCAATTTGTCCAGATATCCTAACGTCAAGCTGGATTGACAAATTGATCTGGCGCAAACGCCGCGCGGTTTGCGCGGGCGATCAGGCCGCCTGCGCGAGTCCCATCTCGGCCCAGATCTCGGACAGCGCCGACACCAGGTGCTCGATGTCCTCGTCGGAGTGATAGGGCGACGGCGTGATGCGCAGCCGCTCGGTACCGCGCGGCACTGTTGGATAGTTGATCGGCTGCACATAGATGCCGTAGCGATCGAGCAGGATGTCGCTGATGCGCTTGCACAGCACGGGGTCGCGCACCATCACCGGCACGATGTGGCTGGGATTGTCGAGATGGCTGACACCGGCTTCATCGAGCCGGCGACGCAGCCGCGCGACGCGATCCTGGTGCCGCGCGCGCTCATGATCGCTGGCCTTGAGATGCCGGATGCTGGTCAGCGCGCCCGCGGCCACCGCCGGCGGCAGCGAGCTGGAGAAGATGAAGCCCGACGCGAAGCTGCGGACGAAGTCGCACACGGTGTTGGACGCGGTGATATAGCCGCCGATCACGCCGAACGCCTTGGCCAGCGTCCCTTCGATCACCGTCAGGCGGTCGGCGACGCCGTCGCGCTCGGAGATGCCGCCGCCGCGCGGGCCGTACAGGCCGACGGCATGGACCTCGTCGAGATAGGTCATCGCATTGAACTCGTCGGCGACGTCGCAGATGTCGGAGATCGGCGAGATGTCGCCGTCCATCGAATAGACGCTCTCGAAGGCGATCAGCTTCGGCACCTTCGGATCGAGATCCGACAGCTTGTCGCGGAGATCGGCAACGTCGTTATGGCGCCAGATCCTTGTCTCGCAGCGGCTGTGGCGGATGCCCTCGATCATCGAGGCGTGATTGAGTTCGTCCGACAGGATCACGCAGCCGGGCATCCGTCCCGCGAGCGTCGACAGCGACGTCCAGTTCGAAACGTAGCCGGAGTTGAACAGCAGCGCCGCCTGCTTGCCGTGAAGATCGGCGAGCTCCTCCTCCAGGAGGATGTGATAGTGGTTGGTGCCGCTGATGTTGCGGGTGCCGCCAGCGCCGGCGCCGCAGCGGTCGAGCGCGTCGTGCATCACTTCCAGCACCTTGGGATGCTGGCCCATGCCGAGATAGTCGTTGGAGCACCACACCGAGACCTCGCGCTCGCCATGCGGGCCGCGATAGGTCGCACGCGGAAAGGCGCCGGCCTTGCGCTCGAGGTCGGCGAACACGCGATAGCGTCCTTCGCGCCGGAGGCCGTCGAGTTGGCGGCGGAAATAGTCTTCGTAGTTCATGGTACTCCCCCCTGTGCTGTCGTGTTCGGATCGACCGGCGGCGTGACCGACACCGCGGCCAGTCCGGTGATGGTTTGCGCCTGCGCATCGGCGCGGGCCTGGCGATAGGCCTGGCGGAACTGCTCCTCGAGCCGCTGCCGCGCCAGAGCGGCGGCGGTCTTCTGCGCCGACATCGATGTCTTGGGCGCGGGTATGGGACGCTCTGCTTCCGGCGTGGCCGGCACGACGGCGAGCACCGGCCGCGCCATGGGCGTGACCGGCACGGATGCCGGGATGGCGACGACGGCCGCCATGACCGGCTCCGCAGGCGCGCTCCAGCGCCAGAGATTAATGACCGGCATCGGCAGCGCCATGAAGCCGTGTTCGAGCAGACCGAGCGCGATCAGCGACGCCAGCAGCGACAGCGCGACGCCATCGAAGGTCGATTTCGCGCCCAGCGCGGCAGCGGCAACCAACACGGTCGCGGTGGTCGCAGCGGCGATCGAGAACGGAAACAGCAGGTTGATCGACTTCTTGGCGAAATAGCTGCGCATGAACCGGACCTGCTGCGGCAGCAGCTCGTCATTCAGGGTGCGCACGCCGAGAAACAAATTGATCTTGGCGCTCTGCCTGAGCACCAGCAGCGCGGCGAACGTCCACCAGCTCAGCCGATTGGGGGCGCCGGATGTCACCGCGAACGCCAGACCCGCGGTCGCGATCAGCGCCAGTTCGTGATAGGCGATCGCCTGCAACGCAAAGCCGACGCGCGAGGCCGGCGTGCAATCCCGCGGGCACGGCTCGGGCCGCGGCCCGGTGATCCAGCCGGCAAGCAGCGACATCTCCACCGTGCCCCACAGCAGGATGGCACAGGTGAAGGCGCAATAGGCGCTGGCGTCCTCGGCAGCCTGGCTCGACACCGCGACGCCGGACAAGGCCGCGACGAAGGCCGCGGCCGTGCCCCATTTGAACGCGGACGGGTAACGGGCGGCGAGCCCGACCAGCGCCAGCACGGCGCCGGTCGAGAACCACCAGACGAACACGACATAGGGAATGGCAATCGCGGTCGCGCCCATGTCCGGCTCCTTGTCACCAGGCGGGTTGCAGCCTGATCTCCCGTGGCAGCTCGTTGCTCTTGGCCGGCAGCAGATACAACCGGCCGAAGGTCAGGGCCGCCTTGAGCGGCAGCACGGCGCGCTTCAGCGTGCCCATGATGCCGCCCTGCGCCTTCGCATCGGCGATCGCCTCCGAGATTTCTCGCAGGCGCTTGAGGCCTTCCCAGAAGCGCGGGTTGTCGATGTCGAGCATCACCGGGAAGACCTGGCGCGAGATCTCCGAGGTGATGCGGAACACCCGCATGTCGTACTCGTCGACCGGCATGCCGAGCGCCTCGTAGAAGGCGGGACGCATGTGGTCGCGGACATGCATGGTGGCGAACACCGCGAGCAGGAAGAACTTGATCCAGAGCTTGTTGTATCCGCTCAAGAGCTTCGGATCGGCGCGCATCAGAAGCGCGAACGCCTCGCCGTGCCGGAACTCGTCGTTGCACCACTTCTCGAACCACTTGAAGATCGGGTGGAATTGTCGATCCGGATTGCGCTCCATCTGGCGATAGATGGTGATGTAGCGGGCATAGCCGATCTTCTCCGACAGGTAGGTCGCGTAGAAGATGAACTTCGGCTTGAAATAGGTGTATTTCTTCGTCTTGGTCAGGAAGCTCAGATCGACACCGATGCCGTGATCCTTCAGGATCTCGTTGATGAAGCCGGCATGGCGGGCCTCGTCGCGGCTCATGAACTGGAACAGTTCGCGGATATCGGGATTGCTGATCCGCTTCTTGATCTCGGCATAGAGCACGCAGCCGGAGAACTCGGCCGTCAGCGACGACACCAGGAAGTCCTTGAATTCGGCGCGAAGCGCCTCGGGCAGATCGTTGAGATCCTTGTCGAACTCCGGCGTGCGCACGAAGTGCTTGCGGTTGTGGTCGGCGCGCAGCTCGGCCATGACAGCATCCCATTCGCGGCGCACGAGGTCGACATTGAGCCGGTCCATCGCCGCGAAATCGGTGGTGTAGAAGCGAGGCGTGAGGATCGTATCCTCGAGCGCCATCTTGGTGGAAATGTTGCCGGCCCCACCTTCCATTGCGATCATCTGACCCTCCCGTCCGAAAAGCTGACGTCGTACAATTCCGTGAGTTCGAGATATCCGGCGACATGCATCATCATGCGCTTCACCGGACCAGCACGAACCACAGTGGCCGTGCGGCGCAGGTTGAGCTGCTCGCCGAACTTGACCGTGATCGGCTCGCCATGAATCACGACCTCGTCGCCCGGACGGATGTTGACGTCGCGGTCGAGCGTGACATGGGCGTGCAGCGTCTCGGAGGTCTGCTCGACCTCGATGCTGCAGCCGATGTCGAAGCGGCGGGGCTCGTTGGCCCATAAGGCTCTCATCGCGTTTCTCCCATGGTCATCAGCTCCGTGAACCGGCGCCTGTTGTTGTCACCGAACGGCGCGAGATCGACCCGCCGTCCGGTGGCGGGATCGTCCAGGCTCAGGCGGCCGTCGGACCAGCGGTTGATGGTGAAGGCCGGCCCCGAGCCGATCGCGTGACGCTGGCGGTCGAACGCCATGCTGCGCAGAACGGTGCGCAGGAAGCCGTCAGAGCCGGCTTCGACCACGCCGACGACCTTGCCACTGTCGGGCGACACCACGGAGATGCCGCCGTCGGGCCGGTCCTCGAACCGCAGGGCCACCGTCTGCACGGCGGCCATGTGATCGTGCTGCACGGTGCCGAGGCCGGTCAGGCGACCGACACCGGCAGCGAGCAGAGCGAAGGCGACCAGAGCGAAGGCTGCGCGCAACGCCCCCTTCGGGATGATGATTTCGGCTTCGACATGGCCCTCGGCCTGGCTCATGGCTTGTTCCTCCTCATCACGCCGCGTTGGCCACGGCGCCCGCAGGCGTGCCCTGCGGATGCCCCTCAGCAGCCGCGAGCGGCTGGGCCGCGACCGCGCCATCGGAGGCCGCGACCAGCGCCTTGGCGAGAATCTCGGCGACTGTGCGGGCATCAGGCACGCCCCGCAGCATCGGCTCGACCTCGTTCAGCCGCCACGGACGCGCATGCGGCCACAGCAGCAGATAGGACAGCCGCTGTTGCGCCAGGACGCCGAGCGGAAGATCGCCGGAGCCGTCCGCGAACAGCTTCACGTCGGCGCGCGCGATCTGCTTGAACGGTACGTTCAAGGTCATCGGCAGCACGGCGCCGAACTGCAGCAGCACGCGCCTGGAGGTGATGGTGTAGCGCGTGGTGCGGCTGTAGAGCACCGCGAGGCCGGTGAGCAGCAGCGTGGCGATCGCCACCGGCATTGCCAGCGACGACGCGCTGGCGACCGAGGCCGCCAGCGGCTGGTGATCCAGCGCACCGGCCACGACGCGCGCGCCGAACAGCGCCGCGAAATAAGCGAGCACCAGACGCAGGTGGAAGACACGCAGCAGCAGCGCCTTCACCGCCGGCTGTCCCTGCCAGAGCAGCCGCTCGCCCTCCGGCAGCATCAGCTCATCACGATCGCGAAGCCTGCTCACAGCAGCGGCTCCTGGCGCGCGGCGGTCGCATAGAGGTGGCCGCCGCCATAGTAGCCGACGATCTTGTCCTCCTCGAGCTTGGTGACCTGGTCGGCATTGGCGAGAGCGGGCACGTTGGCGAATTGCGAGCCGAGAATGGCATCGACCAGCACCGCCTTGCGCGATCTGTCGACCACGGCCATCGTCATCGGCAGCAGCACGTGGCGTCCGACGATGCCGTCGACCTCGACTTCGAGATAGCGGATCAGCATCTCGGCGCGATCGACCCACACCTCACGCACCTTGCCGCCGAGCTGGCCGTCGCAGCCGATCACCGGCATGCCGCGTGGATCCGGA
Source organism: Bradyrhizobium sp. HKCCYLR20261 (assembly GCF_051168435.1). Classification (NCBI taxonomy): domain Bacteria; kingdom Pseudomonadati; phylum Pseudomonadota; class Alphaproteobacteria; order Hyphomicrobiales; family Nitrobacteraceae; genus Bradyrhizobium; species Bradyrhizobium sp. HKCCYLR20261. The sequence continues at coordinate 154,958 of NZ_JBNPUZ010000001.1, forward strand.
TCCTCCGAGGCGATGAAGATGCTGCCGTCGACGCGCAGCGGCACGATCGCCGGGATGTTGTCCATGGTCAGTTCCGGTTCGTCCCTGCGCGCGGCGAAGGAGCCCGGGCCGACGCCGTCGAGCATCGGGTTGCCGGTCGGCAGATAGGGCGTGCCCGGCCAGGGATACATCGGCGTCACCGGCGCATCCGAGCGGTCGTTGTCCCAGTTCGGCAGGCTCGCGGTACGGCCGCCATGCATGTAATAGGTCTTGCGGCTCGGCGGGGTCGGGAAGCCGTGACCGCTCGACGCGGTCCGGCGGCCGACGCGGCCCTCGAACTGCAGCGGATAGCCCTCGCGCTTGTCCTCGGTGCGCAGGTAGAAGATCAGGGCTGCGAAGAACACCCAGAACCCGTAAAGCACCACCTGGGCGACATCGATGTAGCTCGTGAAAGACGTCTGCATGGTTTCCTCCCCGACTGGGCTAACCTGGAAATTCAGCGATTCCGAACTGTAGTTGCTGCGGCTCCGCCGCCCGCCGCCGCACCAGCGGCCCGATGACCGCGAGGGTGACGAAGAGCAGCGCGATTTCGACGTGATAGACGATGCTGTAGCCGGTCGCGGGACCGGCAAGGGCTATGCCGAGGCGGCCATCGAGCGCGAGCTGCGACATCACATCCCGAATGGCGCCGCCGCCTGCGATGGCGAGTCCCGCCGCCGTGGCCTGCACCGCGCCCCAGGCGCCAAGCGCCAACCCGCTCTCGCCGTTCTGCACCAGCGCCATCGCCGCCGTCAGCGTGCCCACCGCGAACAGGCCGCCGCCAAAGCCGATCAGGGTCGTGCCGATACGGAACAGCAAGGGCGACGCGAGCGGCGCCGAGAAGATCACGGCGGAAAACGCGAACAGGCCGACGAGCCCGCCGAGCGCCGCGATGCGATAAGGATCGGAGCCACGGCCAAGACGGCGCGCCGACAGCCCGAAGCCCGCAAGCGTGCCGGCGGCGAACAACGCCGTCAGTGCGGTCGTTTCGCCCACCGTGAGGTGAAGGATCTCCGCGCCATACGGCTCGAGCAGAATGTCCTGCATCGTGAAGCCGGCGGTACCGAGCCCGACCGCGACCAGCACGCGCATCGAGCCGCCGGCCTCGCGGAACTGCCGCCAGGAGTCGCCGAAGCGCGGACGCTCCCGGGCAGCCGACGTGCGCGAGGGATCGCGCGCCTCCTGCTTCCACAGCGCGATGACGTTGAGCACCATCTCGGTCAGCGCGGCGCCCTGGATGACCTGGATCAGCCGCATCTCGCTGAAATCGGCGAGCAGCCCGCCGAAGGTCAGCGCGCTCGCCATCATGCCGAACATCAGCATCACGTAGAGGAAGGCGACGACGCGCGGGCGCGAATGCTCGGGCGCGATGTCGGTCGCCAGCGACAGGCCTGCCGTCTGCGTCGTGTGCAGCCCGGCGCCGACCAGCAGGAAAGCGAGCGCCGCGCCCACGCGCCCCGCGATGACCTGGCCCGGCGCGTCGCCCGCGGACAGCAGGAGCAGCGCGAACGGCATGATCGCGAGGCCACCGAACTGCAGCAAGGTCCCCATCCAGATATAGGGCACGCGGCGCCAGCCGAGCACGGAGCGGTGATGGTCCGACTTGAAGCCGATCAGCACGCGCAGCGGCGCGAACACCAGCGGCAGCGCCACCATGGTCGCGACCAGCCAGGAGGGCACGCCGAGCTCGACGATCATGACGCGGTTGAGCGTGCCATTGAGCAGCACCACCGAAATGCCGATCGAGACCTGGAACAGCGACAGCCGCATCAGGCGCGACAGCGGCAGCTCGGTCGAGGCGGCATCCGCAAACGGCAGATAGCGCGACGACAGCCGCGTCCACAGTTGCAGGAACGATGGTGCGCGCGCGCTCATGACGGGCGGAGCTCCAGCGCTTGCGAGATGTAGAAGCCGTTGGCGATGCGGCTGCTGCGCGCGCAGCGCCAGTCGGCGAGATCGGGCTGATCGGCGATCAGGCGGGACAGCTTCTGCTCGGCGACCGGCTCGATCGACGGCGCGCGATTGCCGCGCGGGAACAGCCCGCCGACGGCATGCATGACCGCCAGCAGCGGCGTGCGCGGCGCGTAGGTCATCAGGATCGCATCGGAGGTGCGATTGGCGAGGCCGGCGACGATGCGCACGGCATCCTCGGCGCGGTAGTGAATGAACGAGTCCATCGCGACGACGAAGTTGAAGCCGCCATGCCGGGGATCGAGCATGTCGCCGGCGACGAAGCGGATCGCATCGCGGCTGATGTCGTCGGGCAGACGGCGCTGCGCGATTTCGATCAGGGTCGGCGAGATGTCGACGGCGACGACATCGGCGCCGCGGCGCGCCGCCTCGATCGAGAAGCTGCCGGTGCCGCAGCCGGCATCGAGGATTCGCGCGCCGCGCAGATCGAGCGGCAGCCACGACAGCAAGGTCCGCCGCATCTCGTCGCGACCGGCGCGCACGGTGGCGCGGATGCGGCCGACCGGCGCATCCGAGGTCAGCCGCGTCCAGGCGGCGACCGCGGTGCGGTCGAAATAGGTCTCCACTTCACTGCGGCGGGCGAGATATTCCGCTGTCGTCATGTGCCAGCCTCACTCAATCGAAGCCAAGGAGATCGAAGATGTCGCGGTCCTTGAGAGCCATCGCGTGGATCGGCTCGACGCCGGCGAGCAGCGAGGCGGCGAGGCGCAGATATTCGTTCTGGGCGCGCTCGACGTCGGGCGAGGCCTCCATCTCGAACAGGGTGCACTTCTTCAGCCGGCTCTTTCGGATGACGTCGAGATCGGGGAAGTGCGCCAGCGTCTTCATGCCGATGCGCTCGTTGAACTTGTCGATCTGGTCGGTCGCGGCGCTGCGATTGGCGATCACGCCGCCGAGCCGCACCGGATAGTTGCGGGACTTGGCCTGGATCGCCGCGACGATGCGGTTCATCGCGAAGATCGAGTCGAAGTCGTTGGCGGCGACGATCAGCGCGCGATCGGCATGCTGCAGCGGCGACGCAAAGCCGCCGCAGACGACGTCGCCGAGCACGTCGAAGATCACGACATCGGTGTCCTCGAGCAGATGATGCTCCTTCAGCAGCTTCACCGTCTGGCCGACGACATACCCGCCGCAGCCGGTGCCGGCCGGCGGCCCGCCGGCCTCGACGCACATCACGCCATTGTAGCCCTGGTAGACGAAGTCGTCGGGGCGCAGCTCCTCGGAGTGGAAGTTGACCTGCTCGAGGATGTCGATGACCGTCGGCACCAGCCGCTTGGTCAGAGTGAAGGTCGAGTCATGCTTGGGATCGCAGCCGATCTGCAGCACGCGCTTGCCGAGCTTCGACAGCGCCACCGAGAGGTTGGACGAGGTCGTGCTCTTGCCGATGCCGCCCTTGCCATAGACCGAGAACACTTTTGCAGTGCCGATCACCACGTTCGGATCGAGCTGCACCTGAACGCTACCGGCCCCGTCAGGGCGGCGCGGGGCCGTCGTCAGCGGCGCTCTCAAGGTCACATTCATGCGGCAACTCCCACGCCTTCGAGGCGATCTTCGAGTTCTTCCCCGGCCTTGCGCAGGACATCGAGCATCTCGGCATCCGGGGTCCAGTAATTGCGCTCATGCGCTTCGATCAGACGGTTGGCGATCTTCGCCGATGCAGCTGGATTGAGCGAGGCGAGACGCTCGCGCATCGCGGGGTCGAGCACGAAGGTCGTGGTGATCTGCTGATAGACCCAGGGCGCGACCTGCCCCGTGGTCGCCGACCAGCCGACGGTGTTGGTCACGTGCGACTCGATCTGGCGGACGCCCTCGTAACCGTGGGCGAGCAGCGCCTCGTACCATTTCGGATTGAGCGTGCGGGTGCGGGTCTCCAGCGCGACCTGCTCCGAGAGCGTCCGCACGGTGCCCTCGCCGCGGGTCTGGTCGCCGATATAGACCGGCGCCGCCTCGCCCTTGGCGCGCTTCACCGCGCGGCTGATGCCGCCGAGCGTATCGAAATAATGATCAATCGTGGTCACGCCGAGCTCGACGGAGTCGACGTTCTGATAGGCGGCGTCGACGCCGGCCAGCACATGGCCGAGCAGCGCGTCGCGGCGGACAGGGCGGCCGTCGGTGCCGTAGGCAAAGCCCTTGCGGCGGGTATAGACGTCGGCGAGTTCGTCCTCGTCGGTCCAGGCGCCGCAATCGATCAGATGGTTGACGTTGGCGCCATAGGCGCCCTCGGCATTGCCGAACACGCGCAATGCGGCATCCGCGATCTCGCCGCCATGCGCGGCCTGGAAGGCCAGCGCGTGCTTGCGGACATAGTTGAATTCCGCGGACTCATCCGCCGACGCGGCGAGCAGCGCGGCTTCGGCGAGCAGCTTGGTCTGCAATGGCATCAGATCGCGGAAGATGCCGGACAGCGTGATCACGACGTCGATGCGCGGGCGTCCCAACTGCTCCAGCGGGATCAGCTTGGCGCCGCACAGCCGGCCATAGCTGTCATGGCGCGGCGCGGCCCCCATCAGCCACAGCGCCTGAGCGATCGGACCGCCCTCGGTCTTGAGATTGTCGGTGCCCCACAGCACCAGCGCGATCGTCTCCGGCAGCTTGTGGCCCTCGCCGGCATGGCGGGCGAGCAGCCGGGCGACCTGGCGCTCGGCATCCTTCAGCGCGAAGGCGCTGGGAATACGGAACGGATCGAAGCCGTGCAGGTTGCGGCCCGTGGGCAGCACGTCGGTGTTGCGCAGCAGGTCGCCGCCGGGGACGGGGCGGATGTAGCCGCCGTCGAGCGCGTGCAGGATGGCCGGCGTCTCGCTGTCGGTGGCGAGCAGTTTGTCGAGTTCGGTGCGCTTGGCGGCGTCGGTGATACCTGCGAGGTCGAGCAGCTCCTTGCGCTGCTCTTGCGGCGGCGGGGCGCCGACCACGTGGAGGCCGTGCGGGATCAGCGAATACTCCAGCTCCAGCACGCTGGCCGAGAGCGCAGCGATCCGTGCGTCACGCTCATCGCCCCAGAGCGGATCAGCCACGGCAAGATCGACCGCGGCAGCCTGCGCCTGGATCAGCGCCGCGCTGTCGGCCCTCACCTGCTCGGTCGCGTCCGGCGACAGATTACGCCAGGCGTCGAGCGAAGATTTCAGCTCGGCGAGGCCCTTGTAGAGGCCGGCGCTGGTGATCGAGGGCGTGAGATAGCTGATCAAGGTGGCGCCGCCGCGGCGCTTGGCGAGCGCGCCCTCCGACGGATTGTTGGAGGCATAGATGTAGAAGTTCGGGAGGTCGCCGATCAGCCGCTCCGGCCAGCACTCGGCGGAGAGGCCGGCCTGCTTGCCCGGCATGAATTCGAGCGCGCCATGGGTGCCGAAATGCAGCACGGCGTGGGCGCGATACTCCTCGCGCAGCCAGCGATAGAACGCGGCGAAGGCATGGGTCGGCGCGAAGCTGTGCTCGAACAACAGCCGCATCGGATCGCCTTCGTAGCCGAAGGCGGGCTGCAGGCCGACGAACAGATTGCCGAACTGCTCGCCGAGCACCATCAGGCTGGCGCCATCGGTCTGGTGGCGGCCGGGCGCCGGGCCCCATTGCTTCTCGATTTCGGCGAGATGCCGCTCGCGGCGGACATGCTGGTCGACGGGAATGCGGACCGCGACATTGGCCGCGGTGCCGAACCGCTCGGCATTACCTTTCAGCACACGAGCGCGCAGCTCATCGACCGTGGCTGGCACGTCGATCGTGTAGCCGGCGGCACGCAGCGAGGTCATGACATTGTGCAACGACTCGAACACCGAGAGATAGGCTGCGGTGCCGGCGCTGCCGCCATTCGGCGGGAAGTTGAACAGCACCGCTGCGATCTTGCGCTCGGCGCGGGCCGAGCGGCGCAGTTCGACAAGCCTGGCGACACGCGCAGCGAGTTGGGCGGCGCGCTCGGGTAACGAAGCCATGTCGCGACCGTCGTCGGCCATCGCCGAGCGGCCGCCGAACACGGTCGGACCGACCGCGCCGTCGAGTTCGGGAATCGCCACCATCATCGTGGCTTCGACCGGTGTCAGGCCGCGCGCATCCTCGTGCCACTGCTCGACGGTCTGGAACTCGAGGGGATGCGCCGCGATCAAGGGCACATCGAGCCCGGCCATCACCTCCTCGGCCGCGCGCGCATCGTTGTAGGCGGGACCGCCGACCAGCGAGAAGCCGGTGAGCGAGACCACCGCGTCGACCGCGGAAATGCCGTCCTTCTGGAAATAGCGCTCGATCGCCGGGCGCGAGTCCAGGCCGCAGGCGAACACGGGAACGACCGCGAGACCGCGCGCCTCCAGCGCCGCGATCACGCCGTCATAATGCGCGGTGTTGGCGGCGAGCAGATAGGAGCGCATCAGAATGACGCCGACGCGGCCGACCGGCTTCGGCAGCGCCGGAAGCTCGTCGATCCGCTCGGCGATGCGCTGCTTCAGGCGCGGATGATAGAGACCGACATCCGGATAGGTCACCGGCTCGGCTGCCTTGAGCTTGCCGCGCAACGCGGCGCGCGGGCCGTCGGCGTAGCGGCCGACCAGGAAGCGCACCATGTTCGCAAAATTCTGCTCGGAGCCGGCGAGCCAGTATTGCAGCGTCAGGAAATAGGCGCGCAGGTCCTGCGCCGTGCCGGGAATGTAGCGCAGCAGGCGCGGCATCCGCTGCAGCATCTTCATCTGGCCCTGGCCGCTCGAATTGCCGGAGCGGTTGCTGCCGCGTAGCCGCTTCAACAGGCCGAGCACGCCGGTGGCCGAGCCCGACATCGTCAATTTGCCGAGCCGCGTGAGGCGCACGACTTCGCCGGCCGACAGGCAGCCGATGATCGCATCGCAATGATCGCGGCGGGCCTGCAAGGCCGGCAGCACCGGCTGGATGTGGTCCTCCATGAACAGCATCGTCGCGACGACGATGTCGCCGGTGGCGATGTCGGCGAGGCAATGCGCCAGCGCGGTCGGATTGCAGCCCCACTCGTCGGCCGCATGCACCTTGAGATCGAGCCCGGGCAGCTCCGCCTGCAAGGTCGTGCGCGCGCGCACGGCTGCCGAGGCGAGATGGCTGTCCATCGTCACGATCACCACCCGGATGGGTGTGACGTCAGCGACCGAAATGCGCTTTGGCATCGTACAAGGTCTCGAGCGTGATCAGGTTGACGTTGCGCTCGCGCGCGAAGCGTTCGGTGTTGCGGCGTGCCTTGCCGCGCACGAAGAACGGAATCTTGGTCAGCTCGCGCTCGGCGTCGGAGGCCCAGGCGAGCTCGGTGGTGATGGAGGTCTCGACGACGCGGAGCTGCGGCTGCGGCGGCGCCGCCGGGGCGGCGCCGAGATGCGAGGGCGCGTGATCGGCGAACTCATAATCCTCGCGGAACATGCCGAGCAGATGCTCCTCCAGACCCATCATCAGCGGATGCACCCAGGTGTCGAACAGCACATTGGCGCCTTCGAACCCCATCTGCGGCGAGTAGCGCGCCGGGAAATCCTGCACATGGGTCGGCGACGAGATCACGGCGCAGGGAATGCCCAAGCGCTTGGCGATGTGGCGCTCCATCTGCGTGCCGAGCACGAGCTCAGGACGGAGTTCGCTGACACGGGCTTCGACCTCGAGATAGTCGTCGGTGATGACAGGCTCGACGCCGTAGAGCGCGGCGGCCTCGCGGATCTCGCGGGCGAATTCGCGGGCATAGGTGCCGAGGCCAACGACCTCGAAGCCGAGCTCCTGGGTCGCGATGCGCGCCGCGGCGACGGCATGGGTGGCATCGCCGAAGATGAAGACGCGCTTGCCGGTGAGATAGGTCGAGTCGACCGAGCGCGAATACCAGGGCAGCCTGCTCTCGGAGCGCGACAGCACCGGCTCCGCATCGACGCCGGCAAGGCTTGCGACCTCCTTGATGAAGTCGCGCGTCGCGCCGACACCGATCGGGATCGTCTTCGTATAGGGCTGGCCGAACTGTCGATTCAGCCATTGCGCCGCCGTCAGCGCGACTTCCGGATACAGCACGATGTTGAAATCGGCCTGCGGCAGGCGGGCGAGATCAGCCGGCGTCGCGTTCCACGGCGCCACCACATTGATCCCGATGCCGAGCTCCACAACCTGCCTGGTCACTTCCGCGAGGTCGTCGCGGTGACGGAAGCCGAGAGCCGTCGGACCAAGCAGGTTGCAGACTGGACGAGCGCCCGCCTCCCGTTCACGGCGGGGGGAGCCATCAGCGGAAGACGCAGCCAACGCTCGTACAATCCGGTAGAACGTTTCCGAGGCGCCCCAATTCTCCTTGCGCTGATAGGCCGGCAGCTCGAGCGGGATCACCGGAATCGGAAGCCTCAAGGCCAGCGCCAGCCCGCCGGGATCGTCCTGGATCAGCTCGGCGGTGCAGGACGCGCCGACCAGCATCGCCTGCGGCTGGAAGCGCTCGTAGGCCGCGCGTGCCGCACTCTGCAGCAGGTCTGCCGTGTCGCCGCCGAGATCGCGCGCCTGGAAGGTGGTGTAGGTGACCGGTGGCCTTCGGTCGCGGCGCTCGATCATCGTGAACAAGAGATCGGCGTAGGTGTCGCCCTGCGGCGCATGCAGCACGTAGTGCACGCCGCGCATCGCGGTCGCGATCCGCATCGCGCCGATGTGCGGAGGGCCTTCATATGTCCAGACCGACAGCTGCATCTCACACCGCCAGTCGCGTTTGCCGCAGCAAGGGCCGCGCGAACAGCTCGGCGAGATCGCCGGCCTGCTCGAAGCCTTGAATCGGCGTGAAGATCAGTTCGATCGACCATTTGGTCGTGAGGCCTTCGGCCTCCAGCGGATTGGCGAGACCGAGACCGCAGACGACGAGATCGGGACGCGCGTCGCGGCAGCGATCGATCTGGCGCTCGACGTCCTGGCCCTCGCTGAGCTGCGTCCCGGCGGGCAGCATCGAAAGCTCCGCGGCGAGATGATCGCGATGCAGATAGGGCGTGCCGACCTCGACCAGCTCCATGCCGATCTCACGCGCAAGGAACCGCGCCAGCGGGATCTCGATCTGCGAATCCGGAAACAGGAAGATGCGCTTGCCGGCGAGCTGCGCGCGATAGCGCGCCAGCGCCTTCTCCGCCCGCGCTTTCAAGGGCGCGAGGGTGCGCTCGACATGGACGCGCGACACGCCGAAGGCATCAGCCGCCGCAGCGAGCCACAGCGCGGTGCCCTCCCCGCCCAACGGAAACGGCGCCGCGATTCTGCGGCAACCGCGTTCTTCCAGTGCGCGCGCGGTGTCCCCAAGGAACGGCTGCGCAAGGAGAATGCGTGTTTCCGGTCCGATCGCCGGCAGCTCCGACGAACGGCGCGGCGGCAGGAAAGAGACCTGATCGATGCCGAGCGCGGCAAAGGTCCGCTTGAACTGGTCTTCAACGACATCGGCGAGCGCGCCGACCACGAGCAACGACGGCCGCGCGGCGCGGTCGGCTTGCGGCAACACCGGCACCAGCGCAGCGAGGCAGGCATCCTCGCCTTGCGTGAACGTCGTCTCGATGCCGCTGCCGGAGTAGTTGAGCACGCGCACGCCGGGCGAGAAGCGCTGGGACAGCCGCAACGCCGCGCGCGACAGATCGAGCTTGATCACCTCGGACGGACAGGAGCCGACCAGGAACAAGAGCTTGATCTCGGGGCGACGCGCCAGCAGCTGGCCGACGATGCGGTCGAGCTCGTCATTGGCATCGACGAGGCCGGCAAGGTCGCGCTCCTCCATGATGGCAGTGGCGAAGCGCGGCTCGGCGAAGATCATGACGCCTGCGGCCGACTGGATCAGATGCGCACAGGTGCGCGATCCCACGACGAGGAAGAACGCGTCCTGAATTTTCCTGTGGAGCCAGACGATGCCGGTGAGGCCGCAGAACACCTCGCGCTGGCCGCGCTCGCGCAGCACGCCGTCTGCTGATGAGGCCGACGCCACGGCACAGGCTTGTGCGGACATGCTCATGACGCGCGCTCCGCACTCGTTTGCGCCATCGCCTGCTCCTGCAGCCGCGCGGCGCGCAGCTTGAGCAGGAATTGCGTCGCGTTGATCGCGTAGGCCGCATAGGCCGCGAGCACCAGCAGCATCTGCTGCTGTGCTGATCCGATATGCCCGATGATCGCGGCGAGATAGGCCGTATGCAGCGCGATCACGAGCATCGAGAACACGTCTTCCCAGAAGAAGGCCGGCGCAAACAGATAGCGTCCGAACACGACCCGCTCCCAGATCGAGCCGGTGATCATGATGGTGTAGAGCAGCGCCGTCTTGAGAATGACCGAGGCCGTGGCGAGCCACAGGCCCTCGCCCGTGGCGAGATAGCGCGCGACCAGTCCGAGGCTGACCAGGAAGACGAGAAACTGGAGCGGCGCCAGGATGCCCTGCACCAGGGTCCATGGCGTGGCGTCGCGCCGACGCTTTTCCTCAGGCGTGTAAAGCGCTTGCCGCTTTGCACGCGGCGCTGCCTCGGGTGTGAAGCAGAGTTGACCCCACAGCGACGGATCAGTGGCGGACGTGAATTGGGCGTCACACGATGTGTAAAGATGATTTGACAACATCGGTGCCCGGTGGTGCGATGACGACAACCACAGGGACATTTGTGGTGCACCGCACTCGGCCTGGTCAACGTTACGTTGTGCAGCTTGCAGGTGGCGCATCGCAAATCCCCGGAGTGCGGGCCCGATGGGGAAACGCTAGACCCGGGTCGGAAGAGTGTCAATCAAAATTGACGTCAAAGAATATTGACGCAACGAGCAACGTGCGCTCATATGGAGGGGAGGCGCTGATGACCGAGCTCAATGAAACAGCCCGATTTCCACGAGCACGCTTCCGGACGAAGCGTGGGCAGCCCGGCTTTCATCCGCCGGCAGCGCCGCGTGTCAATGTGCCCTTACACAGCACCCGTCATCCTCAGCTCAACGGAGCGATCGAGGCCGAGATCATTCCGCGCCTGGTGATGGCCCATGCCTCCACGCTCGAACGCGTGCCGGCGATCATCGCAGCCTCGGCCCAGGAAGCCGCCGACTTTGCCGAGCTGGTGCTGGACGCCGACGAGGACGGCGCGGTCGCCTGCATCCAGGCGCATCGTGATCACGGCGAGACGCTGGAGCGGATCTATCTCGATCTCCTGGTGCCGACCGCGAACCATCTCCGCCATCTCTGGGCCGATGATGAGCGCGACTTCGCCGACGTCACGCTGGCGCTGTGGCGCCTGCAGCAGCTGCTGCGCCATTTCAGCCCCGCCTTCTGCGCCGAACTCGCGGTCGCGCCCACGGGCCTGCGCGTCCTGCTGACGACGTCGCCAGGCGATCGCCGCGAAATCGGCCACATGATGTTCGGCGTCGTGCTCGCGGGTGAATTCTTCCGCCGCGACGGCTGGGAGACCTGGATCGAGCCCGACACGGCGGATCGCAGTTTCGTCGATGCGCTCCGCACGCAATGGTTCAACGTCGTCGAGTTCTTCGCAACCAGCGACAAGAAGCTTGACGATCTCGCCTCAAACATAAGGATGGTCCGGCGCGAGTCCTCCAACCAGGACATCGGCGTGCTGGTCTGCGGTCCTGCGTTTATTGAACGGCCTGAACTCGTTCTTCTGGTCGGCGGCGACGGTATCGTCTCCGACCCGAGCAGAGAGGCTTCGCAAGCCCGGCACGTCGTCAGTCTTCTGACCGAACGGCGATAGCTGAGGGTGCAGTGAAGATGAATGCTGGAATGAGACTTGCCGCGCGAAGGCTCCTTGATTGGGAGGACAACGGCGTTGGTGAGGGCGTTCAGAGCTCCGAAAGAGTCGCTTGGCGATCTCAATGCGGATGTTGCGGCCATGCTGGTGGCCGCAGCCTCCGACATTGCGCTCGCGCTCGACGCCGACGGCAACATTCAGGATCTGGCTTTTCAACAGGCCGGATTGCCGCTTGAATTGAGAAACACAGACGCGTGGATCGGCCGATCCTGGCAAGCAACAGTGTCCGAGGAAAGCCAGACCAAGCCAGAGCTGCTGCTCACCGAGGCCTCCCAGCGCAAGGTGTCGCGCTGGCGTGAGGTGCGTTATCCGGCCGCCCGCGGCCCGGACATCCCGATTCTGTTCGCCGTCGTGGCGATCAAGGGCGCCGCCCGCTTCATCGCGGTCGGGCGAGACGTTCGCGCCACCGCAGCCCTCCAGCAGAAGCTGATCGAGGCGCAGGTTGCGATCGAGCGCGACTACTCGCGCATGCGCAATGCCGAATCGCGCTACCGGATCCTGTTTCAGATCACCGCCGAGCCGGTCCTGATCATCGACGCCACAAGTCATCGAGTGGTCGAGGCCAATCCGGCGGCGGCCACCCTGCTCGACCATGGCGCCGCCAATCTGATCGGCAAGCTGTTTCCCGACGTCCTGCTGCTCGACGACAACGCGCTGTCGCAATCGCTGTCGCTGGCGATCAGGTCCCAGGGCAAGATCGAGCGCGCCAAGGTCACGCTCGACGGCGGCCGCGAATATCTGCTCGACGGCACCTTCTTCCGCCAGGACACGTCGTCGCTGTTCCTGCTGCGGTTCTCGCCGCTGACGTCGCAACCGGCGATCACCCGCGCCTCCGAGGTCAACACCCAGCTGGTGCAGTTCGTCGAGGCCGCCCCCGACGGCTTCGTGATCACCGACATGGACGGGCGGCTGCTGCACGCCAACGCCACGTTCCTCCAGCTCGCCCAGATCGAGAGCATGCATCAGATCGTGGGCGAGACGATCGACCGCTGGATCGGCAAGTCCGCGGTCGACTTCTCGGTGATGCTGACCAATCTGCGCCAGCACGGCACGCTCAAGCTGTTCTCCAGCGTCGTCCGCGGCGAGCATGGCTCGCCGGTCGACGTCGAAATCTCCGCCACCACGGTCGGCGCACCCGGCCAGGCCCGGCTCGGCTTCACCATCCGCAATGTCGGCCCGCGCATTCCCGGCGACGGCGCCGACCACGGCTTCATCCCACGCTCCCGCGAGCAGCTCGCCGAGCTGATCGGCCGGGTGCCGCTCAAGGAGCTGGTGCGCGAGACCACCGACGTGATCGAGCGGATGTGCATCGAGACCGCGCTCAAGCTCACCGGCGACAACCGGGCGACCGCGGCCGAGATGCTCGGCCTCAGCCGGCAGAGCCTTTATGTCAAGCTGCGGCGCTACGGCATGGCCGAGCCGAGCGAAGAGGACAGTCAGCTGGAATAGCTGCCGTCCGAACAGATGCCATTGGAAGAGGTGGAAGCGTAGCAATGACCGAGATCGCGCCCGTCCCGCTGTCCCCCCGGCTGCATCCGTCCGCCGTTCTCGAACTGCTGAAGCCGATCACCTGGTTTCCGCCGATCTGGGCGTTCGGCTGCGGCGTGGTGTCCTCGGGCGCGCCGCTGGCGCCGCGCTGGCCGATCGTGATCGCCGGCCTCGTGCTGGCCGGGCCGATGGTCTGCGCCACCAGCCAGGCCGTCAACGACTGGTTCGACCGCCATGTCGATGCGATCAACGAGCCGGACCGGCCGATTCCCTCGGGCCGCATTCCCGGCCGCTGGGGCCTGTACATCGCGCTGATCTGGACGGTGCTGTCGCTCGGCGTCGCCTCTTTGCTCGGCACCTGGGGCTTTGCCGCGGCTGCGCTCGGCCTCGCGCTTGCCTGGGCCTACAGCGCCCCGCCGATCCGGCTCAAGCAGAACGGCTGGTGGGGCAACAGCGCCGTCGGCCTCTGCTACGAGGGACTGCCGTGGATCACGGCGGCCGCGATCATGAGCGCGCAGGCGCCGTCCTGGCCGGTGCTCGCCATCGCGCTGCTCTACAGCGCCGGCGCGCACGGGATCATGACCCTGAACGACTTCAAGTCCATCGGTGGCGACCGCGTCAGCGGCGTCAACTCGCTGCCGGTGCTGCTCGGCCCGGAGCGCGCCGCCCGCCTCGCCTGCATCACCATGGCGGTCGCGCAGGTCGCGGTGCTGGCGCTGCTGATCGCATGGAGCCGGCCGGCGCATGCGATGATCGTCGCCGCGCTGATCGCGGCGCAGCTGGTGCTGATGCGGCGGCTGATGACCAACCCGCGCGAGCTCGCGCCCTGGTACAACGGGACCGGCGTCCTGCTCTACGTAATTGGCATGCTGGTGACGGCCTTTGCGCTCGCGGGGATGTCGGCATGACGGCCCCTGCTCCGCTCTCCTGGTTCGGAATTGTCAGGCTCGGCCTGGTGCAGACATCGCTCGGCGCGGTCGTCGTGCTGACGACCTCGACGCTCAATCGCGTCATGGTCATCGAATTGGCGCTGCCGGCGATGATTCCCGGCCTGCTGGTCGCGATCCACTATGCGATGCAGGTGCTGCGTCCCTGGCTCGGCCACGGCTCCGATGTCGGCGGTCGCCGCTTCGCCTGGATCGTCGGCGGCATGGCCGTGCTCGCCGCCGGCGGCCTGCTGGCCGCGGCCGCCACCGCGCTGATGGCGAGCCAGCTCATTCTCGGCCTCGCCGTTGCGGTGATCGCCTTCATCATGATCGGCATCGGCGTCGGCGCCGCCGGCACCTCGCTCCTGGTGCTGCTCGCCAAGCGCACCGCGCCGGAGCGGCGCAGCGCCGCCGCCTCGATCGCCTGGATCATGATGATCGCGGGCTTCATCGTTACCACGGCCGTTGCCGGCAAGGCGCTCGATCCGTTCTCCGGCGAGCGGCTGATGCTGGTCTCCGGCACGGTCTCGGCGATCGCGATGGTGCTGACCCTGCTCGGCGTGTGGGGCATCGAGCAGCCGGAGCTGTCCACCGAGAGCGCCGCGGCAACCGCCGAGCGCGGCGGCTTCATGGAGGATTTCCGCGAGATCTGCCGGGAGCCGCAGGCGCGGCGCTTCGCGATCTTCATCTTCGTCTCGATGCTGGCCTACAGCGCCCAGGACCTGATCCTGGAGCCGTTCGCCGGCAGCGTGTTCGGCATGACGCCCGGCCAGACCACGCAGCTCTCCTCGGTGCAACACATGGGCGCGCTGATCGGCATGATCCTGATGCCGGCGATGGCGAGCCTGCATGCCGACTGGCGGACGCGGCCGCAGCCCTGGATCATCGGCGGCTGCCTCGCCTCGGCGCTGGCGCTGCTCAGCCTGGTCGCGGCCGCGGCGATCGGTCCGGCATGGCCGCTGCGCGGCTCGGTGCTGCTGCTCGGCATCACCAACGGCGTCTACGCGATCGCGGCCATCGGCGCGATGATGAACATGGTCAGCGAAGGCCGCGACAACCGCGAGGGCACCCGCATGGGGCTGTGGGGCGCCTCGCAGGCGATCTCGTTCGGCATCGGCGGCTTCGTCGGCACCGCGGCGGCCGACGCCGCGCGCGCCTTCATGCCCTCGACCGCCTCGGCCTACGCGGCGGTGTTCGCGGCCGAAGCCGCACTGTTCGTTCTCTCCGCCTGGCTCGCGATCTGGATCAAGCGACCGCGCGAGCCGTCACCGACGCTGGCGGCGCAGCCGGCCAATCAGGGAGCCTAGCGATGACCACCCCGTCCGAAACGTTCGATGTCGTGGTGGTCGGCGGCGGTCCCGCCGGCGCCACCGCCGCCAACGATCTCGCCCGCCAGGGCCATCAGGTGCTGCTGCTCGACAAGGCCGGCCGCATCAAGCCGTGCGGCGGCGCCATTCCGCCGCGGCTGATCGCCGAGTTCGAAATTCCCGACCATCTGCTGGTGGCGCGGATCTCGTCCGCCCGGATGGTGTCGCCGAGCAACCGCGATGTCGACATGCCGATCGACGGCGGCTTCGTCGGCATGGTCGATCGCGAGCATTACGACGAATGGCTGCGGGCCCGCGCGGCCGAGGGCGGCGCGATCCGCCGCACCGGCACGTTCAGTCACATCGCCCGCGATGCCGATGGCACGGCCGTGGTGCATTACGAGCGCCGGATGGACGACGGCAGCGTGCGCGCGGACAGCGTCCGCGCCCGTGCGGTGATCGGCGCCGACGGCGCGGTGTCGGCCGTGGCGCGGCAGTGCATCCCGGAAGTCAGCGAGATCCGCTACGTCTTCGCCTATCACGAGATCGTCCGATCGCCGGAGCGTGGCCATCCGCTGTTCGACGCCACCCGCTGCGACGTCGTCTATCGCGGCCAGCTGTCGCCGGACTTCTACAGCTGGGTGTTTCCGCATGGGCCGACCACCAGCATCGGCACCGGCAGCGCGCATAAGGGCTTTTCGCTGCGCGGCTCGGTGGCCCAGTTCCGCAAAGTCGCCGCGCTCGACGATCTCGATACCATTCGCCGCGAGGGCGCGCCGATTCCGCTGAAGCCGCTGTCGCGCTGGGACAATGGCCGCGACGTCGTGCTCGCCGGCGACGCGGCCGGCGTGGTCGCGCCAGCCTCGGGCGAGGGAATCTATTACGCGATGGCCGGCGGCCGCGCCGCGGCTGATGCCGTCGCCCTGTTCCTGAAGACCGGCGATGTGGCAGCGCTCGCAACCGCCCGCAAGGCGTTCATGCGCAAGCATGGCGCGGTGTTCTTCATCCTCGGCATGATGCAGCGCTACTGGTACACGAACGACGCCCGCCGCGAGCGCTTCGTCGCCATCTGCCGCGACAAGGACGTCCAGCAGCTGACCTGGGACGCCTACATGAACAAGGAGCTCGTGAAGGCGAAGCCGCTGTCGCATGTGCGGATCTTCTTCAAGAATATCGCCCACCTCACCGGGCTTGCGAAGGCGGCCTGAGCTGCTCACGCGATGGATGAGCTGTTTCGCAGCCCGCACCTGGTCGACCTGATCCTGGCGGTGGTGGCGGTCGAGCTTGCGGCCGTGACGTGGGTCTGGCGGCGCTACCGCTGCGGCATCAGCCCGCGGGCGCTGCTGCCCAACCTGCTCGCCGGCGTGTTCCTGCTGCTGGCGCTGCGCTGCGCGCTCGCGGATGCACCCTGGTTCTGGCTTGCCGGCTGCCTCGCCGCGTCGGGCGTCGCCAATGCGGCTGATCTCAGGCAGCGGTGGCGCTAGATCTCCGGAGAGCAGTGAACGGGCTCCCCGGCTGCTGCTGGGGCGAGCGTATGGAGGACCACCCCAGCGGGGTCATCCCGGCGAAAGCCGGGATCCATAACCACCGGGGCCATGATGACGAAGAAAGGCGACCCGAACCTTGTTCGCCCACAGGCATCACGCGGTCTGGGTCCCGGCGTTCGCCGGGACGACATTGGTGCGAGTGGATGGCGCGCGGATGAGCGCTCAGACCTGAGAGCCGTACCGCACTCCCCTTACTTCTTCTCCGAGAACGTCTTCAGGTAGGCGACGACGTCCTTGCGCTGCTGCTCGTTGGCGAGCTTGAACACCATCTTGGTCGAGCCGGTCGCCTGGTCCGCCTTGCCCTTCTCGGTGAGATATTTCTTCAGGTAGGCGTTGGGGTCGGCGAGATATTCGAAGATGTTGTCGTCGGTCCAGACCAGTCCCGCCTCGCCCGCGTGCTTGTTCAATTCGGAATAGGCAAACCCCGGATAGGTCCCGGTCGGACGACCGACCACACCGGTCAGCACCGGTCCGACCGCATTCTTGGCGTCGGGGCCGATCCGATGGCAGGTCATGCACTGCTTGAAGACCTGTTCGCCTTTCGCAGCGTCACCGCCGTCCAGCGCCCAAGCGCCGCTCGCCGATGCTGCAATCACGACCGCTGCGACCAATCCAACTCTGAGCATTTCCAATTCTCCCGATCTTTCCAGTCCGTTAGTGTACGTAGTTTTCCCTGACAGATAACAATGTCATGAACGCTTGTCATGCTCACCTGAAATGAAAGTGAGCGAATAAGTCGCAGTTCGACCATGCAATGGGCGCGGGAATACCAACGAAAGTTGGATGCTTGGAAATAAGCCTTGACACCGAAGGCTCTGCGTGAGCTAACGACATTCTCAAGACTATCAATGCGTTAGCGGGATACGGCGCAACACCTTCAAAATGCGCGCCAATCGAGGCCGCGATCCCTGCGAGCGTCTCCAACGGGTGCCAACAAGCGGGTGCCAATACATGGCCGAGTTTCACGGTCCACGACCCGACGTGACATTGCTGCTCGACATGGACGGCGTGATCCGTGAGGCCACGCTGTCGCCGAACATCTCGACAGAGAATGTCGACGTCTGGCTTGGCCGGCCCTGGTCCGAAATCGTCGACGATGCGAGCGAGAAGATCGAGCGCATCATGCAGGACACCAAGCGCACCGGCATCTCCGCGTTTCGCCAGATCACGCAGCGGTTTCCGAGCGGCCTGGAACTGCCGATGGAATTCACCACCGTGCTGCTCGGCGGCCGGGCGGGCATGCTGGCGATCGGCAAGAACCTGCAGGCTGTCGCGGAGCTGCAGGCTCGCCTGATCTCGGCGCAGCAGACCATCGAGCGCGACTACTGGAAGCTGCGCGAGATCGAGACCCGCTACCGGCTCGTCATCGAGGATTCCAACGAGGCCGTGCTGCTGACGAAGGTGTCCGATCTGCGCATCGTCGAGGCGAACCGCACCGCGGCGGCGGCGCTCGGCGTCTCCAGCCGGCGCCGGGACAATCTGGTCGGCCGCGAGTTTCTGCAGGAGATCCCGCAGAAGGAGCGAGAGCCGGTGGAGCTGATGCTCAGGCGCGTCCGCGACCAGGGCAAGGCGCCCGGCATCGTCGTTCACCTCGGCGAGGACGCCGCGCCCTGGATGCTCCGGGGATCGCTGATGACGAGCGAGACCGCGCCGATGTTCCTGCTGCAGATGGCGCCGATCGGCCGAGCTGCGCAGCCCGGACCGATGCCGGACGATCCGGAAGGGCTGATCGACAATCTGCCCGATGCCGTCATCAGCATCGATGCGACCGGGGCGATCAAGCGCGCGAATCGCGCCTTCCTGGAGCTGGTCGAGATCGGCTCAAAGGAGGCCGTCCTCGGCGAGAAACTCAGCCGCTGGCTGACGCGGCCGGGCGCCGACCTTTCGGTGCTGATCTCCAACGTCGAACGGCATGGCACCGTCCGCCTGCTCGCCACCACCATCCAGGGCGAGCTCGGCAGCGAGACGGAGGTCGAGATTTCGGCCGCCTCCCACGGTCTGGACGGTCACCGCCGGATCGGATTGATCATGCGCAATATCGCGCGGCGGTTGTCTCCGGCGGCGGAACATGACAATCTTCGGGCGGCCCTGTCTGGTCTCAACGAATCGGTGGGCAAAACGCCGCTGCGCGACCTGGTGCGGAGCACCGTGGAGGTCGTCGAGCAGCACTATGTCCGCGCCGCGCTTGAGCTCGCCAACGGGAACAGGACGTCGGCGGCCGAAATTCTCGGCCTCAGCCGGCAAAGTCTTTACGCCAAGCTCGATCGGTATAATCTGAGCCAGCTAGAAGAAGACGAGGAAACCGAAAAGGGGAGCTAGTTGCCCGTTCCGCTGACAACGCCGGCCTTCGGCCACGCTACTCTTGCGGATTGCGAGCGTGAACAGATTCATCTCGCGGGCTCGATCCAGCCGCACGGCATCCTGCTGGCGCTGAAGGAGCCGGACAACGTCGTCATCCAGGCCAGCATCAATGCGGCCGCCTTCCTCAATACCAATACCGTGGTCGGACGCCCCTTGCGCGATCTCGGCGGCGACGTGGCGCTGCAGATCCTGCCGCATCTCAACGGTCCGCTGCACCTGACGCCGATGACGCTGCGATGCACGGCCGGATCGCCGCCGCAGCAGGTCGACTGCACGGTGCATCGGCCCTCGAACGGCGGACTGATCGTCGAGCTGGAGCCGGCGACAAGGTCGACCAACATCGCCCCCGCCCTCGACGGCGCCTTCCACCGCATCACCTCGGCCTCGTCGCTGCTCGGCCTGTGCGACGAGACGGCGACGATCTTCAAGGAAATCACCGGCTACGACCGCGTCATGGTCTACCGCTTCGACGAGGAGGGCCATGGCGAGGTGCTGTCCGAGCGACGGCGGCCCGACCTCGAGGCGTTTCTCGGCAACCGCTATCCGGCCTCGGACATTCCGCAGATCGCGCGCCGGCTCTACGAGCGCAACCGCGTCCGGCTGCTGGTCGACGTGAACTACATGCCGGTGCCGCTGCAGCCGCGGATCTCACCGCTCAACGGCCGCGACCTCGACATGTCCTTGAGCTGCCTGCGCAGCATGTCGCCGATCCATCAGAAATATCTGCAGAACATGGGTGTCGGCGCGACGCTCGTGTGCTCGCTGATGGTCAGCGGCCGGCTGTGGGGGCTGATCGCCTGCCACCATTACGAACCGCGCTTCGTGCCGTTCGACATTCGCGCCGCCGGCGAGGCGCTGGCCGAGACCTGCGCAATCCGGATCGCCGCCCTCGAAAGCTTCGCCCAGAGCCAGTCCGAGTTGGTGGTGCGTCGGCTGGAACAGCGGCTGGCCGAGGCGGTGTCGCGCGACGGCGAATGGCAGACCGCGCTGTTCGACGGCTCGCAATCGCTGCTGCAGCCGCTCGGCGCCAGCGGCGCGGCGCTGCTGTTCGAGGGCCAGGTCACGACCGCCGGCGACGTGCCGTCGACGCAGCGCATCCGCGATCTCGCGACCTGGCTCGACCGCAGGCGCAAGCTGCCAGATGCCGCACAAGGGCTGACCGTCACCGCCTCGCTCACTCTGGACGAGCCGTCGTTCAGCGATATCCGCGGCGTGGCGAGCGGCCTGATCGCGGCGCCGCTCTCCGCCAGCGATGGCGAGTATCTGCTGTGGTTCCGGCCCGAGCAGGTGCGAACGGTGACCTGGGGCGGCGATCCGCTGAAGGCCGTGATCATCGGCGACGATCCCTCCGATCTGTCGCCGCGGCGCTCGTTCGCGCAATGGCACCAGCTGGTGGAGGGCAAGTCCGAGCCATGGTCGCCGGCCGAACTCGCGTCGGCCCGGCTGGTCAGCGAGACCGTCGCCGACGTCGCGCTGCAGCTGCGCTCGGTGCGCATGGTGATCGCCCAGGACCAGCTCGCCACCATCAGCGCGCAGGTGCTGCGCTCGGAGCAGCCGGTCATCATCGCCGATGTCGAAGGCCGTATCCTGCTGATGAACGAAGCCTTCGAGCAGCAGTTGCGCGCCTCGCATCCGCATATTCCGCATCTGCGCGACCTCGGCGCCTATTTCTCGGCGCCGGCGGAATTCCGCGCCAATCTCGACGACCTCATGCGCAACAAGCGCAGCTGGCGCGGCGAGCTGACGCTGACCGGCGGCGCCTTGCCGCAACGGCCGCTGATGCTGCGCGCCGATCCCGTGATCGCGCCCTACGACCGCGTTCTCGGCTTCGTGCTGATCTTCTCCGACCTCACCGAGCGCAAGACCGCGGAAGCCGCGCGCGCCCGTTTCCAGGAGGAGATCGACGGCAACCGCCGCCCGAGCCTGCGGCTCGATCACAGCGCCAGCCTGATCTACAAGGAGCTCGCCGCCTCCACGGTGGAGAACGCCCAACTCGCCGCGCTGGAAGTCACCCACGGCGCCGAGGCGGGCAGCATGCCCGAAATGCTGGAGAGCATCCGCAACTCCACCGCGCGCACGCTGAGCATTTTGGAGCACCTGGTTTGGTATCGCTCGCAGAGCGGGGAGTGAGGGTGCGGAGTAAGCAAGCGCAGGCTTCGCTTGATTGGTCATGCGGGACAAAGCCGTTCGCCAAACTCAAACGCACTTTGACGATGTGACCCAAGATGGTCCCGCAACCGCAGTGCGCTCCCCTCCCCCTTGCGGGGAGGGGTCGGGGGTGGGGGTCCGCGCACTCCGAACTGCTTGATGAGCACGATGCCTTTCACATCGCACAACAGCTCCCGTTGCGATCGTCTCTTGATTCCGGTTCGCTCAGTAGCAAATGAGCTCGAGGGTATGGAGCTTGATCACAAGCAGCGCGATTCGTGGCTCCCCACCCCCAACCCCTCCCCGCAAGGGGGAGGGGAGTGGACCGCTGCCGCGGAAGCAGATCGGCTCCAACGGATGTTGCCCTTCACCGCGAATTTGAAGTCGGCGTACGCTACGAGCCTACGTCTCGCCTACCCTACCCGCCAAGCCCCGCCGCCACCAGCAGCGCCTGCGACAGCGTGATGTTCAGCTGGAACGCCGTCGCGGCTTCCTCGACGACGACATCATGCTCGTCCATCGCCGCACCCGCCTGCTCCAGCGCATCGCGATAGTCGTCCTTGAAGCGCGGAATGTCGGCAATCTCCGGAAACTCGTAGAACGACAGCGCCTCGGGCGGCAGCTCGAGCGAACGCGCAAGAATCTTCTTGATGATCTGGCCGCCGCTGAGATCGCCGAGATAGCGCGTATAGGCATGCGCCAGCAGCGGGTGCCCCGAACCAGCGCCCGCCTCGCGGATGGCGCCGACATACGCGATCGTCTGGGGAAGCAGCGGCAGGCTGCTCGCATTCAACCGCGCCAGATCAGCCTTGATCGCGGCACTGCGATGCAACTCGGGCCGCACGATGAGACCCACCACCGGCGTTCGCTCGTGGCGAAGAAGCTCGGCTTCCAGCGCGTCGTAGACCGGAAGCAGATTGCGCAACAGCAGCGCGTAGGCCGCGACCGTGCCGCGTCCGCGCAGCAGCTCGGCGACGACGCCGGTCCGTTCGGCGGTCACGTGCAGCGCCTTGGTGCGCTCGCGCAGCGCCTCCAAAAGACTGGCCGGACGCGTGCTGCGCCCGGCCAATTCGATCTGCTCAACTCTGTCCAACATGCCTCGTCCCGCAGACCTTCAGCGCATCGGCGCCAGCCCGTGTTTCACGCCCCAGTCGAACCAGCTGTCGACAACGGTGCCTGACAGTAGGATACCGATGCCGCCGGTCAAGGGACAAAGCACCGCGAACCACCAGGCCCAGCGATGGATCGATTCGGCCGTCGCATTGAAGCCCATCGTCCAGCGCCAGAACAGCGCACCACGTTCGAACGCCGTGCCGCGGTCGACGATCTGCTCCAGCTCGCGCTCGCCGCCGTAGCGGCTGATCGCCAGCACCGTCGCGCCATGCATCGCGAACAGCAGCGCCGACCCGTACAGGAAGGCGATCGAGAGCATGTGGAACGGATTGTAGAACAGGTTGCCGTGGGTGATGGAGAAGTTGTTGGTCCAGTCGAGGTGCGGGAAGATGCCGAACGGCACCGCCTCGCTCCAGCTTCCCATGAAGATCGGCCGGATGAAGCCGAGCACCAGGTACAGCCAGATCGACGACGCGAACGCCCACGACACGTGGGTGCCGAGGCCGAGCGCCCGCGCGCGGCGATAGGTACGCGCCCACCACAGCAGGATCGACGTCGTCAGGAAGAAGCCGGCCATCAGCCACCAGCCGCCCTCCTGTAGCGGCGGAAAGATCTGCAGGCCGTATTCTGGGGCCGGCGGCTGCAAGGAGAGCCAGAAGAACTGACGGATGAACTCGAGCGGACTCCAGTTCACCGACGCCAGCATGTTGAGACCGATGATCTCGATCGCAACGAAGCCGGTCATCAGCGAGGCGAGGCCGAGGAAGCCCAGATACACCGGGCCGACCTGGGCGTCGCCGAGCTTGCCGAACCAGTAGTTGAAGCTGCCCTTGCCGAGCCGCTCCCAAATGCCCGGCTCGATCGGAATGCCCGGGTAGATTTTGCTACGAACTTGAATCTGCGTGAAGATGTTCTGGTATTGGGCCATGACGACCTCCCCCTCAACTCATTGCGGCGACCAGATCGGGATCTTGCGCCACCATTCCCACCAATCCGACCAGGCATTGCCTTCGGGCAGCAGCCAGGCGGGGCCGGAGATGACGATGCAGACGGCGCTGAAGAACACCGCCGACAGCGCCAGGAACAGGCCGAGCCGGTGGATGCCGAGCGTGCCGATGGAGTAGCCGATGAGATCGCGGAACATCGTGTTCTCATGTTCCGGCGACTTCATCTCCTCGCCCTTGCCCGGATTGGCGGCCGACAGGATCAGCGAGCCGTGCAGCGCGAGCGCGAGACACGTCGTGAAGAAGAACGTGATCGCGATCATGTGCGCGGGATTGTAGTGGAAGTTGCCGAACTGATAGCCGGTGTTCGACACCCAATCGAGATGGGTGATGATGCCGTAGGGAAACGCGTAGCTCCACGAGCCCATCAGCACCGGACGGATCACCTCCAGCGTGAAATAGGCAAAGATCGCGAAGCCGAAGGCCACCGGCACGTGATAGCCGATCGCGAGCTTGCGACAGATCTCGACCTCGCGCAGCGCCCACGAGACGAACGCGCCATGCGCGCACACCGTGATGAGCTGCCAGAAGCCGCCCTCCGTGAGTGGCGCGAAGGAGAGCCCGTATTTCGCGTCGGGCGGATTGATGCTGATCTGCCAGAGATTCCACGTCGGTCCGAGCGCCGTGGCATAGAGGATCAGCGCCACGCCGACGAAGGTGAAGAAGATCGTCGTCACGCCGAAGAAGCCGACGTAGAACGGGCCGATCCAGAAATCGAAGAGATCGCCGCCGATCAACGTTCCGCCGCGGACGCGGTATTTTCGTTCAAAGCTGAGCATTGCCATCGGTCCTGCCTCCGCTGCCCGTCGCTCGATAAGCTACGTGTCGTATCGTGAATTCGGTGGACGAGAGGATTTGGGAAGCGGGCGAACGGGGTCTGCCGCCGTCGCCCGTCCGCTTCCCTCTGGTCGTCGAGCTGTTAGGTGAGCTTTACCGGGGTGACCGGAGCCGAGATCGACGACGTCTTCGCAGCACGCGGTCCCTCCAGCCAGTTGAACCGGTTGGTGCTGAGCAGGATGAAGTGAATCACCAATGCCAGCCCGAACAGGAACACGCCGAGAGCCACGAGAACCCTGCGGGGATCGAACAACAACCACAAGCGCCACATAGTTTTCTCCTTTCGATCAGGTCAGGTAGGAGAGCACGAGATTGGCGTAGTGGGTCACCCCATCCAGCGCCGCTGCCTTGTAGCCGGTCGGGCCGGGCAGCCACGGACGCCACATCCAGGCGAGAATGTGGGCGACGATCGCAACCGCCGTGAAGGCCACAAAGCTCGTCATGAAGATGCTATGGAATTCCCTAGCCTCCGCTTCGGTCAGCCCCGACAGAGAGCCTCCCTTGTTTGGTTCCACCATAGTAGTACCTCCTGGTGTTGGCCTTTCGGCCGGATGCCGCTCACCGAGATGAGCGGCGTCGAAGCGCCATCCCGTCGCCGGGATGACATCCGTGCGGCTAGCCGCACGAATTCCTTGCAAGAGCAGCGGGGCCTGACATCACGACCCCGGAGCCCGAAACCTTTCGGGGCGTCACAGCCCCATGAACGACGAGGTCGCGCAGTTCGCAGCCTTGACCCGCGCTTCGGCGACGATCGCGCCGAGCGGCGCCGGACGATGGGCCGTGACCAGCGAGCCGATCCGGCGCAGCACGCCCTCGACCATCAGCACGGCAAAGCACACCGCGTAGACGAGAAGGTATTCGATCCGCTCGCGCGATCCCGGCGCGACGTCACGATCCACGCGTTCGTATAACGACATCGTCCTCTCCCTCTCCGCTCCATCCCCGTTGCCTACGCGGCCTGGCCCGTTGCGAGCCGTGACCGCGCTTGCGCGAGAATGTCTTCCGTCACCGTGTCCAGTCCGGCCTGACGCGCACCGCGCTCGGCCGCATCGCGCAGCCGCTTGGCCGCGGAGATCCGCACCAGCACCGGCTGCGTCTCGATGATCTGATCCAGCGCCAGCTTGGCGCCGTCGTCCCAGGGCAATTCGCGCTCGAGCCGCGCCGGCGTCGCAGCGATCTGATCCAGTTGCGTGGCGAGCGGCAGGATGTTGAACAGCGCATCGAACAGCGCGTTGCAGACTTCCTGCACGACATAGGTCGCGCCGGCATAGCCCATGAACGGCGTGCCGGTGTGGCGGCGGATCACCGTGCCCGGGAACGAGGCCGGGATGTAGATCGCGCGGTTTCCCGCTTCCGCCGCATACATGCGCTCATTGTAGCTGCCGAACAGCACCAGCGGCGGCCGCTCGTGGATCATCTTGCGGATCGAATCATTGTCGGTCTTGGCGCCCGCGCAGCGCGAGATCGCGAAGTGGCAGGGCAGACCGAGCTCGGTCTCCAGGAAATTGCGCAGGCCCCGTGCATAGGTCTCGGAGGCCACGATGCCGAAGCTCGCGGTGCCGAAGAAGTCCTGCGTCACCGAGCGCCAGAGATCCCACACCGGCTTGATCGTGGTGTGCTTCTCGCGGGTGATGAACGGCTCCGGATCCAGCCCCGTCAGCTCGCCGAGCGAGCGCAGGAATTTCGTCGTCGAATGCAGCCCAATCGGCGCCTGCAGATAGGGCCGCTCCAAGGTCTCGCACAGCAGCCGGCCGAACTCGCGATACATGCAGATGTTGACGTCGGCATTGACCAGCTTGGGCACATCGGCGAGGTGGCTGCCGAGCGGGAACACCATGTTGATCTCGGCGCCGATGCCTTCCACCAGGCGGCGGATCTCGGCGAGATCCGAGGGCATGTTGAAGGTACCGTAGATCGGCCCGATGATGTTGACGCGGGGCTTCTCGCCATCAGTTCGCGGCTTGCGCTCGGGGATCTTGCGCAGGCCGTATTCGCTCCACAGCCAGCTCAAGGCGCGGTTGGCGCTCTGCCACTGGTCCTCGTCGATCGTGCGTGGCAGGAAGCGCTTGATGTTGGAGCCCTCGGGCGTCACGCCGCCGCCGATCATCTCGGCGATCGAGCCGGTGACGACCACGGCCGGCAGATCCGGATCGAGCGCGGCGCGGGCGCGCTTCATCGCCTGCTCGGTGCCCTTCTGGCCGAGCTCATCCTCGCCCAATCCGGTGACGACGATCGGCAGCTCGTGCGGCGGCAGGCCGTCGGTATAGTGCAGCACCGAGGTCACCGGCAGGTTCTCGCAGCCGACGGGGCCGTCGATGATAACCTGCAGGCCCTTGATGGCGGTGAACGCGTAGACCGAGCCCCAATAGCCGCCGGCGCGATCGTGGTCGAGGATCAGCATTACACCATCTCCTCGGACTTGCGCTTCTTGGCCTGCGCCGCGACCGCCTTGCGATATTTGTCGCGGAAGTCCGGACGCGCGACAGGCATGCCCTGCCACACGCCCGCGGTGTCGCCCTCGCCGACACCTTCGAAGAAGTCGCGCATCTCGTCGAAGCGGGCTTTACCCGCGATCGCCGCGTTGACGACCTGCGCCAGCGAGCCGGCGCCGGAGACGCCGAACAGCGGCCGTGCCGAGATCAGGTTGGTGAAGTACAGCGACGGAATCGCGCGCGCCTTCGCCTTCTGCACCACCGGCGTGGTGCCGATGGCGAGATCCGGCGCGAATTCGTCGACCGCCGCGAGATCCTGCTCCAGCGATGCCCGATACTGCACGCGCACGCCGCGTTGCTCGAGCCAGGCGCAGTCGGCCTCCGACCAACGCGTCCGCGGACAGGCGGTGCCGACATAGCGCAGGTCGGCGCCGCTCTCGACCAGCAGACGCCCAACCAGCAGCTCCGAGCCTTCATAGCCCGACAGCGTGATGCGGCCGCGGATCGGCGCCGCCGCGAGCGCGCCGCGGATCGCCGGCAGCACGGCATTCTTCGCCGCATCGATCTGCGCGCGGCCGATGCCGCAGGTCGAGCCGACGGCCTCGAGCCAGTCCGCCGTGCCGTCGCAGCCGACCGGGGCGGAGCCGATGATCGGCCGGCCGGCCGACTCGAACTCGCGGATCGAGGCCGTATAGAACGGATGGATCGCCGCGACCGCCGCGCAGTCGAGCGCGCCATACAGCTCGCGCCATTCGCGCGTCGGCACGGTCGGCCCGGCCGCCAATCCAAGTGGCGCCAGCAGCATGCCGATGCCGACGGGGTCGGCGGGGAACATCTCGCCGAGCAAAGTAATCGTCGGCCTGTCGCCACGCGGCGCGCGCGGCGCCTGCACCGGTCCCTGCTCCGCCTCGCGCCGCGCATAGTTCAGCATCGCGCCGGCGAGCACGTCCTTGGCCTCGGCATGGGTGGGCACGCCGAAGCCGGGGACGTCGATGCCGATGATGCGGACGCCGTTGATCTCCTTCGGGAGAATCTGCAGCGGCACGCCCGAGGCGGTGGGGACGCAGAGATTGATGATGACGACGCAGTCGTAGTTCGCAGGGTCCGCGAGCTTGAACACCGCGTCGCGGATGTCCTCGAACAGCTTTCCGGTGACCAAGGTCTCCGAGTTGAACGGGACATAGCCGACGCTGCGCCGCGCGCCGTAGAAATGCGAGGTGAAGGTCAGGCCATAGACGCAGCAGGCCGAGCCCGACAGCACGGTCGCGGTGCGCCGCATGCGCAGGCCCACACGCAGCGAGCCAAACGCCGGGCACATGCTCTGCGGCTGGTCATGCGGCCCGGCCGGATAGTCGGCCGCGTAGCGCGCCAAGACCTCGCTCTTGCCGGCGGCATCGGCCGCCTTCCTGAGCTCGGCCTTGCCGGCATGGCAGCCCAGCGCCTCCGGCTGCGCCGGCACGCCTGCCGCCGCGTCGCGTTGCGCGCTCACCGCCTGATGGACCACTGCATCGCTCATTGCACGAGATTCCAGTACTCTGTTCCGCTGCTCGGCACGCACCCGTCACACATTGTCGTAGATCACTTCGAGCGACGGTTTCGTCACCGCCGTGCTGCCGCACATGTCCTCGAGCGTCGCCTGCTCCAGCACGACGTCGCGGCCGACTTCGGAGGCCTTGAACAGGCCGAGCAGGCCGTCCTGGGTCAGCGGATGCGGATGCTGCGGCGGCGCCTCGGCGACGTTGGTGGCGAGCAACTCGAACAGCGGCGCCCAGGCCGTGCCGGGCCGACCGATGATCTGATAGCTCGCGCTCTTGCGGCGGATGTCGTCGTCGGCCGGGATCGAGGCCAGCACCGGGATGCCGACGGCATCCGCAAACGCCTGCGCCTCGCCGGTGCCGTCATCCTTGTTGATGACGATGCCGGCAACGCCGACATTGCCGCCGAGCTTGCGGAAATACTCCACCGCCGAGCAGACATTGTTGGCGACGTAGAGCGACTGCAGGTCGTTGGAGCCGACGATGATCACCTTCTGGCACATGTCGCGCGCGATCGGCAGGCCGAAGCCGCCGCAGACGACGTCGCCGAGGAAGTCGAGCAGCACGTAGTCGAAGCCCCAATCGTGGAAGCCGAGCTTCTCGATCAGCTCGAAGCCATGGATGATGCCGCGTCCGCCGCAGCCGCGGCCGACCTCGGGACCGCCGAGCTCCATCGCGAACACGCCGTCGCGCTTGAAGCAGACGTCGCCGATCTTGACCTCCTCGCCCGCGAGCTTCTTCTTCGACGAGGTCTCCAGAATGGTCGGGCACGCCCGGCCGCCGAACAGCAGCGAAGTCGTGTCGCTCTTCGGATCGCAGCCGATCAGCAGCACCTTCTTGCCCTGCTGCGCCATCATGTAGGACAGGTTGGCGAGCGTGAAGCTCTTGCCGATGCCGCCCTTGCCGTAGATTGCGATGATCTGCGTGGTCTTCTTCGGCGCAGCCGTCACCGGCGCATCCGGCTCGATCGCGGCCTCGGCACGCAGGGCATCCGTCATTGCAGCCAAGTTGGCACTGATCTTGGTCGGGGCATTCATCGTGCAGCTCTCCAGTCCAGGACCATCTTGAGACATGACGGATCGTCGAACGCGGTCCGGTAGGCGCTCTCGGCAGACGCTGCATCCGCGTGATGCGTGATCAGCCCGTCCAGCGACAGCCGGCCGGTATCGATCAGGTTACGCACCGCGATCAGATCCTCGTGCTTCCATTCGGCGGCGACGCGGATTGCCGCCTCGCGCATGAAGGCCGGCGGATAGGAGAAGGTCAGCGGCGCGCTGTAGAAGCCGGCGAGGATGATCTCGCCGCGGGGCGCCAGGCGCGCAATCAGGCTGTCGAGCAGTCCGGCATCACCGCTGGCATCGAAGATCAGGCGGTAGTCGCGCTTGTCGTCCTGAGCGGGATTGATGACGCGATAGCCGATCGCGCCATCGGCACGCTCGGGATTGCTCTCCCACACGACGGGCGGATCGCCGCCCATCGCGATGATCAACCGCGCCAGCAGGCGCCCGAGCACGCCATGGCCAACGACGCATTCGGCCCTTCCGTCACCGCCGATCGACAGCGCATGGTAGGCGGTCGCTGCCAGCGCGAGCAGCACGCCGCGCTCGCCGGTCACTTCGTCGATCGCCACGACACGCTGCGGAGGAACGGTGAGCCGCGAGGCCGCGGCACCGAACAGGCTCTTCACCTCGCCGAAGCAGCGCGCCGCGCCCGGCACGAACACGCGCTCGCCCTTCCGGAAACCGGAATGCGGCGCGGCCTGCGCCACGCGGCCCACAGCCTCGTAGCCCGGCACGAGCGGATAGCCCATGCCCGGAAACTGCGGCATGCGGCCTTCGTACAGCAACCGCTCGGTGCCGGTGCTGATCGCGCTCCATTCGATGTCGACGGTCAGGCAGTCCGGGGCGTCTGCAAGCACCAGGTGCTGCAGCGATAGTTGCCTCGGCCTCCCCAGTACGACGGCGATCGCGTCCATTGCCCAACTCCCCGGCGACGCCCGCTTAGTTACGGGTGTCAGGTTAGTCCGACCAGGGAAAGTGTCAATATAAATTTACATTCGGAGTGTCAGCTTTTCGCGACAATCACGCTGGCAATCAACGGGATGCGGGTGCGAAGCACTCGCACCTGCGAAAAGCCTGCCATGCTCAGCAGTTCGCGAAGCCGTGCCGCGCTGCGCGGCCGGCCCTGCCCCATCGCCCGGAGATAGATCTCGAAATAGGCAGCGACGCCGTCGCTGCCGCCGGCCATGTCGCGCATCGGCTCGCCCAGCAGCAGCACGCCACCGTCGGGCAATGCTGCGCGCACCTTGGCCAGCAGCCGCGCCACCGCGTCGTCGTCATGGTCGTGCACCACCCGAATCAGCGAGATCACGTCGGCGCCCGCGGGCAGCGGGTCGTCGTGGAAGCTGCCCGCCGTGATCGTCGTACGGTCGGCCAGACCGGCCTGGGCCAGACGCTCCTGTGCGATCCCCGCGACCCCCGGCAGATCGAACAATTGCAGCCGAAGCTGCGGCGCGGTTCGCGCGGCGGCGGCGAGGAAGCTGCCATCGCCGCCGCCGACATCGAGCAGGCAGCGGTGGCCGGCCAGCGGATAGGCTGATAGCACGACGTCCGCGATCATCGGCTGCGACGCCGCCATCAGCGCCGTATAGGCCGCGACATCGTCGCGCGTCAGCGCCGCGCCGCCATGGTCGAGCGCATAGGGCCAGTAATGCGCGAGATGGCGTTCGCGATCATGGCCGCGCAGCAGCGCCAGGGGATCGCCGAGATCGGCATAGAGCGCCGCGTGATGGCGGACCATCGCGGCGATGCCGGGATTGCCGAGCAGCGCCGCGCCGAGCGGCCCGAGCCCATAGCGCGCCGCGCGGCGGCGCTCGAGCAGCTGCAGCGCGCAGGCCGCCTCGCACAGGCTTTCCATCGCGGCGTCCGGTATCGCCGCACGCGACGCGAGCGCCGCGAGATCAAGCGGCCCGGCGCGCAACGTCTCGAACAGATCGAGTTGCACGCAAGCCGCCAGCGTCTGCGAATAGACGAAGCCGGCGCAGAGATCGAACAGCTCCGCCGCCCGCCGGCGTGCGATCGGCCGGGTCAACGGAAACGTCGCCGCCCAGCGCTGAAACGAAGCACTCGCCAGCAGCGAGTCGCGCCAGCCGCGCCAGCGATCGCCAAAGCTGATCGGGGGCGAAGTGTCGTGGCGAACGACGGTCGACACGGATCAATGCTCCAGTCGGCGGGCAATAGCGCATCGACGCGCACCACTGCCCACCCTCCCCTGGAGGGCAGGGCAATCGCGTGTGGCGATCGCCGTTTTGGGCTTGTCTCTCTCCAAGTCGTCATGGCCGGGCTTGTCCCGGCCATCCACGTCGGCCGGCATGCTGAGAACGACGTGGATGCCCGGGCCTTCGCCGCGCCGAAGCGGCTTCGGCCGCGCAGGCGGGACAAGCCCGGGCATGACGGAGTCACTAACTTGCAGGATCGTTCGTCGCGACAGCCCGGAATTTCCACATGCGATTGCCCTGCCCTGGAGGGGGAGGGTCACCGCGCGCAAGGCGCGCGGTGGGGTGGGGTGATCCCGGAAACAGGTGCGGATGGGTCGAGGCGAGATCAAGTTCCGCTGCATCGGCCCTTCACGGACCGTCCGCACCGCACCCGCCGACAATCTGTCACCCCACCCCGCCGCGCCTGCCGCTGCGCGCAGGCGCGCCGACCCTTCCCCTCCAGGGGAGGGCGGGCACCGCGGGCGCCGCGCGAGCATGGCCATTCAAAGCAAACTCACGCCGCCGACGCGGCGAGACGGCGCGGCACCAGGCGCTTGGCTTCCTGCTCCATCAGCACGCGCAGCTCGTGGGCATGGGCGCAGGGCGGCATGGTGCGAATGCCGTCGGCGACGAGATCGTGCAGATAGCTGACGGCGCCGGTGAGGCCATAAATCAGCACGGCATTGGGCCGCCCGAGCTTGGCATCCTGCCCAACCGGCTTGCCCGCCTCCTCCTCATCGCTGGCCGCGTCGCGGATGTCATCGGCGACCTGATAGGCCTCGCCGATCTTCTCGCCCAGACTGCGCCAGGCTGCGGGATCGGAATGCCCCGCCGCCGCCGCGCCGGACACGGTTGCCGCCGCGAACAGCGCGCCGGTCTTGGAGCGATGATAGTGCGAGAGATCGATCTCCGGCTCGCATTCCC
This sequence comes from Bradyrhizobium sp. HKCCYLR20261, assembly GCF_051168435.1. Taxonomy (NCBI): domain Bacteria; kingdom Pseudomonadati; phylum Pseudomonadota; class Alphaproteobacteria; order Hyphomicrobiales; family Nitrobacteraceae; genus Bradyrhizobium; species Bradyrhizobium sp. HKCCYLR20261. The sequence goes on from NZ_JBNPUZ010000001.1 coordinate 187,520, forward strand.
AGGCCTGGCCGGCGGCGATGCCATGCGGCACCCCGACGGCGTCGCCGATCGTCTCGATCAGTCGCGCCAGCCGCAGCGGCGAGCAGCGCGACTTGGCGAGCGTCTGGAAGGCGAGCACGATCAGCGCATCGCCGGCCAGCACCGCGAGCGGCTCGCCGAAGGCGGCATGCACCGAGGGCCGGCCGCGCCGAAGCTTGGCATTGTCGAAACAGGGCAGATCGTCATGTACCAGCGAGGCGCAATGCAGCAGCTCGATCGCCGATCCCGCCGCATCCGTCGCCGACGGCTCGTCGTCGCCGCAGGCCGCGGCCACCGCATGACAGAGCCGCGGACGCACCCGGGCCCCCCTGGGGAACACGGCCGCCTGCATGGCGGCCGAGAGACGGGGCGGACATCCCGGCTGGTCGGCCAGCGCGACCGCTGCGACGAGGGATTTTTCGATCCGGGCCATCACGTCCATGCCAGCCTCCCCTGCCGCGACGGCCAACGGGCCATCGCCTATGTAAATTACAACTTACACCTATAGTGTAAATCATGCTAGACATTTCCTGCGTCAGACCGGGTAGACAGGAGTGCGGAGATGGCCGATCACCGCGTGATCGTGGTGGGCGCCGGGATCGCCGGCCTCAGCGCCGCGCTCACCCTTGCGGCCGGCGGAGCCGAGGTGACGGTGCTGGAGCGCGCGCCCGCGCTCGGCGGCAAGATGCGCCAGATCGCGATCGGGCCTGCGCGCATCGATTCCGGCCCGACCGTGTTCACGATGCGCTGGGTGTTCGACGAGCTGTTCGCCGAGCTCGGCACCGTGCTCGACGATCATCTCACCTTGAAGCCGCTCGACATTCTCGCGCGCCACGCCTGGACCGACCGCCGCACGCTCGATCTGTTCGCCGATGAAGCGAGATCGGCGGATGCGATCGGCCGGTTCGCCGGGCGCAGCGAGGCCGAGGGCTATCGCGCCTTCTGCCGCGACGCGCGCCGCATCTTCGAGACGTTGAGGGATCCGTTTATTAGAACCCCGGCGCCGAGCATGACGCATCTCCTGCGCAACGCCGGCTTCCGCGACCTCACCGCGATCCGGCCGTTCCAGACCATGTGGAAGGCGCTCGGCGGCTATTTCCGTGATGCCCGCCTGCAGCAGCTGTTCGGACGCTACGCGACCTATTGCGGCTCCTCGCCGTTCCACGCGCCGGCAACGCTGATGCTGGTGGCCCATGTCGAGCAGGCCGGCGTCTGGTCGATCGACGGCGGCATGCACGAGTTCGCGGCGTGTCTCGCGGCGCTGGCACGGCGGCACGGCGTCAGCATCCGCACCGACAGCGACGTCGCCGGCATCGTCACGGCGAGCGGCCGCGCCGCGGGCGTGCGCCTCGCCGATGGCGAGCAGATCTCAGCCGACGCCGTGATCACGACCGCCGATGTCGCCGCGCTTGCGCAGGGATTGTTCGGCGCGGAGGCCGCGCGCGCGCTGCCGGCCATCCCGGACAATGCTCGCTCGCTGTCGGCGATGACCTGGAGCTGCATGGCGCGCGCCGACGGCTTTCCGCTGCTGCGCCACAACGTGTTCTTCTCACGCGACAGCCGCGCCGAGTTCGATCAGTTGATCGAGCGGCGCGCGATGCCGGCCGAGCCCACCGTCTATGTCTGCGCGCAGGACCGCGACGACCAGCCGCGCGAGAATGGCGGCAACGAGCCGCTGTTCGTGCTGATCAACGCACCCGCATCAGGTGATCATCATCGCTTTCCGCCTTCGGAGATCAGCCAATGTGCCCGCCAGACCTTCGACCTGTTGCAGCGCTGCGGCCTCAGCGTCGCGACGACGCCCGAACTGACGCGCGTGACGACACCGGCGGATTTCAATCGGATGTTTCCGGGCACGGGGGGCGCGCTGTACGGCCGCAGCTCGCACGGCTGGATGGCGTCGTTCCAGCGGCCGGGCGCGCAGACGAAGCTGCCGGGCCTGTACGTGGCGGGGGGCAGCGCGCATCCGGGACCGGGCGTGCCGATGGCGGCGTTGTCGGGACGGATGGCAGCCGCCAGGGCGATTCTGGACCTCGCTTCGACCGCGCCGTCCCGAAGGACGGCTATGCGTGGTGGTATGTCGACGCGTTGAGCGATGACGGCCGCTTCGGCCTCACCATCATCGCCTTCGTCGGCAGCGTGTTCTCGCCGTACTATGCGTGGGCGCGGCGGCGCGGCCCGGCCGATCCGGAGAATCATTGCGCGCTGAACGTTGCGCTGTATGGCGCGCGGGCGCGGCGCTGGTCGATGACCGAGCGCGGCAGCCGTGCGATCGCGCGCGACGATCAGCGCTTTGCCGTCGGGCCGAGCCACCTCGAGTGGAACGGCCGCGAGCTCGTCATCGAGGTCAACGAGGTCACCGTGCCATGGCCGCTGCCGTTGCGCGGCAAGGTGCGCGTGGTCCCGACCGCGCTGAACGAGATCGCCTTCGCGCTCGATGCCGAGGGCCGCCATCGCTGGCAGCCGATCGCGCCCTGCTGCCGCGTCTCGGTCGACTTCGGTCATCCCGACCTGCACTGGCGCGGCGACGGCTATTTCGACATCAACCACGGCGATGCGCCGCTGGAGCGCGATTTTTCGAGCTGGCAATGGTCGCGCGCCGCGACGCGCAGCGGCACGGTGATTTCCTACGACACGATCGCGCGCGCCGGCGCGGACAGGACGATCGCGCTGCACGTCGATCCCGACGCCAGGCTGGAGCGGCTCGCGCCGCTGTCGCCAGCGCCGTTGCGCAGGACGTTGTGGCGCGTCGACCGCAGCGCCCGCGCCGATGCGGAGACGTCCGTGCGCGTCGTCAGCACGCTGGAGGACGCCCCGTTCTACGCCCGCTCCCACCTCGCCGCGCGCATTCATGGCGAGGACGTCGCCGTCATGCACGAGAGCCTGTCGCTCGACCGCTTCCAGCTGCCGATCGTCCAGGCCATGCTGCCGTTCCGCATGCCGCGCTGGTGAATAATCGCCGCGCGCGGTGCGACTCCCCTCCCCCTTGCGGGGCCCTTGCGGGGAGAGGGGGCGCACCTATCGTGGTACGACAGCGGTGGTCCGCAAGGCGCATGCGACCCCTCCTTCGGCACGAACGCGCCCGGCGGGATGTGATCGACGCGCAGCTTGATGTCGTGCCGACACGACGATGCATGCAGGCCCGCGCAACAACGAACACCGTCATCCCGGACAAGCCGCGGCGCGCGCCAGCGCGGCGCGGCGCCGATCCGGGATCCATACGCCGCAGCGGTCGTGAACGAGCCAAGTGCCAATGGCTAGCGCGCCCCAAACTCCTCCCTGGGGGTATGGGTCCCGGCGTTCGCCGGGACGACGGCGGTGGACCAATCTCACGCTTCCGACAAAAATAATCATCTTGCTATTTTTCAGAATTCATGGTTGTATCCGCGCATCCCGCCTCATGCAGAAGGGGCGTAGCGCGCGATCGTCACGACACGCGAGGCGGGGATGCGATGGCCGCGAGTGCTCGCAGCATGTCTTCATCGATGTGCGGACGAACGAGCGTTTGCGGACGGTCAAGTCGCGTGGTCCTGGCCTCCCGAAGCTGAGGTCAAGTTGGCGCTCGTGCCGATGCACGGCGCTGACGACGGTGGCCAACGAGCCGGGCACCGGGGAGATCGCGAAGCAGCCGTCAACCCATCGCGCAGGGAATGCCGGCGTGTTTCGGCTTTGCCTGTGGTACCTGCCGCCTGCATTTTTTTCAGCAGGCGGGCCATGGGTGATGCTGTCACCCGGCATTCCCTGCGCCCTCTGCACTTTCGAGAGGGACATGATGATCGACACCTCGGGCACGATGTGCCGCGAGATCGCGGCGACGCGTTCCCGTCTGTGTCGCGATCACTGACGCCAATCGCTGTTTGAGCCGTGAATCCGTCTCATCCTCCCAGACAAGCCGCGACGTGCAACATCGCGGCGCTCCGGGCCTGCTACGACGCTGCATAATGCAGCGCGGCAGCGACGTCGCGTCGGCGATCTCGGCCTACTGCTTCTCCGCCTCGCGTTCTCTGGCCTCGCGTTCGGCGCGCTGGCGGTCGAGGCGGCGGCCTTGCCATTCGAGCGCGAGCCAGCCGAGCACGCAGAGCGCGACGACGACGAGTTCGAGCAGGCCGCCCATCTCGCTCATGGCGTCTCACTCACTTGACGTCTCTCTCCTCGGCGCCTCGCTCACACCGTCTCACCGATCATGGCCGACGTCCGCGCCTCATCAGCGCCGGCGTCGTCATGTCAGGAGAGCCGGCCGGAACGCAGCAGTTGATCGCGGCGCTCCAGGCGCTCGAACAGGTCGATCACCCACAGCGCGCGGTCGCGCATCGTGCGCTGCGGCGCCGGCAGCGAATGCGGACGCTGCGCATCGGCGGCGACGACCGCGTCGATCAGCCCGCGCGCCTCGGGACGCAGCGGCGCCAGCGACGGCTGTGGCTGCAGCAGCGAGACGGCCGCCGCCTTGCCCAGCAATTGCAGCTTGCGCGCCGCCGAGACGACGGCCCGCCGCGACAGCGAATCGAACTCGGCGCGCGCGACCTCGCGGCCGATCTCGGCATAGATCAGCCGCGCCGCATGAATGCCGGGCCGGCAGGCCCAGGGCAGATCGGCGATGCCGGCGGCTGCGCGGGCATAGAACACGTCGGCGACCGCGAGCAGCCGCGCGGTGACGCGCGCGACCCGGTCGTCGAAGAACGGCGCGGCGCGCCAGGTCTCGACGTCGAGCCCCGCCTCGCGCAGCCATTGCCGCGGCAGATACAGCCGGCCGGCGCGGGCGTCCTCGCCGACATCGCGGGCGATGTTGGTGAGCTGCATCGCGATGCCGAGATCGCAGGCGCGCCCGATCGTCTCGGCGTCGCGCCGGTGCATCAGGAGCGACATCATCACGCCGACCGTGCCGGCGACGCGGACGGCATAGGCAAGCACGTCGCTCAAGGTCTCGTAGCGACGGCCTTGCGCATCCCAGGCGAGGCCTTCGAGCAGCGCCTCCGGCAGCGCGCGCGGAATCGCGAACTCCGTCACCACGCCGGCCAGCGCACGGTCGACGGGACTGTCGTCGGGCCGGCCGTCATAGATCCGCTCGAGCCGCTCGTGCAGCACCTCCACCGCATCGACGCGGCGGCCGGGGCCGTCGATCGCGTCATCGGCCTCGCGGCAGAACGCATAGAGCGCGATGGCGGGATCGCCGACCGATCGGGGCAACACCTTCGACGCAGCGAAGAACGTCTTCGACCCGCCCTGCAACATCCGCCGACAGATCGCGATGTCCGTTTGCCAGTTCATCGTCGCTCCAGCTCATGCGGGGCCGGCACGAGATCATCGAGCACGCGCGCCGAAGACAGCACGCCCGGCAGGCCGGCGCCGGGATGCGTTCCGGCTCCGACGAGATACAGCCGCTCGATCTCTTCGCTCTTGTTGTGCGGCCGGAACCAGGCGCTCTGCAGCAGCACCGGCTCGAGCCCGAACGCCGCGCCGCGATAGGACGACAGCCGATGCTCGAAATCATCGGGTGTCAGCAGCCTGGACGTCACGATCTGCCCGGCCAGATCCGGCAGCAGAGACTCGCTGAGCGCCGCCTCGATCCGCTTGCGGAACGGCTCGGCGGCAGCACGCCAGTCGATGCCGCTCTCCTGATGCGGCACCGGCGACAACACGTAGAACGCGTCGCAGCCGTCGGGTGCCAGCGAGGGATCGGTCGCGGTGGGGCGATGCAGATAGAGGCTGAAATCGTCCGCCAGAACCTTGCGGCGGAAGATGTCGTCGAGCAGCTCGCGATAGCGCGGGCCGAGCAGGATGGTGTGATGCTCGACGTCGTCATAGCGGCGCTTCGTGCCGAAATACCAGACGAACAGGCTCATCGAGTAACGCGCGCGGTCGATGCGCGCATCGGTCCAGCGCCGGCGCGCGACCGATGGCAGCAGGTGCTTGTAGGTCCAGGCGGCGCAGCCGTTGGACACGACGACATCGGCGGCGATGGTCTCGCCGGATTTGAGGCGCACGCCGGTGGCGGCGCCGTTCTTCGTGGTGATCTCGGCCACGGGCGCCGAGCAGCGGACCTCGCCGCCCAGCCCTTCGATCAGGCTGACAAGCCCGCTGACCAAGGCGCCGGTGCCGCCCATCGCGAAATGCACGCCCCAGCGCCGTTCGAGATAGGCGATCAGGCAATAGATCGAGGTGGTCGTGAACGGGTTGCCGCCGATCAGCAGCGGATGAAAGCTCAGGATGATGCGCAGCCGCTCGTCGCGGACATGCTGAGACACCAGGCCATAGACCGAGCGGAAGCTCTGCAGCTTGATCATCGCCGGCGCGATCTTGAGCATGTCCGTGAAGGAGAGGAACGGCACGTCGCCGAGCTCCTCGAAGCCCTTCTTGAAGATCGCCTCGCTCGCCATCATGAAGCGCTCATAGCCGTCGACATCGCCGGGCGAGATTCGCGCCACCTCGGCGCGCATCGCCGCCGGGTCGGCCGAGCAGTCGAAGATCGTGCCGTCGTCGAAGCGGATGCGATAGAATGGCGAGATCGGCTTCAGCGTGACGTCGTCGGACATCCGCCGGCCGCAGAGCTGCCACAGCTCCTCGAACAGGAACGGCGCGGTGACGATGGTGGGCCCCGCATCGAAGGTGAAGCCGTCCTGGCGATGCACATAGGCGCGGCCGCCGGGCGCATCGAGCTGCTCGAACACGGTGACGCGATAGCCGCGCGCGCCGAGCCGGACGGCTGCGGCAAGGCCACCGAAGCCGGAGCCGATCACGACCGCATGCGGCCGGTCTCCGAGCGCAGCCGGAACAGCGGCCTTGATAGTGGAGACGTCGAGCATGGCCGAAAGCGTAAATTGAAATTGACGCTTTCGCCAGTCAAAAATGTCAACCTAATTTGACATTTCCTGCTGCGCCGCGAGCACGCCGGCTCGCTCCGCGGCGACGAAGATCAGCTCCGCGATCCGCCCCGGCTGCTCCTCGTGCGCCAAATGCCCAAGCCCATCAATGAGTTCGAGCTGCGCCTGGGGCACCAATTGGCGGACCCGCCGGGCCACGTCGGGCGGAATGGCATGGTCGCGGGTCGCGGCGACCAGCAGCAGGGCCGTCGTCAGACGCGGCAGGTCGCGGACCAGCGGATGCAGGTCCCAGTTCGCCATCATCTCCAGCGCGGCGGCGACATGGCCGGGGCTGCCGACGAGGCGGCGATACAGCCGCTCGCCATGGGCATCGAGCGTGGAGCCCGTGCCCTTCAGCAGCCGGTGCACCGCCGCCGGATCGCGGCCGCGCCAGGCGAACAGCCGCGGCACCAGCGGGTTGAGCGCCATCATCTTGGCCAGCGGCGAGAAGAACTGCGCCGCCGGTCCGCCGAACGGCAGATAGGCGCCGTTGAGGCTGACGATCAGCTTCGGCGCGATCAGGCCGTCGAGCGTCATGCGGGTGAGGATCGCGGCGCCCGCGGAATGGCCGATCGCGATCGCCGGAGAGATCGCGAGCTTGTTGCACAGGACCGAAAGGTCACGCGACATGCCGTCGAGGGACAAGCGCTGCCAATGCGGCGTCGAGGTGAAGCCGTGACCGGAGAGGTCGGGCGCGACGACCGTGAAGCGCTGCGCGAGCAGCGGCGCGAGATCGCGCCAGGAATGGGTGGCCGCTCCCGTGCCGTGCGCCAGCAGCGCCACGGGGCCCTCGCCCATGACCTGCACATGCCAGCGCAGCCCGGCCGCGTCGACGAAGCGGCTGGCCGTTCGGTTCGGCCAGTCGCTGCCATCGACGCTCCAGTTCGGCTTGTCGCTCATGCCGGCCCACGGGGTTGGACGCGGCCGTCGGGCTCAAGCACCGGCCGCACGCATCAGGAAATCATCGTAGCCCGCGACGACTTTATCAAGCTGCTCGAAATGGGGCATAGCGCCGGTCTGCATCACCTGGATGGTCCAGTTCGGCAGGCCCTCGACGGCATGCTTGCCGTTGTAATCGACGAAATCGCCGCGCACGCCGTGCACCATCCACACCGGCATCGCCAGCGCCTGGTAGAGCTTCAGGGCGTGGACGCTGAACATGTAGCCGGAGACGAAGGAGTATGGCGCATTCTCGGCCCCCGGCTGGTGAGTGGTGATGTAGTCGTATTCGAGCAGGCCTTCGTCGATGTCCTTGCGACCGAACGTCTTGCGCAGGAAGAAGCGAATGCTTGCGCGTGATGTCAGCAGCGTAAAGAAGCGGTGTTTCCATAGCGGCACGGTGAAGATATTGCGCAGCCAGGGCATCGCGCGGGTTGCATTCTTGTCGCCGCCGCCGTTCTTGGCCGCCGCCTCGGCGCGGCGGTCGAACCCCGTCGGGCTCAGCAGCGCGAGCGTGCGAAACAGGTTCGGCGCCTCGGTGCCGGCGCGCGCGGCGAACTCGCAGCCGAGCGACAGCGCGATCGCATCGATGGCGACATCGCCGTGACGGCGACGGATCTCGTTGGCGGCGAGCAGGATCGCATCGGTCATGATGCGCGGGGTGTAGATGCGGTCGGCGCGATCCGACAGGCCGAAGCCCGGCAGGTCGAGCGCGTAGACAGGACGATGCTGGCGATAGTGCTCGAACAGCGGCTTCATCTCATAAGCGGTGGCCGCGGCGTTGACGCTGTGGATCAGCAGCAGCGGACGCTCGGTGGAGCCTGCGGGACCATCGGCATAGCAGGTGATGCGGCCGGTGCGGGCATCGGCGAGCTCGAAGTGATGCGCCGCCAGCGGCGGTGGCATTGTCACGGCACGCGCAACGGCCGCGTGATCACTCTGTGTGGTCGAGGCCACCTGCATGGCGTGCTCCTGTGTGACGGAATAATGTCGAAAGACGCGATCATGCTGCCGACGACGTGGCCGAGCATAACGATGACCGGACCGCTTGTCAGTCGTCGTTGGGAACGCCGCTTGACGGCGCGTGTTCCACCGGGTTCAGCCGCGGCCAGCCTGCGCCATCACGGCCCGCGACAACCGTGTCGCATCGGCGTGAGGCAGTGCGACGTAGCGGGCCTGCATGGCCGCCGCGAGATGCGCCGCCTTGTCCTGCGGTCGCGGCGAGGAATCGACCAGCACGACGGGAATGCCGGTGAGCGCGAGCTGTTTTGCCGCGACCAGCGCCTCCGCCTCGGCCTCGCTGCGGCCGCCGCCGTCGCGCGCGACATTGGCGCGGCCGTCGGTCATCAGCACGATCGTCGGCGCCTGTCCCTTGGCCTTCACGGCAAGCGCAAGCTCGGTCGCGGCGAAGATCGCCGCCGACAACGGCGTGCCGCCGCCGCCGGGCAAGCCGGCAAGGCTGCGCTTGGCGCGCGTCAGCGATCGGGTCGGCGGCAGCAGCAGCTCGGCCGACTTGCCACGAAACGCGATCAGCGCCACCTCATCGCGGCGGATGTAGCACTCGGCGAGCAGCAGTTCGACCGCGCCCTTCACTTCCGCGAGCCGCTGCAAGGCCGAGGAGCCGGAGGCATCGACGACGAAGATCGTCGTGGTGCCCGAGCGCTGCTTGAAGCGGGTGGTGCGGATGTCGTCCTTGTGGACGATCAGCCGGCCGCTCTTGCCCGCACGTTGCGCCCGCCGCCGCAACGGCTGCCACGGCGCCGCCGCGCGCAATGTCTCGAGCACGTTGAGCCGCGCGCCGGCGCGCCACTCGCCGCGCCGCGCGCCGATCGGACGGCCGCGCTTCGGTGCCTTCTGCGCCGTGCCCTGCCGGCCGGCGCTGCTCGCCCGCGCCCGCATCGCGCGCTCGTCCTGCAGGCGCTTCAACAAGTCCGCGGGAATGGCGGCCTGCGCCGCGTCGAGCACGCGATCCTCGAGCGGGCCGTCATTACTGCGATCGTCCTCCGCGCTCTCGGCCTGGTCGTTCTGCGGCTCCGGCGCGTCGTTGTTCTCGGGGTCATCCTCCGTCGCAGGCAAGCGTGTGGCGCGGGGTGCCAGCACAAGCCGCGCGGCACAGGCGATGTGGGACTCGGCGACGGCCGTCTCGCCATCGAGCGCCGCCGCGATGCGCGCCATGCGACAGGCCAACAAAGGCGCGCGAAGCGAGTCGATGCCGAGCGCGATGGCCGTCGTCGTCAGCGCGCCGATCGCGTCGTCAGACAGCCGGACCTGCGGCAACAGCACGCGTGCCGCTGCAATGTCCGACGATTTGAACAGGCTCTCGCCGAGATCGGCGCGGGCCACCATGCTGAGATCGACATGGCAGGCGAGGCGATCGGCCAAGGCAGGCGACCCCCGCTCATCGCCAATGCCTTCATCGAGCGCGATCAGGCCCAAGCGCGCTGGCGCGCGCAACGACAGGCCATCGCGCTCGATGCTGATCGCTCCGGTGTCGAGGGCAGCGCAGAGATGCGCTGTCGTCGATGCCGCCATGCGCTCGGCCATCACGGCGATCAGCACGCCGCCATGGGCCTCGGCGAGCAGCCCGCGCTGCATCACTGGACGCCCCGCCTGCAGCGTCGCGGCGAGATCGAGACCGCCGAGCAGGCGGTCATCGGAGATCGACGGCGGCAGCTTGCGGAGCTGGACCGATGGCGGCATCAGCTCGCGCAGCAGATCGAGCCACTGCTCGCGCACCGGCCCTGCCCCGGCGCGCAGCAGCACCGACGCGGAGGGATCGATCGCGGCCAGCGCGGCCGCGATCATGGCATCGGTCCAGATCGCGGCGCCGTCGCTCACGACGCAAACAGCTCGGCGAGCGCGCGTTCGACCCGCACCGACGAGCCGGAATCGTCGAGCGGGTTGCGCCTGAGACGATGGCGCAGCGCCATCGGCGCGACCGTCTTCAAATGCCCGTCATCAACAGCCTTGGCGCCGTCGAGCGCCGCAGCCGCCCGCGCCGCGCGCATCAAGGTGAGCTCGCCGCGCAGACCGTCGGTGCCGAGCGCCATGCACAGCCGTGCCGCATTCTCCAGCTCGCGATCGGCAACCTTGACCGAGCCGATGTGCTCGCGCGCGGCAAGGATGCGCTTGCGCTGCTTGACCTCCTCCTTCTCCCAATGCGCGACGAAGGCGGCAGAATCCGTCTCAAAGGAGTCGCGGCGCTTGATCACCTCGATCCGCGTCGGCAGATCGCCGGGCGTCTTGACCTCGACGGAGAGGCCGAAACGATCGAGCAGCTGCGGCCGCAACTCGCCCTCCTCCGGATTGCCGGTGCCGACCAGCACCAGGCGTGCAGGATGGCGGATGCTGAGGCCGTCGCGCTCGACGACGTTCTCGCCGGAGGCGGCGACGTCGAGCAGCAGATCGACGAGATGATCCTCCAAGAGGTTGACCTCGTCGATGTAGAGGAAGCCGCGGTTGGCACGCGCCAGCAGTCCGGGCTCGAACGACTTCTCGCCATGCGCCAATGCGCGTTCGAGATCGAGCGCGCCGACGACGCGATCCTCGGTGGCGCCGAGCGGCAGATCAATGACCGGCACCGGCACCTCATGCGCCTTCAACGGCGCAGGCTTCTTGCCCTTGCCGCTCGGCTTCGATCGCGCGCGGCATTCGGCGCATTGCCCGGCGGCATCGGCCGGGTCGCATTGGTAGGGACAGCCGACCACGGCGCTCATCGGCGGCAGCAGCGCGGCCAACGCGCGCACCGCGGTGGACTTGCCGGCGCCGCGGTCGCCGAAGGCCAGCACGCCGCCGACCTTGGGATCGACGGCGGCGATCATCAGCGCCAGCTTCATCTCGTCCTGGCCGACGATGGCCGAGAACGGAAAGGCTATTCCCATGAGCGTCCCCTGCATCGCGGCGTCTCGGCCGCGTTGGCGGTATGAGACCACAATCAGGGGGCGCTCTTCAACCCATCAGCGCTTAGCGAAGACTCGGCAGATCGAGCCCGTTGGCCTCGGCGCAGGCAATGGCGTCATCGTAGCCCGCGTCGGCATGGCGCATCACGCCGGTCGCGGGATCGTTCCACAGCACGCGCTCCAGCCGCCGCGCCGCGTCATCCGTGCCGTCGGCGACGATCACCATGCCCGCATGCTGCGAATAGCCGATGCCGACGCCGCCGCCATGATGCAGCGACACCCAGGTCGCGCCGCTGGCGCAATTGAGCAGCGCGTTCAAGAGCGGCCAGTCCGACACCGCGTCCGAGCCGTCCTTCATCGCCTCGGTCTCGCGATTGGGGCTCGCCACCGAGCCGGAATCGAGATGGTCGCGGCCGATCACGATCGGCGCCTTCAATTCGCCGCGCGCCACCATCTCGTTGAAGGCGAGCCCGAGGCGATGGCGGTCGCCGAGCCCGACCCAGCAGATCCGCGCCGGCAGCCCCTGGAACTTGATACGCTGCCTCGCCATGTCGAGCCAATTGTGAAGATGCTTGTTGTCGGGCAGCAGCTCCTTCACCTTGGCGTCGGTCTTGTAGATGTCCTCGGGATCACCCGACAGCGCCGCCCAGCGGAACGGGCCGATGCCGCGGCAGAACAGCGGACGGATATAGGCCGGCACGAAGCCGGGGAAATCGAACGCGTTGGCGAGGCCCATGTCCTGCGCCATCTGGCGGATGTTGTTGCCGTAGTCGAGCGTCGGAATGCCCATGGCGTGGAAATCCAGCATCGCCTGGACGTGGCCGACCATCGAGGTTTTGGACGCCTGCTCCACAGCCTTCGGATCGGAGGTGCGCTTGGTCTCCCATTCGGCGAGCGTCCAGCCCTTCGGCAGATAGCCGTTGATCGGATCATGCGCGCTGGTCTGGTCGGTGACGATGTCCGGACGCACGCCGCGGCGGACGAGCTCAGGAAAGATTTCGGCGGCATTGCCGAGCAGGCCGACCGAGACAGCCTTCCTGGTCTTGGCAGCCTCTTCCATCAGCGCCAGCGCTTCGTCCAGAGTCGCCGCCTGGCGATCGAGATAGCCGGTGCGCAGCCGCATCTCGATGCGGCTCGGCTGGCATTCGACGGCGAGCATCGAGGCGCAGGCCATCGTGGCCGCGAGCGGCTGTGCGCCGCCCATGCCGCCGAGGCCCGCGGTGAGAATCCATTTGCCCGCGAGATCGCCATTGTAGTGGCGGCGGCCGACCTCGACGAACGTCTCGTAGGTGCCCTGCACGATGCCCTGGCTCCCGATATAGATCCAGGAGCCGGCCGTCATCTGGCCGTACATCATCAGGCCCATTTTATCGAGCGCGTTGAAGTGATCGAGCGTCGCCCAATGCGGCACGATGTTGGAGTTGGCGATCAGCACGCGGGGCGCATCCTTGTGGGTGCGGAAGATGCCGACCGGCTTGCCGGACTGCACGACCAGCGTCTGATCCGCCTCGAGCTTGCGCAACGACGCGACGATGCGATCAAAGCTGTCCCAGTCGCGCGCGGCGCGGCCGATGCCGCCATAGACGATGAGCTCGCTCGGCTTCTCGGCAACGTCGGGATCGAGATTGTTCATCAGCATGCGCAAGGGCGCTTCGGTGAGCCAGCTCTTGGCGCTGATGTCGCTGCCATGGGGGGCGCGGATCACCCGTTCATTGTCGAGACGTCGGTTCATGGGTCCCTCTCATCCAAGCCTGGGAAACGGATCGTGTCCGAGTGAATCGGCGGCTGCGCGGGCCAACGCCCCGGCTGTGACGAGCGCGGCGGCCTTGGCGAGATCGTCGGCCATGTAGCGGTCGCTCTCCAGCGCAGGCACATGCATGCGCAGCGCGCCGATGACAGCCGAGAGCGCGGCGCTGGTGCCGTGCGGCACGCGCAGCTCGATGCCTTGGGTAGCGACCAGCAGCTCGATGCCGATGATGTGCGCGAGATTGTCCGCCATGTCGTGCAATCGCCGCGCCGCGTGCGCGGCCATCGAGACGTGGTCTTCCTGATTGGCGCTGGTCGGCGTGGAGTCGATCGAACACGGCAGCGCGCGCTGCTTGTTCTCGGCGAACAGCGCCGCCGCGGTCACCTCGGCGATCATGAAGCCGGAGTTCAGGCCGGGCTCCGGCGTGAGGAACGGCGGCAGGCCGAAATTCAGCGCGGGATCGACCAGGGTCGCGATGCGCCGTTCGCTGATGGCGCCGAGTTCGGAGAGCGCCAGCGCGATCTGGTCGGCGGCGAAGGCTACCGGCTCAGCGTGGAAATTGCCGCCGGAGATGATCTCTCCAGTCTCGACCAGCACCAGCGGATTGTCGGTGACGGCGTTGGCTTCCGTGACCAGCGTGCGCGCCGTCTGGCTCAGCAGATCGAGCGCGGCGCCGGCGACCTGCGGCTGGCAGCGCAGGCAATATGGATCCTGCACGCGCTCGTCGCCTTCGAGATGCGACAGCCGGATGGCGCTGCCGTCGAGCAACTCGGTGAGCACGCGGCCGGCTTCGATCTGGCCGGGATGGCCGCGCAGCGCCTGGATCTCAGGACGAAACGGCGCAGTGGAGGCCATCGCGGCGTCGACAGAGAGCGCCCCCGTCACCAGCGCGGCGTTGAGCAGGTCATGCGCACGGAACAGGCCGGCGAGCGCGTAGGCCGTCGAGAACTGCGTGCCGTTGATCAGCGCCAGCCCTTCCTTCGGCCCGAGCGTCACCGGCTCAAGTCCGGCATGCGCGAGCGCGTCGCGCCCGGCAACGAGGCGACTATCGACGAAGGCCTGGCCCTCGCCGATCATCACCGCGGTCATATGCGCGAGCGGCGCGAGGTCACCGGACGCGCCGACCGAACCCTGCTGCGGCACGAACGGCAACACGCCCTGCGCCAGCATCGCCTGCAACTGTTCGATGATCTCACGCCGCACGCCGGAGGCGCCGCGGCCGAGCGAGATGATCTTCAGCGCCATCATCAGGCGGACGACCGGCTCGGGCGTCGCAGGACCGACGCCGCAGCAATGCGACAGGATCAGGTTGCGCTGCAGTTGCGCGGTCTGGTCGGGCGGAATGCGCTTGGAGGCCAGCTTGCCGAAGCCGGTGTTGATGCCATAGACCGGCTCGGCGCCTTGCGCGGCTTTGGCGACGATCGCCGCGGCGGCTTCGACGCGCGGCCAATACGCGGGATCGAGCGTCAGCGATGCGCCGGCGTAGACGCGCGCGAGATCATCGAAGCTGACGCGGCCCGGCTCGGCGATGATCGTGCTCATTGCCCTCTCCAGACACGCTGATGCAGCGGATTGAAGCCCATGCGATAGACCAGCTCGGCGGGGCGGCCGATGTCCCAGATCGCGAGATCACACCATTTGCCGGCTTCGAGCGTGCCGGTGTCAGCTAACAGACCCAAGGCACGCGCGCCCTCGCGCGTGACGCCGGCGATGCATTCGTCGACCGTCATCCGGAACAGGGTCGCGGCCATGTTCATGGTCAGCAGCAGCGAGGTCAGCGGCGACGAGCCGGGATTGCAGTCGGTGGCCAGCGCGAGCTTGACACCGTGCCTGCGGAAGAGCTCGACCGGCGGCTTCTGCGTCTCGCGAATGAAGTAGAACGCGCCGGGCAGCAGCACGGCGACGGTGCCGGCCTTCGCCATGGCCGCAGCACCGGCGTCGTCGGTATGCTCCAGATGATCCGCCGACAGCGCGCCGAATTCGGCCGCGAGCGCGGCGCCTCCGAGATTGGAGAGCTGATCGGCATGCAGCTTCACCCGCAGGCCGAGCGCCTTGGCCGTCGCGAAAACACGCGACGTCTGCGCAGCTGAGAACGCGATGTTTTCCATGAATGCATCGACCGCATCGGCGAGGCCCGACTTGGCAACCGCCGGCAGCATCTCGTCGCAGACCAGATCGATGTAGCGGTCCTTGTCGCCGCCCGCCTCCACCGGCAGCGCGTGCGCGCCGAGGAAGCTGGTCCGGACGCTGACCGGCCGCTTGCCGCCGAGAGCGCGCGCTGCGGATAATTGTCGCAGCTCCGTCGCCGTCTCCAGGCCGTAGCCCGACTTGATCTCGATCGAGGTGACGCCTTCGGCAAGCAGCGCATCGAGCCTGGGCAATGAGCCGGCGATCAGCGCCTCTTCGCTGGCGGCGCGCGTGGCGGCCACGGTCGAGACGATGCCGCCGCCGGCGCGCGCGATCTCCTCGTAGCTCGCACCGGCCAGACGCAGCTCGAACTCATGGGCGCGGTCGCCGCCATAGACGAGATGGGTGTGGCAATCGACGAGGCCCGGCGTGATCCAACGCCCCTCGCAATCGATCCGCTCGGACGCATCGGCGTCGGCGGCAAAGTCCGATTGCGGACCGGCGAAGGCGATGCGGCCGTCGCGCGCCGCGATCACCCCCTCCTCGATCACGCCAAGGCCCGGCTGTCCCTCGCGCAGGGTCGCGAGCCGCGCATTCTGCCAGATCCGGTCGAAACGCTGGGCCATGCTGCCTCCCACCTTCACGAAAGCTTGACGGGCGATATGTCTATACATAAACTCGCTTCCGTCGTGCTGTCCAGCGGGTTGATCGATCATGGCGTCACTGCACTTCGCATCCGCGCTTCTGCCCACTGGCTGGGCCGAGGACGTGCAGGTCGTCATCTCCAACGGCGCGATTTCATCGGTCTCCGCCGGCGTGGCTCCGACCTCCGACGACGAGCAGCATGAGGTCGCTCTCCCCGGCATCGCCAGCCTGCACAGCCACGCGTTCCAGCGCGGCATGGCCGGGCTTGCCGAGATCAGCGGTCCCTCGACGGACACGTTCTGGACATGGCGCGAGACGATGTACCGTTTCGCGCTGTCGATGCGCCCCGAGGATGTCGAGGCGGTCGCGACCCTGCTCTATGTCGAGATGCTCGAGCGCGGCTTCACGCGCGTCGGCGAATTCCATTATCTGCATCACGATCGTGACGGCACGCCTTACGCAGATATCGCCGAGATGGCAGGGCGCATCGCCGCGGCGGCCCAGACCTCCGGCATCGGCCTGACGCTGCTGCCGAGCTTCTACGCGCATGGCGGCTTCGGCGGCGCGGCGCCGCATGACGGCCAGCGGCGGTTCATCTGCGATGTCGATCAGTTCGCCAAGCTGCTGGCGGCGTCGCGCAGAGTGATCGGTTCGCTCGCGGGCGCCAGTCTCGGCATCGCGCCGCACAGCCTGCGCGCCGTCGCGCCGGATGAACTGAATGCGCTGCTGCCGCTTGCCGAAGGCGGCCCGGTTCACATCCACGCCGCCGAGCAGGTCAAGGAGGTCGAGGACTGCCTCGCCTGGTCCGGCCAGCGTCCGGTGCAATGGCTGCTCGATCATCACGATCTCAATGATCGCTGGTGCCTGATCCACGCGACTCATATGACCGCGGATGAAACGGCGGCGCTCGCGCGGAGCGGCGCGACGGCCGGTCTGTGTCCGGTCACGGAAGCCAGCCTCGGCGACGGCATCTTCCCGGCACGCGATTATTTGCGTGCGGGTGGGCGCATCGGCGTGGGCACCGACTCCAACGTTCTGGTCGGCGTCGGCGATGAGTTGCGCCAGCTCGAATTTGGCCAGCGGCTGACACATCGCGAGCGCAACGTGCTGACGTCAGGCCCAGCTGCGTCGACAGGCCGCACGCTGTTCGATGCCGCGCTGGCCGGCGGCGCGCAGGCACTGGCGCAATCATTCGCCGGCCTGCAGGTCGGCGCCCGCGCCGACCTCGTCACGCTCGATCTGTCGCATCCGTCGCTCGCAGGGCGGACCCAGGATGCGCTGCTCGATGGCTGGATCTTCGCGACGTCCCACGGCGCCATCGACTGTGTCTGGGCGGGCGGCGCCAGGGTCGTTCAGGGCGGCCATCATCGCTCACGCGAGACCGCGCGGCGCGGCTTCAACACGGCGGTGCGGAGGCTGCTCGCATGAGCCTCGCCGAGGATCGGACCAAGCCCGGCGCGGGCACGCTCTACAAGACGATCCGCCAGGACATCGAGCGTCGCATCCTCACCGGCGAATGGCCGCCCGGCCACCGCATCCCGTACGAGCACGAGATCATGGAGCACTATGGCTGCTCGCGCATGACCGTGAACAAGGCGCTGTCGGAGCTCGCTCAGGCCGACCTGATCGAGCGCCGCCGCCGCGCCGGCACCTTCGTGCGGCGTCCGCAATTCCTGTCAGCGGTGTTGAAGATCCCCGACATCCGCGCCGAGATCGGGGCGCTCGGCCGCGCCTATGGCTATGAGCTGATCTCGTCCGCGCGCCGCACCGCCAGCGCCGCCGATCGCGAGCGCCTTGGCGTCAAGACGCCGTGCAAGGTGATCGCGATCCGCTGCCGCCATAGCGCCGATGGCCTGCCGTTCGCGATCGAGGACCGCCTGATCGATCTCGACGCCGTGCCCGATGCGGCGAAGGCCAATTTCAAGATCGACCCGCCGGGCTCGTGGCTGCTGCATCACGTGCCCTGGACCGAGGCGGAGCATGCGATCAGCGCCATCATTGCCGACGAGGCGATCGCAGCTGGCCTCGGCATCGCCGTCGGCGCGCCCTGCCTCGTCATCGAGCGCCACACCTGGCGCCAGGGCCAGCCGCTTACCGCTGTCAGGCTGGTCTATCCCGGCGAACAGCACCGGCTGGTCGCGCGCTTCAGAGGCAGCGAATGAGCATGGCGATCGCGCCGGATCTGAGCACGAGATTTGCAAGCCAGCGGACAGCTCTTGCAGAGACATGCGGTCATCGCGGATTGCCGCGGACCGCTCCGACGATTTCTTTCAACAGGAGAGGATGATGAAGATGCGCAAACTTGGACGATTTGCCATGACGGCCGCGCTGCTGGCCTCGACGACCGCCTTCGCCGACGATGTCAAGGTCGGCATCGGCATTTCCGGCTGGACGGGCTTTGCGCCGCTGACGCTGGCGAAGGAAGCCGGCATCTTCAAGAAGAACGGCCTCGACGTCACCATCAAGAAGATCCCGCAGAAGGACCGCCACCTCGCCATCGCCGCCGGCGACGTGCAGTGCGCGGCGACCACGGTCGAGACCTGGATCTCCTGGAACGCCAACGGCGTCGCCACCAAGCAGATCTTCCAGCTCGACAAGAGCTACGGCGCCGACGGCATGGTCGTGCGCAATGACATCGCCTCGATCAAGGACCTGAAGGGCAAGACAGTCGCAGCGTCTGCGCCGGGCACCTCGCCCTATTTCGGACTGGCATGGATGCTCAAGAAGAACGGCCTGACGGTGAAGGACGTCACCGTCGTCAACATGGAGCCCGGCCCGGCCGCGCAGGCTTTCGTCGCCGGCCAGAACGATGCGGCAATGACCTACGAGCCGTATCTGTCGACGGTGCGCGCCGCACCCGACAAGGGCAAGATCATCGCCACCACGCTGGACTATCCGATGGTGATGGACACGTTCGGTTGCACGCCGAAATTCCTGACCGAGAACCCGAAGGCCGCCAAGGCGCTCGCCGACAGCTATTACGAGGCGCTCGACATGATCGCCAAGGACCAGGCAAAGGCCTATGAGATCATGGGCGCCGACGTGAAGCAGAGCGGCGAACAGTTCGGCAACTCGGCCAAATATCTGCGCTGGCAGGACAAGGCCGCCAGCCAGAAGTTCTTCGAGACCGAGTTCAAGACCTTCAACAAGGAGGCCGCGGAACTGCTGCTCGAGGTCGGCATCATCAAGCAGATTCCGAATGTCGACGATCTGTATGATGCGAGCTTCATCAAGTAGGCGCTGAAGCCCGCGCCACACGATCCGTCATTGCGAGCGAAGCGAAGCAATCCAGGGCCCGCCCCTGAAACTCTGGATTGCTTCGTCGCTTCGCTCCTCGCAATGACGACGTTGAAGCATTCTGCCTGAAAAGTGCGTGCAGCCCCTCTGACGCGCCGATCTTCGAACGACCTGCACGAACCCACGAAAGCCTTCTCCGTGATCCGACCTCTCGACCCCGTCAGCGCCCGATCTCGAATAGCGCTCGGCCTCGCCTTCTTCGTGCTGTTCGTCGCTGCGTGGTCGCTGGCGACGTGCGGCGGCTATGTGTCGAAGACCTTCCTGGCCGACCCCCTGACCATGCTGCGCGAGGGCTGGGACCTGCTCGTCAAGTTCGGCTTCCTCTACGACATCGGCATGACCGTCTGGCGCGTCGTGGGCGGTTTCGTGCTCGCAGCCGTCATCGCCGTTCCGCTCGGCCTCTTGATGGGCGCTTACAAGCCGATCGAGGCGTTCCTCGAACCGTTCGTCTCGTTCGCGCGCTATCTGCCGGCGTCCGCCTTCATCCCGCTGCTGATCCTGTGGGCCGGCATCGGCGAGTTGCAGAAGCTCCTGATCATCTTCATCGGCTCGGTGTTCCAGATCATCTTGATGATCACCGTCACCGTCGGCAATACCAGGCGCGATCTCGTGGAAGCCGCCTATACGCTCGGCGCCAGCGATCGCGGCATCATCGCCCGCGTGCTGCTGCCCT
The DNA here is from genome assembly GCF_051168435.1 of Bradyrhizobium sp. HKCCYLR20261. Lineage (NCBI taxonomy): Bacteria > Pseudomonadati > Pseudomonadota > Alphaproteobacteria > Hyphomicrobiales > Nitrobacteraceae > Bradyrhizobium > Bradyrhizobium sp. HKCCYLR20261. Next base: position 207,722 of record NZ_JBNPUZ010000001.1, read on the forward strand.
CCGCCGCGCCTGACATCGCCGAGGTCCTGCGTCTCGTGCTCGGCTGGGCCTGGACCTACGTCATCGTCGCAGAGCTGATCGGCTCGTCCTCCGGCATCGGCCACATGATCACCGACAGCCAGGCGCTGCTCAACACCGGGCAGATCATCTTCGGCATCATCATCATCGGCCTGATCGGGCTGATCTCGGATTTCCTGTTCAAGGCGTTCAACGCCTGGCTGTTCCCGTGGAAGCTCGCATGACCACGCTCGTCATCGATCAGGTCACTCGCACCTTCCCGGCTCGCCAGGGCCACGCGCCAACGCGCGCACTGGAGCCGGTCGCGCTCACCATCGGCAACAACGATTTCGTCACCATCCTTGGCCCGTCCGGCTGCGGCAAGTCGACTTTGCTGCGCATCGTCGCCGGGCTCGACCATCCGACCAGCGGCAAGGTGCTGCTCGACGGAAGCGAGGTCAAAGGCCCCGGCGCCGATCGCGGCATGGTGTTCCAATCCTACACGCTGTTCCCGTGGCTCACCGTACGCGAGAACATCGCCTTTGGACTGCGCGAGCGCGGCGTGCCGGAGGACAAGCGCAACGCCATCGCCGACCGCTTCATCCAGCAGATCGGCCTGAAGGGGTTCGAGAACCACTGGCCCAAGCAGCTCTCCGGCGGCATGCAGCAGCGCTGCGCGATCGCGCGCGCGCTTGCTAATGACCCGAAGATCCTGCTGCTCGACGAGCCGTTCGGCGCGCTCGACAACCAGACGCGCGTGCTGATGCAGGAGATGCTGCTCGGCATCTGGGAGCGCGACCAGAAGACGGTGCTGTTCGTCACCCATGACATCGAGGAGGCGATCTTCCTGGGCAGCCGCGTCCTGGTGATGAGCGCCCGCCCCGGTCGCATCAAGGCGGATATCAAGATCGAGCTGCCGCATCCGCGCTCGTACAAGATCAAGACCTCGCCGGAGTTCGTCGCGCTGAAGGAGCGGCTGGTCGAGGAGATTCGGGCGGAGGCGTTGAAGGTGGCGGCGGAGGCGTGAGGTGCCGCCTTAGGGGCGACGACGGTTCGGGCATGTAATCTCGCCCGAAGTGATTTCTAAGGAAACAGACCCCTCACCCAACCGAGTTTGCCGATCTTTCCTACATGCCCTCTCCCACAAGGGGCGAGGGCGCAGTAATTGGCACCGCGCCGGCTCAAACCGAGAGTTTTGATTTCCAATGATCGCTGCGACAAGACTGCCCAATACAGCGCCCTCGCCCCCAAGGCGAAGCGAAGCTTCGCCAGGGTGGGAGAGGGCATCACCGGCCGATCCGCGGGCTCGCTCGGATGAGGGGTCTCTCTCCGAGAGCAGAGCTGCCCGACAACTAATTGCCATGCTGCCGCACCCGTCCCTCGTCTAACTGAGACCTCGGAGCCCCCCGTCGCATCCGCCTCACCCACGGCACCAGGTGAAACACGCTCATCAGCAGATACATCACCGTCATGTCGCCGAGCGGGGCGCCCGCCGGCATGGCCGAGCAGATCACGTCTGCACGGCCATCACGAGCCATGGCGTTCAGCATGGCCATCAGCGCGAAGGTCGGCGCCGCGGCGAGGCGCAGGGCATCGGCGAGGTCCGGCATGACACGCCGCTTGGACAGGTTAAACGCCATGGCACCACTCCATGCTCTCAGCGCGCCGCGTATTCGTCGCGGCGGCGCCACCACACGCCCTCCTCGTTGCGGCCCTTCGGCGCGCGGTCGAGCCACTGATAGGCGCCCCACAGGCCGTCGAGGCCGCGGGCGTAGGCCGAGTAGGTGTGATAGACGACGCCGTCCTCGATGATGAACGCGCTCATGCCCGGACGATCGCGCATAAAGGTCGCGCCGTCGGTGCCGGCGCCGGCGGCGATCTCCGCCACCATGGCCGGCACATCCGACGCGCCCACCGCCGGGCTGGTGCGGTAGTTGTATTCGGTACCGCCCTGGCGCTGCTGCTCCTCGGTGATCGCGACGTCGAAGTCGAAATTGAAGTCGCTGCTGGCGGAGGACGCCCACGGGAAGCTCCAGCCCATGCGGGCCTTGTACGCCTTCAGCTTCGCCAGCGGTGCCCGCGACACCGCCCACAGCATCACGTCGTGATTGGCGAGATGGACCTGAAAGCCGTTGAAGCCGTCGGCGATCATTGAGCAGGACGGACAGCCGGCATTGAAGTCGGGCCCGAACATGAAGTGGTAGACGAGCAGCTGCGAGCGGCCCTTGAACAGATCGGGCAGCGCTGCGGGCCCCTCCTCCGTATCGAAGCGATAGCTCTTGTCGACGCGCACCCAGGGCAGTTCCTGGCGGCGTCGCGCCAGTTCGTCGCCGCGGCGGGTGTATTCCTTCTCGGCCTGCAGCAGGTCGAGCCGTGCCTTGAGCCAGTCTTCGCGAGTTCCGGTGAGGTGCATGGTCATATCCTTGATCCTTTGCGTGTTGACCGCGACTGAGACTAGGATCGGCGCGGGAGACACCGGGAGTGACAAGTGTGGCGGGATTTGCATGGACTCGCTGATCTCGGCCGCGGCGCAGGCGCTGGCCGCCGGTGATCCGCTCGGCGCACTCAATCGCGTCGCGTTGCGCGATGATCCGCCGGCGCTGGCGTTGCGCGGCATCGCGATAGCCCGGCTTGGCGACGTCACCAGAGCAAAGGCGCTGCTGCGGCAGGCGGCACGCGCCTTCGGTCCCAGAGCGGCCATGGCGCGCGCGCGCTGCGTCGTCGCGGAGGCCGAGATCGCGTTGGCGGCGCGTGATCTGTCGTGGCCGACGAAGGCGCTGGCCGAGGCGCGCGAAACGCTCGAGCAGCACGGCGACCGCATCAATGCCGCCTACGCGCGAAGCCTCGAGATCCGGCGCATGGTTCTCATCGGACATCTCGACGACGCCGAGCGCGGACTGGCCGATCTCGATCCCACGCCGCTGCAGCCGGCGGCGCGCACCATCTATGAGCTGATCGTCGCCGGCCTGGCGTTGCGCCGGCTGCAGACCAAGGCGGCGCAGGCGGCGCTCGAACGAGCCGCGCGCACGGCGCGGCAGGCGCGCAGTCCGGAGTTGCATGCCGAGATCGAACGTCTCCTGGGAACGCTGTCCGCGCCAGCCGCGCGCTTGATCCAAGGAGCCGAGCAACGCCTGCTGCGGCTCGATGAGGTCGAAGCGCTGTTCCGGTCGGACAGCTTGATCATCGATGCCTGCCGGCTCGCGGTGCGCCAGGGCGGCCGCATCGTGCCGTTGGCGCGGCGTCCGGTGTTGTTTGCACTCGTCCGCAGGCTCGCGGAGGGAACGCCGGATGGTGTCTCGCGGTCTCAGCTGATCGCCGCGGCTTTCCGCGGCAAGGAGGCCGACGAGTCACATCGGGCACGCCTGCGCGTCGAGATCGGGCGTCTGCGTCAGCTCTTAAAGAACATCGCCGAAGTCAGTGCGACGCGCGACGGCTTCGTGTTAACGACCCAAGGCGGTCACGGCATCGTCGTGCTGGCGCAGCCGATCGAGGACGAGAATGCCCCCGTGCTGGCCTGCCTCGCCGATGGCGAGGCGTGGTCGAGTTCCAGCCTTGCGCTGGCGCTCGGCTTGAGCCAGCGCACGGTGCAGCGCGCACTCGACGCGCTGGCGCTGTCGGGCAAGGTCCAGTCATTCGGCCGCGGCCGGGCGCAGCGCTGGACCTGCCCGGTGGTGCCGGCATTCGCGACCAGCTTGTTACTCCCGGCGTGGTCGTCGCTCGATTAGCGTGCGGGCGTCAGTCGAGGAATGGAGCACAGCATGAGACGCGCACCGGCAGAGATCATCCGCGAATACGGCCCGTTCGACGGCGCCGACCGCGTCAATGGCGTCAGCTATGACGGTGCGCAGGTCTGGATCGCGACCGGCCCCAGCATCAAGGCGATCGATCCGACCGATGGCACGGTGCGCAAATCACTCGACATGCCCTCGCACGCGGGCACCGCCTTCGACGGCCGGCACCTTTATCAGATCGCGGAGGATCGCATCCACAAGCTCGATCCGGACAGCGGGCGCGTGCTCGCGACGATCCCCGCGCCCTCCGGGGGCGGCGATTCCGGGCTAGCCTGGGCGGAGGGGTCGCTGTGGGTCGGCGCCTACCGTGAGCGCAAGATCCATCAGATCGATCCCGCGACGGGGCAGATTCTGCGCAGCATTCCCTGCACGCGCTTCGTCACCGGCGTGACCTGGGTGGACGGTGAGCTCTGGCACGGCACATGGGAGGACGATGTCAGCGACATCAGGCGCATCGATCCCGCGACCGGCGAGGTGCTCGATCAGCTCGACATGCCCGCCGGCACCGGCGTCTCCGGCCTGGAGTCGGATGGTGGCGACACGCTGTATTGCGGCGGCGGCGACAGCGGCAAGGTGCGCGCGGTCAGGCGGCCGAAACGCGCTGGGTAAGCTGCCACTTGCGGCCATGATGCCGGAGCGAGCCTGCCTACTTCGCGATCGACGTGAACGCCGCCTTGCGGAAGTTGGCGTTCGCCTCCTCGCGCGTCTGCAACTGCTGGCCACCGCCGCTGCCCACCGGCTTGGTCGGCGTGACGACAGAGAAGAGTACGAAGCCGCCCGCCTTGCGCGGGAAGATGAAATATTCCGCGATGTCCGACTTCTCGCTGTCCTCGCAGGAGGACATGCCGCGGAACACGACGGCGCTGTCGACCAGCTCGCTGTTGCGCGCGGAGATGAACTTGCCTTTGCAGTCGCGGGCGTCGTTGCCGATGATCGTGGCCGCGACCTCGAGGCCGTCGACGTTGCGCTGCGGCGGCACGATGCGCACGAAGCCGGTGGCGTTGTCAGCCTTCCAGGCGACGCCGCCCGACGTCAGCCACACCGGGCGTTCGCCGCCGCCCAGGATCGCCGGATGCGACAGCGCGGCCTTGAGAATGAAGTTGGAGGCGATCTGCATCGCCTCGAGCTGCAGCTCGGGTGAATCCTCCGCCGCGCGTGCCGGCTGCACGCTCGCGGTCGCCGCCGGCGCAGCCGCCGCAGGCGGTGCGGCCGGGCGCTGCGCCGCGGCCGCGTTGGGCTGCACCGTGAAGTTCGTGGCGGCGGCCATTCCACCGGCATTGATGATGCGCACGCAATTGGCGAGCGACAGCAGCATCACGGAGGTGCCGTTGAGATCGAACTGGAACAGGTTGCCCTGCGCGAAAGCCGACATCGTCCGTGCCGCCCGGAACGTCTTGATCAGCGTCGAGTCGTTCGGCATCGGCACGACCACCATGTTGGTCGACCACACCGAGCCCTCGACATTGTAGGAGTTTCGCCCATCGAAGCTGAGCACGATGGGAAACTTCTGTCCCTGCGTGAGCGACCAGCCGGGATGGATGAAGGCGAGCGCCCAATTGTAGGTCGGCAGCGCGAGCACGCCGAAACTGATGCCGCTCTTGTAGCTTGCGGACGCGATGCAGCTCGAGAACTTGCCGGTGTTGTCGTCGGTGTAGGCGCCGCCCGACCAGCCTGCCACTGAGATCGTGCCGTAAGGTCCTTTGGCATGCGCGGCCCCGAGCAGCGCGGCCGACGCCAGCGCCAGAACCGAAAGCATCGCCGCAAAGATCGCCCGCCGCACCGTCATCAGCCATCCCCCTTTTCGCCGCATTGTTGCAATTCCGGCGGCCACGTCAAGTAGATGCGCAAAGCGACCTTCTACCCAAGGGATAGAGCAGCTGCGACCGGTCGCGGGCTCATCCACACAACATGTCGCGGCAGCCGTCCACAGCCCTTCATGGGGACGTCATCGAACTCCGCTAGCGCTCACGAGGTCTGAAGCAAGGGATCTCGCCAATGTCCGCCACGCTGCCCGTCCTCGGTGCCGCCCTCTCCGTCAAATCGATTCCGGCCCATACCGACTGGCTGCTGGAGCCCCAGCGCGATCTCGAGATCCAGGATTTCTTCCGCGCCGATCTGCTCGACAGCGACTGGCGCGCCACCGCCAAGGAAATCAAGTCGATGCTGGACGGTCACACTGGCCGGCTCGGCATTCACGGCCCGTTCTGGGGCTTCACCATCGCCAGCCACGACCCGATGATCCGCCGCGCCGTGACCAAGCGGCTGCTGCAGGGCCTGGAAGTCGCCGAGTTTCTCGGCGCCACGCAGATGGTGATCCACTCGCCCTACACCACCTGGGACTACAACAACATCGACATGCTGCCGGACAATCGCGAGGCGCTGATCGAACGCGTGCGCGCGACGCTGTCGGACGTCATCGCCTCCGCCGAGCAGGCCAATTGCGAGCTGGTGATCGAGAACATCGAGGACAAGAACCCGCTGGATCGCGTCACGCTCGCCAAGGCGCTGAGCAGCAGCAAGGTGCGGGTGTCGCTCGATACCGGCCACGCCAACTACGCGCATCACTCCACCGGCGCGCCGCCGGTCGACTACTATGTCGACGCCGCCGGAGACATGCTGGCGCATGCCCATCTGCAGGACACCGACGGCTATGCCGACCGCCACTGGGCGCCCGGCGAAGGCAATATCCGCTGGATCGCCGTGTTCCGCGCGCTGGCGAAGCTCTCGTCCAATCCGCGCCTGATCCTCGAACTGCGCAACCACGATCACGTCAAGGCAGGCGCGGCGTACCTCGCCTCGCTCGGCCTCGCTCAATAAGCAACCGCCTTTTTTCCTGACAAGCTCAAGAGAGATTGCCATGACCAAGCTCACCCGCCGCGGCCTGCTCGGCGCCGGCGCCGCCATCGGCGGCAGCTTCATCCTGCCGCGCGTGTCGATCGCGCAAGCCGACAACCGTCCCTCCGTCACCATCGCCGTGCAGAAGGTGACGAATTCGAACGTGCTCGACGTGCTGCGCGAGCAGTCCAATGTGGGCGAGCGCGTGTTCTATTCGTCGCTGTGGGAAGGCCTGATCTCGAAGAATTTCCGCGGCAATCTCGAAGCCGTCCCCGGTCTTGCGACCGAGTGGAAGCGGATCGACGACCAGACCGTCGAGCTGAAGCTGCGCCAGGGCGTCAAGTTCCACAACGGCGACGAGATGACGGCCGAGGACGTCGTGTTCTCGTTCAGCCGCGAGCGCATGTTCGGCGACAGTGAGGCCAAGAGCCGCTCGACCATCAAGGCGTTCGAGAAGATCCCGGCGCCGCGCCCGGGCAAGGAGCTGCCGCCGGACGTGATCGGCGTCGCCCGCCGCATCTGGCCGGACCTCGTCCGCGTCGATGCCATCGACAAATACACCGTGCGCTTCGTCAACGCGACGCCTGATGTCACCATCGAGGGCCGCCTGATGCGCTACGGCTCCGACATCATGAGCCGGCGCGGCTGGGAAGAGGCTGCGAGCTATCTCGACTGGGCGCGCAAGCCGATCACCACCGGCCCCTACAAGATCGTCGAGTTCAAGCCGGACGTGTCGCTGACGCTGGAAGCGCATGACGAGTATTGGGGCGGCCGTCCGCCGCTGAAGCGCATCCGCTTCGTCGAGGTGCCGGAAGTCGCGAGCCGCATCAACGGCCTTCTGTCTGGCGAATATCAGTTCGCCTGCGACATCCCGCCGGACCAGATCGCCGGCATCGAGAAGAACCCGGCGTTCGAGGTTCAGGGCGGCACCATTCTCAACCACCGCCTCACTGTGTTCGACAAGAACCATCCGCAGCTCGCCAATCCCCTGGTGCGCCGCGCCTTCACCCACGCGATCGACCGCCAGGCGATCGTCGACAGCCTGTGGGCCGGCCGCACCCGCGTGCCGAAGGGCCTGCAGTGGGAGTTCTACGGCGACATGTTCATCGCCGACTGGAGCGTGCCGGCGTTCGATCCGAAGCTGGCGCAGGATCTCCTGAAGCAGGCCGGCTACAAGGGCGACCCGATCCCCTATCGCCTGCTCAACAACTACTACACCAACCAGACCGCGACCGCGCAGGTGCTGGTCGAGATGTGGCAGGCGGTCGGCCTCAACGTGCAGATCGAGACCAAGGAAAACTGGTCGCAGATCCTGGAGCGCGGCGCCACCCGTGCGGTGCGCGACTGGTCGAACTCGGCCGCGTTCAACGACCCGGTGTCCTCGCTGGTCGCCCAGCACGGCCCGAACGGCCAGCAGCAGCAGGTCGGCGAATGGACCAACGCCGAGCTGAACAGGCTGTCGGAATTCCTGGAGACCTCGACCGATCGCGCGGCGCGCAAGAAGGCGTTCGGCCGCATGCTGGAGATCGCCGAGCGCGAGGACCCAGCCTACACGGTGCTGCACCAGAACGCGACGTTCACGGCGAAGCCGAAGTCGATCAAGTGGAAGGCCTCGCCGGCCTTCGCGATGGACTTCCGCAACGGCAATTACGGAGCTTGATGCCGTGGCGCCGCTAGTCAGCATCTCCGGCCTGAAGGTCGCCTTCGACGGCACGCCTGTGCTGCATGGCATCGATCTCGACATCGACAGAGGCGAGGCCGTCGGCCTCGTCGGCGAGTCCGGATCCGGCAAGTCGGTGACCTGGCTCGCGGCGCTTGGCTTGTTGCCGGCCAAGGCGAGAATCGCCGGCTCCGCCACGCTCGATGGGCGCGAGCTGATCGGTGCGGATGGCAAGGTGCTCGACCAGGTGCGCGGTCGGCGCATCGCGATGATCTTCCAGGATCCTGCCAGCGCGCTCAACCCGGTGCTCACCATCCGCCGCCAATTGTGCGAGAGCCTCGCCCTGCATCGCGGCCTGCGCGGCGAGGCTGCGCGGGTCGAGGCGCTCCGGTTGCTCGACCTCGTCGGCATTCCCGATGCGACCAGGCGGCTGTCGGCCTATCCGCATGAATTCTCCGGTGGCCAGGTCCAGCGCATCATGATCGCGATGGCGCTGGCCGGCCAGCCTGATCTCTTGATCGCCGACGAGCCGACCACCGCGCTCGACGCGACCATCCAGGCGCAGATCCTCGATCTCCTGGCCGCGGTGCGGCGCGAGTTCAACATGGCGATGGTGCTGATCAGCCACGACCTCGGCGTCGTCGCGGAGAATTGCGACCGCGTTTGCGTGATGTATGCCGGCCGCATCGTCGAGCGTGCGCCCGCGACGCGGTTGTTCGACGATCCCTGGCATCCTTACGCGCAGGGCCTGATCGGCGCGCTGCCGCCGCTTGATGGCGCGCGCAGGCGGCTGCAGGCGATTGCCGGCACCGTGCCGGATCCGCGCGCGCTGCCGAGCGGCTGCGCCTTCGCGCCGCGCTGCAGCTTCGCCGGAGATGGCTGTCATGCCGGCGTGCCGCCGCTCGCGCCGTTCGAGCAGGACCGCGCGGTGGCCTGCCTGCGGCCGCAGCGGCTGCCGGTGGAGCTCGCCGCGGAATGACGACGCCACTCGTCGAGGTCGACAGGATCTCGCGCACCTATCGCATGCGGTCCGGACTGTTCGGCCGTGCCGCCGCCGTTCATGCCGTCGATGGTTTGAGCTTTTCGATCGCCAGGGGCGAGACGCTCGGCATCGTCGGGGAATCCGGCTCCGGCAAATCGACCACGGGGCGCATGGTGCTCGGGCTCGAGCCGCCGGACGCTGGCACCGTGCGCTTCGACGGTGCGCCGATCGCGGCACAGGGCACGGCGGCATGGCGCGCCCAGCGCGCGCGCATGCAGATGATCTTCCAGGATCCGCTCGGCGCGCTCGATCGCCGGCTTCCCGTCGCCGCGCAGATCCGCGAGCCGCTCGACATCCACGACATCGGCACCCAGGCCGAGCGCGAGGCGCGCGTTCACGAGCTGCTGCGCGCGGTCGACCTCAACGACAGCCATGGCGCCCGCTATCCCGGCGCGCTGTCCGGCGGCCAGCGCCAACGCATCGTGCTGGCACGCGCGCTCGCGACGAAGCCCGATTTCCTGGTCTGCGACGAGCCGGTCAGCGCGCTCGACGTCTCGATCCAGGCGCAGGTCGTCAACCTGCTGATCGATCTCCAGGCGCGTCTTGGCCTGACGATGCTGTTCATCAGCCACGATTTGCGTGTCGTCAGGCAGATCAGCCGCAAGGTCGCGGTGATGTATCTCGGCCGCATCGTCGAATATGGCGACGCCGATGATCTGTTCGCGCGGCCGCAGCATCCCTACACGCAGGCGCTGGTCTCCGCCTCGCCCGCGCCGGGCCGCCGCAGCACCAACCGCATCGTGCTGACCGGCGATCCGCCCAATCCGGCCGCGCGTCCCGCCGGCTGCGCCTTCCATCCGCGCTGCGGTCATGCGACGGCCCGCTGCAAGGTCGAGGTGCCCGCGCTCACCGCGCTCGATGCGCAGCGCCAGGTGGCATGCCATCTCGTGACCGGCGCGCCGTCACAGAACCAGGACGCTGCGTGATGCTCCGCTTTTTCGCGATCCGCGTCGCGCGCGCGCTGCTGACCATCGCCCTCGTCGTCACCTTCGCCTTCATCGTGTTGCGGCTGTCGGGCGATCCCGCCTTGATGATCATGGGGCCGGAGGCGCCGCCCGAGGTGATCGCAGCGTTCCGCAAGGCGTGGGGCCTCGATCATCCGATCTGGGTGCAGTATCTCGACTACTTCAAGGCGATCGGCCAGGGCGAGCTCGGCCGCTCGATGCGCGACGGGCGCCCGGCGATCCAGCTCGTGCTGGAGCGCATCCCGGCCACGCTCGCGCTCACCATCCCCGCCTTCCTGGTCAAGGTGCTGCTCGGCATTCCCGCCGGCATCTATGCCGCGCTCCACCGCGGCTCCGCCATCGACCGCGCCGTGATGATCACGGCGGTGGCCGGCTTCACGGTTCCGAGCTTCGTGCTGGCGCTGCTGCTGGTGCTGATTTTCGCCGTGCAGCTCGGCTGGCTGCCCTCGGGCGGACAGGATTCATGGCGCCACGCCATCCTGCCGATCGTGACGCTCGGCTTCGGCGGCGCCGCCGTGCTGGCGCGCTTCACGCGCAGCGCGATGCTGGAAATCCTCGGCCAGCCCTACATTCGCACGGCATCTGCCAAGGGCGTGCCCTGGCGCCGCGTCATCACCGATCACGCGCTGCCGAACGCCGCGATCCCCACCGTCACGATCCTCGGCTTCATGGTCGGCAGCCTGATCGCCGGCGCCGTCGTGGTCGAGAGCGTCTTCTCGTGGCCCGGTGTCGGCCGGCTGCTGGTCGTCGCGGTGGCCAATCGCGACCTCGCCGTCGTGCAATGCATCCTGCTGCTGGTCGCGATGACGATGGTGACGTCGAACCTGATCGTCGATTTTCTCTACGGCCTGCTCGATCCGCGGCTGCGCAGCAAGGGAGCGGAGGCATGACCGACGTCGCGATGAAGGCGCCGGCCGCAAGGCGGCTGCGCTGGCCGAACATCCCGGTCTCCGTCACCATTGCGATCGGCTGGATCGCGGCGATGCTGATCATCGCGATCTTCGCCGACCAGATCGCGCCTTACGGCTTCACCAAATTCGACCTGCGCAACCGTCTCTCGCTGCCAGGCAACCCGGCTCATCTTCTCGGCACCGACGAACTCGGCCGCGACGTGCTGTCCCGCCTGATCGTCTCGATCCGGATTTCGCTCTTGATCGCGTTCGGCGCCACCGCGATCTCCGCGATCGCCGGCACCACGCTCGGCTTCCTCGCCGCGCATTTCCGCGGCCTCGTCGAGCAATTCGTCCTGATGCTCGCCGACTTCCAGGCGAGCATGCCGTTCCTGATCCTCGCGCTCGCGGTGCTCGCCTTCTTCGGCAATTCTCTGCCGCTGTTGATCGGCCTGATGGGCCTGTTCGGCTGGGAGCGCTACGCACGCATCGCGCGCGGGCTCGCGATCTCGGCCAATGCGCAGGGCTATGCCGCCGCCGTGCGCCAGCTCGGCGCGACGCCGCGCCGCGTGTATCTGAGGCACATCCTGCCGAACATCGCCTCGACCCTGATCGTGTCGATGACGCTGGTGTTTCCGGAGGTCATCCTGCTGGAGTCGGGACTGTCGTTCCTCGGCCTCGGTGTGCAGCCGCCGATGACCAGCCTCGGCAACATGGTCGGCTATGGCCGCGAATATCTTACGCGAGCCCCGTGGATCATGCTCGCGCCTGCGCTCACGATCGTGGTCACGACGCTCGCGGTCTCCGTGATCGGCGACTGGCTGCGTGACAGACTGGATCCGACGCTGCAATAGATCGATCCGCGGCGCTGGATCAGTAGCGGGTATCCCGACTGGCCGCCTCGGCGTGATCGCAGACGATCAAGGCGTGCCCCGCTTGCTCGCCCGCGAGCGCCATCCATTTCGACGCCTGCTGCAGCCAGAGGTCACGCCGGGCGGGATCACGCTCGGCCTCTTCACGGCAGCTGGACGCAGCCGCCAAACATGCCGATTTCCTGTCCATGGGCCATGGTCCGACACGTCAACGCCAGCGGCACTTACATAGGATATCGCGATTTCAGGTTGCGATCAATTTCCCTGCGGTTTCGCCTCCCATGGTTCAGCAAAGCGCATCGGCAGCGAATGGTGCGCATGGCATGCCGCGACCGCAGCATGGCCGAAAGCCACGGCGATCTGATGCAAGTCCGTCACGACGTCGCCGATGCCATAGAGACCGTCGACTCCGCAGCGCTGCTTGGCATCGACCTCGAGAAATCCCTCCTCCGTATGGCGCGCGCCGAGCCTGATCGCGAGCTCGGAACGGACCTCCGCCCCCATCGCGGGATAGACGATGTCGAAGCGCTCATCGCTGCCATCCACGAACGAGACGGCCAGTGCGCCCCCCGCGCGTTGTATCGCCTTGAGCGGCGGCGTCACCCGAATTCCGGCCGTGGCCAGCTCTCGCTGCCTTGCATCGTTCTGCTCGTGGCCGATCGGGATCAAGGTGACGTCGGAGCTGTAGACGCGCATGAACAACGCCTTGCCCGCGGCATGTCCGAGGGGTCCCATGATCGCGATCTTGCGTCCGGCAGCCTCGAAGGCGTCACAGACGGGGCAATAGCGCAGCGCGCCTTCGCGCACCGCCGCCGTCCAGTCGGTGAGCGGCGCCTGTTTGTCGACGATCCCCGTGGCCAGCACAGCCCGTTGCGCCACAATCGTCCCGCCCTCGTGCCCGGCGATGACGTCGCCGTTCCGGCGTTCGAGCACCGCCACCGTGCCGCTGATGATGGGCACGTCGAGTTCCTCGACCTGCAGCCGCATCCGCGCCAGCAGCTCGCGGCCGGAAAGGCCATTCGGAAACCCCGGCAGGTTGTGACTTCGCGGAATCAGCGCCGCGCGTGACGCGCCACTGTCGATGATCACCACCTGCCGCCGGAACCGCGCCAGGTAGATCGCGGCCATCAGGCCAGCCGGCCCACCGCCAATGACCAGAACTTCGGTGCGCATCGCTGTCCTCGCCTCGGATCGGGGAACCAAATGCCGAGCGACGGAACGGTTCCTGCCACACTAGGCGTCAACCTGCGGAGACAGAGGAACGTCGACGGAACCTTCTGCGCCGCTACGGCGTTAACTTATGTCGCTGCCGCGGCGGAAAAGCCGTGCAAACTTGGCAGCGAGGGGGATTTGTTGCGAGGGCGCGTGGATGCGATTTGTCAATTCGACCGATGAAAGTTTGATGGCCTACTACGAGAGTGTCCGCAAGCAGGTGGCTGCCGACAGCCGGATCGGGGGACCGTACCGGCTGATCGGCGAGCGGGCCAAGCAATATGCCCAGGAGCTCCAGGCCGAGATGCGGCGCCGGCAATTGCGCTTCACGCCGATCGAGTGGCCGAATTGAACTCATGATTCAGAGGGCATGCATAGAGTCGATGCATGCCTTCGCTCGAAAGGCGCTGAAACGCCGGTGTTAGTTGTTGCGCCCTCGCCCCTTGTGGGAGAGGGCATGTAGGACAGGGCGGCATACTCGGTTGGGTGAGGGGTTTCTTTCCACGAGTAAAGTTCGCGGAGAGAAACCCCTCAACCAACCGAGCAAGCTGAGAGGCTGGTGCTGCCCTCTCCCACAAGGGGAGAGGGCACTGTATTTGGCATTGCTGATGCGGCGTCTCTCAAAGAGCGCTCACTCCCAGCTCCAGCTCGAGAAATCGTTCTCGAACTGCGGCACGTCCTTCCAGACGCCCTTCAGCTTCTTGTTGATCACCGTGATCCATTGCGGCTGGAACAGGAAGCCGGCGGCGGCGTCGGTGGCCAGCAGGCGCTGGGCGTCGCCGAGCAGCTTGGCGCGGTCGGCCTCGGCGGGCGTGTCGACGATCTGCTGATAGAGCTTGTTGAACGCCTCGGACTGATAGCCAAAGTAATAGTTCGGCTCGGTGAACTTCACGAGGTCGAACGGCTCGACATGCGAGACGATCGTCAGGTCGAAATCGTGCGGGCCGTTGAACACCTGCGACAGCCACGCCGCCCATTCGAGGTTTTCGATCTTGGCGGTAATGCCGACCTTGGCCAGCTGCGCCGCGATCACCTCGCCGCCCTGCCGGGCATAGGCCGGCGGCGGCAGCCGCAGCGACAATTGCAGCGGCGTGGTGACGCCGGCTTCCACCAGCAGCTTCTTCGCCTTCTCCGGATCGTACGGATTGATGTCCGTCGTATCGACATAGCCGAGCGCGCCCGGCACATAGAAGCTGCCGATCGGGGTGCCCAGCCCGTCGACGGCACCCTCGATCAGCGCCTTGCGGTCGATCGCGGCCAGAATGGCGCGGCGGACGCGGACGTCGTCGAGCGGCTTCTTCTTGTTGTTGATGGTGAGGATGGTCTTCGCCTTGGAGCCGCCGATCAGCACCGTGAAGCGCGGGTCGGCCTTGAACTGCGCGATGGTGCGCGCCGAGGTGCCGCGCGGGAAGGCGTCGACATCGCCCGACAGCAAGGCGGCAACTTGCGCCGCCGGATCGGAGATGAAGCGGATCGTCACCTTGGACAGCTTGACGGCGGCGGCGTTGCGATACTCGGGCCATTTGTTCAAGGTCAGCGATGAGCCCTTGGCCCAGGCGCCGAGCGTATACGGCCCGGTGCCGACCGGCTGCGTCGCATTGGTCGGCGCGCTCTTCGGCTCGACGATCGAGGCGGTCGCCTGCCCCAGCAGGAACGGCAGGTTCGGCTCGGAATATTTCAGCTTGACCTCGATGGTCTCGGCGTCCGGCGCGTTGACCGCCTCCATCGCCTGGAACAGTGCCTTGTCCTTGTTGGTGCTGTTGGCAGCGCCGGCGCGGTCGAACGAGAACTTCACCGCGGCGGAATCGAACGCCTCGCCATTCTGGAATTTGACGCCCTTGGCGAGCTTGAAGGTGTAGCTCTTCAGGTCGGACGAGGCCTGCCAGCTCGTGGCCAGAAGCGGCGATACCGAGCCGTCCTCGTTGATCTTGGTCAGCGTCTCATAGACGTTGTAGAGCGTGACCTCGGCAATCGCAGCCGCGGCCGCGCTGGTCGGGTCGAGACCCGGCGGCTCCAAGGTCATGCCGACGACGACGCTGTCCTTCTTGCTCTGTGCCGAGGCGGGCACAGCAGCGGCCGCGACGAGCGCGGTCAAAGCGATGATGGATAGTTTCTTCAACATGTGTTCGTTTCTCCCGGACGGAACCGAATTATGCGTCAAAGCGGCTTGGAGACAAGAGGCGGATGTTCTGCAGTCGTCGCCGCCGGCAGCGCCATCACGCTTTCCGCATGGTGGCAGGCAGCCGAATGTTGCGCCGTCAATGCCCGCAGCGCGGGCGCGGTCTCGCGGCAATGCGCATCGGCGAGCGGACAGCGCGGCGCGTAGGCGCAGCCGGCCGTGCCCAGGGACTGCGAGGCGATCGCAACGTCCGCGCGCCTGCGCCTGACCGCCCCGGCCTGCGCCCGCGGCACGGCGTCCAGCAGCGCCCGCGTATACGGGTGAGCACACTGCCCGAACAGATCCTCCGGCCGCCCCTGCTCGACGATGCGGCCGAGATACATCACCGCGACCTCGTCGCAGAGATAGTCGACGACCGCGAGGTCATGGCTGATCAGGACATAGCTGAGGCCGAACTGCTCCTGCAGGTCCTGCATCAGGTTGAGCACCTGCGCCTGCACGGACACGTCCAGTGCCGAGACCGGCTCGTCGGCGACGATCAGCTTCGGCTGGGTGATCAGCGCGCGCGCGATCGCGATGCGCTGGCGCTGGCCGCCGGAGAATTCATGCGGATATTTGTCCATGTCGGCGTCGCGCAGGCCGACCTGCCGCAACACGCTCGCCACGCGGGTGCGCAAGGTGTCGCGATCCGGGCTCTCCAAAGCGGTCAGCGGCTCGGCGACGATGCGCGCGATGGTCTGGCGCGGATCGAGCGAGCCATACGGGTCCTGGAATACCATCTGGAAATCGCGCCGCGCGCGGCGCAGCTCGTCAGCCGGGAGACGGTCGAGATCGCGCCCGGACATCAGCACCGATCCCGACGACGGCACCTCCAGCGCCATGATGAGCCGCGCCAAGGTCGACTTGCCGGAGCCGGACTCGCCGACGATGCCGAGGCTCTTGCCCGGCATCAGTTGAAGCGAGACGCCATTGAGCGCCAGAACGTGGCCCGGCGGACGCAGCAGGCTCTCGCGCGGCAGCGTGTAGCGCTGCACGAGATCCCTGATCTCCAGTAGCGGCGCCTCGGAGACATTCTTCACGGCCGCGCTCACGCCACCACCCCCACGGGATCGCGCGCGAGCGACGCGTCGGTTCGGATGCAGCGGACGCCGTGTCCGGCGCCGATCTCGATCAGCGGCGGCAGCGCGGAGCGACAGGCGTCGATCACCAGCGCGCATCGGTTGGCGAACGGGCATCCCGTGGGAAGATCGGCCAGCTCCGGCACGGTGCCGGCGATGGTCGACAGACGCGTGCCCTTGCGCGCACCGAGCCGCGGCCGCGCCCGGAACAGGCCCTGCGTGTAGGGATGCCCCATGCGCGAGAACACCGCGTCCGTGGTGCCGCTCTCGACGACCGTGCCGCCATACATCACGATCATGCGCTGCACGTTCTCGGCGATGACGCCGAGATCGTGCGAGATCAGGATCATCGCCATGCCCTGCTCCGCGACGAGGTCGGCGATCAGATCGAGGATCTGGCGCTGGATGGTGACGTCGAGCGCGGTGGTCGGCTCGTCGGCGATCAGCACGTCGGGCTTGCAGGCGAGCGCCATCGCGATGGTGATGCGCTGCCGCTGGCCGCCGGAGAACTGATGCGGATAGGCGTCGTAGCGCCTGATAGCATCCGGGAGGCCGACGCGGTCGAGCAGCGCGATCGCCTGACGCTTCGCGTCGGCCGCCGAACAGCCGGTGTGGCGCAGCAGCGGCTCGGCGACCTGATGGCCGATCGTGTGCATCGGATTGAGCGCGGTCATCGGCTCCTGGAAGATCATGCTGATGCGGTTGCCGCGCAGCTTGCAGTAATCCGCATCGGGCAAGCCGGCCAGCTCGCGGCCGTCGAGCCTGATGCTGCCGCTGACGACCGCGCTGTCGGGCAGCAGCCCGAGCAGCGCCAGCGCGGTGATCGACTTGCCGCAACCGGACTCGCCGACGATGCCGAGCGTCTCGCCGCGGCGGAGCGCGAAGGAGACCTCGCGCACCGCCTGTGCCGGACCGCGGCTGGTGTTGAGCCGGATGCCGAGGCTTTTGACATCGAGCAGGATCTGATCGCTCGCGTTCATCGCTGCCTCGCCAGGCGCGGATCGAGCAGGTCGCGCAGACCATCGCCGAGCAGGTTGAGGCCGAGCACCGCGAGCGCGATGGCAGCGCCCGGATACACGGCCAAGCTCGGCGACTGGAACAGCAGGGTCTGCGCATCGTTCAGCATGCGCCCCCAGGACGGCTGCGGCGGCTGCGTGCCGAGGCCGAGATAGGACAAGGCGGCCTCCGCCAGGATCGCCAGCGCGAACTGGATGGTCGCCTGCACGATCAGGATCGACAGGATGTTTGGCAGCACGTGCTCGATGGTGATCCTAAAGCGGCCCTTGCCGGCGGCACGCGCCGCCAGGATGAACTCGCGCGCCCAGATCGCGCCGGCCGAGCCGCGGGTGACGCGGACGAAAACGGGGATCTGGAAGATGCCGATCGCGGTGATCGAGGTCACCATGCCCGGCCCGATCACGGCCGCCAGCATGATCGCCGAGAGCACGGCGGGAAAGGCGAAGGTGAAGTCGCTGAAACGCATCACCAGCTCCTCGGTCCAGCCGCGCTGCGCGGCGGCGACGAGACCGAGGGCAACGCCGCAGGTGAGTCCGATGCCGACAGCGATGATGCCGACGAGAATGGTCGCGCGCGCGCCGACCAGCAACAGCGAGACGATGTCGCGGCCGAACACGTCGGTGCCGAGCCAATGCGCGGAGGACGGCGGCCGCAGCTTGGACGCGACGTCGATCTCATAGGCCGACCACGGCGTCCACACCAGCGACAGCAAGGCTGAGCCGAGCACGAGCAGGCAGAGCAGCGCGCCGACGACGAAGCTGCGCTGGCGCAGCGCGCGGCGCCAGAATGCATTCTGCGCGGGTGCTGCGCCGGCCTGAACGATCACGGATGCACTCACAGCTCGTGCACCTTGATGCGCGGATCGATGACGGCATACAGCACGTCGACCACGAAATTGACAATGATGACCATGGCCGCCAGCAGCATCACGCAATTGCGGACGACGATGAGATCGCGATTGGCGATCGACTGGAAGATGAGGCGGCCGAGGCCCGGGAGGTAGAACACGTTCTCGATCACGATGGTGCCGGCCAGCAGATTGGCGAATTGCAGGCCCATCACGGTGAGCACCGGGATCATCGCATTGCGCAGCACGTGCTGCCAGAGCACCTCGCGCCTGGTCAGGCCCTTGGCGCGCGCGGTGCGGACGAAATCCTCGCGCAGCACGTCGAGCACGGCCGAGCGCGTCACCCGCGCCAGGATCGCGGCCTGGACCACTGCGAGCGCCACCGCTGGCAGCAGCAGCGAGCGCAGGCCGGGCCAGATGCCGTCCTCCCAGCCGGGGAAGCCACCGGCCGACAGCCATTGCAGCTTCACCGCGAACAACAGAATCAGCAGGATCGCGAACCAGAAATTCGGCAGCGCGATGCCGATCTGGGTCAGTGACATCACGCCGACATCGCCGATGCGGTTGTGGTTCGCGGCGGTGTAGATGCCGGCCGCGAGCGCCAGCACCGTGGTCAGCGCCATGGCCATGATTGCCAGCGGAATCGTCATCGCCAGCCGCTCGCGGATCAGTTCGGCCACCGGCGTGCCATAGGCATAGCTGTTGCCGAGCTGTCCGGTGGCGAGCCCGCCGAGCCATTGCAAATAGCGCAGCGCCAGCGGCTGATCGAGCCCGAGCTTGACCGTCAGCGCCCTGACCGCATCGGGCGATGCGTCGGCGCCCATCAGCATCTGCGCCGCATTGCCCGGCAGGGCATCGAGCACCAGGAAAATGATCAGCGACGCCCCGACCAGGGTCGCAAGCAGGGTCAGGCATCGCCGCAACAGAAACACGCCCATTCGAGCCGGAACTCCATTTCTCGGCGGCCGCACGTTCTACAGCTTTGGCCGGGGATGCAAGCCCATTGCCTGCATGATCCCCCCTCGCCGGCGCGGGACACCGCCGCTGACGCGCGCGGGCCGCTTGATCCCGGTCAACGGCCCGATGGCGGAGATCGGCAACATCAGCCTGACTACAGCAGCGCAAGGCCTCTTCTTATCATGACCATCCGTCCGAACTTCGTCTGGGGCGCCTCGACCTCGGCCTTCCAGATCGAAGGCGCTGCCCATCTCGACGGCCGCGCCGACAGCATCTGGGACGTCTATCTGCGCGCCCCCGGCCGGGCCAGCCACAACGACAATGCCGAAGTCGCCTGCGACCATTACCACCGCTATGCCGAGGACGTCGCGCTGATGCGCGAGCTTGGCCTCAACGCCTACCGCTTCTCCATCGCCTGGCCGCGCGTGCTGCCGCAGGGCCGCGGCGCGGCCAACGAAGCCGGACTCGCGTTCTACGACCGCCTGATCGATGCGCTGCTGGCCGCGGAGATAGAGCCGTGGCTCTGCCTCTACCATTGGGACCTTCCGCAGGCGCTGGAGGCGCTTGGCGGCTGGCCGAACCGCGACATCGCCGGCTGGTTCGCCGACTATGCCGCGCTGGTGGCCCGGCGTTTCGGCGACCGCGTCAAGCGCTTCGCGACCTTCAACGAGCCTTGCGTGTTCACGCTGTTCGGCTACGGCCTCGGCTGGCATGCGCCGGGGATCGCCGATGCGGCGGCGCTGCACAAGGCCATTCATCACGTCAATCTCAGCCATGGCCGCGCCGTCGACGTGCTGCGCCGGGACGTCGCGGGCGCGTCGATCGGCGCCATCCACAATCGCCAGCCCTGCTACCCCGCGACCGATGCGCCTGCGGACGCCGCGGCGGCGTTGCGTCTCGCGGCCTATTGGAACGATGCCTTTCCGTTCCCGCAGTCCTTTGCCTGCTATCCGCCGGATCTGACGGACGCCGTCGCGCCCTATGTCTTGCCAGGCGACATGGCCCAGATCGCCCGCCCCCTCGACTGGTTCGGGCTCAATCATTACTCGCCGCATTACGTCAAGGCAGGCACCAATTTGATCGGCGCCGCCTTCGGCCCGGCGCCCGCCGCGGTGCCGCGCAGCGCGATCGGCTGGCCGGTGGTGCCGGACGCTTTCCGCGACACGCTGCTGGATATTCACCAGCGGTTCCAGTTGCCGATCTATGTGCTGGAGAACGGCACGGCGGCCAATGACGTGCTTGGTCCCGGCGACCGGATCCAGGATGACGACCGGACCGCCTATCTCGCCGCCTACACCGCCGCCATGGAACAGGCGATCGCCGACGGCGCCGACGTGCGCGGCTATTTCGTCTGGTCGCTGCTGGATAATTTTGAATGGGGGGCGGGCTATTCGCAGCGTTTCGGCATTGTCTATGTCGATCACGCCACCCAGCGCCGCATTCCCAAGGCATCGGCGCGGTGGTATGCGGAGAAGATTGCGGCATGGCGGAGGTCGAACGGCCCCGCCGGGGCCGCACAACCGGCGGAAGATTGAGGGATGAGCGAGCGCGTTCTTCTGGGCGACATCGGCGGCACCAATGCGCGGTTCGCGCTGCTCGACGGCGGGGTGATCGGCGAGGTCGCGCATTTGAAGGTCGCCGACTTTCCAACCATCGCGGATGCGATCACCGACTTCCTGTCGCGGCACGCCGCAGGCGGCCCGCCCACCGCGGCCGTGCTCGACATCGCCGGTCCGATCGAGCGCAACCGCGGCATGCTGACCAATTCAACCTGGGTGATCGACGGCGCCGAACTGGCGACGCGGTTCAATCTGCGCTCGGCGAAGCTGCTGAACGATTTCGAAGCGGTCGGCTGGTCGCTACCCGCGCTACATTCCGACGATCTCTATCCGCTCGGCGGCAGCGCGGCGGCCGAGGGCGCGCCGATGCTGGTGATCGGTCCGGGCACCGGCTTCGGCGCGGCCTGCTATCTCCCGGGCGATGGCCGCCCGGCCGTCGCCGTCACCGAAGCAGGCCACGCCACCTTGCCGGCGACGAGCGCGCGCGAGGCCGCGGTGCTCGCGAAGATGCGCGAGCGCTTCGGCCACGTCTCGATCGAGCGGGCGCTGTCGGGCATGGGCCTCGAGAACGTCTACCAGGCGATCGCGGCGGTCGACGGCGTCAACGTGCCGAAGCGCGACGCCGCCGCGATCACCCACGCCGCGCTCGACGGCAGTTGCGCCACCAGCCGCGCCACGCTCGACATGTTCTGCGCCTGGCTAGGAGCCGTCGCCGGCAATCTGGCGCTGACCTTCTGCGCCCGCGGCGGCGTCTACATCGCCGGCGGCATTCCGCCGCGCTTTCCTGACACCTTCGCCAAGTCCGACTTCCGCCGGCAGTTCGAGAGCAAGGGGCGCTACGACAGCTATCTGCGGCCCATCCCGGTGCATCTCGTCACCAAGCCGGATATCAGCTTTCTCGGCCTCAAATCCTTCTACGAGTCCAGCATCACTTCCAACGGCGGGTCACCCGCGACCTGATCCATGAGCGACATCGTCACGATCACGCCGAACCCGGCGGTCGATGTCTCGACGACGGTCGAGACCATCGTGCCGGTGGCGAAGCTGCGCGGCACCACGCAGCAGCGCGATCCCGGCGGCGGCGGCATCAACGTCGCGCGCGTGATCACCCGGCTCGGCGGCGATGTCACCGCACTCTATCCGATCGGCGGCCCGACCGGACTGCTTTTGAAGCAACTCGTGGAGAAGGAAGGCGTTGCCAGTCGCACCTGGGCGACGCGTGAAGACACGCGCGAGGATTTCTTCGTCCTGGAGCGCGCGAGCGGTCAACCCTATCGCTTCATCCTGCCCGGACCGACGCTCACGGAACCCGAATGGCAAGCCGGCCTCGCGTTGCTCAGCGGGCTCGAACCGTTCCCGCGCTTCGTGATCGGCAGCGGCAGCCTGCCGCGCGGCGTGCCGAGCGACTACTACGCCCGCATCGCGGCCATCGCGCGGGCTCGCGGCGCACAGTTCATTCTCGACACCTCGGGCCCCGCGCTGGCGGCGGCGGTGGCCGGCGGCGTCGACCTGATCAAGCCGTCGCTGCACGAGATGCGCGACCTCGCCGGCGGCGAGCTGCCGGATGCGGCCGCCTGGGAGACGGCGGCACGCACGCTCGTCGCGAATGGCAGGGTCGGAATGGTCGCGCTCACGATGGGCCATCTCGGCGCGCTGCTGGTGACGCCGGAGCGCGTGATGCGCGCACAGCCGCTGACGATGGTGCCGGTCAACGCCGTCGGCGCCGGCGACAGTTTTCTCGGCGCCCTGGTGGCGAAGCTTGCCGCAAGCGCGCCGCTCGAGAATGCCTTCCGCTTCGCGGTCGCGGCCGGCGCCGCCGCCCTGCTCCGCACCGGCACAGCGCTGTGCGATCCCGCCGATATCACCCGTCTGCTGGCTGACGTGCGGCTGGAGGCGGCGTAACCTCCGCCTCGCCGGCGCCGTTGAGCCGGTCGAGCGACAGCAGCAGGCCGCCGACGCGCTCGAGCGACGACATCCACTCGGCGACACGGCTGAAATTGTCCACCATCCAGTTGAA
Source organism: Bradyrhizobium sp. HKCCYLR20261 (assembly GCF_051168435.1). Classification (NCBI taxonomy): domain Bacteria; kingdom Pseudomonadati; phylum Pseudomonadota; class Alphaproteobacteria; order Hyphomicrobiales; family Nitrobacteraceae; genus Bradyrhizobium; species Bradyrhizobium sp. HKCCYLR20261. The sequence continues at coordinate 230,620 of NZ_JBNPUZ010000001.1, forward strand.
CGAGCCCTGCACCAGCGTGAACGCCGCCGCCGCCTGGGTGAGCTCGCCGAGGGTCATTTGATCGCCGAGAAACTTCGGCGCGCATAGCACGAGGCCGATGATCGGCGCGAGCAGCGTGTTCAGATGCGACACCAGGGTGTTGCGCATCAATTGCCAGCACAGCCGCTTCCATTGCTGAATCGTCCGGTCGAGCGCCAGCCAGATGCTCGCGACGACGCCGCGCTCCTCCTGCTTGGGCGTGATGCCTTCGCCGATGTCGCGCAGATGATGCGCCGCCGTGATCAATTCCGACTCGACCTGGTTCTTGGTCTGGATGACGCGGGTGAGCGGCGCGCCGACCCACAGCATCGCTCCCGTGACCAGCCCCGAATAGACGACGACGCTGACCACCAGATAGCCGGGAAGCCACAGCTCAAGCCCGGCCACCGCAAAGCTGATGGAGCCGCCGACCTGCCACAGCACCTGGACGAATACGACCGCCGTCAGCAGCGCCGAGATCACGCTCACCACGAAATCGATCGGCGCATCGGTGGCGATGCGGATATCCTCGGCGATGCGATATTCGGGGATCTTCTGGTCGCCCTGCACCGTCGCGAGCCGCGCATAGCGATCGTTCTCGACCCAGTAGTCGATCACTTCGGCACTCAGCCATTGCCGCCAGTTGCGCTGCATCGTCATGCGGCCCCACACCGAGACGATCGCCAGCACGACGCTCGACAGACAGAGCGGGACCAGCAGGACGGCCTGCTGCCGCAGCCGCGCCGGGTCGCGACCTTCCAGCGCGTCGAAGAAATCCCTGTTCCAGTAATTGAAGCGGAACTGCACATAGAGCTGAAGCACGACGAGACCGACGAGGGCGGCGCAGAGCAGCCAGACCCGCCAGGCGCGTAACCCGAGCCAGAAATGCCGTGCCGTCAGCCAGAACCGCGACCATTCGCGATTGCCGTCCTCGTTCTCGTCGTCTGGCATCATCGCGGGTTGGACGTCCTCCGATTCAGGGCGGGAACTCTAGCATGGACTGATCTACGTAGCTCCGGGCCGTCGCGCTTGATCTTCCGCAAGGCGTGGGCCGCGCAACGCGACAAACTCACTGTCTGCGCTGCAATGCGGGAGACGAGCGATGACGGCACCCGGCACCATCCGCTGGTTCAAGGATCTCCGCATCGAGGATGTCCCCGACGTCGGCGGCAAGACCGCCTCGCTCGGCGAGCTGTATTCGGCGCTGACGTCGCAGGGCGTACGCGTCCCCAACGGCTTCGCGCTGACGGCGGCGAGCTATCGCGACGCGCTGCGCGCCGATGGCGCCGATGACGAATTGCGCCGGCTGCTCGCCGGCCTCGACAAGCGCCGCATCGCCGACCTCGCAAAACGCGCGGCCAAGGCCCGCGCCATCGTGTTCGAAGCCACCGATCGCGACGATCTGCGCCGCGACGTGGCCCAGGCCTACAAGCAGCTCGAGCAAGAATATGGCCGAGGCGTCGCGGTCGCGGTGCGCAGCTCGGCCACGGCCGAGGACCTGCCAAATGCGAGCTTCGCCGGCCAGCACGAAAGCTTCCTCAACATTCGCGGGGCGAAGGATCTGTTCGAGACCTGCCGCCGCTGCTTCGCCTCGCTCTATACCGATCGCGCCATCTCCTACCGCATCGACAACGGCTTCGCGCATGACAAGGTCGCGCTGTCGGTCGCGGTGATGAAGATGGTGCGCTCCGATCTCGGCGCCAGCGGCGTGATGTTCTCGCTCGATACCGAAAGCGGCTTTCGCGACGTTGCCTTCATCACCGGGGTCTATGGGCTCGGCGAGACCATCGTACAGGGCGCGGTCGACCCCGACGAGTTCTACGTCCACAAGCCGACCTTCGCCGCCGGCTCTCGCTGCGTGCTGTCGCGCCGGCTCGGCGCCAAGACCAAGCGAATGGTCTACGCCAAAGCGGGCGCGCGGGGCGGACCCACCCGCACCGAGGCCACGCCGCCCGCCGACAGGGCCAAGTTCTGCATTGCCGATGGCGACGTTCTGGAGCTTGCGCAGGCGACGATCACGATCGAGCAGCACTATTCGCACAAGGCCGGCAAGCCGACGCCGATGGACATCGAATGGGCCAAGGACGGCCGCGACGGCGCGCTCTACATCATCCAGGCGCGGCCCGAGACGGTGGCCTCGCAGCGCCGGCCAGAATCGATCGAGACGTATATACTGAAGACGGCCGGCAAGGTGCTGGCGACGGGACGCGCCGTCGGCGAGAAGATCGCGGCCGGCAAGATCCGCCTGATCCGGTCGGCAAAGGACCTGCGCGCGTTCAAGCCCGGCGAGGTGCTGGTCGCGGCCTCGACCAGTCCCGACTGGGAGCCGGTCATGAAGACGGCGGCTGCGATCGTCACCGACCATGGCGGCCGCACCTGCCACGCCGCGATCATCGCCCGCGAGCTCGGCGTGCCCGCAGTGGTCGGAACGGAGGATTTCAGCAAGCGCGCGAAGACGGGCAGCGCCGTCACCGTCTGCTGCGCCGAGGGCGATGCCGGCCACGTCTATGACGGCACCCTGCCCTTCGCGGTCGAGCGGCTCGCGATCGACAGACTGGACAAGCCGCGCACCCACATCATGGTCAATCTCGGCAATCCCGAGCTCGCCTTCAAGACCGCCCTGCTGCCGAACGATGGCGTCGGCCTCGCCCGCATGGAGTTCATCATCAACCAGTCGATCGGCATCCATCCGATGGCACTGGCTTCGCCCGACAAGGTGACCTCGGCGAAGGACCGCGCGACCATCAAGCGGCTCACCGCGCGTTACACGAAGCCCGCGGATTTCTTCATCGAACGGCTCTCGGAGGGCGTCGGCACCATCGCAGCCGCCTTTTATCCGCGTCCCGTGATCGTCAGGCTGTCGGACTTCAAGACCAACGAATATGCCAGCCTGATCGGCGGCGCGGACTTCGAGCCAAAGGAAGAAAACCCGATGCTCGGCTTCCGCGGCGCCTCGCGCTACGCGCATCCGGCCTACGCCGCCGGCTTCGCGCTGGAATGCGCAGCGCTGAAGCGCGTGCGCGACGCGATGGGCCTTTCCAACCTCAAGATCATGATCCCGTTCTGCCGCCGCGTCGAGGAGGCGCGCAAGGTGATCGCGGCAATGGGCGAGCACGGCCTCGTGCGCGGCGAGAACGGGCTCGAGATCTACATGATGTGCGAGATCCCCAACAACGTGATCCTGATCGACGAGTTCGCGAAGCTTTTCGACGGCTTCTCGATCGGCTCCAACGATCTCACCCAGCTCACGCTCGGCGTCGACCGCGATTCCGACATCGTCGCGTTCGATTTCGACGAGCGCGATCCTGGCCTGATGACGATGCTGAAGCTCGCGATCGAAGGCGCGCATCGCAACCACCGCCATGTCGGCATCTGCGGCGAGGCGCCGGCCAACTATCCCGAAGTCGCAAGCTATCTCGCCGGGCTCGGCATCGATTCCATCAGCGTCAGTCCGGCGAGCGTCGTGCGTACGATGGGAATTGTGCGCGCCGCTGAGCAACAGCTTGCCGGGCCCGCGCCGCAGGCGCTGGCGAGCTAGTCCGGGGCTGGACGCTCGATGATCTCGTCGTCCTTAATGGCCTGCACATGCGCAATCGCGCGCTCGGCGTCGGCGATCAACTGCCGAATATGACGCGACTGCTCGCTCAGCGCGCCCATGTCGTCGGACTGCGCCAGCAGATCGAGCTGCCGCACAATCTGCCGCCACGAGTCCACCGTGCGCTGAAGCTGAACGAGTTGAATCCTGACCGCTGTCTCGGCTGCGACGGCCGCCTGCTCGGCGCGAACGGCCATCGGGAATTTGATGATCGTCGCCACGAGTCACCCATCAAGCGCCGTGGCGCAACCGCTGATGCAGCGCGGCTCGACCGCCTTCGGCATATGCATGTCCGCATTCTCCGTTGAAGCGGCCCCGTGGCCAGAAAGCGGCGCATTGTCGCCTCGGACATTAAAGAAGTTTGTACTTTCACGGCCCGTGGAACTCCGGCGGCAAGGATGATCGCCTCCGTAGCGTTGCGGACAGCCCCACTGTCGTTGTCATCATCAGATCCGCTGCCGGTGCAGCCGCACCGGCGCGCAGCAAAGGCCGGCGCTGCTGCGCGCCGCCCATCGAGACCAGCATCTCGGGCGATGATGCGTTCGCCAGATGTGAGCTTCGCGTCAGCGCGCCTCTTCGAAGCCCGCGAGCACCGCGGTCAGGTTCTGCCCGAGGATGTCCGAGAGGTAGCCACCCTCCTGCACGAACACCGTCGGCAGACCAAGCCGCGCGATGGCAGCCCCGATGCGTCGGAAGCCGGGCGTCGTGACCGAGAGCCCCTTGAGCGGATCATGTTCGGACGCATCGAGGCCGAGCGCGACCACGAGCGCGCCGGGCGCGAAGGCATGGATGGTCTTGGCAGCGGTTTCGAACGCCTTCAGATAGGTGTCGTCGCCGCTCTTCAGCGGCAGCGGAATATTGAGGTTGGCGCCGAGCCCCGCGCCCGCGCCGCGCTCATGCGCATAGCCCCAGACGAACGGGTAGTAGTGCGTGGGATCGGCATGGATCGAGATCGTCAGCACGTCCGGCCGCTCATAGAAGATGCCCTGCGTGCCGTTGCCGTGATGGACGTCGACATCGAGGATCGCGACGCGCTCGTGGCGCTGGCGCAGATGCGCGGCCGCGATCGCGGAATTGTTCATGAAGCAGAAGCCCGAGGCGATGTCGCGATAGGCGTGGTGCCCCGGCGGACGGCACAAGGCATAAGACGCGTCCTCGCCATCGAGCAGCAGTTGCGCTGCCGACGCGGCGACATCGGTGGCGGCGCAGGCGCCGGCCCATGTCCCCGGACCGATGGGCGCCGACGTGTCGGTCGTATGCCAGCCGAGCCGGCCGACGATGTGGGTCGGATAGGTTGCGGCATTGCGCACCGGATGCATGTTCGGGATCATCTCGGTGCCGGCGTCCCCGAGCGCGGCCCAGGCATCCCAGGCCTCTTCCAGGAAGTTGAGATATTCCGGACTATGCACCCGCGCGCGTGCAGCCTGGCCGAATTGCGTCGGCGCGACGAGGTCATGATTGCCGGCTTTCAGTCCCGCCAAAAGGCGATCCGCCCGCTCGGGCTGCTCGGTGGTGCGCTTGACGACGCCGCGCACCAGATAGAATTGCGGATCGTGGCTGCGATGCAGCTCGGTGTAGACGGCCTTCACGCGCGATGACTCCCTTTCGCTTGCGCGAAGGATTGTGCATGCGGCAGCGGCCGAGACAAGCACGGACAAACAGCGCTCAGCTCATTGCACAGGCGACTTCCAGCCGGCGGAACAGAAGGGATATGCGGGCAGAGCGGCGGTCGCCGCCCTGCCAAAGCCTTATCGTTGGGCCGGCTCCAGCCCGATCCCGTTGCGCCTGGCGCAGGCGCGCAGCCAAGCGAGCACACCCGGACTCATCGAGAATTCGTAGGACTCGCCACCAGCCGGCTTGAGGTTCACCAGCGGGCTCGTCTCCATCGCGGCCAATAGCCGGCCGCCGGCCTGCGGGAAGATGCCGATCTCGTCTCCGCCCTGCATCTGCGTCGTCACATCAGGGAAATCGGTCTTGCCGACGGCGAAGCTCGCCTCGACCGGCTTGTTCGACACGCCGCTGAGACGGGAGTCCTTCACTATCATCGAGAAGCCGCGCAGCCGGCTCGCCATCAGGAAGATGCCGAGCCGCCGCGCATCGGCCTCGCTTCCCGTCGCATAGTGACGGCGGATCATGCAGACGAAGATGGTGCCGTCGCCGTTGCGCAACTCGGACGCATCCCAGCCTTCGATCTTCTGCTTGTCCTCGATGCCCGCGGGCCCGGCCGGCGTCGGCTTGGCCGGCGCGACCTTCGCGGAACGCGGCCGCGGCACAGGCAGGTCCGGCGCATCAGGATCGCTCGCCCGGTCGAGCGCGATGTCGAACGTCGCCGCGCAGGATTTCAGCCACGCCAAGGCTTCGGCCGGCAGGTCGATCGCCACGGCGCCGGTGTCGATGCCCGCGCCATCCGAGCGCAGGGTCACCTTCACTGCATTCCCGAGCGCCCCGATCGCCGCCTTGGCGTCGCCAGGATGGAAAGCGAAGGCCGGACCGACATTGAAGGCCACCGCGGGAAAGCCGCGCCCATCGATGATGATCTCGGCCTGATCATCGAGCACGCGCTCGCGCGGCAGGCCATCGTCGTTGACGGCAATGACCAGCCCGGCACCGCGGCTGATATTGACGGACAGGCGGGTATCGACCGCGCCGGCATCCGACTTGCGCTGGCGCCGGGACACCATCACGCATTGCCGGACCCTGCCGTCAGGCCCGGCCTGCGGCAGCCCGCTCCAATACCCCTGCTCGAAACGGATCTGCTGGCCGGCCACCGGCTTGGGCGTTGTCGCCGCATTGACCGGATGCGCGCCTGTCGCCAGCATCGCGAGCAGCGCTGCGAAACCTCCGCGGATGATCGTCATCGTCCTCATGCCCCGTGTGTCTCAACGAGGACTTGGACGCGGCAGCAGGGAACCGGGTTCATTCGCATCAAGCACCCGGCATCGATCCAAATTTTGCATCGATCGATACAGGCTTCGGTTTGGACCCGGCCCCTTGCTCTCCTCTAGGACAGTTCTTGAGGAACGTTTAAGAGAGGTAGCGCGCATGAGCGCAATCGTAACTACGGCAGAATTGCGCCGATCGCGCGTGCGGCTGTTCATCGTGACCATGTTGTTTCTGGTCACGACCGTGAACTACGCCGATCGCGCCACGCTCTCGATCGCCGGCCCCGCGCTCTCCAAGGAGCTGCATCTCGATCCAGTCGCGATGGGCTATGTGTTCTCCGCCTTCGGCTGGTCGTATGTGCTCGCCCAGGTGCCGGGCGGCTGGCTGCTCGACCGCTTCGGCTCGCGCTGGGTCTATGCCTGCAGCATCGTGATCTGGTCGCTGTTCACGATGATGCAGGGGTGGATCGGCTTTTTCTCCGGCGCCGCCGCCGTCACCGCTTTGTTCGCGCTGCGCTTCCTGGTCGGCCTGGCCGAGGCGCCGAGCTTCCCCGCCAATGCCCGCATCGTCGCCGCCTGGTTTCCGAGCAACGAGCGCGGCACGGCCTCGGCCTTCTTCAACTCCGGGCAATATTTCGCGACCGTGATCTTCGCGCCGCTGATGGGCTGGATCGCGCATGAATTCGGCTGGCGCCACGTCTTCACCGTGATGGGCGCGCTCGGCATCATCATGGGCCTGATCTGGATCAAGACCATGTACGGGCCGAAGGATCATCCGGGCGTGAACGAGGCCGAGCTCGACTACATCAAGCAGGGCGGCGCGCTGGTCGACATGGAAGGCGCGCGCGACGGCAAGGCGGCGTCCGGCGGTCCGACCTGGTCGCATATCGGTCAGTTGCTGTCGAACCGCATGATGCTCGGCGTCTATATCGGCCAGTACTGCATCAACACGCTGACCTATTTCTTCCTGACCTGGTTTCCGGTCTATCTGGTCAAGGAGCGCGGCCTGTCGATCCTGCAGGCGGGCTTCGTCGCCACATTGCCGGCGCTGTGCGGCTTCATCGGCGGCGTGCTCGGCGGCTTCATCTCCGATGCCATCCTGCGCAAGACCGGCTCGCTGACCTTGGCGCGCAAGATCCCGATCGTCGGCGGGATGCTGCTGTCGATGGCGATCATCGGCTGCAACTATGTCGACGGTCAGGCCCTGGTGGTCGGCCTGATGGCGCTCGCCTTCTTCGGCAAGGGCATCGGCGCGCTCGGCTGGGCGGTCGTCTCCGACACCTCGCCCAAGGAAGCCGGCGGCGTCTCAGGCGGCCTGTTCAACACCTTCGGCAACCTCTCCAGCATCACCACCCCGATCGTGATCGGCTACATCCTGTCGGCCACCGGCTCCTTCAACGGCGCCCTGGTGTTCGTCGGCCTCAACGCCCTGGTCGCCGCCTGCGCCTATCTGCTGATCGTCGGCAAGATCCAGCGCGTCCAGCTCCGAGCCTCCTGAGCACCACGTCCATCGCGTGGTCTCAAACTCCAACGGCGGCCTCGGGCCGCCGTTTTTTTGCGCCTCGCATCAGGCCCACAAAGCCCGCCGCAAAGACGGTGCACTCCCCTCCCCCTTGCGGGGAGGGGTCGGGGGTGGGGGTCCCCGAGTCGCGCTTCACGCGATGCACACCGGTCTCGCTGAGCATCGCGAGTGAGTGCTTGAGGACGTATTTATTCGCGCGCCTCACTGAGTTCAGCGCCCGGGAGACCCCCACCCCCGACCCCTCCCCGCAAGGGGGAGGGGAGCGCACCTTCGCTGGAGCCGTCTTCTCCGAATCAAAATGTGCTTGCTATTTTTCGGAAATCATGATTATCTCCCGCACATCCCGCCTCAAGCAGAAGGGGCGTAGCGCGCGATCGTCACGACACGCGAGGCGGGGATGCGGTGGCCGCGAGAGATCGCAGCGTCGTCGGCAACGAGGGCGTGGACGAACGATCGCTCGCGGACGTGAAGTCGCAGCGTCCTGATACCCCGATGCTGGTATCAAGCCGCGATGGCACTGATGTGCCGCGTGGTGATGGTGGCCAACAAGCCCGGCGCACCAGGGAGACTGCGTATAAGCGTGAAGACCATCGCGCAGGGAATGCCGGCGTGTTTCGGCTTTGCCTGTGGTACCTGCCGCCTGCATTCTTTTCCGCAGGCGGGCCATGGGTGAGGCTGTCACCCGGCATTCCCTGCGCCCTCTGCACTGCTTGCGAGGGACGGACCGATCGCAAAGCTCGGGCATGATGTGCCGCGAGATTGAGAGGACGTGTCCCGATGAGTCACGTAGCTGTTTGAACCGTGAACGCACCCCACCCACCGCCGTCCTCCCGGACAAGCATCGACGCGCGCCAGCGCGGCGATGCGCCGATCCGGGACCCATACGCCGCAGCGGACGTGTTGGGCAAAAAGCCAATTGCTAGCCTGCCTCAAACCGCCCCCTGGGGGTATGGGTCCCGGCGCCGCGTGCGCAATTGCGCACTAGGCCGGGACGACGGCGGAGTGTGTCGATGCACGAGCCAGCTCGATCAGCCTTTCGCCGCCGTTTTCACCTGGCCTGATCAATGCTACCACACCCATATCAACGGCCCCATCCATACCCCGGAAGCATCGATGTTCGATCTCAACCAATTGCGCTGCTTCGTCACCGTGGCCGAGGAGCTGCATTTCGGCCGCGCCGCGGTACGGCTCAACATGACGCAGCCGCCGCTGTCGCGGCAGATCCAGGTGCTGGAGCACATCATCGATGCGGCGCTGCTGGAGCGCACCAGCCGCTCGGTCAAGCTGACGCCGGCGGGACGCAGCTTTCTCCCCGAGGCGCGGCGCATCCTGAAGATGGCGGAGAGCGCGGCGCAGGTGGCGCAGCGCATCGCCAGCGGCAAGAGCGGCTCGCTCAAGATCGGCTTCACCGCGGCCGCCGCCTACGGCTTCCTGCCCGACCTCGTCGCCGCCTGCCGCACCGAATTGCCCGAAGCCGACCTGTCGCTGAAGGAGATGGTGTCGGGCGACCAGATCGAGGCGCTGGCCTCCGGCCAGATCGACGCCGGCCTGCTGCGGCCGCCGATCGCGCGACCCGAATTCGCCACCCGCCGCGTCGTCGCCGAGCCGCTCTGCGCCGCGCTGCCCCGCCGCCATCGGCTCGCCTCCGCAGAGACCGTCTCGATCCGCGATTTCGACGGACAGCCCTTCATCATGTATTCGCAGACGGAAGCACGCTACTTCCACGACCTGCTGGTGTCGCAATTCATGCGCGCCGAGGTGCTGCCGCGCTACGTGCAGCACCTCAGCCAGATCCATTCCATCCTCTCGATGGTCCGCGCCGGACTTGGCCTGGCCATCGTGCCGGAGGCCGCCGCCAGCCTGAAGATCGCCGATGTCCGGCTGCGGCCGCTTAAGCTGCGCAATCCCACGCCGGCCGAGCTATTCCTGGTCTGGCGGCGCGATCACGACAACCCACTGCTGCCGGCGCTGGTCCAGCTCGCCGGGAATCTGGCGGTGCAGCAGGTGGAGGATTGATACCCGAGCGGCATCAATCAATACCGTGATTGGCTTGGACCGGCATCGAATTGGGTCCTACGACACCCGCGATAAGGACGCGCGCTGGTGGAGCCCGCCGCGCCGTTTCCCGGAACATTCGAAGGACCCGCGCGATGAGCAAGATGACACCCCAGGAAATGGCTGCGAAGATCGGCAGCGGCCTGCTCTCCTTCCCCGTGACGCCGTTCAAGGCCGACTACTCCTTCGACGAGGCCACCTACCGTTCCAACATGGACTGGCTGTGCGGCTATGAGGTTGCCGGCCTGTTCGCCGCCGGCGGCACCGGCGAGTTCTTCTCGCTCACGGCCGCCGAAGTGCCGCAAGTGGTCAAGGTCGCCGTCGACGAGACGCGCGGCCGCGTGCCCGTACTGGCCGGCACGGGCTACGGCACCGCCATCGCCCGGGAGATCGCGATCGGCGCGGAGAAGGCCGGCGCCGACGGCCTGCTGCTGCTGCCGCCCTATCTGATGCATGCCGAGCAGGAGGGCCTCGCCGCTCATGTCGAGGCGGTCTGCAAATCGGTGAAGATCGGCCTCATCGTCTACAATCGCGACAACGCGATTTTGCAGCCGGACACCTTGGCGCGCCTGTGCGAGCGCTGCCCGAACCTGGTCGGCTACAAGGACGGCATCGGCGACATCGAGCTGATGACCCGCGTCTACAGCAAGATGGGCGACCGCCTCACCTATATCGGCGGCCTGCCGACCGCCGAGACCTTCGCGCTGCCCTATCTCGACATGGGCGTGACGACCTACTCCTCGGCGGTGTTCAACTTCGTGCCGGAATTCGCGACCAATTTCTATGCCGCAGTGCGCAAGCGCGACCACGCCGCGATCCATGCCGGATTGAAGGATTTCATTTTGCCGCTGATCGCGATACGCAACCGCAAGAAGGGCTACGCGGTCTCGATCATCAAGGCCGGCATGAAGGTGATCGGCCGCGATTCCGGCCCGGTCCGCCTGCCGCTGACGGACCTGACCGAGGCCGAGATGGCCGAGCTGACCGCGCTGGTGAAGGCGCTGCCGGGCGCCGTGACGGCGCAGCAGGCGGCGGAGTGATGATGAGACGGCCGTCGCCGCAGTGACGGCCTTTCCCCTCATCCTGAGGAGCTTGCGCAGCAAGCGTCTCGAAGGATGAGGCCGCAGTTGGGGCCTCGTGGTTCGAGACGCCCGCCAAGTGGCGGGCTCCTCACCATGAGGGGACGCTAGAACGAGAGACGACGAAGGAGGAGCATGATGAGTCACGATGCCACCAGCACAGGAATCTCCGGCGCGCCGATCGTCACCGGCATGGAGGTCATTCCGGTCGCGGGCCGTGACAGCATGCTGCTCAACCTGTCGGGCGCGCATGGACCGTTCTTCACCCGCAACCTCGTCATCCTCACCGACAATTCCGGCCACACCGGCGTCGGCGAAGTACCGGGCGGCGAGAAGATCCGGCAGACCTTGGAGGATGCAAAGAGCCTGATCGTCGGCAAAAGCATCGGCGCCTGCAACACCATCCTCGCCACGATGCGCACCGCGTTCGCCGACCGTGATGCCGGCGGCCGCGGCAAGCAGACGTTCGACCTGCGCGTGATGATCCACGCCGTGACAGCCGTCGAATCCGCGCTGCTCGACCTGCTCGGCCAGCATCTCGGCCTGCCCGTCGCAGCGCTGCTCGGCGAGGGCCAGCAGCGCGCGTCCGTCGAGGCGCTCGGCTATCTCTTTTTCGTCGGCGACCGCAACAAGACCGATCTTCCTTATGCGACCGGCGAAGGCGAGCGTGAGGGCTGGTATACGCTGCGCCATCAGGAAGCGATGACGCCCGAAGCTATCGTGCGGCTCGCCGAGGCCACCCACGACGCCTACGGCTTCGCCGACTTCAAGCTGAAGGGCGGCGTGCTCAAGGGCGAGGCCGAGATCGAGGCGGTGACCGCGATCGCCAAACGCTTCCCGCAGGCGCGCGTCACGCTCGATCCCAACGGTGCCTGGTCGCTCGACGAGGCGATCCGGCTTTGCAAGGACATGCACGGCATCCTCGCTTATGCCGAGGACCCCTGTGGCGCCGAGGCCGGCTTTTCGGGCCGCGAGATCATGGCCGAATTCCGCCGTGCCACCGGCCTGCCGACCGCGACCAACATGATCGCCACCGACTGGCGGCAGCTCAGCCATGCGCTGCGGCTCGGCGCGGTCGATATTCCGCTGGCCGATCCCCATTTCTGGACCATGCAGGGCTCGGTGCGTGTCGCGCAGACCTGCAAGGACAATGGGCTGACCTGGGGCTCGCACTCCAACAACCATTTCGACATTTCGCTGGCGATGTTCACCCACGTCGCCGCCGCCGCGCCCGGCAAGGTCACCGCGATCGATACCCACTGGATCTGGCAGGACGGCCAGGCGCTGACCAAACAGCCGCTGCAGATCAAGGGCGGCAGGATCGCGGTGCCCGAGCAACCCGGGCTCGGCATCGAGATTGACCGCGGCGCCATCGAAAAGGCTCATGAACTTTACAAGAGCCACGGGCTCGGCGCACGAGACGACGCCGTCGCGATGCAGTATCTGATCCCCGGCTGGACCTTCGACGACAAGCGTCCCTGTCTCGTGCGGTGACGGACGTAATCGGCTAGATTGTGCCAGCACAGTCGCGCAAGCCTGGAGAGTTTTGACATGAACGCGATCCTCAAGAATTTCATTGCCGGCGAGTGGGTCGACGGCAGCGGGGTCACCCGCAACATCAACCCGTCGAACACCAACGATGTCGTCGGCGAATACGCCAAGGCCGACAAGGCGCAGACCGAGAAGGCGATCGCCGCCGCCAAGGCCGCCTTCCCCGCCTGGTCGCGCTCGACGCCGCAGGAGCGCTATGACGCGCTGAACAAGATTTCCGCCGAGATCCTGTCGCGCAAGGAAGAGCTCGGCCGCCTGCTCGCCCGCGAGGAAGGCAAGACGCTGCCGGAGGGCATCGGCGAGGTCGCGCGTGCGGGGCAGATCTTCGCGTTCTTCGCCGGCGAGGCGCTGCGCCTGACTGGCGAGAAGGGTGCCTCGGTCCGTCCGGGCCTCGACGTCGAGATCACCCGCGAGGCGGTCGGCGTCGTCGGCATGATCACGCCCTGGAATTTCCCGATCGCCATTCCCGCCTGGAAGATCGCGCCCGCGCTCTGCTACGGCAACACGGTGGTGTTCAAGCCGGCCGAGCTGGTGCCGGGCTCGGCGCATGCATTGAGCGAAATCATCGCCCGCTCCGGCATTCCGGCGGGCGTGTTCAACCTCGTCGTCGGCTCCGGCTCGGTGGTCGGCCAGACTCTGCTCGAGCATCCTGATGTCGCCGCGATCTCCTTCACCGGCTCGGTCGGCACGGGGCGCAAGATCGCGCAGGCCTGCGTGCTGTCGAACCCGATGAAGAAGTTCCAGCTCGAGATGGGCGGCAAGAACCCGCTGGTCGTGCTCGATGACGCCGACGTCAAGGTCGCGGTCGAAGCCGCCGCCAACGGCGCCTATTTCTCGACCGGCCAGCGCTGCACGGCCTCGTCGCGCCTGATCGTCACCGAGGGCATCCACGACAAGTTCGTCGAGGCGCTGACCGAGCGGCTGAAGGGCCTCGTTGTCGACGACGCCGTCAAGCAGGGCACGCATATCGGCCCGGTGGTCGACGGCAATCAGCTCGAGCAGGACCAGCGCTATCTCAAGATCGGCCAGGACGAAGGCGCCAAGCTGGCGTGGGGCGGCGAGCTGCTCAACCGCGAGAGCCCCGGCTTCTACATGCAGCCGGCGCTGTTCACCGAGGCCAACAACAACATGCGCATCGCGCGTGAGGAGATCTTCGGACCGGTGGCCTGCGTCATCCGCGCCAAGAACTACGACGAGGCGCTGGCGATCTCCAACGACACCGAGTTCGGCCTCGCCGCCGGCGTCTGCACCACCAGCCTGAAATACGCCTCGCACTTCAAGCGCAACAGCGAGGCCGGCATGGTGATGGTCAATTTGCCGACCGCCGGCGTCGACTACCATGTCCCGTTCGGCGGCCGGAAGGGCTCGAGCTACGGCGCCCGCGAGCAGGGCTCCTACGCGCGCGAGTTCTACACCACGGTGAAGACGGCCTACACCTTCCCGGTGTGAGCCTGACGATCGTGAACTAACAGCCGGGCCGCATCCGCGGTCCACTCCCTCTCCCCGTTCTTCACGGGGAGAGGGCCGGGGTGAGGGGCAGCCGCACGGGAAGTGCTCGCGGTGAGACCTGTACCCCCTCACCCGGATTGTATCTTCGATGCAATCCGACCTCTCCCCGCAAGCGGGGCGAGGTGAAGAGAGTTCGGAGCAAGAAGAACGGTGGGCACGCTTCGCTTTGCCCACCCTACGAGTTGAGGGAACGGAGCCAGCATGAACCAGCAGGTCGTGAACCAGGAGCCGCGGGTCATCAAGCTCAACGCGCGCGACAACGTCGCGATCGTGGTCAATGATTTCGGCCTGCCTGCCGGCACCAAGCTGCCCGACGGCCTGACATTGAAGACCTTCGTCCCGCAGGGCCACAAGACCGCGCTGGTCGACATCGCCGAGGGCGCGCCGATCATCCGCTATGGCGAAATCATCGGCACCGCCAAGTCGCCGATCGCCGCCGGCGAGTGGGTCGACGAGGCCCGCATCGACATGCCCGAGGCCCCCGCCCTCGACCAGCTGGAAATCTCCACCGCCGTCCCGGCGCCGCTGCCGCCGCTCGAAGGCTACACCTTCGAGGGCTATCGCAACGCCGACGGCTCGGTCGGCACCCGCAACGTGCTGGGCATCTCGACCTCGGTGCAATGCGTGAAAGGCACGCTCGAATACGCGATCAAGCGCATCAAGAGCGAACTCTTGCCGAAGTACCCCAACGTCGACGACGTCGTCGCGCTCACCCATGCCTATGGCTGCGGCGTCGCGATCACGGCGCCAGATGCCGTGGTGCCGATCCGCACCTTGCAGAACCTCGCGCTCAATCCGAATTTTGGCGGCGAGATCCTGGTTGTCGGCCTCGGCTGCGAGAAGCTCGCGCCGGAGCGGCTGCTGCCGGAAGGCACTGAAGACTCGATCGTGCGCATGCAAGACGAGGCCTTCGACGGCTTCGGCGCCATCGTCGAGGCCATCATGACCCAGGCCGATCGCCGTCTGGCCGAGCTCAACAAGCGCACCCGCCAGACCTGCCCGGCCTCTGATCTTGTCATCGGCCTGCAATGCGGCGGTAGCGACGCCTTCTCCGGCGTGACCGCCAATCCCGCGGTCGGCTTCGCCGCCGATCTCTTGGTGCGCGCCGGCGCCACCGTGATGTTCTCGGAAGTCACGGAAGTGCGCGACGCCATCCAGCTGCTGACGCGACGCGCCATCAACGAGGAGGTCGGCCGCGCGCTGATCCGCGAGATGGACTGGTACGACGCCTATCTCGCCCGCGGCGGCGCCGATCGCAGTGCCAATACGACGCCGGGCAACAAGAAGGGCGGGCTCGCCAACATCGTCGAGAAGTCGCTGGGCTCGATCGTCAAGTCCGGCTCGGGCCCGATCCACGGCGTGCTGGCGCCGGGCGAGAAGGCCAAGCAGAAGGGCATGCTGTTCGCGGCGACGCCGGCCTCCGACTTCATCTGCGGCACCCTGCAGCTCGCCTCTGGCATGACGCTCCAGGTGTTCACCACCGGCCGCGGCACGCCCTACGGCCTCGCTGCCGCGCCCGTCATCAAGGTCGCGACCCGCACCGAGCTGGCGCGGCGCTGGAAGGACCTGATCGACTTCGACGCCGGCCGCATCGCCACCGGCGAGATGACCATCGAGGAGACCGGCTGGGAGCTGTTCAAGCTGATCCTCGACGTCGCCTCCGGCCGCACCAAGCCCTGGTCCGACCGCTGGGGCATCCACAACGACCTGACGCTCTTCAATCCGGCGCCGGTGACCTGAGGCCGACGTGCTCACCCCGCTATGAGAATTGCCTTGCTCAAACCTCTCCCCGTCATTGCGAGCGCAGCGAAGCAATCCAGAGTCCCGCCCACCATCCTGGATTGCTTCGCTTCGCTCGCAATGACGCGTAGGGTGAAGCAACGAGCCTCGACAACGAAGGCCGGGAGGAAGAGCCAGATGTCCAGCTTCAGCCGCTTCGCCGCGATCGCCGTCGCTACCCTCCTCTCCATTGCGACGTCCCACGCGCAAGACGCCATCTCCGGCGTTCCGCGCGAGCTGCTCGAGGACATCGCGACCGGCAGCCGCGTGCTCGCCGATCTCGGCGTGGTCGATGCCTTCGGCCATGTCAGCGCGCGGCACCCGACCAATCCCAAGCACTTCCTGATGGCGCGCTCGATTGCGCCGGCGCAGGTGACGGCCAACGACATCATGGAGTTCGACGAGAACGGCGAGCCGGTCGACGCCAGAAACCGCGCCGTCTTTCTCGAGCGCTTCATCCATGCCGAGGTCTACAGGGCCCGTCGCGACGTCAACGCCGTCGTGCACACCCATTCGCCGGGCGTGGTGCCGTTCAGCGTCAGCCGCACACCGTTGCGGCCGCTCTATCACAACGCCGCGTTCCTCGGCGAAGGCGCGCCGGTGTGGGACATCGGCAAGGAGTTCGGCGCCACCGACATGCTGGTGCGCAACAATGCCATCGGCAAATCGCTCGCGGCGGCGCTCGGCGACAAGGCCGTCGTGCTGATGCGCGGCCATGGCGACGTCACCGTCGGCCCCGCGGTGCAGGCGGCCGTCTTCCGCGCCTACTACACCGACATCAATGCGAGGCTCCAGGCCCAGGCCATCGGTCTCGGCTCGGACGTGACCTATCTCAGCGCCGAGGAGGCCGCCAAGGCCGACGGCATCAACATGGTCATCATGGACCGTGCCTGGGCGCTGTGGAAACAGAAGGTGGCGCCGGCGGCGAAGTAGTCTCCCGATCTTCGCCGCCGCGCTGATCATCGCGCCCTCCTACACCGCGCCTTCCGTCTCGACGTAGAGCGCGTAGAGGGAATGCGACGCGGCCATATAGAGCCGGTTGTTCTTCGGACCGCCAAACGTGAGATTGGCGCAGCGCTCCGGCAGCCGGATGAAGCCGATCGGCTTGCCCGAGGGATTGAACACCATGACGCCGTCGAGATCCTCCGACCTGCCCTTGAGCGGAAACACCTTGCGGCCGTTGACCTCCAGCGGCTCGGAAGCCAGCGCGCCGTTCGAGCCCCAGCCGCACCAGAGATTGCCATCGCGGTCGACGCGGAAGCCGTCGAGTGAGCCCTGGTCGGCCGCATCGATCAGCTTCACCTTGTTGCCGACCGTGCCGTCGGCATTGACGTCGTAGCTCCAGATGCTGCGGTTCGGCGTGCCCTTCCACTCCACGACATAGAGCTTCTTCTCGTCGGGCGAGAAGGCTAGCCCGTTGGGATTGACGAGGTCGGTGATGACGGCCGTCAGCTTGCCGTCGGTGCCGATCCGGAACACGTTGGTCGTGGCCTGCTCGGACTTGGCCTTGAAGCCTTCCCAATTGCCGTTGATGCCGAACAGGGGATCAGTGAACCAGATCGTGTCGTCGGACTTCACGACGATATCGTTCGGCGCGTTCAGCCGCTTGCCCTCGAAGCTGTCGGCGAGCACGGTGACGGTGCCGTTCTTCTCGGTGCGGGTGATCCGGCGGGTCACCGAATGCTCGCAGCTGACCAGCCGCCCCTGGCGATCGCGCGTGTTGCCGTTGGCGTAGTTGGCCGGACTGCGGAAGACGGTGAAGCTGCCGTCCTTCTCGCTGTATTTCATGATCCGGTTGTTCGGAATATCGCTCAGCAGCAGATAACCTTCGTCCGGGAAGTAGGCCGGTCCCTCCGCCCAGCGCATCCCGCTGGCGAGCTGCTCGACGGTCGAGCTGTAGAGGCGATACTTGGCAAAGCTCGGATCGAGGATCTCGACCGCGGGATCGGGATAGCGCTGGTTGGGCTTGAAGGCGAAGGATTGCGCTCTCGCCTGGCCGGAGATGGCGAGCGCCGCACCGCTCAGCGCGGCCGACAGGATGCCGCGACGCGACAAAGTCATCAGTTTCCTCCAAATGGTTCTTGTGTTGGGCCATGGCTTGGCCGTGTCTTTCCCATAGATGCTGGCTGTGGAACTTTCTATTGCTTTTGCGGTATCGATCGCACCGCGCCCCGCCCTGCTGCATCGCGCCACATGCGAGGGGGCCCGACCGTTCGCGGCCCGGACCTCTTTTTGCCGCAAAGTTGACACATCGCTCAATGCGAGAGATGATTCCTGCCAGGCCTATCCCGCGCATGCCCCTGCCCATTCTTCGCCTCGCCGCCGTTGCGCTCGGTCTGAGCCTGGCCACGCCATGCAGCGCTCAGCAGCCGGTGGCGGCGGCGACCTCGCCGGAGGAGCAGCCCGACATCGATCTTTACGCGCTGATGTCCGGGACCTGCCGCACGCTGAAGGTCGACGGCCGGGATTTCCCCTGCAAGACCGTCGCGTTCTTCCATAGCGAAAAGGGCCGGGCGCATTTCACGGTCGCACTCGACGATCCCGCCGACGAGAGCCACATCATCGCCTTCTCCGGGGTCAACGGCCGCCGCTCGATCCAGAACATCTACGAGCTGCCGATCGACCGCATGCTGCTGAACTCCAAGCACCGCCCGAAGGTCGACGGCATTCCGGTTCCTGCCACGCAGAGCTCGTCGGGACACTGCCGGCAGGTCGGCAACTTCGCGCTGCTCAAGGTGACGAGCGTGACCTGCTCCGCCAAGGACGACGCCGGCCGCGCCTATGAGCTGCAATTCGTCTCCGACGGCACGCCGATCACGTTGCGCCGGGTGCGGCAGACGATGACCAACGCCGAGCACAATCCGTATCAGTAGTGCAGCGCGACGGCATCGGACGTTCGATTTCACACATTCAAACATCGACATGAAAGCGCGATCTCGCGGCATGTGATGCCCGAGTTGTTCGATCCGTTCGTCCCTCGCAAGACATGCAAGGGCGCAGGGAATGCCGGGTGACAGCCTCACCCATGGCCCGCCTGCGGAAAAGAATGCAGGCGGCAGGTACCACAGGCAAAGCCGAAACACGCCGGCATTCCCTGCGCGATGGTCTTCACGCTTATACGCAGTCTCCCTGGTGCGCCGGGCTTGTTGGCCACCATCACCACGCGGCACGTCAGTGCCATCGCGGCTTGATACCAGCATCGGGGTATCAGGACGCTGCGACTTCACGTCCGCGATCGATCGTTCGTCCGCGCCCTCGTTTCCGAGGACGCTGCGATCTCTCGCGGCCACCGCATCCCCGCCTCGCGTGTCGTGACGATCGCGCGCAACGCCCCTTGCAGTGAGGCGGGATGCGCGGAGATAAACATGAATTCCGGAAAAACGAAAGCGAAAAATCAGGCGCACGATCATCCATGCGGATTTCATTGACCGGATTGAGAAAAAGCTCGCGAAGCGATTGGGGGCGACGCGCCTGCAAACCGCTACAAACAACCTCAGCAACTCATCAGCACGTCGTCGGCACGAGTGATTTGCCCGTCGTGCCGGATCGGCAACAGCCTCCTTCTCACGGCCGACATGTCAGCGCCCGCGCGACGCAGCCGACAGCACCTCCTTCGCGGCCCGCGCGAGATCCCTGGCCGCGTTTGCCAGATCTCGCGTGGCGAAGCCCGAATAGCCCAGGATGAATCCATCCGGCCCGCGCTGAACGATCCGCGCGTCCGACAGCAGCCGGCATTCGACGCCGGCGCGGTCGCGGATCAATCTCGCCGCGCCCTTCGGCGCTCCCGGCGGCAGGGTCGCCAACAGATGCAGCCCCTGCGATGGCGCGGCGAGCTGCAGGACGTCCCTGCCATGCCTGGCGAGCGCCTCGGCAACGGCGTCGCGCGCCTGGCGGTAGCGCGGGCGCATGCGCCGCATGTGGGCCGAGATGACGCCATCGGCCATCAGGTCCGCCAGCGCATCCTGCATGAACACCGGCGGGAAACGGTCCTGTGCCGCGCGCGCGCCGACGACGCGCGCGACCAGCGCGGGCGGCACCACGAGATAGCCCAGCCGCAGGCCGGCAAACAATGTCTTGCCGAAGGTGCCGAGATAGATCACGCGCTCAGCACCGATCCCGGCCAGCGCGGTCAGCGGCGGACCGGCAAAGCGGTATTCGCTGTCGTAGTCATCCTCGAAGATGTAGGCATCCGCCCTGCGCGCCCAGTCGAGCAGCGCGATGCGTCGCGCCATGCTCATCGCGACGCCGGTCGGAAACTGATGCGAAGGCGTGACATAGGCCGCCCTCGCCTTTCGATCGGCGCTCTCGCCCGCGCTCACCACGATGCCCTCGCCGTCGACCGGCACGGGCACGAGCTTCGCGCCGGTCGTGCCCCACGTATGGCGCGAGGCGACATAGCCGGGATCCTCGAACCAGACGGCGTCGCCAGGCGCAAGCAGCGCATCGATGCACAGCCGCAGACCGTGCTGCGTGCCGCTGACGATCAGGATGCAACTGGGATCGCAGCGAACGCCGCGATTGGCGGCGAGGTAATGCGCGACCTGGGTGCGCAGATGCAGGCTGCCGCGCGGGTCGCCGTAACCGAGATCATCAGGCAGCGCCTGCGCGATGCGGCGTCGGCTGGCGGCAGCGAGGCGCTTCAACAGCGACGGATCGACCAGCGTGACGCCGAGCGCAAACGGATGGCGCGCGGGAATGCGGATGTCCAGCTCGGCCACCGGCGCGGCCGTCTGCGGCGCAGGCAATTGCGTGGCGACATAGGTGCCCGCACCATGCCGCGGTTCGACCAGGCCGTCGGACAGCAGCGCCTCGTAGGCTGCGACGATCGCGTTACGCCGGACGCCGAGCTGTTCGGCCAGCGCGCGTGACGACGGCAGCCGCAGGCCGGGTGCGAGCAGCCCGTCGACGATGGCGGCGCGCAGGGCCGCATGCACCTGCTGCGACTGACCGCGAATGGCGCGGTCGAGCCGGATCGGCAGCGCCAGCACGACGTTGCGGCGACGCGAAGTGGTTGCAGACTTTGGCATCGAAGTGGAACTCCCGGCAACCACTTTGCCATGGCATGACGTCGCCCGCAAACAGGAGACAAGCGATGACCGAGCAGCAGGTGGCGAGCTATCCCGTCGACGAGACCAACCGGGTCAAGCGCCGCCATGACCGCGGGCGCTACGATCATGCGAGCGTTCATGCGCTGCTCGATTCCGCCGCGCTCTGTCACGTCGCCTATGTCATCGACGGCCAGCCCTACTGCACGCCGACGCTGTATTGGCGCGAGGGCAGCACGCTGTATTGGCACGGATCGAGCGCCAGCCGCATGCTGCGCAATCTGTCCGAGGGAGAGCCGGCCTGCCTCACCGTGACCCATCTCGACAGCCTCGTGCTGGCGCGCTGCGGCTTCAATCATTCCGCCGACTACCGCTCGGTGATGGCGTTCGGACATGCCAGGCTGATCGAGAATCTGGCGGAGAAGGAGCGTGCCCTGGTGATGATGGTGGACCGCTTCTTCCCGGGACGGACGGCGACCTTGCGTCCGAGCACGGCGCAGGAGATCAAGGCCACAGCGGTCGTCGCCATGGAGATCGAGAAGGCGTCGGCCAAGATCCGCAGCAAGGGTCTGGCGGACGACGAGGAGGACTACGCCTTCCCGACCTATGCCGAGCGTATTCCCGTGCGCACCGTGCTCGGCGCACCCGAGCCGTGCGACCGGCTGCTGCCCGGCGTGACGCGCCCGGCGACGCTCGCCGGCTTCAGCGCCGGCCGGCTGCTGGATGAGGCGCTGACCGAGGCGTATGCGATGAGCTATCCGGCGGGGTAGTTCGCCCTGCTTTCGCGATTGCGCGAAGCGCTGCTCGAAAGCGGCGCTTCGCCGTGTAGCCCTGGATTGCTTCGTCGCTCCGCTCCTCGCAATGACGCTCGGGGCGCGGTCTGCGCCACAAATCAGCTGTCATCGCCCGGCTCGACCGCGCGATCCAGTACGCCGAGACGGCTGTGATGGCATCGATGGGCCACGGAGTACTGGATACCCCGCTTTCGCGGGGTATGACAGCGGTGCCCTGAGGCACAGCTAGCGCTCCTCGCCGTCATCGCGAGCGCAGCGAAGCGATCCAGGGGCCTTACGAGAGCGCTGGATGGCTTCGCAATCGCGCCTGCGCGGGCAACGAGACGGTCGGAAAGCCTACCGCTCGATCATCCTGTTCCAGCGCGTGTTCCACTCGGGGCGCTTGGCGTTGATGACGTCCCAGTCGAGCGTGATGGCGGTCTTCATGTAGGTGTGGAAGGTGGCGAGCTTCTGCTCGGCGGCGGGCGTCGTAGCCTTGGCCATGGTGTTGGACGGCACGATGTTGCCGGCCGCCAGCGCCTTGGCCTGGGCTTCCGGCGACAGCAGATAGGCGGCGAGCTTCTGCGCCAGTTCGGCGTCCGAATTGTTGGCGATCACGCATTGCGCGACCATCAGCACCACCGACCCTTCCTTCGGCTGGGCATACTCCACCGCAATGCCCTTCTCCTTCAAGGTCGACACCGCGGTCGGCGTCAGCGGGAAGATCGCGGCCTCGCCGGTCTGCGCCATCTCGGAGATCTTGGCCGAGTTCGGGATGTACTCCAGCACGTTCTTGCCGATCGTGTCCGGAAACGCCTTGAAGCCGGGCTCGACATTGGCCTCGCTGCCGCCCTTGATGCGGTTGAACATCAGGAAGGCGTGCAGACCGAAGGTCGAGACCGAGGCCGACTGGAACACGACCTTGTCCTTGAACCTGGGATCAGCGAGATCGAGCCAGGAGGTCGGCGCCGCCCAGCCCTTCTCGTCGAACAGCTTCTTGTTGTAGGCCAAGCCCGTCATGCCGATGTCGATGCCGGCGGCGATGTCGTCCTTGAGCCGCGCGAACGGCTCGAGCTGGTTCAGCGCCTCGCTCGGCTTCAGCTTCTCGCACAGGCCGAGGCCGGCGGCGCGGATCATCACGCCGTCGTCGAGAAACATCACATGCATCTGCGGCTTGTCCTTCGCCGCAATCGCCTTGGCCAGGATCTCCGAGGACGTGCCGGGCACGACGACGATCTTGACGTCGTTGGCCTTCTCGAAGTCCGGAAACACCGCCTGCGTGTAGGTCCGCTCGAAATTGCCGCCGTTCATGCCGACATAGAGCGTCTTGGTCTCGGCGTGAGCGAAAGCCGTGGCCAGTATGAGTGCAAGGGCTGAGCCGAGCGCGGCGCGAGCATGGATCATGGCGAAGTCTCCTTATCCTGTCGTCGTTGGCGAGCGAGCATCGCCCGGCTGCGATGCGGGTGAAAAACGGGTGATCGAAAACGGCGCGATCGGCGTCGTGGTCTCGCCGTCGCGCACCAGCTCGGCGAGGACTTCGCCGACTCCCGGCGCGATCTGGAAGCCGGCGCCGGAGAAGCCGAAGGCGTGGATGAGGCCCGGCGTCGTCGCGCTCGGACCGATCACCGGATTGCGGTCGGGCATCGTCGCCTCGGTACCGCTCCAGAACCGGATCGCCTGCGCATGCCGCAACGGGCCGAACAGCTCGCTGGCGCGCTGCATGATCGTGAGCGCGCCGTCGCTGCGCGGGCGCGAATAGTCGGGATCTGCGAGCGGCATAGCGCGTTCGCCGCCGACGACGACATTGCCGCGCGCGACCTGCCGCGCATAGATGCCGCCGCCCTCGATGCCGATATTGACCGACAGGAACGGATCGAGCGGCTCGGTCACGATCATCGACGGATAGGTGCGCTCCAGCGGCACCGGCTCATTGAAGCCGCGCGCGAAACCATCAGCCCAGGCGCCGGCGCTGTTGATCAGCGTGCGCGCTGTGATGGCCCCCCCCTCAGCTTCGACCGCGAAGCCGCCCCCCGTGCGTGTCGCGCCAGTGACCCGCGTGTTTTCCAGCACTTCGGCGCCAGCCCTGCGCGCCGCGACGGCAAACGCTGTCGACACCAACCGCGGATTGGCATGGCCGTCGCCTGGACAGAACGAACCGCCGATCACGCCGCCGGCGATGCCGAAACGCTCGCTGAGCTGATTGTGGCCGACCAGTTCGAGATCGAGTCCGAACGGCGCGACCTCGGCGGCGTAGCGCTCCAGGCTCGCCATGTCCTCGGGCGTCCGCGCCAGCTTGAGATGACCGGAGCGCAGGAATTCGCCGTCGATGCCGATCAATTGTTTCAGCCGCGGCCAGACCGCGTGCGAGCGCTGCGACAGCGGCAGCTGCTCGGGCGGCCGGCCCTGCCGGCGCACGCCGCCGTAGTTGACGCCGCTCGCCTGCGCGCCGCAAAACCCCTTGTCGAGCAAGGTGACGGAGAAACCCATGCCGCGCAGCGCCAGCGCGGCAGAGCTGCCGACCAGCCCGCCGCCGATGATCGCGACATCGCAGTTAATGCGCCGGGTCATGCTGCGTCTCGTTCGTCGACAAAGTGACGGCCAAGGGGATCGGTTTGATCGGCGCCTGCGCGCGCAAACGGCCGACCGCGCCGATGTCGCAGTTCGCCTGAGCGGCCAGCAGCTCAGCTGCAGCGGCGCCGCACATGCGGCCCTGGCAGCGGCCCATGCCGATGCGCGTCACCGCCTTCAGGCGGTTCATCTCGGTGAGGGCGAAGTCATCGATCGCGCGCCGCGCCTCGCCGGCGCTGATCTCCTCGCAGCGACATAGCAGCGTGTCGTCGGCGATGTCGGCGGCCCAATGCGCAGGAAACGGAAACGCGGCTTCGAGCGCGTCGCGCAGGCGATCGATTGTCGCAAGCGTCCGTTCGAGCGTTGCGGCCCGCGCGGCATCATGCGGCAGGCCGCGGTCTTCCAGCAGCGCCAGCGCGGCGCGCTCGCCCGCTGCCTCAGCCGCGTCCGCGCCGGCGATGCGCGCGCCATCACCGGCGAGATAGACGCCCGCGACGCTGCTGCGGCCGCTGGCATCGCGCACTGGCAGATGCGCACGGTCGCGGGACTCGAAGCGGAAGGCACAGCCGGCGAGATCGGCGGCTTGCGTCTCGGAGCGCAGGTTCAGGCCATAGCCGACGCCGTCGCAGGTGATCGCGTGCTCACGTCCGCCGGACCGATAGAGGATGCGTGCAACCCGGCGCTCGCCTTCGATGCGAAGATCGGAGACGCCGAGTTGCACGCGCGTGCCGCGCAGCGCCAGCTCCGCCGCCATGCGCATGCCGCGCAGCACGAGATCCGGCGCCAGTGGCAGCGCCCGCAGCAGATTGAACTTCGCCGAGAATGGCGCGGCGTCGAGCACGGCCGCGACGTCGACGCCGGCCTTCATGTATTGCCAGGCGACGAGATAGAGCAGTGGGCCGGAGCCGGCGAACACCACGCGCCGGCCGATCGCGCAGCCCTGCGCCTTCAGCGCGATCTGCGCGCCGCCGAGCGTGAACACGCCGGGCAAGGTCCAGCCGGGAATCGGCAGCACGCGGTCGGTCGCGCCGGTGGCGAGGATCAGGCCGTCATAGCTCACGCGATCATTGGCGCCAACGCGCAGAATGTCGGCGGCGCCATCGCGCAGATTCCACAACAGCGTGTTCGGCCGGTAGTCGACAGCGTCGCCGAGCGCCGCAAAGTCGCGACGGAGCCGCGCTGCCTTCGCGGCTTCCGAGCCGTAGCGCGCGCGGTCATCGCGGCCGTCAGGCGTCAGCGGCTGGCGATAGATCTGGCCGCCGCAGGCGTGGCCCTCGTCGATCACGATCGGCCGCAGACCGGCGGCGGCGAGCGAGATCGCAGCGCGGATGCCGGCCGGGCCGGCGCCGAGGATCAAGGGCGGTGCGCGCTCAGCCATGGCGGCGCCCCCGCTGCGTGACGATGTGCATGCCCTCGGTGAGCGGAGTCGTGCAGGCGCGCAGACGCTCGCCGCTCTCGAGCTGCACCCAGCAATCCTGGCAGGCGCCCATCTGGCAGAAGCCGGCGCGCGGCGCACCGGAGAACTCGCTGTGGCGCAACCGCTCGCCGTGGCAGAGCACGGCGGTCAGCACGGTGTCGCCGGCGCGGCCCTCGCAGGGCACGCCGTCGATGGTGAAGAAGATCACCGGGCTATCGGTCCGGACGAGGCGATGTAGCAGCGGCATGGTGTCAGCCTTGGCCCACGAGAATCTTGTCGAGGCCGAAGATGCGGTCGAGCAGCAGCATCGCCGCCGCCGTCACCGCGATCATCAGCGCCGACACCGCCGCCATCATCGGATCGATCGACTCGGTCGCGTACATGTACATGCGGACCGGCAGAGTGATGGTGGCCGGCGAGGTGATGAAGATCGACATCGTGAGCTCGTCGAAGGAGTTGATGAAGGCGAGCAGCCAGCCGCCGGTGATGCCGGGCAGGATCATCGGCACGGTGATGCGGCGGAACACGATCCAGCTGGAGGCGCCGAGCGTCACGGCCGCCTGCTCGGCGCTGCGGTCGAGCCCGGAGAGCGCGGCCAGCACGAGGCGCAGCACGTAAGGGGTGATGACGACGATGTGGCCCGCCGTCAGCCAGACCAAACTGCCGGTGGCGCCGAGCAGTGCGAACAGCCGCAGCAGCGCGACGCCGAGCACCAGGTGCGGAATCATCAGCGGCGACAGGAACAGCGCGTTCAGCGCGGCGCGGCCGCGGAAGTCGTAGCGGTCGAGCGCGAGGCCCGCGGCCACCGCGAGCACCACCGCGATCGTCGCCGCAATCGCTGCGACCCACAGGCTGTTGAGGAACGAGGCGACGAAGTCCGGATGCGCGAACACGGCCGTGAACCAACGCAACGAAAATTGCGTCGTCGGCAGGGTCAGCGTGTTCGCGGGCGTGAACGCGACGAGACAGATCACGACCAGCGGCGCCAGCACGAAGCCGACGACGAGCGTGTGAAACAGCAAGGCGATCGGACCATTGCGGTGCATGCTGCTCACCCCAACGTCCGTCGCGCGCGGGCTTCGACCACGCGCTGATAGGCGAGCATGATGACGAGGTTGATGACCAGCACCAGGATCGCGATGGCCGCGCCGAGCGGCCAGTTCAGCTCGTGCATGTATTCGTCATAAACCAGGGTCGCCGCCATCTTCAGCCGGCGGCCGCCGAGCAGCGCGGGGATCGCGAAGGCCGAGGCCGAGAGGCCGAAGACGACGAGGCTGCCGGACAGCAACCCCATGGTGACCTGCGGCAGCACGACGCGGCGCAGCGCGGTGAAGCGCGAGGCGCCGAGCGTCCAGGCAGCAGCTTCCACCATCGGATCGAGCTTCTGCAGCGAGGTCCAGACCGGGATCACCATGAACGGCAGCATGACATGCACCAGCGCGATCACGATCGCGGTCTCGGTGTAGAGGATCTTGACAGTGCCGAGGCCGAGCGCGCGGAACGCCTCGTTGACGAGGCCTGTGGGGCCGAGCAGCATGCTCCAGCCGAAGGCGCGTACCACGACCGACACCAGGAGCGGGCCGATGATCGCGAGCAGGAAGATCGAGCGCCAGGGCTCGCGCATGCGCGACAGGATGTAGGCCTCGGGCGCGCCGATCACGGCGCAGATCAGGGTCGTCAACGCCGCGAGCCGCAAGGTGCGCCAGAAAATGTTGAGGAAGTAGCTGTCGGTCAGGATCGTCGCGTAGTGCGCCAGCGTCGTCTCATCCTTGACGCCGGTCGCCGTGTCGTAGACGTGGAACGACAGGATGAAGGTGAGCGCGAGCGGCACGACGACGAGCGCCGTAAACAGCAGCGCGCCGGGCGCGGCGAGCAGCCAGGGTGTCGTGCCGGCGCGCGCGCTGCTCATGCCGGCCGCGCTCCCTCGGGCTTGGCGGCCTTTGCGCTGGACTTGCTCCAATCCAGCCCGACCGGATCGCCCTCGCGCGCCGGCTCCTCGCCGGCATTGGGCAGGGAGACGCCGATCAGTCCGGCATCGGTCTCGATGCTGAAGAACCATGCGCTGCCGAGGAAGAAGCGCGCCTTGACACGGCCGTCGAGCACGCCGGCGCCGGGCGAAGTCAGCGCGATCTTCTCCGGCCGGATCGCCAGCACGGCGGCCGCGCCGTCGGCGAGACCGGCGCCGTCGCACGGCAGCACGCGGCCATTGATCTCGACCCCATGTTGTCGCCAGACGCCGGGCAGCCGGTTCATCTTGCCGACGAAGGAGGAGATGAACGGCGTCGCCGGACTCTCATAGAGCCGGTATGGCGCATCGACCTGCATGATGCGGCCCTGCTCCATCACGACGACACGGTCGCTCATCGACAGCGCCTCGCTCTGGTCGTGTGTCACCATGATGGTGGTGGTGCCGACGCGCTGCTGGATGCCGCGCAGTTCGAACTGCATCTCCTCGCGCAGCTTGGCATCGAGATTGGACAAGGGCTCGTCGAGCAGCAGCACCGGCGGATCGATCACCAGCGCGCGCGCCACCGCGACGCGCTGGCGCTGGCCGCCGGAGAGCTGGCGGGGATGGCGGTCAGCGAGCGCGGCGAGTTGCACCAGCGCCAGCGCCTGCCTAACACGCGTGTCGCGCTCGGCCCGCGGCACCTTGCGCATCTCGAGTCCGAAGGACACGTTCTGCGCCACCGTCATGTGCGGAAACAGCGCGTAGCTCTGGAAGACGATGCCGAGGCCGCGGCGGTCAGGCTTCTCATGCGTGATGTCGCGGCCGTCGAGCGTGATGCGGCCAGCGCTCGGCTCGACCAGGCCGGCGATCATCTGCAGCGTCGTGGTCTTGCCGCAGCCGGAGGGACCGAGCAGCGAGATGAACTCGCCCTTGGCGACATGGAGAGTGACGTCGCTGACCGCAGCGGCCTCGCCGTAGCGCTTCGTCAGACCGTCGAGCGTCAGGAAACCCATGAATCCTCGCGCGGGAGGCTCCCTGCCATTGCCCGGGAGAGTGGCCGCCCTGGGCGGATTTCACGTCGGACGGCGGCTCATCGTCAATCATGAATTCCGACATCCTGAATTTATCTCGTCTGAATTCTGCTATATGAAATCCTGAACCGCTTCTTCCTTCCCACTTTTTGCCAAGGCCGATGACGACCGCCGATACAGACACCACATCGAGCCTGCGACGGGCTTTGAGACTGCTGCGCGTGCTCGCCGAGGGCGATCCCGAGGGGCTGCGGCTGAAGGACATCGCCGAGGCCGCCGGCTGCAGCCAGCCGACCGCGCATCGTATGCTGCAGGACCTCGCCGCCGAAGGCTTCGCCGAGCAGGCCGCCGGCAAGCGCTATCGGCTGGCGCTCGATTTCTACGTGCTCGCCGCGCGCGCCGGCCAGGCCAGCGGCTTGCGCGAGGCGGCGCGGCCGGCGCTGCTGCGGCTGTCCGCGACCTTGAGCGACACGATCTTCCTGCTGGTGCGCAACGGCTTCGATGCGGTGTGCCTCGATCGCGTCGAGGGGCCGTTTCCGATCCGCTCCTTCACCGGCGACATCGGCGGCAAGGTGCCGCTCGGCCTCGGCCAGGGCAGCCTCGCCATCCTCGCCAATCTGCCCGAGGACGAGCAG
Source organism: Bradyrhizobium sp. HKCCYLR20261 (assembly GCF_051168435.1). Lineage (NCBI taxonomy): Bacteria > Pseudomonadati > Pseudomonadota > Alphaproteobacteria > Hyphomicrobiales > Nitrobacteraceae > Bradyrhizobium > Bradyrhizobium sp. HKCCYLR20261. The sequence continues at coordinate 260,027 of NZ_JBNPUZ010000001.1, forward strand.
GACGCGGTGATCCGCTTCAACATCCCCCGCCTGCTCGATCGCGGCTTCCTCGACGAAGCCTCGCTGCGCAGCGCGCTGGCGCAGGCGCGCATGCAGGGCTGGGTCAACACCAGCACCGGCCTCATTCCCGGCATGGCCGGCGTCGGCGTGCCCGTACTCGATGCGCAGGGGCGCGCGGTGGCGGCGCTCAGTGTCGGCACGTTGGCGGAGCGGCTGAATGCGGATCGGCTGCCGCATGTCGTGAAGATCCTGCAGAGCGAGGCGCAGGCGCTCGCCGGCAAGCTCAACCCGTTCGACATCGCGCTGCGCTATCCGTCGCGGAGCCTGAGCACGATCGGCGGGAGTTAGTTGCTTTGCATCCCCTAGCAACGTCATTCCGGGGCAAGGCCGCAGGCCTTGAACCCGGAATCCTGATATTGGCTTGCGTTCGTTTTCACCAACCTCGGGATTCCGGGTTCAATCGCGCACACGCAAGCGTGTGCACGATTGCCCCGGAATGACGGCGGGTGGCTTGGGACGGCGCTGTTGTTAGCAGCGCTCAGGTCACCCACTCCGCGCGAATGCCACGCGGCGCGTCTCTGCTCTCGGGCTCGCGCCACGAGAAGCTGAACAACCCTTTCGGCTCGACCTGCTCCAGTTCCGCGCGAACGATGTCGCGCGCGATCACGACGATGAAGGACGCCGGCGGATTGTCGGCCGTGAGTTGCCGCGGTGGCGAGAACACCGTGCCGACGCTCTCCACCAGCAGCGGCCGTGGCGCCTCGGGCACCTTCACCAGACCCTTGATGCGCAGCAGGCGCTCGCCGAGGCGGCCGGCGACATTGTCGAGCCAGCTGGCGAGATCGGCATACGCGATGTCGGTAAGCGGACGGACGAGGCAGAGCGCAAGGCGCGGATGCGCGGCTGCCAAAGCGGGCGCGATCTCGCGCAGCGGCGGTGCCGATGACAGCGGAGCAAAAGCGGCGGCGACGGCGACAACACGATTCGCATCGACGATGGCCTCGGCCACCGGATTGACCTGCGCGATCGCAACCGGCGCTCCAGTAAGCGCCTCCAGCGCGAGATCGGCCTTGGTCGCGACGATACGATGCGCCGCCGCCCATTGCGCCGCGGCTTCCTCGAACGTCGCAACCGCAAGCCCGCGGGTGAGATCGTAGGTCGCAACGACAGCGACGCGCATGCGGTGCTCGGCCAAGGTCGCGAGCTGGCGCAGCACCGGGCCGGGCATCGACAGGCCGGACGTTTCCAGGATGATCCTACGCAACGGCGGCAGGCCGTCTGGGCGCGGCGCCATGATCAGGCGGTCGATGGTGAAGGCGAGGTCGCTGCCGACCTGGCAGCAGACGCAGCCGTTCGACAGCATCGCCATCGGCACGTCGTCGCCGCTCTCGCGCAAGAGCACGCCGTCGAGCCCGACCTCGCCGGCCTCGTTGACGATGATCGCCGTGTCGGACGCCGTCTCGGCACTCAGCACGTCGCGCAGCAGCGTCGTCTTGCCCGAGCCGAGGAAGCCGGTGAGGACGAAGAAGTCGATCGTCGCGGCGCTCATGGCGCCGCGGCGTCCTTGGTGGCGTATTTCTCCGGCACGTCGCTCTCCCAGCTGGCCTTCACCAGCTCACGCACGTCGGCCAGCAGCTCCTCGGCGTCGTAGATGATGCCGTCCTTAATGGTGTATTTCAGGCCGCGATGCCATTCGACGGCGTTGGTCGCGTCGTTGAAGCGCATCGCGCCGGTACCGTAGAGCAGCTTGAAGTCCGTCAACGGATTGTGGTCGTGCACCAGCAGGTCGGCGCGCATCCCGACGTCGACGGTGCCGATCTCGTTCTCCAGCCCGCACAGCGCAGCCCCCTGCGAGGTCGCCGAGCGGAGCACCTCGAGCGGATGGAAGCCGGCCTCCTGCAGCAGCTCGAGCTCACGGACATAGCCGAAGCCGAAGATCTGGTAGATGAAGCCGGAATCCGAACCGGTGCAGACCCGGCCGCCGCGGTTCTTGTACTCGTTGATGAAGGCCATCCAGAGCCGGTAGTTCTCCTTCCACTCGATCTCGTTCTGGGTCGACCAGCGATACCAGTACGAGCCGTGGCCCCCCCGCTGCGGGGTGAAGTAGTCCCACATCGACTTCCAGGTATACTCCTTGTGCCAATAGGCCTGGCGCGCCCGCATCAGGTCGCGGTTGGCGTCGTAGATCGTGAAGGTCGGCACGAACGTAAAGCCGATTTCCAGAAACTGCTCCAGCACCTCGTTCCACTTGGCCGAGCCCGGCTCGGCGCCCTGCCTGAACATCTGGCCAGAGACGGAGAAGCGGAAATATTCATCCGTATAGTTGTAGTCGAGCGGGAAGTTCTGGATGACGCGGTCCTCGAACAGCGCCTCCGGCAGGCCGTAATAGTGCTCGGCGCTGGTCAGGCCCCATTTCGCGGTCGTCAGCGCATTCATGCGCGACACCGCCATCTGGGCGTGGTGGCAGCCGGTGCGCAGGCCGATCTGCTTGCACTCGTCGAGCGCGGCTTCCATGATCGCGGGCGGCGCGCCGAAGAACTTGATGCCGTCGGCGCCGCGCAGCTTGACCTGACGCAGCCACTCCCGTCCCTGCTCCGGCGTGTAGATGGTCTTGACCATGTCGTTGACGGCCGGGAAATAGGCATAGGCGAGCAGCCGCGGCGCGGCGATCGTATTGTTCTCGGCGCGCTCTTTCTGGTCGAGCATCCAGGACAGGCCGTTCATCGAGCCCATCTCGCGCACCGTGGTCACGCCATGCGCCAGCCAGAGCTTGTAGACATAGTCGACCGGTGGCACCCAGCCATTGGCGGAGTGATAGGCGACGCCGGCATGGGCGTGGCAGTCGACGAAGCCGGGCGTCACCCATTTGCCGCGGCAGTCGATCTCGTGATCGGCCGGCTCGCCGGTGTTGCCGGCATAGCCGTAGCCCACGACCTTCTTGATGCTGACGATGCGGCCATTCTCGACGATGATGTCCACCGGCCCGATCGGCGGCGCGCCGGTGCCGTCGATGACCGTGGCGCTGCGCAGCGCCAGCCGCTTAAACGGCCCGATGCCGCGATCCCGCGTCGTCGCCTTCGGCACGATCGGCGCCGCGCCCTTGTTCCGGATGAGGGCGAGCTCATCGCCCGGCAGTGTGGCTTGGTCGGTCATGCCGTTTCTATCCTTGTTATCCCGAACTACCAGCGAAGGAGACGGTACGCTCCCTCTCCCCGTCCTTCACGGGGCCGCGACGAGCTTCGCTCGCGCTGAGAGGGTTGGGGTGAGGGGCCGCCGCACGGGGAGTGTATGCGGTGAGACCTGTACCCCCTCACCCGGATTGCATCTGGCGATGCAATCCGACCTCTCCCCGCAAGCGGGGCGAGGTTGCACCGCGTCCGCGGCGAAGTCTTCGCCCCACTCAATTCGTACCTACCCCGTCCGATATTTCCGCGCGAATGCCACGCTGCCGAACACGGTGAACGCCATGGTCACCGCGAGCAGCATGAAGGCGAGCGCGGCGCCCATCGGCCAATTGTTGCCGCGCACGAACTGGTCGTACACCGCGGGCGCCATCATCTTGAATCGCGGGCCGCCGAGAAGCACCGCCGTTGCATAGGTGTTCATGCATAAAACGAACACCAGGATCGAGCCGGCGGCGACGCCCGGGCCGGACAGCGGCAGGATCACCCGCCAGAACACGCGCGCGCCGGAGGCGCCGAGATTGGCCGCGGCATACTCCAGGTCGCGCGGAATGCTCTCGATCACGGCCGACAGCGTCAGGATCATGTAGGGCAGCACCACCGCGATGATGCCGATGATGACCGCCTTGGTCGTGAACATGATTTCCAGCGGCGCCGAGATCACGCCGAGCTTCAGCAGGCTCGCGTTGACGAGGCCGTCACGCGCGAACAGCGCCATCCAGCCGGCGGAACGCACGACATTGCCGACCAGCAGCGGGAACAAGGTCGCGATCACGACCAGGCTCTTCCAGCGGCTTTCCATGCGGCCGAGCCAATAGGCGGCCGGAAACGCCAGGATCAGCGTGAGCAAGGTGCACAGCATGGAGATGCCGAGCGTCGCCAGGATGATCTGCTGGTAGTACGGGTCGGTCGCGGCCTTGATGTAATTGTCCGGCGACAGCGCCTGCACCATCAGCTGGGTCGGGCTGAACTGGTTGAGCGAGATCCGGAACATCAGGATCATCGGCCCGATCAGCAGCGCCAGGACCAGGAGACAGGCAGGGACGATCAGCAGCGCCATCGCGCGAGCTCCGATTGCAGATGAGCGGCGGATCGGCCGCGTGCTCCTGCGGCCGAGGCCGCAGGAGCGATGAGACAAGGCTCAGGCCTTGAACTCCTTGTTCCAGAAGTCGAGCGTGCGCTGCGAGCGTCCGGCGGCATAGGCATAGTCCGGCTTCAACAGCCGCGCGCGCTCGGCCTCGGTGAGGCTGACCTGCTTGGCGAGATCCTCCGGCAGCGGCGCGTCGGTGACGGTCGGGACATAGCCCATCTTGTCGGCGAACCCGCCCTGCGCCTTGGCGTCGAGCATCGCGTCGAGATAGGCGAAACCGCCGGCCTTGTTCTTGGCGTTCTTCGGCACCGAGGCCTGGAACACGATCGCCGGCGTGCCTTCCTTCGGCACGACATGGGCGAGCGGAATGCCGGACTTCTTCCACATGAAGCCGCGCGCGAGCCACATCGTGGTGATCCACACCTCTTCCGACTTCAGCGCAGCTGCCAGCGCCTCGTTCGACGGATAGATCTTCACGTCGAGCGAGCGCCATTCCATCAGCTTCTTCTCGGCCGGATCGAGATTGCTGACGCCGCCGCCGCCGGCGAGCGCCGCGGCCAGCGTGTTGTTCGGATAGAGGATGTCGGCAAGGCCGATCTTGCCGCGCCATTTGGGATCCCAGAGATCCGCGAAGGATTGCGGCGGCGTCTTCACCTGGTTGGTGTTGTAGAGGATGACCTGCGCCGAATAGATGTGCGGGATCGCGATCTCGCTCTTGAGCTCCGGGAAGACCTTGTCGAGCCGCTTCACCTGGGCCGCGTCGATCTTCTCGAACACGTCGGACTGCGAGACGATGTAGGCGTCATTGTCGGACAGGCAGGAGACGTCCATCGAGCCGCGCCGGCTCTGCCGCTCGGCGAGCAGCTTGGTCTTGCGCGGATCGGCGTTGGCGACGTCCTGCACGATCTCGAACCCCTTCGGCGTCATGATCGGCTTGTCGATGATATCGGACAGCAGCTGGCCGTAGTCGCCGCCCCAGGTGCCGACCACGACCTGCCCGCCCTCGGCGCGGGCGGTCGGCATGCCGGAGGCCAGCGCGGCGACACCGGCGCTGGCAGAGAGAAAATGACGTCGCGAAATCATGGGAGAACCTCTCGCTTGGGATGAACGTTTCTACTTGGATGTTTGCGGCACGAGACGCGGGACCTTGCGGTCCCATTGTAGCGACACGGCATCATTGGGCTTGAGCGCGGCCAACGGCTCTCCGGCATCGGGCGTCGGCCTCACCGCCACCAGCGTCTCGTCGCCGAGCGCCACCACATATTCGGTCTGCGCGCCCATATAGGTGATCGCCTGCACGCGGCCGCGCACCTCGCCGGAGTCGCCGGGCGCGATGCCGATCCGCTCCGGGCGCAAAGCGAAGGCGTCGGCATCGTCGCGCTCGCCCGCGATGACATCGACCGGAAGCAGCAGGCCGCCGCTGGTACGGAACTCGCTCTCATTCGCGCGGCGGCCAGTCAGGATGTTGCAGCGGCCGACGAAGTCGGCGACGAACGCATCGACCGGCGAATCATAGAGTTCTTGCGGCGTGCCGATCTGGCGCACGCGGCCGCCCTCCATGACGACGAGGCGGTCGGCCATCGTCAGCGCCTCCTCGCGGTCATGCGTCACCATCAGCGTGGTCAGGCCGAGCCGCTGCTGCAGCGCGCGGATCTCCAGCCGCACCTCGGCGCGCAGCTTGGCATCGAGGTTCGACAAGGGCTCGTCGAGCAGGAAGATGCGCGGATTGATCACCAGCGCGCGCGCCAGCGCCACGCGCTGCTGCTGTCCGCCGGACAATTGCCGCGGCAGCCGGTCGGCGAGATGCGACAGCCGCACCAGCTTCAGCGCCTCGTCGATCTTCGTCTTGCGCTCGGCCGCATTGAGGCCGCGCATCTCCAGGCCGAAGCCGACATTGCCGGCCGCGCTCATATGCGGAAACAGCGCGTAGGACTGGAACACCATGCCGGTGGCGCGCTTGTAGGCCGGTAGCTGCGTGACGTCCTCGCGGTCGAACAGCACGCGGCCGCTGGTCGGCGGCAGGAAGCCCGCGACCATGCGCAACGTCGTCGTCTTGCCGCAGCCGGACGGACCGAGCAGCGCGACCAGTTCGCCCTGGTTGACCGAGAGATCGAGGCCCTCGACGCCGATCGATGTGCCGAAGCGCTTGGTGAGCTTCTCCAGAATGAGCTGCGCCATCACACCACCCGCGACAGTTTGACGAAGCGGTCGGTGATCACCATCAGCAGCCCGACCAGCGTGATCTGCACGGTGGCGACGGCGGCGAGCGTCGGATCGATGCGAAATTCGAGATAGTTGAGCATGGCCACAGGAAGCGTGATCCGTCCGGGGCCGACCAGCAGCATCGACAGATCGAGATTTTCAAAACTCTGAATGAAGGAGAACATCGCGGCGGCGACGATCCCCGAGCGCATCATCGGCAGCGTGATGCGGCGGAACACGGTCAGCGGGCTGGCGCCGAGATTGGCGGCGGCCTCTTCGGCGGCACGGTCCAGCCCCTGCAGGCTGGCGACGACCAGCCGGACGGTCCACGGAATGGCCAGCAGCGTATGCGCCGCGACGAGGCCCTCCGTCGTCGCCTTGATGTCGCGGTCGAGCAGATCCTCGGCCAGCACGTAGAACATGTAGAGCCCGGAACCGGCGACCACGCCGGGCACCGCGAGCGGCGCCAGCAGGAACGATGACAGCGCCTGCCGGCCGCGGAATTCGCCGCGCACGATCGCGAGCGCAGCGGCGGTGCCGAGCGGCACGCCGATCGCGGTCGCGAGCAGCGCCACCTGGAAACTGGTGCCGAGGCCGCGCAAGAATTCCGGCTTGCTCAGCGCGTTCGCGTACCATTTCAGCGACAGCCCCGACGGCGGGAAGCTGACGATCTCCTGCGCGAAGAAGCTGGTCATCACGATCATGACGACCGGCGCGAAGATGATGGCGTAAGCGACGACGATCAGTGTCCGCACTGCGAATTGGCCAAAAGACAGTTGTCCCGTAAAACGGAACAGCATTGCAGACACCTCAACAAACAAAGGGGCAGGTTGCGCGGCGGCATCGTAGTCGGCAGCTCCGCCCCCGCCAAGCCCGCGAGGCGGCTTATCGCAATGCACATGTGCATGGACTGACGTCGTACGGTGCCGCGATCCTGACGCGCAAGTGGCCCGGCACTCCATCTGCGCGCTCATTGCGCCCAGCCATTTCCGATCTTCAGCACTCGGCGGCTGACCGACTATCCTGCCGGCCGGCGCCGCGGTCCATCGCAGCGGCGCGGTTTTGGGCAAAGGCTGCCCAATCCTTGCACCGGCGCGATGCAAGATTTTGTGCGCCCCCGGACAAGTCATCCGCGCGGGCGCGCACCTAAGCTTCGTCCCGAGCTTGGACCGGGGCGACGGCACCAATGCACCGCCGGACCAGCGCGACATCATCGTTCGAAGGAGCTGGCAACATGCAGACGAGGCTATTCACTGGAGCGCGACGCGCGTGGCTTGCCGCGCTCGGCGCCATCATCGCGATCGGGCTTCTCGCCCCCATCGACGCGCAGGCGGCGACGCCGGCGGGCTGCGCAGCGCTGAAGGAGAAATATCCGGACTGGAAGGGCAAGACGCTGGTCAACGCCATCAACCCGCATACGCCGGGCTATGAGTCGATCGACCCGAAGGATCCGAGCAAATATGTCGGCTTCGACATCGATCTCGGCGAAGCCATCGGCGACTGCCTCGGCTTCAAGCTGACCTACAAGGCGGTGACCTTCGCCGCTCTGCTGACGACGCTCGCGAGCGGCCAGGCCGACATCGTGATTTCCGACATCTATGCCACCAAGGAGCGCGCCAAGGCCGCCGACTTCATCACCTATTCCAAGGTGTTCGACGGCGTGCTGGTCGCCAAGGGCAATCCGAAGGGCATCAACGGCATCAACATGTCGATGTGCGGCGCGGCCGCGGCCGAGAACACCGGCTATGTCGAGGTGCCGCTGATCCAGGATCTCGCGCCGAAATGCAAGGAAGCCGGCAAGCCTGAGCCGACGATCCAGCTCTACGACAACAACGCCAACTGCATCCAGGCGATCCTGGCGGGCCGTGCCGACACCTATGTCAACGACGTCAACACCGTCGACCAGGCGGTGAAGGCCTATCCGGACAAGCTGGAGAAGGCGATCGCCGTGACCATCCCCTATTCGGTCGGCATCGCCGTGCCGAAGGACAAGCCGAAGTTCCGCGACGCCGTGCTGGCCGCCCTGATCGAGGTGCAGAAGGAAGGCATCCACCAGGAGCTGCTGAAGAAGTGGCAGCTCGATCCGGCGAACTTCAAGGAGCCGGACATCCTGACGGCGGACTAATAGGCATCTCCTGAGAGCAAGACTGCGTCGACACGCGGCGGTGCGCTCCCTCTCCCCGTCCTTCACGGGGAGAGGGTTGGGGTGAGGGGCAGCCGCACGGGAAGTGTTCCTCGTGAGACCTGTACCCCCTCACCCGGATTGCATCTAGCGATGCAATCCGACCTCTCCCCGCAAGCGGGGAGAGGTGAAGACCGCCGCTGCCGCACGACGCGACTCGTAGGGTGGGCAAAGCGAAGCGTGCCCACCGTCTTTCTTCCGCACCACCGCGGTGGGCACGGCGCGTCGCGCCTTTGCCCACCCTACGAATCTACGCACCTCGCAGGCCGACCGCTCATGTCCCTTTTCCTGCACTATCTCAGCATGCCGTACCTGCTGCAGGGCATCGAGCTGACTCTGCAGGTCACCGCGCTCGGCCTGGTCGGCGGACTGATCCTTGGCCTGGTCCTCGCCGCGATGCAGCTCAGCCGGTTCTGGCCACTGTCTGTGATCGCGCGCGGCTACACGGTGATCTTCCGCGGCACGCCGCTGATCCTGCAGATGGTGTTCGCCTACGATGCCCTGCCGCATATCGGCATCAAGCTGCCGGCGGTGCTGGCGGCCGGCCTTGCGCTCGCCTGCAACGAGGCGCCGTTCATTGCCGAGATGCTGCGCTCCGGCGTGCTCGGCGTCGATCGCGGCCAGTTGCTCGCGGGCCAGGCGCTCGGCATGACGCCGGGTGTGCTGATGCGCCGGATCATCGCGCCGCAGGCGATCCGCACCATGATCCCCGCCTTCGGCAACGAGGCGGTCAGCGCGCTGAAGAACTCCTCGCTCGCTTCCGTGATTGCCGTACAGGAGCTGACGCTGCGCTCGACGCAGCTCGCCTCCTCCACCTTCGATTTCTTCTCGATCTTCTTCGCCTCCGGCCTGCTGTATCTCGGCCTGACGGGCGCGATCAGCGTCATCCAGCTCGCGCTGGAACGGCTTTTTGATCTCGATCGCACGGCGAAGCAGCGCAAGCTTGCGGATTATCTGCCGTGGCGTCGCGTTGACCTCGCGACCAAGCTGGAGCTTGCGGACAAGACAGCGCCCGCCGTCGAGGCCGCTGCGCTCGAACCCGCGGAACTGAAGGAAACGCCGCCGCTTGCCCTCTCGATCGAGGACCGTGCGCGGCGCGCCGCGACGATCGCCCGCAACAACGTCGCCGTCGAAGTCAAGGATCTGCGCAAGGCCTATCACGGCAACAAGGTGCTCGACGGTCTCGATCTCACCGTCCGGATCGGCGAGGTGATCGCGCTGCTCGGTCCATCGGGCTCCGGCAAGAGCACCCTGCTCCGCTGCATCAATCATCTGGAGAACTGGGATGCCGGCGAGATCCGTGTCGGCGGCCGCAAGCTCGGTTTCGACGACAAGGACCGCAAGCTGTCGCCACGCGCGGTCGCCAATGAGCGCGCCAATGTCGGCGTCGGCATGGTGTTCCAGCAGTTCAATCTGTTCGCGCATCTCACCGCCAAGGAGAACATCGCCGGTCCCTTGCGCTGGGTGCACGGTCTCGGCCGTTTCGAGGCGGAGCGGCGTGCCCTGGAGCTGCTGGAGCGCGTGGGTCTCTCGCATCGCGCCGATGCGCTGCCAAGGCATTTGTCCGGAGGTCAGCAGCAGCGCGTCGCGATTGCGCGTGCGCTGGCGCCGAACCCGAGCGTGCTGCTCTTGGACGAGCCGACCTCGGCGCTCGATCCCGAACTGGTCAACGAGGTTCTGGAGGTGATCCGGCGCCTGGCCATCGACGACGGGCTGACCATGATCATCTCGACGCACCAGATCCGCTTCGCCGACGAGGTCGCCGACCGCGTCGCCTTCCTCAATGGCGGAATCATCCTCGAACAGGGACCGGCGCACGAGGTGCTGACCAATCCGCGCCATCCGCTGACCGCGCGCTTCCTCTCGGTGATGGAGGCCGAGCGGCCGAAGGACGCGGTCGCATGAGATTGTTGTTCCCAGCGAGCACGCGGCCATCCTTCGAGACGCCCGCCTGCGGCGGGCTCCTCAGGATGAGGTCTGTGGGTGAGGCGCGCTGGCGTCCACCCCGATACCAAACCCTCATGGTGAGGAGGCGCGCAGCGCCGTCTCGAACCATGAGGCCCGTCTGCAAATTCACGACGCAACACTGTCGATCTCTGAGCAAAGAGGCCCTCGCATGAAGCACCATCTGCTGCCGGTGTCCAACAAGACCGTCCATTGGGGCTATTTCTCCAAGGTGGTGACGCCCGCGCTCACCTTGCGCTCCGGCGACCGCGCCACGATCGAGACGCTGACCCACCACGCCAATGACGACTACGAGCGCATGATCAAGGACGACCCCGGCGCCGAGAGCGTGTTCAAGTGGACGAAAGAGCACAAGGCGGTGGCGCGGCGCGGCTCCGGGCCGACCGAGGGCCCGTTCATTCGCGGCGCGGGCGAAGGCATCGGCGTGCACCTGCTCACCGGCCCCGTGGCGATCGAGGGCGCGGAGCCCGGCGACGTGCTGGAGGTGCGCATCCTCGACATCCGGCCGCGGCCGAGCCAATGCGGCTGCCACGCCGGCAAATGCTTCGGCTCCAACGTCGCGGCCAATTGGGGTTTTCACTATCACGACCTGATCGAGGAGCCGAAGCCGCGCGAGGTCGTGACCATCTTCGAGTTGGACACCGCGGGCGAGCCGTTCGCCAAGGCCGTCTACAACTATGTCTGGACGCCGCAGACCGATCCTGACGGCATCGTGCATCCGACGATCGACTATCCCGGCGTGCCGGTCGATCATAGGACGATCAAGAAGCGCGAGAACATCCTGCCGAACGTGAAGGTGCCGGCGCGGCTGCATTTCGGCACCATGGGGCTGGCGCCGTCCGAGGCGGACTACGTTTCCTCGATCCCGCCGAGCTACACCGGCGGCAACATCGACGACTGGCGCATCGGCAAGGGCGCGCGGATGTATTATCCGGTCGCCGTGCCCGGCGCCTATTTCTCGGTCGGCGATCCCCATGCCGCGCAGGGCGACAGCGAGCTCGGCGGCACCGCGATCGAGACCTCGCTGACCGGCGATTTCGAGTTCATCCTGCACAAGAAGAACGATCTCGGCGGCACCTCGCTCGAAGGCCTGACGCATCCGCTGCTGGAGACCAGTGAGGCATGGTCGGTCTACGGCTTCACCTATCCGAACTACCTCGCCGAGCTCGGCGCCAACGCCCAGACCGAGATCGCCAACCACTCCAGCCTCGACCGCGCCATGCGCGACGCCTTCCGCAAGCTCCGCCGCTTCCTGATGACGGTGCATCATCTCAGCGAGGACGAGGCGATCTCGCTGATGTCCGTCGGCGCGGATTTCGGGGTGACGCAGGTGGTGGATGCGAATTGGGGCGTGCACGGCACGATCCGGAAGAACGTCTTCCGGTGTGATTGATGACGATGTGACGCAAGCTCTTGCTCCACGAACAGTGCGCTCCCTCCCCCCTTGTGGGGGAGGGTTGGGGAGGGGGTAGCCCAGGAACGACTGCCGCCGGGGACCCCCACCCCTGACCCCTCCCCGCAAGGGGGAGGGGAACGGACTGCGCGTGCGGCGACAGCGTCGATCTCCAAAAGACCAAGAGAAGAGCACTGAGCACCACCGGCACACGCCCCACAGTGAAGCTCATCTGGCACGGGGGTTGCTTCGCATTCCCCGACCCGGGGCGTGCCATGAGTTTCCGTCCGTTCACCAGCGAATCCTATGCGCAGGGCGAGCGCCCCGAGGCGTGGCGCGATGTGCTGAATTCGGTCGGGCTGCAGCCTGCCGCGAAGTCGCCGTTCGATGACGGGCACGCGACCGCCTCGAATCGCAGCGCGCCGGGCGTTGCACTGTCGCGGCTGTCGGCGGGCGCGCAGGCCATCGCTGCGGTTCCGCAGCTCCAGGAGGACCTGCCGATCGCGCTGCTCGCGATCGAGGATGGCGCCGTGCTCCGTTGCGGCGACGCGCATCGCATCATCCCGTCCGGCCATCTCATCCTGCTGCCGCGCACCGGCGATTGGAGCCTTGCCTTCCAGCGCGACCTGCGCGCGATCGTGCTGTCGGTCACATCGGCCGCCCTGCACGGCCGCATCAGCGGCAGGCTGAAATTCGCCAAGCCCCAGGTGATCGCGCCAAGCGGGCTCGCCGACGTGGTCTGCCGCACCATGGAGGCGACCGCGCGGACCCTCGATACCCTGAGTGACGCCGAATGGAGCACGGTGGCGCAGAGCCTGCTCGATCTCCTGCTGACGCTCGCGCATCAGCAGGCGGTGCCGACCTCCGAGGCCGGCAGCAGCGCGACCCAGGCGGCGATCCTGCACCGGATCTGCCAGGCGATCGAGCGCCGGCTCGAAGACGCCGAGCTGACGCCCACGCGCGTCGCCCAGGCGGAAGGCATCTCCGAGCGCTATCTGCAAAAGCTGTTCGAGAGCGCCGGCGACAACTACACGCATTACGTCAAGGAACGGCGGCTGCAGCGCGCCTGGGCCGATCTCTCCAATCCGGCCGAGGCGCATCGCTCGATCTCCGAGATCGCCTATCGCTACGGCTTTGCCGACTCGGCCCATTTCAGCCGCAGCTTCCGCGCCCGCTTCGGCCTGTCGCCGCGCGAGTTCCGGCAGCAGAAGGCCGAGCAGGCGGTGACCTCCGTGGCGCCGCGCGGCCAGCGCGGCTGGCCGCAGGATGCGCTGGCGCAGCAGCGCGGCTGCCAGGCGCAGGCCTCCCTGAAGAGCAGCACCGCCCTGCCCGCGCCGGCCAACGACAGGGATTCACAACAGCGGCATCATCATCTCGCTGTATCAGCCGAGCGCGTGCATTGGGGCTATTTCAGCCGCTCGCTGCCGCCCCAGATCGAGATCGCGTCCGGCGACACGATCACCGTGGAGACGCTGACCCAGCATGCCTCCGATGATCCGGAGCTGATGATCGCAGGCGATGACGGCGCGCTCAGCGTGTTCGGCTGGAGCAAGACCAGGAAGAACGTCGACCGCCGCGGCGCGGGGCCGATGGACGCCAGCGTGTTCGGGCGCGGCGCCGGCGAGGGCTTTGGCGTGCACATCTGCACCGGCCCGGTGGCGATCAAGGATGCGCAGCCCGGCGACGTGCTGGAGGTGCGCATCCTCGACATCGTGCCGCGGTCGAGCCGGAGCCCCCAGCACAAGGGCCGCGTGTTCGGCTCCAGCGTCGCGGCATGGTGGGGCTATCACTACAACGAGCTGATCTCAGCACCGGCTCCGCGCGAGGCGGTCACGATCTACGAGATCTTCGCCGACGCTGCCGAGCCGCATGCGCGCGCGCTGTATTCCTATCGCTGGGAGCCGCAGACCGATCCGTCCGGCGTGGTGCATGCGACCTACGACTATCCCGGCGTGCCCGTCGCGCCCGACAGCATCAAGCGACGCCACGGCGTGCTCGACAACATCCGCATTCCCTTGCGGCCACATTTCGGCGTCATCGCGGTGGCGCCGCGCGAGGTCGACTTCGTGGATTCGATTCCGCCGTCCTATTTCGGCGGCAATCTCGACAATTGGCGGCTCGGCAAGGGATCGACGGTGTATCTGCCAATCGCGGTGCCCGGCGCGCTGCTATCGGTCGGCGATCCCCATGCGACCCAGGGCGACGGCGAACTCGGCGGCACCGCGATCGAATGCTCGATGACCGGAACGTTCCAGGTCATCCTCCACAAGAAGTCGCAGCTCGCGGGCAAACCCTTTGCCGATCTCAGCTATCCCCTGATCGAAACCGAAACCGATTGGGTGCTGACCGGCTTCAGCCACCCGAACTACCTGGCCGAGTTCGGTGCGCAGGGCCAGAGCGAGGTCTACGCGAAATCCTCGCTCGACCTCGCGATGAAGGACGCGTTTCGCAAGATGCGCCGCTTCCTCATGCACATCAAAGGGCTCAGCGAGGACGAGGCGGTGGCGCTGATGTCGGCTGCGGTGGATTTCGGCGTCACGCAGGTGGTCGACGGCAATTGGGGCGTCCACGCGATCCTCAGCAAGCGGCTGTTCGAGGATGCGGATTGAGTTGACTCCGCCAGCTGCCAGACCTCCGTCATTGCGAGCGAAGCGAAGCAATCCAGGGCGTCACGCGCAGCCCTGGATTGCTTCGTCGCGGAGCCTGTCATCGGGCCGCGCTTCGCGCGGACCCGTTGGCTCCTCGCAATGACGACCGTTATCGTCTTTCCATTGAGCCACACACGAGAGGACACCACCATGCAGTTCCACATGATCGCCGGCGCGACCAAGCCGGTGGCGCCGTTCAGCCATGCCGTCGAGACCGATGGCTTCGTGTTCGTCACCGGCCAGATGCCGGACTCACCGGAGGCGAAGGGCGTGCTGCCGGAGGGGATCGTGGATCAGACGAAGGCGGTGATGCAGAACTTGAAGTACATCCTCCAAGGTCTCAACCTCGGCCTCGAACATATTGTGATGTCTCGGATTTACCTGACCGAGTTCAAGCGGGATTACGCGGCAATGAATGAAACCTACCGTTCATTCTTCCCGCCGGACCGGTTGCCGGCCCGCACCTGCGTCGGCGTCACCGGCCTCGCCTATGACGCGCTGATCGAGATCGATCTGGTCTGCCGACGACCATAAGGCCTGAATGGTAAATTTCTCCTCAACGCCTGGTCCGGCCATTCGATCTGAGCTGAGGAGGCAGGCGCGGTTGCCGATTGTGTGTCGGCGGCCGACGGTGTCAATTCGCCCGACCAATGAGGCGGATCGAAGGGAAGTGCCATGCCGTATCAGTTTTCCAATCGCCAGGAGATCCGCAAGCCGGCGGTGACAGCCAAGGGCGGCATCGTCGCGGCGCAGTCGCGGCGGGCGGCCGAAATCGGCGCCGAGGTGCTGGCGGCCGGCGGCGACTGCATCGACGCGGTCATCGCGACCGGCTTTGCGCTCGGCGTCGTCGAGCCGTGGATGAGCGGGCTCGGCGGCGGCGGCGCCATGGTGCTGTATCGCGCCAAGGAGAACAAGGTCGAGGTGATCGACTACGGCATGCGCGCGCCGGACTCGCTGCGCGTCGAGGACTATCCGCTGACCAATGACGGCAGCGTGTCCCCCGACATCTTCCCGTGGCCCCGCGTCAAGGACGACCGCAACCTGCATGGTCCGGGCGCGATCGCCGTGCCCGGCGTCGTCGCCGGCATGGAGGCGGCGCACCGCCGCTATGCCAGGCTGCCTTGGCAGAACCTGGTGAAGCCGAGCGTCGCGCTGGCCGCCGAAGGCCTGCTGGTGGACTGGTGGACCACCGTGATGATCTCGAGCTGCGCCGCCGATTTGCGCCGCTATCCCGGCAGCGCCGCGGCCTATCTCAAGGATGGCCTGCCGCCAAACCCGCAATGGGGCGCCAAGGCGGTGACGCGGCTGCCGCTGGAGCAGCTCAAGGCGACGCTGTCGCATCTCGCCCAAGCCGGCGCCCGCGACTTCTACCAGGGCGACATCGCCCGCTCCATGACCCGCGACATCCAGGCCGCCGGAGGCGCGCTCTCGGTCGAGGATCTCGCCGCATTCGAGGCGCATGTCCGCGAGCCGCTGCGGATTCCCTATCGCGGCGGCACCGTGTTCGCCACGCCGGAGCTCACCGCAGGCCCCACGCTGGCACACGCGCTGCGGCTGATGCAGGCGAGCATCACGGCCAGCAGCAAGACGCCCGATGCCGGTGCGTTCGTCGCCTATGCGGAAGCGCTGCAATCGGCCTATCGCGAACGGCTGAACGACATGGGCGATGCTGCCGGCAAGCGCGCGCTCGGCGCCGAATATCTCGCGCCCGCCTGCACCACGCATTACTCGGTGGTCGATCGCGACGGCAACATGGCCGCGGTGACGCAGACCCTGCTGTCGGGCTTCGGCTCGAAGTTCCAGGCGCCGCAGAGCGGCATCATGATGAACAACGGCATCATGTGGTTCGACCCGACGCCGGGCACCACCAACTCGCTCGCGCCCGGCAAGCGCTGCCTGACCAACTACACGCCCGTCGTGGCGGAAACCGCGGCGGGGAAACGTCTCGCGCTCGGCGCTTCCGGCGGCCGTCGTATTTTGCCCGCCGTGGCGCAGATGCTGTCCTTCGTGATGGACTATGGCATGGATTTGGACGCCGCGATCCATCAGCCGCGCATCGACGCCAGCGAAGGCGACGTGGTCGGGGCCGACACGCGGCTGCCGGCGGAGGTGATCAACGCACTCTCCGCGAAGTTCGAGACCGTGCCGGCGCCGGTGCAGACCATGCCGATGAAGTTCGCCTGCCCCAGCATCGTGCTGCGCGATGGCGAGACCAACAGCGGCGCGACCGAGATCGCGCATGCCTGGGGCGATGCGGTGGCGCAGAGCTGATCTCCGAGCGAATCTGCGGCCATTACGCCGGCAGGCCGGCTCCCGTCAGCCTGTCGGCGAGGAAGGTGGTCAACTCCCCCACCGTCCGGGAGTTGGTCCGGCCGCGGGCATAAGCGAGTTCCACGGCCGGCAGGCGGGGAAGGCCGAGATCCTGCCGGATGATGCGCAGCGGCGGCTGCACCAATGCGCGTGCCAGGACCGTGATCCCCAAGCCTTCGAGCGTCGCCGCCTTCAGGCACTCGAAGCTCGGACTGACGAAGCTGAGATGCCAGCGCCGGTCATGCTGCTTCAGCGACGACAGCGCGAAGCGGCGATAGGCGCAGCCCTCCGGGAACAGGACCAGCGGGATGGACGCATCATCCGGGCTGTAGTTCGGGCCGCTGACCCAGACCAGTTGCTCCGTCAGCATCGAGGTGCCGGCGCGGGCGCCGACGTCCTGCTTGAAGAAGGCGAGGTCGAACTCGCCGCGGGCGCTCCGCTTCATCAGGCTTTCCGACTGATTGGCCTCCACCTCGATGCCGACCATCGGATTCTTTCGCTTGAACCGCGCGAGCCAGGTCGTGAAGTCGCGGCCGAAGAAGTCGAGCGGAACGCCGAGCCGGACGAACCCGACCAGGACGTCGTCGCTCATCGACGCATAGGCTTCGTCGTTGAGCTGCAGGATGCGCCGGGCGTATTGCACGAAGCGGTCGCCGTCGGGCGTCAGCTCCAGCACCCGGCCCTTCCGCCTTGCCAGCAACGGCTTGCCGACCTGCATTTCGAGCTTGGTCATCTGCTGGCTGATCGTCGACTGCGACCGGCCGACGGTCTCGGCGGCGCGCGAGAAGCTCATCGTGTCGGCGATGACGAGAAACGATCTGAGGCAGTCGATATCGAAGTTCACGACAATCCCCGCTATCGAAAAAGACGATACTGACATCGTCATTTTTCACTTTGTCGGCCGGGCCGCGGTCCGTAAAGACCAGACTTGCGGCATCGGCTGACGGAACTCGCATCAGTCCTCCGGGCGCACCCTCGACACAAGGACAGGTCCCGTGGCGATCAACACCGTGGTTTTCGACGCTTACGGTACGCTCTACGACATCCAGTCGGTGGCGGCCGTTACCGATGCAGCCTTTCCGGGCCATGGTGACATGATCACCCAGGTCTGGCGCATGAAGCAGCTCGAATATACCTGGCTCCGCTCGCTGATGCGGCGCTACGAGGATTTCGAGACGGTCACCCGCCAATCCCTGATCTACACCTTGCGGATCCTCGGACTGCGCTACGAAGAAGCGCTGCTCGACAGGATCATGGACAAATACGTCCATCTCGATCTCTACGCGGACGCGTTGCCGGCCCTGAACCATCTCCAGGGATGCCAACTGGCGATCCTCTCGAACGGTTCGCCCACGATGTTGAACACCCTGGTGCGAAACACCGGGCTCGATCGCCTGCTCGACAAGACCATCAGCGTCGATGCCAGGAGGATCTTCAAGCCCAGCCCCGAGGCCTATTCCCTGATCGAATCCGAACTCGGCGCCAAGCCGGCCGAAGTGCTGTTCGTCAGCTCCAATCCCTGGGATGCGATCGGCGCCAAGGCCTTCGGGTTGAACGTCGCGTGGATCGAGCGGGTCACACAAGAGGCGATGGCCGCGGCTTGCGACAGCACTGCAGTCGTGCCGCCGCTGACGATGTTCAAGGCGATGCGGACACAGATGGACGAGCTCGGGCTCGCCCCCGACCACCGGATCCGGGGATTGTCCGAGCTCGCCGGGCTGCTGCCATCGCGGCCGTAGGCCGATCAGCAGGCTCGCTACTGATAGCACGCCTCCAGCGCTGCCGCGGCACGGTACAACGTCATTTCGTCGAGATGACGCGCGATCAGCATCGCGCCGATCGGCCGGCCGTCGGAGGTATTCCCAACAGGTACGGAAATCGCCGGATGGCCAGTGAGGCAGGTCGGCGCGGTGTTGCCGACCATCTCGAACGCACGGCCGATGATCTCTTCGCGCGACGCGCCAGCGGGAGGCAGTCGCGTCGCCGCCATCGGCGTCGTCGGCATCAGCAGCAGATCGGCCTCTCCGAGGGCGCAATCATAATCTGCCGTGAGCAGGCGGTTGAGATTCTGCGCCTTGCCGTAATAGCGGCCGCGGTTGCGCGACGACATGTAGTGACCGGTCAGGATGCCGAGCTTCAGCGTCTCCGACAACTCGCCGGCCCGGTCGCGCCAGCGCGCATGGGCATCCAGCAGGCTCTCGAGAAACACGCCCTTCATGTTGCTGCCATAGGCATTGCCGCGCATCATCAGATCGGTGGCGCCTTCGAGGAAGATCGGCGTCCAGATCGCCGCGCCGGCGGCATGCAGCGGCACCGAGACCTCGCGAATGTCGGCCCCTTTTGCCTGGAGACGGCCCGCCGCCTCGCGCACACGGTCGTCGACCTCGCTCTCGGCGCCGGCCGTGCCGAACCCTTCAGGCACGATGCCGATCCGCAAGCCGGCCGCCCCTTGCGGCAGCGCCTGCGTGTAGTTCTGCCCGGGTGCCCCGCGCTGCCGGGGATCGAGGCCGTCAGGTCCCGCCATCACCTCCAGCATCAGCGCATTGTCCGCGACGGTGCGGGTGATCGGTCCGGCGTGATCGACCGTGAGCTCGACGGCAAAGATGCCCGTGTAGGGCACGAGGCCGTGCGTGGGCTTGAGACCGACCGCGCCGCAATAGGACGCGGGGATACGGATCGAGCCGCCCTGGTCGCCGCCGGTCGCCATGTCGACGATGCCGGCCATCACCAGGGCGGTCGATCCGGATGACGATCCTCCGGCATTGTAGCCGGGCACAACAGGATTTTCGACGACGCCGTTGGCGGAGGTGTGACTGCCGCCGGAGGCGCAATAATACTCGCAGACCGCCTTGCCGAGGATATCAGCGCCTGCGTCCAGCAGGCGCGTGACGATGGTCGCATCCATCTCCGGCACGTAGCCTTCGAGGATGGTCGCGCCGTTCATCATCTGCACGCCGGCAACGCAGACATTGTCCTTGATGGCGACGCGCTTGCCCTTCAGCTTGCCCTCCGAAGCGCCACGGATACGCGTAGTCACCGCCCAGGCGCCGAACGGATTGTCCTGCGGCGCCGGATGGACGCCCGGAGGCCGCGGATATTTGACCTCGGGCAGCGGAGTGGCCATGCCGTCGACGAGATCGTAGGCGTCGAGCTGGCCCTGCATCAGCGCGAGAAACGACAGCGCATCGGCATCATCGAGATCGAGGCCGATCTCACGCGCAGCTTGCTGCAGCTCGGGTGCACTCGGACGGCGGACTGGCATCGATGCCTCTCGTCAAGGTGAGAGCCGGTCCACCCGCAACGATGCGAGTGGACATCAGCGTTCAACATGCGATGAGACTAGCCAGCCGTGAGATCATTCCATAATGAGTTATGTCGATAGCAGTAATTGGTTTTGACGATAGTGTTCTGATGAGCGGTCGCGATGGCGATCGCACCGCCATCGCGGTTCTCGCCGCGAGTGCGCGCTTATTGCGCCACCAGCGCCTTCACCAGCCCGCTTTCCGCATCGGCCAGTTCATCGATCACGTCGAAATGGTGCCGGTCCGGGGATTCGACATAGGCCGTGGACGCGCCGAGACCGATCCAGATATTCGCCAGCAGCTGGGCCTGGCGGCGGAATTCGTTGCGTTCGGCGCCGCCGACCCAGGCGGTGACGTCGACGCCATCGACCGGCACCAGCAGCGCCGGGCTCTCGTGCAACGCCGTGGCATCGTCGATATGCAGCGTGTCGTTCATCGCGGTCCGCTGCAGCGGGCGCAGATCGTGCAGGCCGGAAATCGAGACCACGCTGGTGATGCGCTTCTGCCGCTCTGTCGAGAGCGGCGCGCCGCGGCAGATCATGCGGCTGACGAGATGGCCACCGGCGGAATGGCCGGTCAGCGCGACAGACCCATCAACCTCGTCCATCGCCTTGGCAATCGCTTGTGCCACGTCAGTCGTGATGTCGGCGAGGCCGACCTCGGGGCACAGCCGATACGACGGCATCGCGACAGCAAAGCCGTGGGCGATCGGTCCCTTCGCGAGATGCGACCAAAAACTCTTGTCGAGCCGCATCCAGTAGCCGCCATGCACGAACACGACGAGACCCTTCGGCTTTCCTTCCGGCAGGAAGAGATCGAGCCGCTGCCGCTCATGCGCGCCGTAGGCGATGTCGAGCTTCGCGCGGCCCTGCCCCGCAAGTTCTTTCCGATACGCTTCCGCCGGCGCGACCCACAGCCCAGGCCAGCGCTCGCCGCCGGGAATGTTCGGGCCGTTGGCATAGGCGTTGTCCCAGTCCTTGACGGCATACAGCATTGATATCTCCTGATCGAATGTGCGCGCGGCCTCACAGCCCGGTGCGCAGCTTCCAGAGTTCGGGGAACAGCACGATCTCCAGCATCTTGCGTAAGTAGTTCACGCCCGAGGTGCCGCCGGTGCCGGTCTTGAAGCCGATGATGCGCTCCACCGTCGTGACATGGTTGAAGCGCCAGCGGCGGAAATAATCCTCGAAATCGACCAGCTTCTCGGCGAGCTCATACAGCTCCCAATGCCGCTGCGGATCGCGATAGACGCTGGTCCAGGCCGCGGCGACCTCGGGGCTCTCAGCCCGCGTGCCGCGCCAGTCGGTGCGCTGGCCGTCGGCGCCGATGAAGAAGCCGCGCCGCGCGAGCAGCCGCAGCGCTTCGTCATAGAGGCTGGGCTTCGCCAGGATCGACTCCAGCTCCGCCGTCAGCTCTGGATGATGCGCATGCGGGCGCAGCATCGCGAGATTGCGGTTGCCGAGCAGGAATTCGATCGAGCGATACTGGAACGACTGGAAACCGGAGGACTCGCCGAGCTTGTCGCGGAACAGTGTGTATTCGCTGGGCGTCATCGTGCGCAGCACGTCCCAGGCGCCGTTGAGCTGCTCGAAAATGCGCGACACCCGCGCCAGCATCTTGAATGCCGGCTGCACATCGTCCTTGGCGATCGCGGCCATCGCTGCCTTGATCTCGTGGATCGCGAGCTTCATCCACAGCTCGGAGGTTTGGTGCTGGATGATGAACAAGAGCTCGTCATGCGCCGTCGACAGCGGCGCCTGCGCGTCGAGCAGGCGGTCCAGCATCAGATAGTCGCCATAGGACATCCGTCCCTTGAAGTTCATCCGCGCACCTTCGGTGGCGGGATCGTAAGGGGCGTTGCTCATGTCACGAGCTCCTTCTGGCGATATTCGGGTCTGTCCCAGAGCTTGTTGTCGAGCACCTCCGCGAGAATGTCGACGGCGCCGCGCACCTCGGCCTCGCCGATGTAGAGCGGCGTGAAGCCGAAGCGCAGCGCGTCCGGCGCGCGGAAGTCACCGATGACGCCGCGCGCGATCAGCGCGCGCATGATCGCATAGCCGTCGGGATGACGGAACGACACCTGGCTGCCGCGGCGCGTCGCATCGCGCGGCGACGCCAAGGTGAGCGACGGACAACGCGTCGCGACCTCTGCGATGAACAGCTCGGAGAGCGCGATCGAGGCCTTGCGCACGTCCTGCATCGACACGCCCTCCCACGCGTCCAGCGCCGCATCCAGCGCCGCCAGCGCGATGATCGGCGGCGTGCCGATCCGCATCCGCTCGATGCCGCCGCCAGGGCGGTAATCGAGATCGAAGGCGAACGGCGCCTCATGTCCCATCCAGCCGGACAGCGCCGGCGGCGCGATCTCCGCGTGACGCGGCGCGACATAGATGAAGGCCGGCGCGCCGGGGCCGCCATTGAGATATTTGTAGGTGCAGCCGACGGCGAAATCGGCATCAGCTCCGGCAAGGTCCACCGGCACGGCGCCTGCGGAATGCGCGAGGTCCCACACCGTGAGTGCGCCGACGGCATGCGCCTTCTTCGTCAGCGCGGCCATGTCGTGCATGCGGCCGGTGCGGTAGTCCACCTCGGTCAGCATCAGCACGGCGACGCTGTCGTCGATTGCGGCCTCGACCTGTTCGGGCTCGACCACTTTCAGCGACGCGCGATCGCCGAGCATGCGGATCAGGCCCTGCGCCATGTAGAGATCGGATGGGAAATTGCCGCTGTCGGACAGGATCACGCGGCGATCGGGATTGAGCGACAGCGCCGCGGCGAGCGCCTGATACACCTTGATCGACAGCGTATCGCCCATCACGACCGTGCCGGGCGCCGCACCGATCAGCCGCGCGATGCGATCGCCGACGCGGCGCGGCTGCACCATCCAGCCGGCGCTGTTCCAGCCGCGGATCAGCTCCTGCCCCCACTCCGCCTGGAGCATGTGGGCCACGCGTGCGGGCACCGCGGAGGGCAGCGCGCCGAGCGAATTGCCGTCGAGATAGATGACGCCCTCAGGGATCGTGAAGAGCCCCCGGGTCCTGGAAAAATCGGTCATGCTGCCCCTGTTTCGTTCGCGGCCATGCATGCATGATTCGCGCCGCATCCGACCAGATCAAGCCGGACGCGGCGCGGCGGGCATCGCGCCGGTCGCATGGCTCGCGGATATTGGCTCGCGAAGACGTGACGGCGTCGACACAGTCCGGCCGGTGGATCGACACCGGCCCGCGACATTGACGCGCCACGGCAGGCTTGTCACGGGCGGCGCGTGGCGCATGATATCTATGATCCGAACTGCCGATGGAGGACACGACATGCGCATTCTGATGCCGCTCGTCCTGCTGCTGTCGTTATGGGCGCAATCCGCAAGCGCAGCCGACGCCGGCGCCGCGCAAAGCGTCATTCGCGCCCAGGAGCAGGCCTTAGCTCGGGATGACGGCGCGACCGCCTATGCGCAGGCAGCGCCCGAAATCCAGGCGCTGTTTCCGAGTATCGAGATCTTCATGAGCATGGTGAAGAGCGGCTACCCGCCGGTCTATCGCCACCGTAGCTTCGAGTTCGGCGCGGCGCAGGTCGAAGGCGACAGCGTCGCGCAGCGCGTCCACATCGTCGATCCCGACGGCCAGGCCTGGGAGGCGCTGTACACGCTGCAGGTCCAGCCCGATGGCAGCCTCAAGATCACCGGCTGCTCGCTGTTGAAAACGGGCCAGTCGGTCTAACTGCCCTACGGCACGCCGAAGCGCTTCTTGAACTGCTCGACATTGATCAGGCCGCGGCCGTGGCGGCCGTCGCCGATCTTGGTCTCGCCATGATAGGCTTCAACGTTGAAGCGGATGACGCGGCGCTCGACCTCGATCACCTCGGCCACGGTGCGGATGGTGGCTCCGACCGGCGAGGCCGCGAGATGGCGGATATTGACCTCGGTGCCGACCGTGACCCAGCCGGGCGGCAGTACCGGATTGATGGCGTCGCCCGACGTCATCTCCATTTCCAGGATCATCATTGGCGTCGCATAGACCATCGGCATATGCGGCACGAAGTGCCCGACGGTGCGCTCCGGCGGCACGACCAGCAGGCGCTCGGCGCGCATCCCCGGCTTGATGATGTCACGTGCGTCCATGGTCGCTCCAAATTCCGCTGTCGTCCCAGACAAGCTGCGACGCGCGGCAGCGCGGCGTAGCGCTGATCCGGGACCCAGACGCCGCAGCCGCCGTGATGGGCAAAATGCCAATGACCAGCCTGCCTCAAACCGCTCCCGGGGGGTCTGGGTCCCGGCTTTCGCCGGGACGACGGCGGTGGTTGCGAGACCGAGGCAATGGCCGCGCTCCGCCCGGACGACGGCGCGCTACTTCTTCTGCTCGGCCAGGCGCTCGACGAAGGTCTTGCCGCCCTTCATCTTGTGGGTCAGCGGCGCCTCGTTGATCTGGATGACGACGGCCTCGGGATCGACGCCGAGATGCGTCACCAGCGCCTTGCTGATGTCGCGCATCATGTTGGTCTTCTGCTCGTCGGTCCGGCCGGCGGCCATGTTGATGGTGATCTCGGGCATTGGTTGCTCCCTGTTAGTCAGCCTTGTCTGAAGCTCGTCATTGCCGGGCTTGACCCGGCAATCCATCTTCTGAAATCGTCGGAATTGTTTGAAGTGATGGATGCGCGGGTCAGGCCCGCGCATGACGGCCTTCCCCTACCCCCAGCTCACGTCATGCCGCGCGAGCACCTCGCGGACGGCGGCGACGAGTTCGTCTTCCTTGGCCGAAACCTGCGCCGGGCGGCTCTCGCGCCATTCCTGGTTGGAGGCGATCGCGGCCGCGGCCTTGGCGCCCTCGATCAAATCCTTGATCTGCACCTCGCCGCGCGCCTTCTCGTCCGAGCCCTGGATGATGACGCAGGGCGCGTTGCGGCGGTCGGCATATTTGAGCTGGTTGCCCATGTTCTTCGGATTGCCGAGATAGAGCTCGGCGCGGATGCCGTGGCCGCGCAGGGTCGAGACCATCTTCTGATAGTCGGCGACGCGGTCGCGATCGAACACGGTCACCACGACGGGGCCGAAGGCCGGCCGCGTGTCGAGCTTGCCGAGCAAGGTCAGCGCGGCCTGCAGACGGGAGACACCGATGGAGAATCCGGTCGCCGGCACCGGCTCGCCGCGGAAGCGCGAGACGAGACCATCGTAACGGCCGCCGCCGCCAACCGAGCCGAACACCACCGGCTGGCCCTTCTCGTTCGGGATCGCCGCCAGCAGCTGCGCCTCGAACACCGGGCCCGTGTAGTATTCGAGACCACGCACGACAGAGGGATCGACCATGATCTGGATGTGATAACCGGCAGCATCGACCAGGCGGGCGATCTCGACCAGTTCGTTCAGGCCGTCGACCGCGAGCTTGGAGTCGGCGAAGGTCTCGCGCAGCATGTCGACGATGCGGCGGGCGATGTCGTACTCGCTCTCCTTGCGATCGGCATCGCCGGCGAGGCGCTGCGCGACATCCTTGTCGCCGGCATAAGCGAGCGTCGGCGGCGCGACCAGCGCGCGCGCATTGACGAAGGTCTCGATCTTCTTGATCTGCGTCTCGTCGAGCCCGGCGCCCTTGGTGAAGTCGCCGCTCTCGTCCTTGCGGCCGGCGCCGAGCAGTTCGCGCACGCCGCGCTCGCCGAGACGGTCGAGCTTGTCGATCGCGCGCAGCACGGTCAGCCTGCGACCGATGTTCTCATCGCCGCCGAGGCCGATCGCCTCCATGACGCCGTCGAGCACCTTGCGATTGTTGACCTTGATCGCATAGTCGCCGCGGGCAATGCCGAGCGCCTCCAGCGTGTCCGCCGCCATCATGCACATCTCGGCATCGGCCGCTGGCGATGCCGAGCCGACGGTGTCGGCGTCGAACTGCATGAACTGGCGGAAGCGGCCGGGGCCGGGCTTCTCGTTGCGGAACACGTAGCCGGAACGGTAGCTGCGATACGGCAGCACCAGGCCGTCGGTGCCGTAGCGCTCGCCGACATAGCGCGCCAGCGGCGCGGTGAGGTCGTAGCGCAGCGAGATCCACTGCTCGTCATCGTCCTGGAACGAGAACACGCCCTCGTTCGGCCGGTCCTGGTCGGGCAGGAATTTGCCGAGCGCGTCGGTGTATTCGAACGCCGGCGTCTCCACCGGCTCGAAGCCGTAGCGCTCATAGACCGTGCGGATCTTCTCGACCATCTCGCGCGTCGCCGCGATCGCCGCGGGGCCGCGATCCTCGAGCCCGCGCGGCAGCCGCGCCTTCAGCTTCTGGGGTTTCTTGGGTTTGTCGGACATGGGACTCGACCGTAGGGTGGGCAAAGCGCAGCGTGCCCACCATGGGCTAGATGACATCGCAGCGGTGGGCACGGCCCGCTATTGCGGTCCTTTACCCACCCTACAGGATGGAATGCGTTGAGAGGGTTGGTAGCAGCCGAGGAAGGGTGCGGCAACCGGAAGCAGGATCAGGCGTGCGGCGCGCTGGTTCGGCTGCGGCCTATGAATATGAGCCGAGCATTTCGCTCCGCATGCGGTCCGCCCCCCTCCCCCTTGCGGGGAGGGGTTGGGGGTGGGGGTCCACACGGGCAGTCTTTGCTGCGACCCCCACCCCCGACCCCTCCCCGCAAGGGGGAGGGGAGGAGACCGCCATCGCGGCTCGATGGTACCCAGAATTGCCAGCCGAAGGGGGCTGCCCCCTCCTCCACACCCCTACTTCACATCCCTGATCCACTGGTGCGGATCCGGGGTGCGGCCGTATTGGATATCCACCAGCTGCTTGCGCAGGCCCATGGCGACCGGGCCGGCGTCGCCGCCGTTGATCAGCACGTCGCCGCTCGTCGAGCGCACCTTGCCGATCGGCGAGATCACCGCGGCGGTGCCGCAGGCGAAGGCCTCCTTCAGCTTGCCGCTCGCGGCATCCGCGCGCCACTGGTCGATCGCATACGCCTCCTCGCGCACCTCGCGGCCGGCGTCGCGCGCCAGCTTGATGATGGAGTCGCGGGTGATGCCGGGAAGGATGGTGCCGAGCGGCGGCGTCGACAGCGAGCCGTCGGCGAACACAAAGAACACGTTCATGCCGCCGAGCTCCTCGACATAGCGGCGCTCGATCGCGTCCAGGAACACGACCTGGTCGCAGCCCTGCGCCATCGCCTCGGCCTGCGCCTTCAGGCTCGCGGCATAATTGCCGCCGCATTTGACGCCGCCGGTGCCGCCGACCGCGGCGCGGGTGTAGTTCTCCGACACCCAGATCGAGACCGGGGCCGGGCCGCCCTTGAAATAGGAGCCGACCGGAGACGCAATGACGGCGAAGATGTACTCCGCCGACGGCTTCACGCCGAGGAACACCTCGTTGGCGATCATGAATGGGCGCAGATAGAGGCTGCCCTCGCCGCCCGGGATCCAGGCGCGGTCGATGCGGACGAGCTGTTCGACCGCCTCGATGAAGACGCTCTCGGGCAATTGCGCCATCGCCATGCGCTCGGCCGAATTCCAGAACCGCTTGGCGTTGGCGTCGGGACGGAACAGGTTCACGCCGCCATCGTCGCGCTTGTAGGCCTTGAGACCCTCGAAGATCTCCTGCGCGTAGTGCAGGACGGCGGCGGCCGGATCGAGCGGGAAGTTGGCGCGGGATTCGACGCGGGCGCTGTGCCAGCCCTTGTCCTGGCTGTACTGGACCACGGCCATGTGATCGGTGAACACGCGGCCAAAGCCGGGATTGGCGAGCTTGGCCGCCCGCTCCTGGTCGGAGGTCGGATTCGCTGTCGGCTTGATGTCGAATGTCAAAGTCATGTCCTTGCTTCCCCCGCTCTGGTCGCCGTTCGCGAGTTCTGGCGCCGCCCCGTCGATCCGGGCCGTCGTCCTTTGAATTTTCAGACCTGCCGTGACCGGCGTCGCGCCGGGTTGCCAGGCAAGCATGCCACGACAGGACATGCTTTTGCGCCTCGCGGAAGTCCAGTATGGTTTGCCGAAATGCCGCTCGACATCACACGGTTGTTGAATACACCGCCAAGAGTTGCCCGTCGGGGTTGCTTTCGGCCCGTTCAGACACGCCTTGAGACGATCACCCGCCGATGAAACGATCTAAAATTTCGTGGCGGGCGATTGTTTTGTAACATTGAACCGCAGAAACGTCAATATGGCTGACATAAATTTCTCGTCTCCGACGTTGAGCCCGGATGTGCGTCCGGGTGAGCCCGCTGCGGCCGCCGGCGGCGAGACGCTGCGCTGGGACATCATCGAGCTCCTGTTCTTCGCCTATCGCGACTTCGTCGGCGATGCTGACCATGAGCTGGAGGCGTTCGGCTTCGGCCGCGCGCATCACCGCGTGATGCATTTCGTCACACGCTATCCGGGCCTAAAGGTCGCCGACCTGCTCGACGTCTTGCGCATCACCAAGCAGTCGCTCGGCCGCGTGCTCAAGCAGCTGCTCGACGAGGGCTACATCGTGCAGAAGACCGGCAACAATGATCGCCGGCAGCGCCTTCTTTTCGCCACCCCCAAAGGCGAGGCGCTGGTGGTCAGGCTGGCGGGATTGCAGACCAAGCGCATCGACCGCGCGCTGGAGCAGATCGGCCCGGCCGGCGCCGAAAAAGTCCGGCAATTCCTGCGCGCGATGATCGATCGCGACGATCCGGACAAGGTGCTGGAAGCGATCTTCAGGACGCCCGTCGCCGCTGCCAAGGAGTGACCGTGACGATCACCGCCATCGCCCCGCATCAGCAGCAGACGCCGGCCGACGACGCGCCGCATCTCCTGCTCGTCGACGACGACCGCCGCATCCGCGATCTCTTGTCGCGCTTCCTGCGCGGCGAAGGCTATCGCGTCACCACGGCGGCGAGCGCAAGCGATGCCCGCGCCAAGCTGACGGGGCTGCATTTCGATCTCCTGATCCTCGACGTGATGATGCCCGGCGAAAGCGGCTTCGACCTCGCCCGCTCCATCCGCACGCAGTCCTCGGTGCCGATCGTGATGCTGACGGCGCGCGCGGAGCCCGAGAGCCGCATCGAGGGGCTGCAGCTCGGGGCTGACGACTACGTCGCCAAACCGTTCGAACCGCGCGAGCTCGCGCTGCGCATCGGCAACATCCTCAAGCGCGCCGCGCCGCCGCCGGCGGAAGAGGTCGTCGAGCAGATCAGCTTCGGCCCGTTCGTCTATCACCTGGCGCGCGGCGAATTGAAACAGGGTGAGGAGATCGTTCATCTCACCGACCGCGAGCGCGAGATGCTGCGCATCCTCGCCAATGCCCGCGGCGAGACCGTGCCGCGCGGCGCGCTGACCGGCAACGGCACCGTCAACGAGCGCGCCGTCGACGTCCAGATCAACCGCCTCCGCCGCAAGCTCGAGATCGATCCCGCCAACCCGCTGTTCCTGCAAGCCGTACGCGGCATCGGCTACCGACTGATGACGTCGGGGTGAGGATGAGCGGGCTTTTGAAGCAGCGCACTGACCCGCTCGTCCTTGGTACGAGGGCATATAGGGCCTCCTCCATGTTGGCGGCGGGGAGCAAGTTGGAGCCGAGATGGAGCGCCGCGCTCGGTGCGCTCCCTCTCCCCGCTCTTGTCCGCCGTAGCTCGAAGAGCGAAGGCGGATGCGGGGACGCGACGAGCTTCGCTCGCGCTGAGAGGGTTGGGGTGAGGGGGTACAGGTCTCACCACGAACACTCCCCGTGCGGCTGCCCCTCTCCCCAGCCCTCTCCCCGTAACGACAGGGAGAGGGAGCAGACCGGCGCCTGGGCGAAGGCTGTCGCCTCGCCGCTGCAGGACGTGAAGCGCCCCGATCTCTCCTCGTCATTGCGAGCGAAGCGACGCAATCCAGGGTCCCGCAATGACTCTGGATTGCGTCGCTTCGCTCGCGATGACGGACGCATGCAGCGATTGCGCACATCATGACCACGCTCGACACCGGCCTCACCCTGATCCGCACCGCCTCGCGCCGCGTGTCGCGCGCCAACAGCATTGTCGGCAACGCCTTCAAGGGCTGGATGCCGACCGGGCTCTATGCCCGCGCGCTGCTGATCATGATCGTACCGATGGTGATCCTGCAGACGGTGGTCGCCGGCGTGTTCATGGAGCGGCACTGGAACACGGTGACGCGGCGCCTGTCGGCCGCGGTGGTGCAGGACGTCGCTGCGCTGATCGACATCTACAAGGGCTATCCGCAGGACAAGGACCGCACCATGCTGCGCCGGATCGCGCAGCAGCGGCTGAATCTCGTGGTCGACTTCCTGCCCGCCGGCGATATGCCGCCGCCCGGACCGAAGCCGTTCTTCAATCTGCTCGACCAGTCGCTGTCGAGCCAGATCGGCCGCCAGATCAGCCGCCCCTATTGGATCGACACCGTCGGCCGCTCCAACCTGGTCGAGATCCGCATCGCGCTCGATGATGCCGTGATGCGCGTGTTCGCGCAGCGCGGCGCGGCCTATGCGTCGAACACCGACATCTTCCTGTTCTGGATGGTCGGCACGTCCTCGATCCTCTTGATCGTCTCGGTGCTGTTCCTGCGCAACCAGATCAAGCCGATCCTGCGCCTCGCCGACGCCGCAGAGAGCTTCGGCAAGGGCCGCGAGGTGCCGAACTTCCGGCCGCGCGGCGCGCGCGAGGTGCGGCGCGCGGCGCATGCGTTTCTGGAGATGAAGGCCCGCATCGAGCGCGCGATGGAGCAGCGCACGGCGATGCTGGCCGGTGTCAGCCACGACCTCCGCACCATCCTGACGCGCTTCAAGCTCGAACTGGCGCTGCTCGGCGACAGTCCCGAGATCGACGCCATGCGCAAGGACGTCGACGAGATGTCGCACATGCTGGAGGACTATCTGGCGTTCGCGCGCGGCGACAATGGCGAGATCGCGCAGCCGACCGACATCTCGAACGCGCTGGAGGAATTGCGCGGCGATGCCGAGCGCAACGGTCATTCCGCCACGGTGTCGTTCCACGGCCTGCCGGTGGTGACGGTGAAGCCGCAGGCGCTGAAGCGCTGCCTCGGCAATCTCGTCTCCAACGCCGCGCGCCACGCTGACGCCATCGCCATCACTGGCCATCGCGACCACCGCTACCTCACCATCACCGTCGACGATGACGGTCCCGGCATTCCCGCGGCCATGCGCGAGGAGGTGTTCAAGCCGTTCCTGCGGTTGGACGACGCCCGCAACCAGGACGAAGGCGGCACCGGCCTCGGCCTCGCCATCGCCCGCGACATCGCGCGGTCGCATGGCGGCGACATTACCCTGAGCGACAGCCCGATGGGCGGCTTGCGGGCGAGCGTGCGGATTCCGGTGTAGGCGCAGCGCTGCGCGGCAGTCGGAGTCGATATCTCACAACACGGGCAGTGCGCTCCCCTCCCCCTTGCGGGGAGGGGAGCGCACCGGGCCCGCGGCGAGAGGCTGCTACTTCACGCCCGGGATCAGGTTCTTCAGCTTGTTCATGTCCTTGATGTTCATCTTCATGCCGCCGGGCATGACGATGTCGCCGGGCTTCTGGTCCGGCTTGCAGGCGCCGAGCCATTTGGCCTCGATCGTCATGGCGGTGTCCTTCACGCCCGTCGTGCCTGCGGCGCCGCCCTGGACCTTTGACATCGTCTTCACCGTGTAGGCCGAGTTGAAGTCGCCGGTGATGTCGGCATGCGACGTCGTATTGATGCCACCGAAATTGCAGACGGAATCGCTGACATAGCCGGTCGCCGTCTTCTGGATCTCCTGCTTGGAGCAGACCTGCTGCGCCATCGGCGAAGCGAAGTTGTTCATCTCCTTGTCGGTCGACTCGTCGGTGCAATGCTGCATCGTCGCGTCCGGCTGCTGGCTGCCGGACCGCATCATCTTCAGCTCCCATAGCCCCGCCTTGCGGACCGGCAGGTCCACGGCGCGAGCCTCATGGCTGGCGGCCACACTGAGAAGGCAGCAGGCCAACAGGCCGAGGGCGGTGCGGGTGCGGGTCATCAGCTTCGTTCCAGATTGTTGCGCGATGCCGGAGCGAATGCCGCCAAAAGATGGCAATTAGGAGAACGTCGATCGAGCGAACGGCAGTGGATCGAAGATCAGTACAGCGTCCGCAGCGGCCGTTGCGCCGAGCCGTAAGGTACCCAGCGGCAGGCGAACGACACATAGCCGCCATAGCGGGCGTCGACGGCCTTGAACTTCGCGACCTTGCCGTAGGAGGCGCAATGATCCACCGCGAGCTGGCGCGCATCGGTGGTCTGGGCCAGCTGATAGGCGATGATGCCGCCGGTGTCGTTGCCCTTGAAGGCCGGCACATAGTCAGCCTGGGCGGATGCGACCGCCAACAGCGTCCCGACGGCCGCGAGGCCTGCAGTCTTCACGAGTCCGGCCTTCAGCGTCCGCATTGCAATCTCCTTGAGCTGGCTGCCATTCTAAAGGTCCTGTCCGGCCAAGAAAAGAACACCGCGCCCGGGTTAACAGGACTAATCGTGGAGTGTTGCCGCGTTGCACTTGACCTCCTGTGGCCGCCACGGCACGGTCCACGCTCCCG
This sequence comes from Bradyrhizobium sp. HKCCYLR20261, assembly GCF_051168435.1. Lineage (NCBI taxonomy): Bacteria > Pseudomonadati > Pseudomonadota > Alphaproteobacteria > Hyphomicrobiales > Nitrobacteraceae > Bradyrhizobium > Bradyrhizobium sp. HKCCYLR20261. The sequence continues at coordinate 292,760 of NZ_JBNPUZ010000001.1, forward strand.
GATCAGACTTGCGGACGCCCCATGCGCGACTTCAGCACCTCCTTTAAGACGCTCGGCATCAAGACGTTCGGCGCCGCCTGCGGCGCGCTGCTCGCCGGCCTCGTCGCGAGCGCTCCGGCCCAGGCCGCCAATCCGCTGGAGATGAATTTCTGGCTGTCCGGTCCGAAATATGAAGGCCGGGTCGCACCCTGCGAAGCGGCCATTCCGACCGTGGTGTCGCGCTTCCAGGAGAAGGAAAGCACCTTCTGGAATTCGTCGCTGACCATCACCGGCGTCGCGAACGTGCATGAGATCGCCTTCCGTCCCTGGCAGTCCGACAACATTCCGCGCCGCTTCTGCACCGGCAGCGTGATGATCAGCGACGGCAAGGCGCGCACCGTGAATTTCTCGATCATCGAGGACGGCGGCTTTGCGGGCTATGATCAGGGCGTCGAGTTCTGCGTCGTCGGCCTCGACCGCAACTGGGCCTACAATCCGGCCTGCCGCGCCGCCAAGCCCTGAGTCGCTGACACCAGCCGAATCAGTCGGCCGCCCGCGCGGGCGGCCTTTTTGTTCTTGAAATGTTCCGACGGACTGCTACCCTCCCGGCATTGTCCGGGGAGCCCGCCATGTCCGATTGCCTGCGTCGACCTGCCGTCCGTGTATCCCAACTGGTTGCCTGCCTCGCGCTCCTGCTCTGCCTGCTGGCGGCCCTGCCCGTGCGGGCCCAGGACCGCCGTCAGAATGCGCCCGGCGCATTCGACTTCTACGTGCTGTCGCTGTCCTGGTCGCCCTCGTTCTGCGCCGAGGCCGAGGAGCGCGGCGGCCGCGGCAGCAAGTCGCAGCAATGCAGCGGCCGGCCCTACTCCTTCGTCGTGCATGGGCTGTGGCCGCAATATGAGACCGGCTATCCCGAATATTGCGAGCAGCCGGCGCCGCGCCTGCCGCGCAACATCATGACCTCAATGCTGGACCTGATGCCGGCGCCGGGGCTGATCTACAACGAATGGGACAAGCACGGCACCTGCGCCGGCCTGTCGGCGAAGGCCTATTTCGAGGCAATCCGCAAAGCGCGCGCCGCGATCAAGATCCCGCCGGAGTTTCTCGATCTGGCGCAGGCCAAGACGGTCTCGCCGGCCGCCGTCGAGGACGCCTTCATCAAGGCCAATCCCAAGCTCACGACGTCAGGCATAGCCGTGACATGCAATCGCACCCGGCTCAGCGAAGTGCGTATCTGCCTGTCGAAGGATCTGGAATTCCGCAGCTGCGACGAGGTCGACCGCCAGGCCTGCCGCCGCGACGAGGTCAACATGCCGCCGGTGCGCGGCGGCTAAAATTTCGCCGAGAGAGCGGTGGCAGCGCCCCTGCTATCGCCATACGTCGATGTCGGCGCGGCCGGCAGATGCAGCGTCATGAACCGCCGGCGCATCGACGGGGTACCCTTTTGGCGCGGAACGGCGTAACCCGTGCGGCATGAACTACCGACACGCCTTTCACGCCGGCGGCTTTGCCGACGTCATCAAGCACATCGTGCTGACGCGCATCCTGGTCTACCTCCAGGAGAAGCCGGCGGCATTCCGAGTGATCGACACCCATGCCGGCGCCGGCCTCTATGATCTCACCGGCGACGAGGCCACGCGCAGCGGCGAATATCTCACCGGCATCGCACGGCTGCTGCAGGCGCGGCTGTCCGAGCCGGCCTATGCACTGTTGTCGCCATATCTCGACATCGTCAGATCGTTCAATCCGAAAGCCGAGCTCGTCGCCTATCCCGGCTCGCCGCTGATCGCACGCGCGCTCCTACGGCCGCAGGACCGCATGACCCTGTGCGAGCTGGCGCCGGTGCCGCGCAAGCAACTGATCGACGTGCTGCGCCGCGACACCCAGGCCCGCGTCGTCGATCTCGACGGCTGGGTCGCCCTGCCCGCCTTCGTGCCGCCGAACGAGCGCCGCGGCGTGGTGCTGATCGATCCGGCCTTCGAGGCCAAGGATGAGTTCGCGCGGCTCGCCGAGCGCTTCGCCGCAGCCTATGTGAAGTGGCAGACCGGTATCTATGTGCTGTGGTATCCCGCCAAGACCCGCCGCGCGAACGAGGAACTGACCGATCGTGTCGCAGAGCTGGTCGGTAGCTCCAAGCCGGCGGGCAAGCTGTTGCGACTCGAGTTCAGCGTTGCACCGCAAATCGAGGGGGAGGCGCTGACCTCGACGGGACTGCTGATCGTCAACCCTCCCTGGACATTGCATGATGAGTTGAAGCTCATCATGCAGGAGTTGCAGCGGCCGCTCGGCCAGGGCGGCGCCGCACGCTTCCGGCTGGAAATCCCCAAAGGTTGAAGCCTGTATACCTCGAAAAGCCATGGTCAACGGACGCGGAACCGTATTATTGTGTCTGATTGTAAGACTGGCTTTACGTTCCGCTTCCGCGAATGGTTGCGGCGGGGTGATCAAGGCCTAATAAGTACCGACGATCCGGCGCGACGAGCGCCGGTCGTTAAGGTGGCCAACGCTTTCCGATCAAAGTGATGTCCGGTCGGACGCTGCGCAGGGCGCGCAGTGGAGGAAGCATTGCGGGGGAGGAGTTTCCCGATGGCCATGACTGGGACGGTCAAGTTCTTCAATGGTGAGCGCGGCTACGGCTTCATCAAGCCGGACGACGGTGGACGCGACGTGTTCGTGCACATCACGGCGGTGGAGCGCGCGGGCCTGAAGGACCTGACCGAGGGACAGCGTATCAGTTTCGAGGTCGAGCCCGACAAGAAGGGCAAGGGACCGAAAGCGGTGAACCTGGTGCTGTCGTCTTGACGGAGGCCCGGGCGATCGTCGCGGCGCTTCGGCGCAGCCGGTCGTAGCGGGCGCACTCCGACGTCAATCGATCCGACTCTCGAAAGCTGACGGCCGTGCAGCCGACGCTTGCCCGCGCGATCCATGCGGACAGGCTGCGCGGTCACGCGCGTGCGCCAGCGACGGCGACAACAAAAAAATCCCGGCCGCGCGAGCGGCCGGGAGGTTGTCGTTCGACGTTTCTTCTTCCTATCCCGTCTTGCCATCAGAACCGGAAGTTGATGCCCAAGCGCACCAGTCCCGTCCGATAGTCGTTCTTCGCCCCCGTGATCACGAAATTGCTGCTGTCGAGATCGACATAGAGATACTCGATCTTGGCGCTCCAGTTCTGCGCGAGGCCGACCTCGGTGCCGACGCCGAGCGTCCAGCCGACCGTGGTGTGCGATTCCGACAGGCCGAAGGTCTCCGCGCGCAACGAGCCGAAGGCGAGACCGCCGGTGCCGTAGAACAGGATGTTGTTGAAGGCGTAGCCGGCGCGGCCCCGCAGGGTGCCGAACCACGGGTTGGAGAACTTCCACGGCGCGAAGGTGTCGTTGGCGCCGGTCAGGTTGAAGTCGCCCTCCGCGCCGAACACCCAGGGGCCGTTCTGCCAGTTGTAGCCCGCGGTGATGCCGCCGGTGAGGCCCGAGGGCTTGGTCGGGTTGTTGCCGACCGTACCCCATTCATAGCCCAGCGTGCCGCCGAGATAGGGTCCGGCCCAGCTATAGGCATTGAGGGGCTGATTCACCGTGTAGGGCGCGCGGCGCCCATAGCCGAGGTCGGCCGCCTGCGCCGACACCGATCCGAGAGCCGCTGCGCCCAACCCCGCCACAGCGGCAGCACCGACCAAGAACCTGTTCATCGCTCACTCCACGCCACTTGCCGCCACCACCCGGAGCAAGCGCCGCGCGACGGCGCGGGCCGGTGTGGTTACGGAACTCCAACTTTTTTCGTGAGCATTTATCGAGAGTTTTAGGTTAAGCCGTTGTTAAGCCGGGTTAGCGAGCCATTAACGTGCTTAACGAAGCGTTACCGCCGTCGGCCCTGCCCTGTGCATGGCGCGCGCGCACGCTGGCGAGACGGCGCGGCAGCGCTTAATTTGTCGGACATGACCACCCACAGCTCCGATCCACCCAAGGCGCCGGCGCCTGACAGCCGCCGTGGCGCGACGGCCGACCTGCCGCCCGAGGCGGCCGACACGCCAGATCTCGATCCCGCGGCGCCCGCCGATGAGGACGACGAGGGCCGGCTGCCAGAGTTGACCGAGGAGAGCCTGGAGCCGATCGGCGAAGGCCCGCTCGCGACCGGCCATGCCGCCATCGAGAACGCGGTGCGGCTGGCGCCGACCTCGCCCGGCGTCTACCGCATGCTCAATGCGGCCCATGACGTGCTTTACGTCGGCAAGGCCAAGAACGTCAAAAAGCGGCTGTCGTCCTACGCGCGCGCCAACGCGCCGCTGCCGGCGCGCATCCTGCGCATGATCGCGGCCACCGTGACCGTCGAGATCGTCTCGACGACGACGGAGACCGAGGCGCTGCTGCTGGAAGCGAACCTGATCAAGCAGCTCAAGCCGCGCTTCAACGTGCAGCTGCGCGACGACAAATCGTTCCCCTATATCCTGATCACCGGCGACCATTGGGCGCCGCAGATCCTCAAGCATCGCGGCGCGCAGTCGCGGCCGGGGCGCTATTTCGGCCCGTTCGCTTCGGCCGGTGCGGTCAACCGCACCATCACGGCGCTGCAGCGTGCTTTCCTGATCCGCTCCTGCACCGATTCGTTCTTCGAGAGCCGCAGCCGGCCCTGCCTGCTGCACCAGATCCGCCGCTGTGCCGGGCCCTGCACCCAGGAGATCGACTTTCCCGGCTACACCGAGCTCGTGCGCGAGGCGACCGACTTCCTGTCCGGCCGCAGCCAGGCGGTGAAGTCGCTGCTCGCAGGCGAGATGGAGAAGGCCTCCGCCGAGCTCGAATTCGAGACCGCGGCCGTCTATCGCGACCGTCTCGCCGCGCTGTCGGCGATCTCCTCGCAGCAGGGCATCAATCCGCGCACGGTCGAAGAAGCCGACGTGTTCGCCATTCACCAGGAGGGCGGCTTCTCCTGCGTCGAGGTGTTCTTCTTCCGCACCGGCCAGAACTGGGGCAACCGCGCCTACTTCCCGCGCGCCGAGAAGACGTTCACTCCGGAGGAGGTGCTGTCCGCCTTCCTGTCGCAGTTCTACGACGACAAGCCGCCGCCGAAACTGATCCTGCTCTCGCACGAGATCGAGGAGGCCGAGCTGCTCGCCGAGGCACTGTGTGTCAAGGCCGGCCACAAGGTCGAGGTGTCCTGCCCGAAGCGCGGCGAGAAGAAGGATCTCGTCACGCATGCGCTGACCAATGCCCGCGAGGCGCTCGGCCGCAAGCTCGCCGACACCGCAACGCAGAGCCGCTTGCTGGAGGCGATGACCGCGACGCTCGCGCTGCCGCAGGTGCCGAAGCGCATCGAGGTCTACGACAACAGCCACATCCAGGGCACCAACGCGGTCGGCGCGATGATCGTCGCTGGTCCCGACGGCTTCATGAAGAACCAGTACCGCAAGTTCAATATCAAGTCGGAAGGGCTCACACCCGGCGACGACTACGCGATGATGAAGGAGGTGCTGCAGCGCCGCTTCAAGCGGCTGGTCGCGCCGTCCGAGAAGGATCTCGCGCGCGCCGCGAAGGAGGACGACGTGCCGCAATGGCCCGACCTCGTCATCATCGACGGCGGCCGCGGCCAGCTCAATGCTGTCAGAGAGATCTTCACCGAGCTCGGCGTCAGCAATGTCGCGCTGATGTCGGTCGCCAAGGGCCCGGACCGCGACGCCGGCCGCGAGACGCTGTTCATTCCGGAGCGCGAGGCCATCAAGCTCGAGCCGCGCGACCCCGTGCTGTATTTCATCCAGCGCCTGCGCGACGAGGCGCACCGGTTCGTCATCGGCTCGCACCGCAAGCTGCGCAAGAAGGACATCCGCGAAGCCGGCCTGCAGGAGATCCCCGGCATCGGCCCGTCCCGCAAGCGCGCGCTGCTGCACCATTTCGGCACCCTGAAGGAGATCGAGCGCGCCTCGATCGCCGACCTCGGCAAGGTGCCGGGCGTCTCCGCGGAGAGTGCGCGGAAGATTTTCGAGTACTTCCACAGCAATGTGAGCTGAGGGCGGTTCGCCGATCCGGCGAGAGTCCCGCCGCGGCTTGAGCCCGCCCCTCTCCACCGTCATTCCGGGGCGCGCGCAGCGCGAGCCCGGAATCCATAGCCACAGGCGGACGTGTGAACGGGACAGGCTGTGGCGATCATCCCGCATCACCACTCACTCTCGTGGTTATGGATTCCGGGCTCGCCCTTCGGGCGCCCCGGAATGACGTCGATGGGCTGGTGCCCTGCTTCTTCCACTGGGGGCGCGGAAAGTATTTTACCCGGATATAATTATCTGATATCCACCCGGACGAAAATCCGGAGCACCACCATGACCCCCGATCAGCGCAAGGCGGCCGCAGCCGCCTACAAGGAACGCAAGACCCCGGCCGGCATCTATGCCGTGACGTGCGCCGCCACCGGCGCGCGCTGGGTCGGCTGCGCGCCCGATCTCGACAAAATCCAGAATCGGCTCTGGTTCACCCTGCGCCAGGGCGGCCATCGCCGCGGCGGACTGCAGGCGGCCTGGACGGCGCATGGCGAAGCCGCCTTCAGCCTGGAGGTAATCGAGACCTTCGACGACGAGACGCTGGCCTATGTCCGCGACCGCGTGTTCGCGGAGCGCCAGGCGCATTGGTGCGCAGTGCACGCGGCCGAGGCGATCTGACAAGCCGGAGCCGCGCCGCGCGGTCGCGCAGCTGTCACTGCACCGCAATAAGAAGTATCGGCGGGCCCACCGCGGCGCGCCGATCTCGACACTGGCGCGGGCGCGCCGGGTTGCTTAAGGAAGCGTTACCGCTCTCTTTGTATCCGGGCGGGAGAGTTCCTATCTCCGCAGGACCTCGTTGCGATTTGCGTCATATCTGCGTCATCCTGCCCGGGCGGCCCGGCTCGGAGGTTGACGTTCGAACGGCGGCAGTATTGGTACACCGGATGAATATTGCGACCACACGCGTGCCCAGCAAGACATCGACGTCCCTGCCGAACATCCTGACCTATACGCGCATCGCCGCGATACCGGTCGTGGTCGGTTGCATCTACGCACAGTCGATCATGGACTATCCGCTGTGGCTGCGCTGGGTTGCGGTGGCCGTGTTCATCGCGGCTGCCATCACCGACTATCTCGACGGCTATTACGCCCGCATCTGGAACCAGCAATCGGCATTTGGCCGCATGCTCGATCCGATCGCCGACAAGCTGCTGGTCGCCTCGTGCCTGCTGATGCTGGCCGCCGACAACAGTATCCACGGCTGGACCCTGTGGGCCGCGATCGTGATCCTGTGCCGCGAGATCCTGGTCTCGGGCCTGCGCGAATATCTCGCCGCGCTCCGGGTCAGCGTGCCCGTGACCAAGGTCGCGAAGTGGAAGACCACGATGCAGTTGATCGCGATCGGTTTCCTGCTCGCGGGCGAGGCCGGCGATCAAGTGGTTCCGGTGGTGACCATGATCGGCATCGTGCTGCTGTGGGCCTCGGCGATCTTCACGATCTACACCGGCTACGATTATTTCCGTGCCGGCATCCACCACCTCATCGAAGAGGATTCGCGATGAAGGTGAAGTATTTCGCCTGGGTGCGCGAGCGCGTCGGCAAGGCCGAGGAGACCATCGAGCCGCCGGCCGACGTCCGCACCGTCAGCGACCTGATCGCGTGGCTGACCGCGCAGGGCGAGGGCTACGCCTATGCGTTCGAGAAGCCGAAAGTGATCCGCACCGCGATCGATCAGACCCATGTGCAGCCGGACACGGCCATCGCCGGCGCCCGCGAGATCGCGTTCTTCCCGCCGATGACCGGCGGCTGACGCGCGCCGGAAGACAACCGCCAGAAGACAACCGCCATGACCGCGATCGTCACCGTCCGCGTGCAGCACGAGGATTTCGACACCGCCGCCGAGATCGCGGCGCTGGGCCGAGGCCGCACCGACATCGGCGCCATCGTCAGTTTCTCCGGCCTGTGCCGCGGCAACGACCACGCGACGCCGATCTCGGCGCTGACGCTCGAGCATTATCCGGGGATGGCGGAAGCCGAGATCATGCGCCATGCCGAGCAGGCGATGGCGCGCTGGCCTCTCCAGGGCCTCACGGTGATCCACCGCTTCGGCCGCATCACGCCGGGCGAGAACATCGTGCTGGTGGTGACCGCATCGAGCCACCGCCAGGCGGCGTTCGAGGCGGCCGAGTTCCTGATGGATTATCTCAAGACCAACGCGCCGTTCTGGAAGCGCGAGGAAACCGAAGACGGCGGCAGCTGGGTCGAGGCGAAGAGCCACGACGATGCCGCCGCGGCGCGCTGGACGAAGTGATGGCAAAGAAGACAAAGGCGGCCGCGCCGCGCAAGCCGGCGGCTCCGAAGCTGCCGAAGGTCAATGCCGGCGAGCTGGCGACGCTGCTCGACTACCTGCGCTACGCCGTGAGCTGCTTCCAGAACGCCGATTTGGTGTTCGCGCATGGCACAACCGATCCGGTGTCCGAGGCCGCCTTCCTGATCGGCGAGGCGCTGCATCTGCGCCCCGAGCAGTTCGAGAGCTTCGTGACGGCGCGGGTCACCGCGGCCGAGGGCAAGACCATCCTCGACCTGATTGCTGCCCGAATCGCGACGCGCAAGCCGGCGGCCTATCTGGTAAACAAGGTCTACATGCGCGGCCTGCCGTTCTATGTCGACGAGCGCGTCATCGTGCCGCGCTCCTTCATCGGCGAGCTTCTGGAGACGCATTTCGCCGGCGCCGAAGCCGACGGCACCTCGCTGATCGACGATCCCCTCGCGGTCGACAGCATGCTCGACCTCTGCACCGGCTCGGGGTGCCTCGCGATCCTCGCCAGCCGCCACTTCCCGAACGCGGTCATCGACGCGGTCGATCTCTCCAAGGACGCACTCGCCGTCGCAGCGAAGAACGTCGCCGACTACGACCTCGGCGAGCGCATCTCCCTGCATCGCGGCGACCTGTTCGCGCCGCTCAACCAGCGCCGCTACGACCTGATCATCACCAATCCGCCCTATGTCGATGCCGAAGGCATGGCCGGCCTTCCGCGGGAATGCCGCGCCGAGCCGGCGATGGCGTTCGACGGCGGCCCGGATGGGCTCGACATCATCCACCGCATCATCGGCGAGGCCCGCGATCACCTGACCGCCGAGGGCGGACTGCTGTGCGAGGTCGGCCGTGACCGGCCGCAGATCGAAGCCGCCTACCCGGACCTGCCGCTGCTGTGGCTCGATACCGAGGACTCCGAGGGCGAGGTCTTCTGGATCACCGCGCGCGATCTGGTGTGACTCAGCGGCGGAAGCGCTGACGCGAAATGACGCAGCGGACTTCCAGGATTCGGCACAAACTGCTGCCGCTGTGCAGAATTCGCTCACCAGGGCAGCGGGAACGCCGGACCTTTGACGTTTCCGTCGGCCCGCGAAACTGATAGCTTGCCGCCGGCCCGGATCATCGGCTGACCACGTCGGCGCGCGCATTCAGGCCCCTCACGCATGATCCGTTTCGGTCCGTGTCTGGCAATCGGTTTGCCGCCTTTCCGGGTCATGCTGTCGCCGTCGCACCATCTGCCTCAACTACCCGAGAGGTCCCCATGCTGGACAAGAGCCCCCGCCCCGCCGTCACTGTTCCGAATGATCTTGCCGCGCATTGGATGCCGTTCACGGCCAACCGGGCCTTCAAGAAGAATCCGCGCATGCTCGCGGGCGCCAAGGACATGCACTACATCACCGTCGACGGCCGCAAGATCATCGACGCCGCCGCCGGCATGTGGTGCTGCAATGCCGGCCACGGCCGCACGCAGATCGCCGAGGCGATCGGCCGGCAGGCCGCCGCGCTGGACTACGCGCCGCCCTTCCAGTTCGGCATTCCGCAGGCGTTCGAGCTCGCCAACCGAATCGCCGACCTCGCGCCCACCGGCCTTGACCATGTCTTCTTCTGCAACTCCGGCTCGGAAGCCGCGGATACCGCGCTGAAGATGGCGCTCGCCTATCACCAGATCAACGGCCAGGGCAGCCGCACCCGCCTGATCGGCCGCGTCCGCGGCTATCATGGCGTCGGCTTCGGCGGCACCTCGGTCGGCGGCATCGTCAACAACCGCAAGCTGTTCGGCACGCTGCTCACCGGTGTCGACCATATCCCGGCAACCTATGACCGCGAGAAGCAGGCCTTCACCAAAGGCGAGCCGGAATACGGCGCGCACTTCGCCGAGGAGCTCGAGACCCTCGTCGGCCTGCACGGCGCCAACACCATCGCCGCCGTCATCGTCGAGCCGATGGCCGGCTCCACCGGCGTGATCCCGGCGCCGAAGGGCTATCTCAAGCGCCTGCGCGAGATCACCCAGAAGCACGGCATCCTCTTGATCTTCGACGAGGTCATCACCGGCTTCGGCCGTCTCGGCCATGCCTTCGCCGCCGAGCGCTACGGTGTGACGCCGGACCTGCTGACCTTCGCCAAGGGCGTTACCAACGGCGCGGCGCCGATGGGCGGCGTGCTGGTGCGCGACACCATCCATGACGCCTTCATGAGCGGTCCGGAGCACATGGTCGAGTTCACCCATGGCTACACCTACTCGGCGCATCCGATCGCCTGCGCAGCCGGTCTGGCCACGCTCGACATCTATCGCGACGAGAAGCTGTTCGAGCACACCAAGGCGATCGAGCCGAAATGGGCCGACGCCGTGATGTCGCTCAAGGGCCTGCCCAACGTACTCGACATCCGCACCGTCGGTCTCACCGCCGGCATCGACCTCGCGCCGCTGCCCGACGCCGTCGGCAAGCGCGGCTATCAGGCGATGGAGCAGGCCTTCCACAACACCGACATGATGCTGCGCATCGCCGGCGACACGCTTGCGCTCACGCCGCCGCTGATCATCAACGAGGACCAGGTCGGCGAGATCGTCGAGAAGGTCGGCAAGGTGATCAAGGCCGTGGCGTAAGCCGCGCGAAGATCGGATAGCAAACAGCGAAATGGCGGCTCGAAGAGCCGCCATTTTTTATTTGCGGAGACTTCGCGCCGACGGCGTCCTTGCTATGCTTCAACAATCACCGATCTATCCGTTCCCTCCCCCCTTATGGGGGAGGGGCAGGGAGGGGGGGTAGCCCAGCATGCCGCACGCAGACGTCAGCGACCGCCAGCGCAACAGAGCGAAGCAACTTCGCCAGGCGATGACGCGGGCCGAGACGCTGCTGTGGCGGTACATCAAGGCGAACCGAATTGAGGGGGCTGGCTTTCGCCGCCAGGTCCCGATCAAGAACTACATCGCAGACTTCGTCTGCTTCTCGGCGAAGCTCGTGATCGAACTCGACGGCGAGTCACACGATTTCGCCGAGCGACAAACGAAAGACGCCAAGCGCGACGCGTTTTTTGCAACCGAGGGATTTGCCGTGCTTCGCTTCACCAACGCGCAGGTGATGTCGAACTTGGAGGGCGTCGTTGAAGCCGTCCGTCAGGCTCTCGTTGATCGCGCCCGTGGCTACCCCCCTCCCCGACCCTCTCCCACAAGGGGGGAGGGAGCAGAGAGTGCTTCGCTCGCGGCGCGAAAACACCCGGGATAGAGCACCTGTAAGACCCCGAGCCATTTCACCGCGGTACTCACGCTGTCCCTGCTGAAGATCCTCTCGACATCGCCACTCGGTGGAGCAGCAAGTAACGACGGACATCGCCTCCGTCTTTCAACCGGGAACCTTCCCAAATCCTCCACGTTCATGTCGCGAGCCGGCGGTTCGCGCGCGGCGACGATTTTCGGAGGACGCGCATGCTCGCACCGCCAGGAGAGCTCCTGCAATTGGGCCTCGAGCAGAGGCTGAACCGCGTCAAGCGCGCCACCCAGGCCTATATACGGGATCGCACGCGACAGGCGACGGGCACGGTGACCTCCTACGCCGTCGCGGCCGGGCTGTTCGCCACGGCGGGAATCTTCCTGATCGCGGCCTGCATCGTCGGCCTGACCGCGCTATTCCGGTGGGTGGAAATGACCTACGGCCTGTTCACCGCCTTCGCGGTGGTCGGGGGCATCATGCTGGCGCTGGCGGTGATCTGCGCCGTGATCGCGGCGGTCAAGCTGCGCAGCCCGACGCCGCATTATCCCTCGCTCGGCAGCCGGCTGCGCGTGGCGATCGCCGCGCCGGTGGCGCGGCAGCCCGACGCCGACCAGATCGATCCCGACACCATCCCGCTGGCACCATCGGCAAGTGCGACGAATCACAGCGGCGGTCTTAGCCGCGTCAACGTGCCGGTCGGCGTCGCCGTTGCCGCCCTGCTGCTCGGGGTCGCGGCGCTGCGCCGGCGTCGCCAGCACAACGACTGAGCGCTTCGATCGCCGTCGAAGCATCGGCGAATTATCTGAGCTGATCAGCAACGCGCGCATGCCGGGACGGCGGTCCCGGCTGACGCGCGTGTTTTGCCACGGTCTTCGAGACGCCTCGGAGCAGTGAACACATCCAGACACATGTCGGGATGGTGCACCCCGTCGTTCTACGGGACCGCCTCACTACGATGACACTCCGATGTCGGGCGCGAACTTGCGTAAATGACACGCGATGGGGAAATCGTCAGCCACGCCCGGTATTTGAATCCTGCCGACTATCCTCGCGAATCAACAGAAGTGCTAAGGTTGCATTCGGTTGGGAGCGTCGCGCAGCATGATCCGTATTTCCACGATTTTCATCGCCATCTGCATGGTTCTGGTCGCGGCGTCGCTCGGCCTGATCCTGTATTCGGTGGCCGGCATCAGTGGGTCGGAATCCGCGATCGTCGCGCTGACGGCGCTGACATTCCTCATCCTCTACAACGCCGTCTCGATGCGGCTGCGCGACCGCACCGATGTCGGCAGCCAGATCGCCGATCTGTCGCGCGGAACGGCCGACCTCGCCCGTCAGGTCGCCGAGTTCGGCCGCCGGCTGTCGGCTGTCGAAGGACGCATCGTGTCGTCGAACTCGGTCAGCTCCGATCGCCTGCAGGGCGTGATCGGCGAGATCAACGAGCTCGGCGGACTGATGAAGCAGCTCGCCGTCACCGTGGCCCAGCATGAGGATCTGATCGCCGCGATGCCGGCAGCAACGGCGAACGCAACGTCCGCGCCTGCGCGCGAAGCTCCGGCTGCGGTCGCGCCCCCCGCGGCGTCGGCCGTCTATCCCGATCCGAAGGCCGCGCCGTCCGCGCCGATCGAGCTCAAGAAGGAAGCGATCGCGACCGTCGGGCCGGCGCCGGCTCCGGTGGCGAAAGCGCCTGTCGCCGCGCCCGTCGCTGCCACGCCTGCGGTCGCCCCGCCGGCACCGGCAGTCCCGCGGACCCAGGCCCAGATCCTTGCCGCCGTCAAAAGCGCCATAGACGACAACCGCATGGACATCTACCTGCAGCCGCTGGTGACGCTGCCTCAGCGCAAGGTGCGCTTCTACGAGGCGGTGACCCGGTTGCGCGACGAGCGCGACCTGGTCGTTGCGGCGGAGGATTTCATCGGCATCGCCGAGGGCGCCGGGCTCGTCGGTCGGATCGATCACATGGTGATGCTCCGTTGCGTCCAGGTGCTGCGGCGCCTGATGGTGCGCAACAAGGATGTCGGGATCTTCTGCAACATCTCCGCCGCGACCTTGAGCAACCCTGAGAACTTTTCGCAGTGCCTCGACTTCCTCGAAGCCAACCGGGCGCTGGCGCCGTCTTTCGTGCTCGAATTCAAGCAGTCGACCTTGCGCAACCTCGGCCCGACTGAGACCGAGCATCTCGCGGCGCTGGCGCAGCGCGGCTACCGGTTCTCGATGGACCACGTCACCGACCTCCGCTTCGAGCCGCGCGAGCTTGCCGATCGCGGCGTCCGCTTCATCAAGGTGCCGGCCGCGCTGCTGCTCGACCCGAAGCAGAGCTCGGTGTCCGACATCCACCCGACCGATCTGTCCGACCTGCTCGGCCGTTTCGGCATCGACCTGATCGCCGAGCGGATCGAGGGCGAGGGCAGCGTCGTCGACCTGCTCGACTACGACGTCCGCTTCGGCCAGGGCTTCCTGTTCGCGCCGCCCCGCCCATTGCGACCGGAAGGCGCATCTGCTACCGGCGAGGCCGCTTCCACCCCCTCGGGCGGGCAGGACATCAAGATTCAGGACCAGAATGCCGCCGGCAATACCACTTTGGACGTCTCGAACAGCATCGGTCCGACGCGCAGCGGCAATGCCGCGCTCGTCCGCCGTATCGCCGGCACGCACTGAGGCACGGCCCCTCGCATGACCGCGCTCCACTTCGAGGCGCGGCTGCGCGATCTTCTCGTCCGCAAGCAGGTTCTGCTGAGCGACATCTGGGGCGTCGTCCATAACGGGCTGGAGTCGTTCCCCGAGGCCTGCGAGGCGCTGCATCGGTTCCGGCAGCAGGGCGGCACGGTGATCCTGATCACCAACGCGCCGCGTCCCGCCGATTCGGTGCAACGGCAATTGCGCAAGCTCGGCGTAGCTGACGAGGTCTATAGCGCGATCGTCTCCTCCGGCGACCTGACCCGGCACTACGTCGCCGATCATCCCGGCGGCAAGGTGTTCTGGCTCGGCCCCGAGCGCGACAACTCCATCTATCGCGGCCTCGACGTCACCCTGTCGCCGCTGGAGGACGCCTCCTACATCATCTGCACCGGCCTGTACGACGACGAGACCGAGACCGCCGAGGACTACCGGGCGATGCTGCTGCAGGCGCGCGAACGCAAGCTGCCGCTGATCTGCGCCAATCCCGACATCGTGGTCGAGCGCGGCGACCGGCTGATCTACTGCGCCGGCGCCATCGCCGAGCTGTATCGCGAGCTGGGCGGCGAGGTGATCTTCTACGGCAAGCCGCACCGGCCGATCTACGAGCGCGCCATGCAGCTCGCCGAGCAGCATGCCGGGCGACAGGTCGCGCGCGAGGAGGTGCTGGCGATCGGCGATTCCGTCCGCACCGATCTCGCCGGCGCGCACGGCTTCGGCATCGACTGCCTGTTCGTGACCCGCGGCATCCACTCCGAGGAGTTCGCCGGCGTCGACCAGCTCGACCCCGCCTCGGTCAAGGAGCTGTTCGGCCACCCGCCCCGCGCGCTGATGCGCGAGTTGAAGTGGTAAGCGGAGCCTGAAACGAAAAACGCCCGGCAATGCCGGGCGTCTTTTTTCCGTGATGAGATCGGATCGGCCCTCAGGCCGTCGCCATGTCCGGGAACACCGCATCGATCTTGGTCTTCAGGGTCGCGGCGTTGAACGGCTTGACGATGTAGTTGTTCACGCCGGCCTTCTTGGCCGCGATCACGTTCTCGGTCTTGGATTCCGCCGTGATCATGATGAACGGCGTGGTCGCCAGGTTCGGATCGGCGCGGACCTCGCGGAGCAGGTCGTAGCCGGTCATCGGCTCCATGTTCCAGTCGGAGATCACGAGGCCGTACTTCTTGGCGCGCATCTTGTTGAGCGCCATCGAGCCGTCGCTCGCGTCGTCGATGTCCTCGAACCCGATCTGCTTCAGAAGATTCCTGATGATCCGGATCATGGTGCTGTAATCGTCGACGACGAGCACCGGCATCGTCAAATCAACCGCCATCTTGACTCCCCCAACGCGAACACAACGCGCAGACTGTTACCAAAACGCTCTTTCGGCTCAGGTCTTTCAGCGACCCCGCCATCCGGTCCAAGCAGTAGCATCAGCCGTTAAACAGCGCGTTAACTGCGCTGCGGCCGCATGTCGCTATTGCTGCGCTGCATGAATTCCGCGGCCCCTTTGGCTTGACTTCGGCAGGCCGCCCGCCCACGGTCGAAGGCACCCCGCCGGATCGGGGAACTTGACAAATTCGCGAGATATTTCCGTCAGATGTCAGCTTTCACGATCATCCGCGATTCCACCCCGCCACAGGACATCCTCAAGGGCGCGGTGGTGGCGATGGGGAATTTCGACGGCGTTCACCTCGGCCATCGGGCCGTGATCGACGCCGCCATCGCGATGGGCAGGGCCAAGGGCCGCCCGGCGCTGGCCCTGACCTTCGAGCCGCATCCGCGGCGCTTTTTCAGCCCGAATACCCCGCAGTTCCGGCTGACCGACGAGGCCGCCAAGCTGCGGCTGCTGGCCGGCGCCGGGCTCGACGGTGCCGTGGTGATGACTTTCGACAAGGGCCGCGCCCAGACCCCGGCGCAGGACTTCATTCACCACGATCTCATCGGCCGCCTCGGCGTCGCCGGAATTGCCGTCGGCTACGATTTTCATTTCGGCAAGGGCCGGGTCGGCTCCCCGACCCTGCTCGCCAATGAGGCGCCCAAGCTCGGGATCACCGTCGAGGTCCAGCCGCATGTCGACATCGACGAGCGGCCGGTGTCCTCGACCGCGATCCGCGAGGCGCTGGCCGAGGGCCAGGTCGCGGAGGCCACCGCCATGCTGGGCGGTCCCTGGTTCGTCTCCTCGGAGGTCATCCATGGCGAAAAGCGCGGCCGCGACCTCGGCTACCCCACCGCCAACATGCGGCTCGATCGCGATTGCGGCCTGCGTCACGGCATCTATGCCGTCCGGGTCGGCCGCGGCCGCGGCGCCAACCGGGTGCTGATCGACGGCGTCGCCAATTTCGGCCGCCGGCCGACCTTCGACAATGGCGCGCCGCTGCTGGAGACGTTTCTGTTCGATTTCAAGGACAGCCTCTATGGCGAGGTGCTGGATGTCGCGTTCATCGGCTTCATCCGCGAGGAGGCGAAATTCACCTCGATCGACGCCCTGATCCGGCAGATGGACGACGACAGCGCCAAGGCCCGCGCCCTGCTGGCGGCGAGCGCCGGCCTCTTCCCCCGGCTCGGCGAGATCGGCTGACCTGCGTCCTCCATGCCGTCATTCCGGAGCGATGCGCAGCATCGAACCCGGAATCTCGAGATTCCGGGTTCAGCCCTGACGGGCTGCCCCGGAATGACCGCATCTGGAGAGCGCTGACGCGCAGATCACTTTGCGATTTGGCCGCCCGGCTGCTATGAGGGAGCCCCATGTTGATACGGCGCACCATCGGCATTAGCGGCCCGGCTTCCGCCTGAGCTTTTCGAGCTCGGCGCAAGACCGGGATGTCTCTGCTCGTTCCGCCGCCCGCGATCGCAGATCGCGCTTCCGCGCCCCTCTTTGAGCTCATCAAGCCAGATCCCCATGTCCGACAAGCCGCAAAAATCCGACGCCCAAAAAGCCGACAAGGACTATTCGAAAACCCTCTATCTGCCGCAGACGGAATTCCCGATGCGCGCCGGCCTGCCGCAGCGCGAGCCAGAGCTGCTGAAATATTGGAACGACATCGACCTCTACGGCAAGCTGCGCGCGACCGCGAAGGGACGGCCGAAATTCGTCCTGCATGACGGCCCGCCCTACGCCAACGGCAACATCCATATCGGGCATTCGCTGAACAAGATCCTCAAGGACGTCGTGACCAAGAGCCAGCAGATGCTCGGCCACGATTCCAACTACGTGCCGGGCTGGGACTGCCACGGCCTGCCGATCGAGTGGAAGATCGAGGAGGAGAACTACCGCAAGAAGGGCAAGACCAAGCCCGACTTCCGCGACTCTGCCGCCATGGTCGCGTTCCGCCGCGAATGCCGCGCCTATGCCGAGCATTGGCTCAACGTGCAGCGCGAAGAGTTCAAGCGTCTCGGCGTGATCGGCGACTGGGACCATCCCTACGCCACCATGACCTATCCGGCCGAGGCCCAGATCGCGCGCGAGCTGATGAAGTTCGCCGCCAACGGCACGCTGTATCGCGGCTCCAAGCCCGTGATGTGGAGCGTGGTCGAGAAGACCGCGCTGGCCGAGGCCGAGGTCGAGTACGAGGACTATCAGTCCGACACGGTGTGGGTGAAGTTTCCGGTGACGTCGCCAGCGCATGGCGCGCTGGCCGGCGCCTCGGTCGTGATCTGGACCACCACGCCCTGGACCCTGCCCGGCAACCGCGCCATCTCGTTCTCGCCCAAGATCGCCTACGGCCTCTATGAGATCACCGACGCACCGGCGGACAACTGGGCGAAGGCCGGCGACAGACTGATCCTGGCCGACGCGCTCGCCGACAGCGTGTTCAAGCAGGCGCGCATCACGAGCTACGCCAAGCTGCGCGACATCCCCGGCGACACGCTGGATGCCGTCGAATGCGCCCATCCGTTCAAGGGCCTCGCAGGCGGCTACAATTTCGTCGTGCCGCTGCTGTCGGGCGAGCACGTCACCGACGACACCGGCACCGGCTTCGTGCACACCGCCCCCGGCCACGGCCGCGAGGACTTTGACGTCTGGATGGCGAATGCGCGCGAGCTCGACGGCCGGGGCATCGCCACCACGATCCCCTACACCGTCGACGAGAACGGCGCGCTGACCGATCACGCGCCGGGCTTTACGGGAAAACGCGTCATCAACGACAAGGGCGAAAAGGGCGACGCCAACGAGGCCGTCATCAAGGCGCTGACCGACGCCGGCCAGTTGCTGGCGCGCGGCCGTCTGAAGCATCAGTACCCGCATTCCTGGCGCTCCAAGAAGCCGGTGATCTTCCGCAACACGCCGCAATGGTTCATCGCGATGGACAAGGACATTGCGGACCACGGCCAGGCGAAGTCCGGCGACACCCTGCGCGCGCGCGCGCTGCGCGCGATCTCGGTGACGCAATGGGTACCGGCCGCCGGCCAGAACCGCATCAACGGCATGATCGCCAACCGCCCGGACTGGGTGATCTCGCGCCAGCGCGCCTGGGGCGTGCCGATCGCCGTGTTCGTGCGCGAGAAGGGCGACGGCTCGGCCGAGATCTTGCAGGACGAGGCGGTGAACGCCCGCATTGCTGACGCCTTCGAAAAAGAAGGCGCCGACGCCTGGTACGCCGACGGCGCGCGCGAGCGCTTCCTCGGATCCCGCGCCAACGAAGACTGGAAGAAGGTCGACGACATCTGCGACGTCTGGTTCGACTCCGGCTCGACCCACGCCTTTGTGCTGGAAGACCCCGTGCACTTCCCCGGCCTCGCCGGCATCAAGCGCAAGGTCGATGGCGGCCGGGACACGGTGATGTACCTCGAAGGCTCGGACCAGCATCGCGGCTGGTTCCACTCCTCGCTGCTGGAGAGCTGCGGCACGCGCGGCCGGGCGCCGTATGACGTCGTGCTGACGCACGGCTTCACGCTCGACGAGAACGGCCGCAAGATGTCGAAGTCGCTCGGCAACACCATCGAGCCGCAGAAGGTCATCAAGGATTCCGGCGCCGACATCCTGCGGCTCTGGGTCTGCGCCACCGACTATGCCGATGACCAGCGCATCGGCCCGGAGATCCTGAAGAACACCATCGAGACCTACCGCAAGCTGCGTAACAGCATCCGCTGGATGCTCGGCACCTTGCACCATTACAAGCGCAACGAGGCCGTCGCGTTCGCCGACATGCCGGAGCTGGAGCGGCTGATGCTGCATCAGCTGAGCCAGCAGGCGGAGGTGATCCGCCGCGCCTATGCCGCGTTCGACTACAAGACCGTGATCGCCTCGCTCGCGGCGTTCATGAACACCGAGCTGTCGGCGTTCTATTTCGACATCCGCAAGGACACGCTGTATTGCGACCCGCCGTCCTCGGTGGCCCGGAAGGCGGCGCTGACCGCGATCGACCTGATCTGCGACGCCATCCTGAAATGGCTGGCGCCGGTGCTGTCCTTCACCACGGACGAGGCATGGCGGATGTACCGGCCGGACGCCGAGCCGTCGGTGCATCTGACCTTGTTCCCGGACGCGATGGACGGTTATCGCGACGAGGCACTCGCCGCGAAATGGGAGACCATCCGCAACATCAGACGCGTCGTAACCGGCGCGCTGGAGCTCGCCCGCGCCGCCAAGACCATCGGGTCCTCGCTCGAGGCCTCGCCAATCATCTACGTCGCCGACCGCGCCCTGCTCGGCACCTTGTTCGACACCGACCTCGCCGAGGTCTGCATCACCTCGAACTACGAGGTCCGCGAGGGCGACGCGCCAGCCGAGGCGTTCCGGCTGGATGCGGTGCCGGGTGTGGCGGTGGTGGTCGAGAAAGCCGTCGGCAGGAAGTGCGCCCGCTCCTGGAAGATCCTGGAGAGCGTCGGCGAGGACAAGGACTATCCCGACGTCTCCCCGCGCGACGCGAAGGCGCTGCGCGAATGGAAGGCGCTGGGGGTGAGCGCTTAATGGACCCGATCTCTGTCCCCGAGCGCGGTGCGCTCCCTCGCCCCGCGTGCGGGGAGAGGGCGGGGGTGAGGGGGACTCTCCACAGACCGAGCTCGTGGAGAGTCCCCCTCACCCGGATTGCATCTCCGATGCAATCCGACCTCTCCCCGCAGGCGGGGAGAGGTGAGGACCTGCCGCGTACGCGCTGTGACGATCCCACGGCCACTCTGCAATGACCGCCCGCCTCCGCCTCGGCCTCCTCGCGGCCCTCGCCACACTCATCATCGACCAGGCCACCAAGCTGTGGCTGCTCTACGGGTTCGATCTGCCGAACCGCGGCACTGTCAAGATCACGCCGTTCTTCGATCTCGTGCTGGCCTGGAACATCGGCATCAGCTTCGGCTGGCTGCAGAACGACTCGCCGCTGGCGCAATACGGTCTGATGGCGGTGAAGGTGGTCGCGGTGATCGCGCTGGGCATCTGGATGCTCAGGGCGGAAACCAAGCTGGCGACGCTGGCGCTCGGCCTGATCATCGGCGGCGCGATCGGCAACGGCATCGACCGGCTGGCGTTCGGCGCCGTGGTCGATTTCGCGCTGTTCCACGTCCAGATCGGAGGCACGGTCTACAATTGGTACATCTTCAACATGGCCGATGTGGCCATCGTTGCCGGGGTGGCGGGCCTGCTGTATGACTCCTTCTTCGGGAGCTCCGCCGCAAAAGCGCCCTGATCCAGGTCGATACCGGCCGGTGCCGATCCCCGGGGTGACTTGGGGTCAAGAGCCTGACGTTCTTCACGTTTTCGAGATCGGCGCGATGACCGGACGGCCCCTGGGGGCGCGGGTTATTCAGACGATGGAGTCGCGGCCGGTTCGTCGGAGCACGACCACTGGACAAGCGAGGACAGGGAAAGCCATGCGCAAGACCGAAGTCAGCGGCCGGATCGTGAGCCGCCCAGCCATTCGCGCCCTGCGCCTTTCGGCAGTCGTGCTCGGCATCGGCGTCATCATGGCCACGGGCGCGGCCCGTGCCCAGGAGGACGAGGAAGACGACAAGACCTTCGAAGAGAAGATCATCGACAACGTGATGCGCGGCCTCGGCGGCACCAACATGGAGACGCCGACCATCAATTACCGCGAGCGCTCGCCGCTGGTGGTCCCGCCCAAGCTCGATCTGCCGCCGCCGGCCTCCGCGGCCCAGGCAACCGCGCCGAACTGGCCGAAGGACCCCGACGAGCAGCAGCGCCGCGCAGCCGCCGCCGCACGTAAGAAGGACAACAAGGATCCGGTCGCCGCCTCGCGTCCGCTGACCCCCGCCGAGATGCGCGCCGGCCGCACGGCGTCCGCCAAGTCGACCGAGCCGATCCAGCCCGGCGTCAGCAACAACCCGATGATGAGCCCGTCCCAGCTCGGCTTCAAGGGCGGCCTGTTCGGCATGTTCAAGGGCACGGACACCGAGACCAAGCAGTTTACCAGCGAGCCGCAGCGCGAAAGCCTGACCCAGCCGCCGCCGGGCTACCAGACCCCCTCGTCCAGCTATGCCTATGGCACCGGCAAGATGGAGCCGATCGGCGGCAAGCAGCTGGACATCATGACCGGCAAGGAACGGTGACGGCGGCGACCGCCTCACCTTCTCCGGGGATGCCGGCTCAAGCCGGCGTTAGCGAAATTTAATGTCTTGCGGCGGCAGCATGTCGCCGTTTTGTGACGCCGGGCGCCGTCCCGCGCGGTGTAGCATGCTGCGCTCAAACCCGATCGCCCCGCCCTCCCGCGGGCTTTCAGAAGGATCATGATGTCCTCGCACCGGTTCATTCCCGTCGCCGCCGCACTCGTCTCCCTGTTTGCGTTCACGGCCGGCGCTTCGGCGCAAACGACGTTCGCCTCCGAGCCCCCCGCCAGCTTCACGCTTCCCAACGGCCTGCAGGTCGTCGTCATCCAGGATCACCGCACCCCCGTGGTGACGCAGATGATCTGGTACAAGGTCGGCTCGGCCGACGAGACGCCCGGCAAATCGGGCCTCGCGCATTTCCTCGAACACCTGATGTTCAAGGGTACCGAGAAACATCCGGCCGGCGAGTTCTCCAAGACCGTGCTGAAGATCGGCGGCAATGAGAACGCCTTCACCTCGGTCGACTACACCGGCTATTTCCAGCGCGTGCCGCGCGACCAGCTGCCGAAGATGATGGAGTTCGAGGCCGACCGCATGACCGGCCTCGTGCTCAAGGACGAGAACGTGCTGCCCGAGCGCGACGTCGTGCTCGAGGAGTACAACATGCGCGTCGCCAACTCGCCGGAGGCCCGCCTCAACGAGCAGATCATGGCGGCGCTCTACGTCAACCATCCCTATGGCCGTCCCGTGATCGGCTGGAAGCCGGAGATCGAGAAGCTCAGCCGCGAGGATGCGCTGGCGTTCTATCGCCGCTTCTATGCACCCAACAATGCGACGCTGGTGATTGCCGGCGACACCGACGTCAACGAGGTTCGTCCGCTCGTCGAAAAGACGTTCGCGAAGATCCCCTCGCAGCCCGACATCCCCGCCCGCCGCATGCGGCCGCAGGAGCCGGAACCGGTGGCGCCGCGCACCGTCACGCTCGCTGATCCGCATGTCGAGCAGCCTTCGATGCGGCGCTTCTATCTGGTGCCCTCGGCCACGACCGCAGCGCCCGGCCAGTCGGCCGCGCTCGACGTGCTGGCGCAGCTGATGGGCAGCGGCAGCAACTCCTATCTCTACCGCGCGCTGGTCGTCGACAAGCCGCTCGCAATCAATGCCAGCGCGTCCTATCAGGGCACCTCGCTCGATCCGACCCAGTTCTCGATCGCGGCCTCGCCGCGGCCGGGCGTCGAGTTCGCCCAGGTCGAAGCCGTCGTCGACAGCGTCATCGCCGAGCTCGCGCAGAACCCGGTGCGCGCCGAGGATCTCGAGCGCGTCAAGACCCAGCTCATCGCGGAAGCGATCTACGCCCAGGACAACCAGGCGACGATGGCGCGCTGGTATGGCGGCGGCCTCACCACCGGTCTCAGCATCGAGGATATCCGGAGCTGGCCGGACCGCATCCGCGCCGTCACCGCCGAGCAGGTCCGCGCCGCCGCGCAGACCTGGCTGCAGAAGAAGCGCTCGGTCACCGGCTATCTGATCAAGGACAATGCGGCCAAGCGCGAGGAGAAGCGGTCGTGATGAGCACAATGAGCTTCGCCCGCCGTTTCGCCTGCACGCTTGCCGTTGCCGCTGCCGCGCTCACGCTGGCACCGGCCGCGCAGGCCGCGACCAAGATCCAGCGCCTGGTCTCGCCCGGCGGCATCGAGGCCTGGTTCGTTCAGGACGCCACCGTCCCCTTGATCGCGATGGAATACGCCTTCCAGGGCGGCGCCTCGCAGGATCCCCAGGGCAAGCCCGGCGTCGGCAATCTCGTCGCCGACCTGCTCGACGAGGGCTCCGGCGATCTCGATTCCAAGACCTTCCACGAGCGCCTCGACCGCCGCGCCATCGAGCTGTCGTTTCAGGTGTCGCGCGATCAGTTCCGCGGCTCGCTGCGCATGCTGCGTGACAACAAGGACGAAGCGTTCGACCTGTTGCGCACGGCGCTGACCTCGCCGCATTTCGACAGCGCCGATGTCGAGCGCATCAAGTCGCAGGTGCTTTCGGGGCTGCGTCGCGAGACCACAAACCCGAGCTCGCTCGCGGGCCGCAAATTCCTCGAGCTCGCCTTTCCGAACCATCCCTATGGCCGTCCCGCCAACGGCACGCTCGACAGCGTGCCGAGCATCTCCGTCGACGATCTCAAGGCCTATGTCGGCCGCGTCCTCGCCAAGGACACGCTGAAGGTTGCCGTCGTCGGCGATGTCGATCCGGCGACGCTCGGCAAGCTGCTCGACCAGACCTTCGGCAGCCTGCCGGCCAAGGCGCAGTTGACCCCGGTGCCAGACGTCGTCGCCACCAAGCCGCCGCAGCGCGTGCTCGTCTCGCTCGACGTGCCGCAGACCGTGATCACCTTCGGCGGCCCCGGCATCCGCCGCCACGACCCGAACTTCATGGCGGCCTATGTCGTCAACCACATCCTCGGCGGCGGCGGCCTGTCGTCGCGGCTGTACAAGGAGGTGCGCGAGAAGCGCGGCCTCGCCTACTCCGTCTATGACGCGCTGCTGTGGATGGATCACTCGGCCCTCTTCATCGGCAACACCGCGACCCGCTTCGACCGCGCCAGCGAGACCATCGCCGCGGTCGAGGGCGAGATCCGCCGCATGGCCGAGGAAGGTCCGACCCAGCAGGAGCTCGACGAGGCCAAGTCCTACATCAACGGCTCGCAAATGCTGGCGCTCGACACCTCCTCCAAGCTGGCGCAGGCGATGCTGCAGTACCAGCTCGACAAGATGCCGATCGACTACATCGAGAAGCGCAGCGAGATCGTGAATGCGGTTACGCTCGACGATGCCAAGAAGGCGGCCAAGCAGCTCTGGAGCCAGGGCCTGCTGACGGCGGTGGTCGGCCGCACGCCGCAGGCGGCGGCCGAGCCGGCGCAGGCGCCGGTCACCGCGCCGGTGACGAAGACGAACTGAGCGGAGGCGACGCCGCATCACACCTCGGTGCGGTTGACCACAGCTGCCACAACACAAATGGTGTCGTCCCGGACAAGCCGCGACGCGCGGAGCGCGGCGGGGCGCCGATCCGGGACCCATCCCCCCAGGGAGGGGTTTGAGCACGCCGGTCGTTGGCACTTCCCATCATCATATCTGCTGCGGCGTATGGGTCCCGGGTCGCCGCCTTCCGCAACGCTTCGCGTCACTGAAGGCTTGCCCGGACGACAGCTTTCGTTGCTGGCCGAGCTGCGCCCCACCCACAGTCGTCGTCCCGGACAAGCCGCGACGCGCGAAGCGCGGCGTGGCGCCGATCCGGGACCCATACGCCGCAGCCGAAATGATGCGAAAGGCGGTCATGACCAGCCTACCCCAAACCGCTCCCTGTGGTTATGGATCCCGGCGTTCGCCGGGATGACAGCGGAGGTTTTGGTAGCGTCGCGGCACCATCATAAATCTGGTCACTGCCCACCCGCGCACACCGCCGCTAAACCCGCTATGGTGCCCACGAAAGCCTTCGAATCCCCCTGGTGCCCCATGCTGCGGATCTCCCGCGACCTTGCCATCGACGAGAACGACATCGAGATCTCGTTCGTCCGCGCCTCCGGCCCCGGCGGCCAGAACGTCAACAAGCTGTCGACCTCGGCGCAACTGCGCTTCGACACCAGCCGCATCACGCTGCCGGAGGATGCCGCCGCACGGCTCGCCCGTCTCGCCGGCCAGCGCATGACCAAGAACGGCGTCATCGTCATCCAGGCCGAGCGCTTCCGCACCCAGGAGCGCAACAAGGCCGATGCGATCGAGCGCCTCGTGACCTTGCTGCGCGAGGCGATGGTGCGGCCGAAGGTCCGCCGCCCGACCAAGCCGACCTTCGGCTCCAAGCAGCGCCGTCTCGAAGGCAAGAAGCTGCGCAGCGACGTCAAGGCCGGCCGCGGCGCAAGACGTTTCGACGATTAGTTGGCCGGCCTTGAGCTTGTCACCCAATCCCGTCATTCCGGGGCAATCGTCGATGCGCGTTTGCGCATCGGCGATTGAACCCGGAATCTCGAGATTGTTGGAAACGAACGCAAGCCAAGCTCGAGATTCCGGGTTCAAGGCCTGCGGCCTTGCCCCGGAATGACGATCGGTGTGGCGCTTAAGATAGATTCGTACAGAGCCGCCCGTACAACGTCGCCCCCCTGATGACAGCACGATGAGTCTGCACTGCTGACTCATCTCCCGCGCTGCAACGAGCCGCGCCTGCTTTGTTCTCGCTGAAACAGCCGGCTACTACCACGCCACATCGGCTGCAACCTACTCTCAGAAAAAACGAGAGCGAGGATCGATGTCGGGATGGCGTGCGGCGCGGCTTGCGCCTGTTTTTGTCGGGCTGTTTTGCAGCGCGGTGCTCGGCACCACGATCGCCTCCGCGCAGATGGCACTGCCCTCGCCCAAGCCCGCCGATGGCGCCACCTTGTTCAAGCAGCAATGCGGTGTCTGCCACACGCTGAGCAGCACCGAGCCGATGCGACAGGGACCGCCGCTGTCGAAGATCGTCGGCCGCCGCGCCGGTTCCGTCCAAGGCTTCCGCTATTCCGCCGGCTTCGCGAAAGCCGACTTCACCTGGGACGAGGCCAAGCTCGACGCCTGGCTGACCAACCCGCAAGAGCTGATCCCCGGCGCCGTCATGGCCTACCGCCAGGCCAAGCCCGACGTCCGCGCCGCGATCATCAACTATTTGAAGGACAATTGAGATGGCCAAGCCCGTTCACTCCATGATCCGCGTCTTCGACGAGACCAAGGCGCTCGACTTCTACAAGCGCGCCTTCGGCCTGGAGATCGCTGACAACCTGCGCTTCGACGGCTTCGCCCTGATCTATCTGCGCCATCCCTCGTCGCCGTTCGAGGTCGAGCTGACCGTCAATTTCGACCGCAAGGAGCCGTACACGCTCGGCGACGGCTACGGCCATCTCGCGGTCGTGGTCGACGATGTCGATGCCGAGCACGCCCGCTTCGAGCGCGAGAACCTGGCGCCCGGCCCCTTGCGCGACTTCAAGCACAATGGTGCGACCTTGGCCCGCTTCTTCTTCGTCAGCGATCCCGACGGCTACAAGATCGAGGTGATCCAGCGCGGCGGCCGCTTCGGCTGAGCCGCAAGACCACGGAATTACAAATAAAAATCACACGGAGGAAACTGCCATGAGAGAAGTCGATCGCCGTAACAAATACGACCGCCGCGTCTTCCTGAAGGGCGCGGCAGCGACAGTGCCGGCCGCCGCCGTCGCCTCCGCGACCGGCGTCGGCGTCACCGATGCCTGGGCGGAGGATGCCAAGGCGCTGACGCCGGCGACCTTGAAGACGCTGGTGAAGGTCGCGCGCGACATCTATCCGCACGACTTCCTCGCCGACCGCTACTACATCACTGCCGTCAAGCCGTGGGACGGCAAGGCGGCGGAAGATGCTGCCGTCAAGGCGATGATCAATGACGGCATCGCCCGGCTCGACCAGGACGCCAGGGATCGCCACAAGGTGCCCTATGCGCAGGTGCCGTGGGAAACCGACCGCGTCGCGCTGCTTGTGGGCATCGAGCAGACCCCTTTCTTCAAGACGCTGCGCGGCGATCTCGTGGTGTCGCTGTACAACCAGAAAGAGCTCTGGCCGAAGTTCGGCTACGAGGGCTCCTCCGCCGAGCATGGCGGCTACATCAACCGTGGCTTCTCCGACATCGACTGGCTGCCAAAAGCCTGACGCCGGCGAACAACAACGAGAACACGGAGGAAACCACAATGGCAAAATTCGATCTGAACGATTCGAGCGTGGTCGTGATCGTGGGCTCGGGCGCCGGCGGCGGCACCCTGGGCAACGAGCTCGCGCAGAAGGGCATCAAGGTCGTTATCCTGGAGGCCGGCGGCCGCTACGAGATCCCCGACTTCATCAACGACGAATGGGAGAGCTTCACCCAGCTCGCCTGGACCGACATGCGGACGACGTCCGGAAGCTGGCGCGTGGCGAAGGACTTCGCCAATCTGCCGGCCTGGATCGTGAAGGCGGTCGGCGGCTCGACGGTGCACTGGGCCGGCGCCTCGCTGCGCTTCGAGGAGCACGAGTTCAAGGCGCGCACCACCTATGGCGGCGTGCCGGGCACCACGCTGCTCGACTGGCCGGTGACGCTCGCCGAGATGGCGCCGTGGTACGCCAAGGCCGAGTTCAAGATGGGCGTGACGCGCACCAACGACATTCCCGGCCTGCCCGGCAACAACAACTTCAAGGTCCTCGAAGCCGGCGCCAAGCGGCTCGGCTACAAGACCGTGCACACCGGCAACATGGCGATCAACTCGCAGCCGCGCGACGGCCGCGGCGCCTGTCAGCAGATCGGCTTCTGCTTCCAGGGCTGCAAGTCCGGTGCGAAATGGTCGACGCTCTACACCGAGATCCCGAAGGGCGAGGCCACCGGCAATCTCGAGGTCCGCTCCGGCTGCATGGCGATCAAGATCGAGCATGACGCCTCCGGCAAGGTGACCGGCGTGGTCTATGCCGATGCCGACGGCAAGATGCAGCAGCAGAAGGCCCGCATCGTCGCGGTCGCCGGCAACTCCATCGAGAGCCCGCGGCTTCTGCTCAACAGCGCATCCAACCTGTTCCCCGATGGCCTTGCGAACTCCTCGGGCCAGGTCGGCCGCAACTACATGCGGCACATGACCGGCAGCGTCTACGCGACGTTCGAGAACCCCGTGCACATGTATCGCGGCACCACGATGGCCGGCATCGTCCGTGACGAGGCCGCGTTCAACCCGAAGCGCGGCTTCGTCGGCGGCTACGAGATGGAGACCTTGTCGCTCGGCCTGCCGTTCATGGCCGCGTTCCTCAATCCCGGCGCCTGGGGCCGCAGCTTCACCGCGGCGATGGAGACCTATCCGCGCATGGCCGGCATGTGGCTGGTCGGCGAGGACATGCCGCAGGAGACCAACCGCATCACGCTCGATCCGGTCGCCAAGGACAAGTTCGGCATGCCGGTGGCCTCGGTGCATTTCGACGATCATCCCAACGACGTCGCGATGCGCGCCCACGCCTACAAGCAGGGCTCGGCGATCTACGAGGCCGTCGGCGCCACTGTGACCTATCCGACCACGCCCTATCCCTCGACGCACAATCTTGGCACCAACCGGATGAGCGAGAAGGCGAAAGACGGCGTCGTCAACAAGTTCGGCCAGACGCACGACGTGAAGAACCTGTTCGTGTCGGACGGCAGCCAGTTCACGACGGGTGCGGCGTGCAATCCGACGCTGACCATCGTGGCGCTGGCGATCAGGCAAGCCGACTACATCGCGGGCGCGATGCAGAAGAAGGAGATCTGATTACGATCGATATGGTGGCGCAAAAGTCTTGCGGCGATCTCGGTCAGCACCTCCCCCGCTTGCGGGGGAGGTCGCATCGCATCGAAGATGCGATGCGGGTGGGGGAACGCTCAGCAAAAATTGCTGATGATGGAGCTCATACGGCAAAGACTATCCGTGGGGCGCCCCCACCCCGCCCTCCCCCGCAGGCGGGGGGAGGGAGACGAGAGACTGGTGGCGTGGCTACTCCGCCGCGTCCATGATCGCAGCCGCGGTGAACTCCGGCATCGCCGCGCTCGCCTTCGACCGATAGATCAGACAGGAGCACCGCAGCAGCGACGCGAAATTCTTCACCTCGCCGTGATGGTCGAGCACCTCGGCATACAGCGTGGTCACGAATTTGGCGACGCTCATGCCTTCCTTCGCCGCGATCTCCTCAAGCGTGTCCCAGAACGCCATTTCGAGCCGGATCGACGTGCTATGGCCGCCGATCCGCAAGGAGCGGGTCTGCGACTCATAATCGCGCTGAGGCTGGTGTGCGAACAGACGGCACATGGACTTCCTCCGGCAGATTGTGATTTTCGCGAAACGATATACTGGCCCCGCCCGCCTCACAATCCCGTTGGAGAACGTGGCTTTCGCCTGCCGCACTGCATAAAAAACGCTATTCTCACGGCGCCGCGTCCCTTCAAAATCCAAGCCACCCAAGTTCAAGTCATGCCCGTCCGCCAACTCCCCGAACAGGTCATCAACCGCATCGCCGCCGGCGAGGTGGTCGAGCGGCCTGCGAGCGTGGTCAAGGAGCTGGTCGAGAATGCGATCGATGCCGGCGCCCACCGCATCGACATCTTCACCGATGGCGGTGGCCGGCGAAAGATCGCCATCACCGATGATGGCGGCGGCATGACATCAGCCGATCTTGCGCTCGCGGTCGAGCGTCATGCGACGTCGAAGCTCGACGACGAAGATCTGCTGCAGATCCGCACGCTCGGGTTCCGCGGCGAGGCGCTGCCGTCGATCGGCTCAGTGGCGCGGCTGTCGATCACGACGCGGCACAGAAGCGAGCCGCATGCCTGGGGCATCACGGTCGATTGCGGCGACAAGTCAGAGATCGTACCGGCGGCGCTGAATCAAGGCACCCGCGTCGAAGTCGCCGATCTTTTCCACGCGACGCCCGCGCGGCTGAAGTTCCTCAAGACCGACCGCACCGAGGCCGAGGCGATCCGCGAGGTGGTGCGGCGGCTGGCGATGGCGCGGCCCGACATCGCCTTCACCATCGCCGGCGAGGAGCGCGCGCCGGTGACCTGGGCCGCCGCGCTGCCCGGCGCGCCGGGACAATTGACGCGGCTCGGCGATATCCTCGGCGCCGACTTCCGCAGCCATGCGATCGCGGTGCGCAGCGAGCGCGATCATGTCGTCGTCGAAGGCTTCGCCGCGGCGCCGGCGCTGACGCGCGCCAATGCGCTCGGCCAGTATCTGTTCGTCAACGGCCGCCCGGTGCGCGACAAGCTGATCCTCGGCGCGGTACGCGCGGCCTATGCCGACTATCTGCCGCGCGACCGGCATCCGGTGGTGGCGCTGTTCGTCACGCTCGATCCGCGCGAGGTCGACGCCAACGTGCATCCGGCCAAGACCGAGGTGCGCTTCCGCAATGCCGGCCTGGTGCGCGCGCTGATCATCCACGCGCTGAAGGAAGGCTTGGCGCGCGAAGGCCGCCGCACCGCGGCCAATGATGGCGGTGCGACCATCGCGGCGTTCCGCCCGGCATTCTCGCCGCCGCGGCCGAACGCTGCGCCGATGAACTGGGACTGGCAGCGCTCGCCGTCGGCGCCGGTGGCGCCGATGCCGCTCTATGACGATGCGGCTGCGGGCCCGGCAGCATTCTCGTCTGCCGCCTTCGCCGAGCCGATGCAGTCGGCGTTCGACGTCGGCGGCCCGCGCGCCGATTTGCGCCTGCACGAGCAGCCGGCCGCGCCCGACCTGCTCGACCGTCCGCTGGGCGCGGCGCGCACTCAGATCCACGACACCTACATCGTGGCGCAGACGCGCGACGGCCTCGTCATCGTCGACCAGCACGCCGCGCACGAGCGCATCGTCTATGAGCGCCTGAAGTCTTCGCTTGCGACCCACGGCGTGCAGCGGCAGATCCTCTTGATCCCCGATATCGTCGAGCTCGACGAGGCCAACGTCGAGTCGCTGCTTGCGCGAACCGATGAGCTCGCCTCGTTCGGGCTCGCGATCGAATCCTTCGGCCCCGGCGCGGTCGCGGTGCGCGAGACGCCGTCGCTGCTCGGCAAGGTCAATGCGTCGGCGCTGCTGCGCGATCTCGCCGAGCACATGGAGGAATGGGGCGAAGCGCTGCCCTTGGAGCGCCGCCTGATGCACGTCGCCGCCACCATGGCCTGCCACGGCTCCGTCCGCGCCGGCCGCCGCCTCAAGCCGGAAGAGATGAACGCGCTGCTGCGTGAGATGGAGGAGACGCCGAACTCCGGCCAGTGCAACCACGGCCGCCCGACCTATGTCGAGCTCAAGCTCGCCGACGTCGAGAAGCTGTTCGGGAGGAGATAGCGACGCTCGAGGCCTCGACGATGGCTACAAATCCGGTGTCGTCCCGGACAAGCCGCAGCGGCGCAAAGCGCCGCGGAGGCGCCGATCCGGGACCCATACGCCGCAGCAGCCGTGAGGAAAAAGAACGGGGTGGCGAGCAGCCTGCCTCCCAACGTGATCCTGTGGTTATGGGCCCCTGCGTTTGCAGGTGCGACACCGAGCGAGGATCACGAGCGGCGCAGAAACACGAATTCCGTGTCGTCGTAGGCGCGCCGCTCGAGCTCCTCGAACCCGTCTGGCGCCTTGAACGCCGCGGCCTTGGACTCCTCAACAACCAGCAGCGCCGATGGCACCAGCCAGCCGCCATCGCGCAACGACACCAGCGCCGTCTCCGCCAGCCCCTTGCCATAGGGCGGATCAAGAAACACCAGCGCAAACGGCTCGACCGGATGCGCCGGGCCGAGATTGGTGGCATCACGGCGATACACCTTGGTGACGCCGCCCAGGCCAAGCGCCTCGACATTGTTGCGCAACAGCGCCCGCGCCTCGGCGCCATTGTCGACGAACAGGGTGAACTCAGCCCCGCGCGACACCGCCTCGATGCCGAGCGCGCCGGTGCCGGCAAACAGATCGAGCACACGCGCGCCCGCGATCGGATTGTCGTAGGCGTGCACCAGGATGTTGAACAATGCCTCGCGCAGCCGATCCTGCGTCGGCCTGATATCGCGCGACGCCGGCGACGCGATGTTGCGGCCCTTCAGCCGTCCCCCGACGACACGCATCACGCGCCCTTGCGCGGATTGATGAAGCGAGGTTTGGACGTGCGGGCACGGCGCCACTCCCCTCCCCCTTGCGGGGAGGGGTTGGGGGTGGGGGTGCCACGAACGCGAATCTTTCCTTGGCCACCCCCCTCCCCAACCCTCCCCCACAAGGGGGGAGGGAGAGGAAAGACCACCCGAGCGTCAGCGAGGAGCGCTGCCCTCGCGGCATACATCGCAGCCGGCCGCATCGCCCTACTCGTCGTCCCGCGGAGCGATATCACGCTTGCCGTGATAGCCGCGCTTCGGCCGCTTCGGCGGGCCGGGGAAGCGCGCCTCGGCCTCGTGGCGCTCGCGGGCCTCCTCGCTGCCGGTGCGCTGGACGAGGACGCGGCGGCCCTTGCGGTCGGCGACGACCTCGCGCTTCGGCTTGGGCTTCGGATCCGGCAGCGGCTCGCGATTGCTATTGCCGGCCGGCCCGAGATCGGCGCCGGACTGCGCGATGACCTTCTCGCCAAGCTGCTCGCGCAGCACCCGCGTCTTGACCTCCTGCACCTCGCCCTCCGGCAGCTCCAGGAGCTGGAACGGACCATAGGAGACGCGGATCAGGCGGTTCACCTCGAGGCCGAGATGCGCCAGCACATTGCGTACCTCGCGGTTCTTGCCCTCGCGGATCGCCACGACGAGCCAGACATTGGCGCCCTGGTCGCGCTCGAGCGTGGCTTCGATCGGACCATACTTCACGCCATCGACCTCGACACCAGCGGCGAGCTGGTCGAGCTGTCCCTGCGTGATCTCGCCATGAGCGCGGACACGGTAGCGCCGCGTCCAGCCGGTGTCCGGCAGCTCGAGCACGCGCGCGAGACCGCCGTCATTGGTCAGCAGCAGCAGGCCTTCGGTGTTGAAGTCGAGCCGGCCGATCGAGATCAGCCGGGGCAGTCCCTCCGGCAGATTGTCGAACACCGTCGGGCGGCCCTCGGGGTCGCTATGCGTCGTCATCAGCCCGCGCGGCTTGTGATACAGGAACAGCCGCGTCCGCTCGCGCTCCGGCAGCGGCGCGCCGTCGACCTTGATCTCGTCGTTCTCGGTGACGTCGAGCGCCGGCGAGTTGATGATGCGGCCGTTCACGCTGACGCGGCCCTGCGTCACCATCTCCTCGGCGTCGCGGCGCGAGGCAAGGCCGGCGCGGGCCAGCACCTTGGCGATGCGCTCGCCGGTCTTGCCGGGCTTCGGCGCCTCGTCGGGCACGACGCGCTTGCTGCGCTTCTCCGTCTCAGGCTTGCGCTCGCGGTACGGGCCGCGGCCGCCGAACGCCGGGCGCTTGGCGAAGATCTCGCCGTCGTTCTCATTGTCGCGGCGCGGCCGATCGCCGAACTCGCGGCGCTCGCTGCGCGGATGCTCCTGCCAGTCGGTGCGGCCCTCGGGACGGCGGCGCGGCTTGTCGAAGCCCCGGTCGTCGCCGCGATCACGCGGACGATCGAATTTCGGCCGGTCGAACTTCGGACGATCCTCACGGGTGCGGTCGGACCGCGGACGGTCGTAGCTGCGGCCGCCCTCGCGCGGCGGACGCGCGCTCCGCTCGCCATCGGTATCGCGCTTCTGCCACGGCTTGCTTTCACCCCGCGGCGGTCGGTCGCCGAACTCCTTGCGCGGACCACGTGCGCCGCCGCCAAACTTTCGCTCGCCGCGATCCCCCTCGGCGCCGCGCGAGAACTTGCGCTCGCCGCCGAACTTGCGCTCCGGACGATCACCTCCACGCGACGGACGGTCACTGAAGCTACGCGCGGGCCGGTCGCCGCGATCGCGCGCGCCCTCGCCACGCGGCGTATACGGACGCTTCTCACCGTCACGCTCTCGCGGCGCGTAAGGCTTGCGCTCGCCGAACTTGCGCTCCGACGACCGCCCCGCAGGACGGGCCTCGTCGCGGCCGGCACGCGGCGTATAGGGGCGCTTCTCACCACCGCGCTCATCACGATCGAATTTCGGCCGGTCGCCACGCGGCTTGAAGGCGCGCTTCTCACCATCGGCGGCCCGGGCGGGGCGAGCGGCATAGGGCCGGTCGCCGCGCGGACGCTCATCGCGATTGAAGCGCGGCTTGTCGCCAAAGGATTTCCGCGGCGCATCGCCGTCGTCGCGCCGGCGCGGCGCGCGGCCCTCGTCGAACGAGCGCTTGTCGCCGTCGCGCTTGGCAAAGCTCTTGCCGCCGTCCTTGGCCCCGAAACCGCGCTTGGCGAACTTCTTCTCAGGCCCGCGCGCGGCGCCCGAGCGTCCCTTAGGTCCCTTGGCCCCCTCGGACCGCCCTCGCGGGGCGCCACCGCGGCGGCCGCGGGTATCGTTGTCTTTGTCGGTATCACGGGGCATGAAGGTCTCGCTTCGAGGTGCAGGACGCGGGGTGATACGCGCGCTCTGAGCAGCGCATGTCACGCGGGAAATCGGTGTCCGGTTTTGCTGAAGGGCGATGCAGTAGCAGACTTGACCGGGTAATACGAGCCATGAACAGCCCTTCTTTCATGGATTTGGCCCTGAAAGCGGCCGAATCGGCCGGAATTTCCGGCGAGGTGCCGATCGGCTGCGTGGTCGTCCGTAACGGCGAGGTGATCGCCACCGCCGGCAACCGCACGCTGACCGACCGGGATCCCACCGCCCATGCCGAGATCCTGGCCTTGCGCCAGGCCGGCCAGGTGATCGGCAGCGAGCGGCTGGTGGATTGCGACCTCTACGTGACCCTCGAACCGTGCACGATGTGCGCCGGCGCCATCTCCTTCGCCCGCATCCGCCGGCTGTATTACGGTGCGGCCGACCCCAAGGGCGGCGCCGTCGAGTCGGGCGTGCGCTTCTTCGCCTCCCCGACCTGCCATCACGTGCCGGACGTCTATTCGGCCGTCGGCGAACAACAAGCGGCGCAGATGCTGAAGGAGTTCTTCAAGGCGCGGCGCTGATGTCACTCGCTCAGAAGGAACTCCCGCAACAGCCGCGCCGTCTCGGATGGCGCCTCCTCGGTGAGGAAATGCCCGGAATCGACCGGCGCGCCGCGCACGTTGGTCGCCCATTTCCCCCAGGTGTCGAGCGGTGTCGCCGCCGCGCTGGCAATCCCGGCATCGCCCCACAGCGCCAGCATCGGGACCGTGATCTTCTTGCCGGCGCCGAGATCGGCCTTGTCGATCTCATAGTCGGCATAGGCACCGGCGCGATAGTCCTCGCACATCGCATGGATTCGCGCGGGGTCGCGGAACGGCGCGAGATAGTGCTGAAGCGCGCGAGGGTCGATCGCGTCAAGCGTCTTGCTCTTGGTCTGGCTCGCCATCTTCTGCTTCAGGAAGAACTCGCCCGCCCCCGCGATCAGCGTCTCCGGCAGCGGCGCCGGCTGGGCCAGGAATGCCCAGTGGTAGATCTTCAGCGCATAGGCGCGGTTGATACGTTCCCAATAGTCATAGGTCGGCAGGATATCGAGCACGGCGAGCTTCGACAGCCGGCCGGGATGATCGAGCGCCAGCCGATAGGCGACGCGGCCGCCGCGATCGTGGCCGGCCAGCGCGAAGTGGACATGGCCGAGCTGCTCCATCGCCTCGATCATCGTCTTCGCCATCGCGCGCTTGGTGTACGGCGTGTGCTCCGGATCGCTGTCGGGCATGTCGGACCAGCCGTAGCCAGGGAGGTCGGCGACGATCAGCGTGAAGCGATCAGCCAACGCTGGCGCCACGCGGTGCCACATCACATGCGTTTCGGAGAAGCCGTGCAGCAGCAGCAGCGGCGGACCACTGCCGCCGACACGCGCGAAGACGCGCCCCGCGGATGTGTTGATCCATTCGGACGCATAGCCTGGAAACAGATCGGCGAGGTCACTCATGTCAGCCTCAAAGCACTCGTCGCACGGACGGCCCGCGGATCGCCCGCGCTATGCTACAGCTGCCCTGTGCGGCGCGCAAAACGAGATGCGTAGCGGCAGCGCGCTCACACCGCTCATGAAGGGCGACTCGACGCGGCGAACCCGCCCCGCCAGTTCGATCCGCTCCGTGCGCCGCAACAGTTCCGTCAGCAGCGCCCGCATCTGCATCCGCGCCAGATGCAGCCCCAGGCAGACATGCGGTCCGCGGCCAAAGGCAATGTGCGGATTCGGCCGGCGATCGATCCGGAATGTGCCGGCGTCCTCGAACACCGCCTCGTCGCGATTGGCAGAATGAAAGAACAGCGCCAACGCCTCGCCCTCGCGAATGCGCCGGCCGGCAATGTCGGTGTCGCGAATAGCGGTCCGCATGAAATGACGGACGGGGCTGGTCCAGCGCAAGATCTCCTCGATGGCGCTGTCGAGGAGATCAGGCCCCGAGCGCAGCCGTGCAACCTGGTCGGGCGCGGCCAGCAGCGCCTCCAGCCCTCCGGCGAGCGCGAGCGCCGTGGTGTCGTGACCGGCGGTGACCAGCAGGATGAAGTAGGAGATCAATTCGTAATGCGGCATTGCCGCGCCATGCGGCGTGGCCGTCGCGATCATCGTCGCGAGGTCATCGCGCGGATGAACGCGGCGATCGGCGGCGACGGCTTCGAAATAGTCGCGCAGCGCCAGCATGGCCATCCGCATGGTGTCGGCCGGCGACTCCGCGAGCCGCCGCTGGGGATCCTCGGCGCCGACGAAGGCCTGGGCGAGCCGCGCCAGCCGCGCATCATCGGCTTCGGGCGTGCCTAGCATGCGGCCGATGACGCGGAAGGTGAACGGCCGCGCGATGTCGGCGGCGAAGTCGCATTCATTGCCGCGCGCCGCCACGCGATCGATGATGTCGGCCGCCCATCGCGGCAGCCAGGCTTCCATGTCGCGCAAGGCCGGCGGCGAGAAGGCTGCTTGAATGACCGCGCGGTAGACGGCGTGATCGGGCGGATCCATCTCCGTCAGGCCGCGCACGAGCTGCGGCTTGCCGGTCACGCGCTGCAGCACAGCCTCGGAGGCTTCGCTGGCGAGATAGGTCCGAGGTCCCGCGGCGAAGTCCCGGCTTTGCGTTTCGATGGCCGCGATATCGGCATGGCGCGTGACGGCCCAGAACGGGCGCACGCCGGGGCGCTCGACCCAATGCAGCGGCGCCTGCCGTCGCAGCAGCGCGCAGGCGCGTTCGAGCCGCGAAGGGCTCGCGTGGCCTCGCGGCGAGATCAGCACGTCGACCGCACCCTCGATGGCGTCACTGCGACGATCGGCGCGCGACGATGATGTCGGCCGGCCCGGCATCAGGCTGGCGGGCTCGCCTGGAGCGGGCCCGGGTCCGGCTTGCGGCGCACCAACAGCGTGAATTCCTTCATGCCGTAGTTGCCGAGGATATCGACCGTGACCGGAAATTCGCGCGCGCAATGCTCGGACCAGATGTCCGGCGTCGTCCGATACAGACGCGTCGCCGCCGGCTCGCGATCCAATGGATCGACGGCATCTGCGTGCATGAAGTTGACGCTGAAGCCGCGCCGGCTGGCCGCATGCAGCTGCCGCAACAGATCCTTGATGTAGCTCTCCCAGACCTCGCGCGGATAGCCCACATTGACGTTCATGATCCCTGAAGCGACCGAATAGTCGGCGACGCGCGGGCTCTGCGCGGCGACGATGAAGCGCCGCCGGGGGCCGGAGAAACGCCGGCGGGCGCGGCTGATCATGGCGCGGGACAAGTCGATGCCGAGATAGTCGATGTCGCAGGACGAATGACGGAAAGCCAGGAACGGCACCAGCGCGCCGTAGCCACAGCCGACATCGTTAAGGCTGAACGGCGCCGACGTGTCGCACAGCTTCATCAGCTGCACGAAGCGCAGGCTCTGCGTCGCCTCGCACGACCAATCGACGCCACGCGGCGTCGCGCCATGACGCGCGACGCAAGCGGTATAGTAGGCATCGACGCCGGAGCAGACGGCCTCCGGAGGAGGATCCGTCCGCTCAGGACCGCCGCCCTGCGTCTCGCTCACTTCTTGCGTTTCTCGACTCGCCTCGCCCGCGCGGTCTCGGCCGCCTGACGGCGGACTTCACGCCCCGGCGTCGTCGGAATCGACACCATCACGTGAACATCGAGGGAGAACACCACGGGGCGTCCTTCGGACACGGTGACGCGCGGATCATCAGCCGCGGCATGGCACACGATCGAGACGGGAAGCGGCTTCTCGGCTTCGAGATTGTCCTTGAACGCCTTGATCACACGGTCATGCCCATTCACGTTGGGCATATCCGATGGGTAGGTCTTGAGAAACTCGAGGAACTTGTACCAGCGGCGCCGCTCGGACCAGTCGGACGGAACGATTCCGAGCAGGGCGAAAGACTGCTGCAGCCCGTGCTGCAGTGAGAAAACACCGAACTCACGCTGCAACTCGACCATTTCGGCCAACGCATCCGCATCAAAACGCTTGTTCAACTGCACGACGATATCCAGCGTCGTGCTGTCCTTGATCATTGCACCCATGGGTCCCTCGCCATCGTTTGGTCATACAAACGCCGGCACTCTGCCCATATCATCTTACTTGTTCAAGGGAGGACCTCAGCGCCATCAACAACGGCTGATGCAAATCCGCACCCGTGATCGACAGCAGTCCTTCGCACTCCGCCAGCAAGCGACGAGCATCATCTGCTGCAGCTACATGCGGAGCGGAGCTCATGATGTGTCCCTTCAGCAGCAGGCCGTGCAACTGCGCGATGCGATCCGTTCGTCTTTGACCGACGGCAATGGCCTCTTCGGCCGCCGAAAGAGCCGACTCCATCCGCTTGGCCTGCCAGAGCAACGCGGCGTAGGACGCCAGCATGCGCGGCTCGAACTCGAGGCCTGCCCTCTTCTGGCGCGCATAGGCGATCGCGTCCTGAAGCTCCTGCGCCGCCGAAGGGAGATCACCCGCGGCAGCGAGCGCGAGGCTCGCGCACCAGAGGGCCGCCATGCGGATGTATGGCATGCCCGATTGCTCGGCGATGTCGTTCACGCGGGCCGCGTGGTCGCGCACCATTGCGGCGTTGCCGGTCGCCCACCCGAACTCGACCGAAGCAAAATGCGGAATGAAGCGCACGACGGCGGCCACTTGCTGAGC
The DNA here is from genome assembly GCF_051168435.1 of Bradyrhizobium sp. HKCCYLR20261. Taxonomy (NCBI): domain Bacteria; kingdom Pseudomonadati; phylum Pseudomonadota; class Alphaproteobacteria; order Hyphomicrobiales; family Nitrobacteraceae; genus Bradyrhizobium; species Bradyrhizobium sp. HKCCYLR20261. The sequence continues at coordinate 331,992 of NZ_JBNPUZ010000001.1, forward strand.
CGACTCGCCAAGCAGATGGACCAACTCCTTTTCGACGTCTTCGAAGCGGCCGAGCTGGAGCAGGATCCGCGACTTCAGACATCTGATCCAATATTCGACATCGAAACCCAGGATCTGGTTAGGCGTCAGGCCGAGCGTCACGTTGCTGTCGAAGCCACCCTGGCTGCGAATGACATCCTGGGCGGTCTCGGCCGCGGCCAGCGCCTCGCGCGGGCGCCCCGACATGAAGAACGCCTGGGCCAGCATGGCATTGACGGTGGCGTAACGTCCGACGTCGCCCTCCTCCGACGTCAGCTTGACGGCGTTCTGCACCAGATCGACGTAGTCGTCAGCCGCTCCGGTCGACGCAAGCACCCGGCCATACGCGCCGATGAGAATGGGCTCATGCATCTTGTCGGAAGAGCGCGCATAGCGCAGGGCCTCCTCGGCAAACGGCCTCACCTCGTCGGCCGACATGCCCTCGCGCCATCCGCAATTGAGGATCTGGCCGCTGGCCAAAGCACGCAGGCGATCGACGTGCTCCGACGGCGGCAACGCCTGGAGCATGTTGCGGATCTTGCGCCAGAGCCGAAGCGCCTCCGGCGTGTTGGTGCGTCCGATCCAGCGCGCTGCCCGCTGCAGATGCTCGACGGCCTGCATGGTCTGGCCTGCGAACTCGTAGTGCGAGGCGATCAGGGCGGCGAACTCGTCCTGGCTGCCCCAATCGAGTGACTCGATCGCCTTGGCCACGGCCAGATGCACGCCGGTCAGCCGCGAGCGCAGCTGCATCGCATAGGCCACCTCCTGGATCAGCGGATGGCGGAAGGCGAGCACGCCCATGTCGAATGGCGGCAGGTCGTAGAGCAGGTCGGCCTGTCGCAACTGTGCAAGCGCCTCATAGAGTTCGGCATCGGGGAGCTCCATCACCGGCCTGAGCACCGCAAGTGCGACCGAGCGGCCGATCACGGCGGCGGTTTCGAGCACGCTCTTGGCGGTCTCGCCGAGCCTGTCGATGCGCGCGGCCACCACGGCATGCACGGTCGGGGGCAGCGGAATGGGGCCAATGCCGCCCTTGAGCCGGTAGGCGCCGCGCTCGCCTTCGAAGCCGCCGCTTTCCGACACCGCGCTCGCCAGCTCCTCGAGGAAGAAAGGATTGCCTTGCGCGCGCTCGACGATGTCGCCGGCCAATTGCTCCAGCGATGGATCGTCGCCGAACACGCCGCGCAGCAGCTCGCGCGCCTCGGTGGAGGCCAGCGGGACGATATGCAGCTCGTGAAACAGCGCCCGCTGCATGAAGGACGCGGCAAAACCCGGCCGATAGTTGACGACCAGCAGCGTCTTGGTGCCGATCGTGGCCTCGGCGAGAGCCTCGACGAATTCCTCGCTGGCCTCGTCGAGCCAGTGCAGATCCTCGATCATGATCACGACGGCGCCGTCGGCGGGCGCCGTGCGGAACAGCGTCTTGAAGACGTTCAGGAGGCGCGTCTTGAACACGCCGGGATCGAGCCGCAGCGCGGGCCGCGCCGGGTCGGCGAGGCTCATGAAGTCCAGGAGCAGCACTAGCGCCGTGTCGGGCATGCCGATGGCTTCAAGCTTGTCGACGACACGCTGGCGCGACACCTCGACGGGCTCCTTGGCGCGGATGCCGAAGAAGTCGCGCAGCAATTCCAGCACCGGCTGGAATGGCGTGGTGCGGCTGTGCGCGAGCACGCGCGCCTCGTAGACACGAATGCCCTGCCGGCGGCAGTGCTCGGCGAACTCGAAGCACAGCCGGCTCTTGCCGATGCCGGCGTCGCCGACGATGCCGACCACGGCGCCGCGCGCGGCCAGCACGTCGTCGAGCTCGCGTTCGAGCACCCGGAGCTGGGCGTTGCGCCCGATCAGCGGCAGCAGGCGCTGTCCGCTGCGGAAGACGTCGCTCGCCGGCGCGCTGAGGCGGCCGATCAGCTTGTAGATGGAGACGGGCGACGCAATGCCTCGCAGCGTGTGCGTGCCGAGTGATTCCGCTTCGACGAACTGGCGGGCGCCGAGATAGGTTTCCTTGCTGATCAGGATCGTCCCGGGCTCGGCCATGTGCTCCAGACGGTTGGCCAGGTGTACGTTGGCCCCGGCCGCGTCGTAGGTCTGGTACATGCTGTTTTCGACGACCTGGACGATGACCTCGCCGGTGTGCAGCCCGACGCGGACCTGCAGATGCGGGTCCGCCAGACGCCCGATCGAATCCTGCATCGCGAGCGCGCCAAGGCAGCCGCGCACCGCATGGTCCTCATGCGGCACCGGCGCGCCGAACAGCGCCATCACGCCGTCGCCCTGCGTCTTGTTGACGACGCCGTCGTAGCGGTGAACGGCCTCCTTCATCAGGTTGAGCACCGGATCAAGCCGCTGCATCGCGAGCTCGGGATCGCCGAGGCTGTCGATCAGCTGGGTCGAATCGCGAATGTCGGCGAACAGAATGGTGAGGCGCTTGCGCTCGCCGCCCTTGCTGCTCAGCGTCCTCAGGACGCGCTGAGCGGCCTGGTCGGGCGGAGCGACCCGGCCCGGCAGCGGCGAGCCGCATTGGCCGCAGAAGCGATTCGACGGGTTGTTCGCGTGGCTGCACGCCTCACATCTGAGGCCGAGCGGCTCACCGCAGAGATCGCATGACGCTCTCCCTGGCTGATTTTGCCTCCCGCACCGCGCGCATTCCATGGCCCCTCCGTTCCACGGCGGAACTGAATCATCCCGTCACGGCATGATAGTATGGAACTGCCACAGATTTCCGGGGAAACATAGCGTTTCGGAGATTCAAGGCAGAGGCCGGATTTTGGAACCGTCGCCGGCTCAGCCGTTACCGCTTTCCTGAGCCACGGCCTGCCAGGCAATGTCGCGGCGACAGAAGCCGTCGGTCCATTTGATGCGGTCGACGGCCTGGTAGGCCCGCGCCTGCGCTTCGGTCACGGTCTTTCCCGACGCGCACACATTGAGGACCCGTCCGCCATTGGCGAGAACAGCACCGTTCTTGGCGACCGTTCCGGCGTGGAAGATCTCGACCCCGTCGACCTTCGCGGCGTCATCGAGTCCCTCGATCACGCCGCCCTTTGCGTAGTCGCCCGGATAGCCCTTGGCGGCCATCACCACGGTGACGGCGGCGTCGGGAAACCAGCGCAGATCGAAATTCTTGAGCTGACTGTCGCAGGCGGCGAGCATCGCGGGAACGAGATCCGACATCATCCTGAGCATCAGGACCTGACATTCCGGATCGCCGAAGCGCACATTGTACTCGAACAGCTTCGGGCCCTGCGCCGTCAGCATCAGGCCGGCATAGAGGATGCCCTTGAACGGCGTGCCGCGCGCGTTCATGCCGGCAATCGTCGGCAGAATGATGCGATCCATGATCTGATCATGGATCTCCTGGGTCACGAACGGCGTCGGGGAATAGGCGCCCATGCCGCCGGTGTTGGGCCCCTGGTCATGATCGAACACCCGCTTGTGGTCCTGGGCGGATGCGAGCGGAATCGCGGTCTGGCCGTCGCACAGCGCGAAGAACGAGACCTCGCGGCCCTCGAGATATTCCTCGATCACGACCTCGGTGCCGGCGACGCCGAAGCCGCCATCGAACATCATCCGCACCGCGTCCTCGGCCTCGGCCAGCGTCTTGGCGACGACGACGCCCTTGCCGGCCGCGAGCCCATCGGCCTTCACGACGATCGGCGCGCCGTGCTCGCGGACATAGGCGAGCGCCTCCGGCGCATTGTCGAAGCGGCAATAGGCACCGGTCGGAATGTCGTACTCGGCGCAGAGATCCTTGGTGTAACCCTTGGAGCCCTCGAGCTGCGCGGCGAGCCTGGACGGCCCGAACGCCTTGATTCCGGCCGCCTCGAGATCATCGACGATGCCGGCCGCCAGAGGAGTTTCCGGGCCGACCACCACGAGGTCGACCTTGTGGGCGCGGCAGAAGGCGATCACGGCCGCATGGTCGGCGACGTCGAGCGTGACACATTCGGCCTCCTTGGCGATGCCGGCATTGCCCGGGGCGCACCAGAGCTTGGTGAGCAGCGGGGAGCCTGCAATCTTCCAGGCGAGCGCGTGCTCGCGGCCGCCGGAACCAAGGAGGAGAATGTTCATCGTCGAAGCCGTTGCAGGGGGTGTAAGCCAATCTGGACGCCCCAATTGCCCGGCCGTCGCTACAGAGTCAAATCATGGCTCGGACGGTTTGGCGGCGGCGCCAGCGATGATCTCCTGCAGGGTGGCGACGTGCCGGGCGAAAGCGGCCCGGCCGGCCGCGGTGACCGTGACCGTGGTCTGCGGCTTCTTGCCGACAAAGGCCTTGTCCACCGCAACATAGCCCGCGCGCGCCAGCGTCTCGATATGGGCGCCGAGGTTGCCGTCGGTGGCGCCGGTCAGCTTCTTCAGGCGGACGAATTCCAATCCGCCCGCGGTCGGCAGCGCATTCAGCGCCGCCATGATCTTCAGCCGCAGCGGCTGGTGGATGATCTCGTCGAGCTCCGCCACCCCCTCAGCTCCGCCGCATCCACAGGCCGCCGAGGACGAGGCCGCCGCCGTTGACGAAGGCCATCCACAGCGGGAAGGCCGCGCCGATGAAGGCATAGCCGATCAGGGTCAGCGCGGTCACGCCGAGGCCGAAGATCATGAACGCGATGCCGAACCACAGGCCGGCGAGGCAGTAGAACAGCATGAAGTAGATCGGCCAGAACGCGCCCATCTCGCGCGGCCCGAAATGACCGATGGTCTCGACGAAGGAGCCGAAGGCGAAGAACATCACGAAGGCGAGCAGCGCCCGGATATCGAAGCCGCGCACGCCGGTGCGGAATTTCTGTCCCACGCCGAGCATCGCCGAGCCGGCGATGCCGAGCACGTAGACCGCGAGCCACGCTTTGTCGGCGTAGACCGGGGCGAGATAGGTGATGAGGTTGGCGGGGAACACCAGCACGCCCCACAGGATCATCAGCAGGCTGGAGAGCCTGTAGATCTGCGATTGCCGCACGCGCTTCGTGACGTCCTCGATGTCGCCGAGCGCACGCGCGGCCTCCCGGCTGTCGATCATGGCAATAGACCCTCTAGCGCGTGGCCACGTCCTCGGCGATCGCGTGGATGGCCTGCGGCGCCGACACGATCTCCATGTGATTGACGCCGGCGATCAGCTTCACGTCAACCGCGGGCGCAACCGCATGCACAGCCTCGGCATATTTGTCGGCGAGCATCAGTTCGTCGTCGGCACCGGCAATCAGGGTCACAGGATGCTTCGCCGCTGTGAGGTCGGCTTTGTAGCCACCGGTCGCGAAGTTGCGCAGCAGCCGATAGCTGTAGGTCGAGACGACGTATTTCTCCGCGTTCGGCCGCACGGCAAAGGCGAGAGCGGGCAGCGCCTCGCAGCAGGACAGGCCAATGCGGCTCAGCACGGCGAGCGCGAGGATGCGCGGAATATCGGGACTGGCCCAGCCGCCTGAATTGTCACGGTTGGTCGGCGCGTCGTAGCCGAGATAGGGCGAGAGCAGAACGGTGCGGGCGAACAGGTCCTGGATCGGTCCGCCCGCGGCGCGCAGCGCGAAGCCGCCGCCGGCCGAATGCCCGAGCAGCACGAGCGGCTGCGCCGGTACGGACGTCCTCACCTCCGCAACGAAGTCAGCGAGGTCGTCCTCGAGCTGCCCGAGATAGCCGATGTCGCCACGGGTGCCGGAGCCGCCATGGCCGCGCATGTCCGGGGCGAAGGTCTCGACGCCACGCGCGGCCAGGGCGTCGGCCAGCGCATGGACGGCGATGCTGGAGCCGGCGGAGCCGTGCACCAGAACCGCGACCTTTCCAACCGGCGTCCCTCGCGCCGGATAGTGCCGGTAGGCGAGTTCGGTGCCGTCGCGGGCCGTGAAGCGCTGCAGGCCGGGCATGGTGCTGCGGTCGACCTGGCCCGCTGTGTTCGAGATCGACTTCAGCTCGGGCGGCCGCACCATGGGCCGGGCGATCATTGCCCCCAGGGTGAGGGCCATCGCTCCTGCGAGAGCCAACGGCCAGCCCACCAGCCGCACGGCGATCCGAACACCCCTCTTCATCGTCCTCTCCGTCTTATAATAGAGAACTCTGTAATACAGAGTTATCGAAAAGGCAACGGCTTGATTGGCGATGGGAGCCGAAAGCTCCTACCTTGGCGGCTGCTCCCCGAACCGAATCAGAAGCAATGCCGCCTGCGGAAGCCCTGCCCAACGCGCCCGAATTCACCGTCACCGAACTGTCCTCGGCGCTGAAGCGCACAGTCGAGGATCAGTTCGGGCACGTCCGCGTGCGCGGCGAGATCACCGGTTTTCGCGGGCCGCATTCCTCGGGGCACTGCTATTTCGCGCTCAAGGACGAGAGCGCCAAGATCGAGGCCGTGATCTGGAAGGGCGTGCACGGCCGCATGCGCTTCAAGCCGCAGGAAGGGCTCGAGGTCATCGCGACCGGCAAGCTCACGACCTATCCCAACTCCTCCAAGTACCAGATCGTCATCGAGGCGTTGGAGCCCGCCGGCATCGGCGCGCTGATGGCGCTGATGGAGGAGCGCAAGCGCAAGCTCGGCGCCGAGGGCCTGTTCGATCCCGCGCGCAAGCAGCTCTTGCCATGGCTGCCCGAGGTGATCGGCGTCGTGACGTCGCCGACCGGCGCGGTGATCCGCGACATCCTGCACCGGCTGGAGGACCGCTTCCCCCGCCGTGTCCTGGTATGGCCGGTCAAGGTGCAGGGCGACGGCTCGGCCGAGCAGGTGGCGGCCGCGATCAGCGGCTTCAACGCGCTGCCGGAGGATGGCCCGATCGCGCGGCCGGACGTGCTGATCGTCGCGCGCGGCGGCGGCTCGCTGGAGGACCTCTGGTCGTTCAACGAGGAGATCGTGGTCCGCGCCGCGGCGGAGAGCATGATTCCGCTGATCTCGGCCGTCGGCCACGAGACCGACGTGACCCTGATCGACTTCGCCGCCGACAAGCGCGCGCCGACCCCGACGGCCGCCGCCGAAATGGCGGTGCCGGTGCGCAGCGAGCTGATGCAGGAGGTTGCGAGCCTCGCCCGCCGCGTCAGCGTGTGCTGGCAGCGCAGCCAGGAGAGCCGGCGCAACGAGCTGCGCGCGGCAGCGCGCGCCCTGCCCGGCCCGAGCGATCTGCTCGCCATCCCGCAGCAGCGGCTCGACTCGGCTGCCGCCAGCCTGCCGCGCGCGCTCAAGACCAACACCCATGTGCACTTCCGGCAATTCGCCGCGGCGAGCGCCAAGCTCACGCTGCGCGTGCTGCACGCGCAGATCGCGCACTCGCGCCATCGCCTGATCGCGTCATCCGAGCGCTTGTCGCTGTCGTCGCGTGGCCAGCTGCATCGGCGGCGCGAGCGGTTCGAGGCACTCGATGCGCGCTTCAAGGCCTCACGCCAGGCCTATGCGCAGGCCAAGCACCAGGCGATCGCCAGGGAGCGCGACCGCACCGAACGTCTGGCCGAACGTGCCAGGCGCGCGCTGGTCACACAGTTGCAGCGGCTGTCGGCGCGCGTCGGCCAGAGCGACAAGCTGCTCACCGCTCTATCCTATCGCAGCGTGCTGGCGCGCGGCTTCGCGCTGGTGCGCGACGAGGCCGGCCACCCGCTGCATCATGCCGCAAGCATCGGTCCGGGCGCCGCGCTGTCGATCGAGTTCGCCGACGGCAAGGTCACGGCGACGGCGGGCGCGGACCGGCCGCAGCCGTCGGTGAGTTCAGCCGCGCCGAAGCCGTCGCGCGACAGCAAGCCTGCGCCGAAGCGCACGCCCGATCCCGCCGATCAGGGCAGCCTGTTCTAAGCGGCCCTCAGCGCGCCAGCCACTCGGCGACGAGCTTCTGCGCATCGGCGCGCGCCTCGGGATCGGAGCCAACATGGCCGCGCTCGGGCGCCGCGGCATCGGCGCCGGCGACCTGATGCACCGGCAGATTGACGCGATCGAAATCATGATAGGCGCCGGGATAGATCACGATGCGGGTCAGCGCGCTGCGGCCGCGCGCACCGTCGATCATCTGCCGGCACGCCGGCGGCGAATAGACGTCGTCCAGTCCGCCGATCAGAACGAGGGTCGGGACTCGCGTGCTCCAGCCGAGGCCGGACGAGGCGCGGCAATCCGGATAGAACGCGACGGCCGAGCGGAAATCCGGCGAGACGTGATCGGGCAGTTGCGGGCGCACCGCCCAGAGCAAAGCGCTGGCGCCGCTGGCCCAGCCCACCAGGCTGACGCGGTCCGGCATCGCCCAGGGCTGCTGGATCAGCCATTTCTGCGCGATGACGATGTCCGCCACGCGCTCGCGCCGGCCGCTGATGCGGCGATCCTTGACGCGGCATTGGGGCCCAAGCCCGCGCGAGCCGTAGCTGTCCGGCAGCAGCACGGCCTTGCCGTCCTTGACCAGCTCCTCGGCCCAATCGCGATAGCGCGGCAGCACCGGCTCGGAGCGGCCCGACAGCCCGCCGCAGCCATGCAGCGCGACGACCGCTGGAAACGGGCCCGTCCCGCGCGGCTTGTAGAGCTGCGCGTGCAGAACGTAGTTGTCCGAGGGGATTTCGACAGCCACCGGCGCCGGCAAAGGCTCCGCCGAGGCGATGGAGGCCGTGGCACAGAGCAGAGCAGCAACAACGGTGATCAGGGAGCGCATCAAACCAGCCGGACGGCGGATATTTCAGCCTAGCTAGCACGGAGTTTCGCGCGAAAGCATCACAAATCGGTGGGTTTGCGGGAGGGACAGGTCCGCCTATCTATGTTACCAGATCATCGAATTTGGCGTGTCGTGTGCCCCTCGGCGGGTGCAGGGATTGGAGATCGCGGACGTGCTCAACAAGTTTGGTCCCTCGGGCCAGGGCGAAGCACAGGTACAGTATCTGGATGGCGATTTCCGCGTGATTTCGCCCGGAAGCTATGTTCGCTGCGCGATCACCGACGCGCGGATTCCGCTCGATGAGCTGAAATATTGGAGCGTCGACCTGCAGGAGGCCTATGCACTGCCGAGCGCGGTGCTGCAGCGGCATTACCCGGGCGCGCTGAAGGCCAACGGCTAGACGTTCCGCACGTTCAAGCGTTGCGCGACGAGCGCGCGCAGCGCCTCGGGATCAGCGAACTGCAGCGTCACGGGAAATGCGGCAATGGCGAGGTCGAGCCTCGCCGCCTTGCTGCCGCGAAGACGCGCGAGATCCTTCTCCGTCGTTACCATGGTCAGCCGTTCGCGCCCGGCCTGTTCGGCCAGTTCGGCGATCTCATCCGTCGAATAGGGATGGTGGTCGGCAAAGGCGCGCTCGCGCCTGACATCGAGCCTGGCGGCTCGCAGCGTGCGAAAGAAGCGGCTGGGATCGCCGATTCCCGCAAAGGCCAGCAGCGGCCCGCCCTGCAACGCCTCGACCGCCTGCGGATCGGGCCGCAGCGTGGCCGCAAACACCGGCTTTCCGGTGGCGGACACAATCGAGGCGACCCGGGCGCCGGCCTCACCGCTGCCGATCACCAGCAAGGCATCCGTCCGCGCCAGTTGCGGTGGCAAGGGCGCCCGCAACGGCCCGGCCGGGAAAACCTGTTCGTTGCCGAGCCCGCGCGCGCCATCGATCACGATCAGCGCGAGATCCTTGTTGATCGATGGATTTTGAAACCCGTCGTCCATCAGGATGACGCTGGCCCCCTGTGCCTTGACGAGGCCGACGCCTTCGGCGCGCGCGCGGGACACGACGACGGGCACGCACGCGGCCATCATCAGCGGCTCGTCGCCGACATCGGCGGCCGTGTGGGCGGCCGGGTCGACGAGCACGGGGCCAGACAGCCGCCCGCCATAGCCGCGGCTCAGCACCACAGGGGTCTCACCGAGGCCACGCAGGATATCCGTCAGCGCCAGCACCGTCGGCGTCTTGCCGGCGCCGCCGACATGGAAATTGCCGACGCAGATCACCGGCACGCCGGCGTCGATCCCCGGCTGCTGCATCCGGCGCGCGGCCACCGTGCCGTAGAGCATCGACAGCGGGGACAACAGACGCGATTGCCAGGACGGAGGCCGGTGCCAGAAGGCCGGCTCACGCGCCACCGGCGGCTCCCATCTCCAGCCTGATCTGCAGGAGATACGGCTCGAGCGCCGACACCGTCCGGTCCAGCGCGCCGCCGAGTTGATCGACCACCCGTGTTCCCGCCGCCGCCAGATTGGCGACGGCCGCGGCGTCGCCGAGCAACTGCCGGAGCTGCCGGATCAACGCATCCTGGTCACGCGCGAGGCGCGCGCCCGCCGCGCGATCCAGCGCCTCGTAGACCTCGGTGAAGTTGAAGACATGCGGTCCATGCACGATGGCGGCGCCGAGCTTCACGGCTTCGATCGGATTCTGCCCGCCATGCTCGACCAGCGAGCCGCCCATGAACACCACGGGCGCGAGCCGGTAGAACAGGCCGAGTTCGCCCATCGTATCGGCGACGTAGATGTCGGTGCCGGCGAGCGGCTGCTCGTCGCGCGAGCGCAAGGCGGGCTGCAACCCGGCGCCAGCGATCAGTTCGGCCACGGCGGGACCGCGATGCGGATGGCGCGGCACGATCACGGTGAGCAGCGAGCGATAGATCGTCGACAGCACCTTGTGGGTCGCGATCAGCATCTCCTCTTCGCCGGGATGCGTGGACGCCGCAACGATCACCGGCCGGCCCCGCGTCATCGCGGTGAGCCGGTCGAGCTTCGCCGGATCGGCGGGCGGCGCCGGCACGTCGAGCTTCAGATTGCCGGTCGTGACCACGTTGCGCGCACCCAGCGCGGAGAAGCGGTCGGCATCGGCCTGCGACTGCGTCAAGAACAGATCGAAGCGTCCGAGCAGTGCGGAGATCGTGCCGGACATGCGGCGCCAGCGCGGGAACGAGCGCGGCGACATCCGGCCGTTGATCACGACCATCGGCACCCGCCGCGACGCTCCGGCCAGGATGAGATTGGGCCAGAGGTCGGATTCGATGAACAGCCCGAGCGACGGACGCCAGTGATCGAGAAAGCGCTCGACGAAGCGCGGCGTGTCATAGGGCACATATTGATGGATCACGTCGGGCGGAAAGCGCTTGGCGACGATCGCCGCCGACGTCACCGTGCCCGAGGTGATCAGGATGCGGATGTTGAGCGCGCGCAGCCGCTCGATCAGCGCCGCCGCCGCCAGCACCTCGCCGACGCTGGCGCCGTGAATCCAGACCAGCGGGCCTTCAGGACGGGTATCGTGGCTCAAGCCACGCCGCTCGTCGGTCCGCTCAGGATCTTCCTTGCCGTTCTTGAGGCGCTGCCGGATCAGGGCCGGCGCAAGCGGCACCGCCGCCGAGGACAACCCGCGGTAGACGCGCAGGGCCATCGGCAGCGGGCTAGCCACTGGCGGCTCCCACAGAGTCGGCCTGCGAATTCACCGGCGGCGGACAGGCCTCGGGACGGCCGACGATCTCATAGGCGCGGCGCATGCATTCATTGAGCGTGGCCTCGAGGTCGAGGCGCGCCTGCTCCATCATGGCAGCGTCGGCATTACGCGGCACGTTGATTTCCTTGATTCCCACCAATGCGCCGCGGCCGAATGGCAAATTGATGGTCGTGCTGTCCCAGTTCTTGAGGCGGACGAAGCGGCTCGTGACCATTGCGAAGGGCATGATCGGACGTCCTGACTCACGCGCGAGCATGATGATGCCGAGACCCGCAATCCGCGCGCGTTTCGGCACATCGGCAGTCGATGCAACATTATAGTTGTCTTCGAGCGCCTGCACCATCTCCCTGAACGCCCCGACGCCGCCTTTCCGGTGGAAGGAGCCGCCATGGTCGCCAGAGCCCCGGATGGTTCCGATCCCCAGCCGCTCCGCAGCGATGGCGTTGAACTCGCCGTCGCGATGCTTGGAGATCAGCACCTTGGCCCGATAGCTCGGCTTGTTCCTGATGAACGGCGTCAGCAGATGCTGGCCGTGCCAGAACGCGAAGATCGCCGGCATCTGCGGCTCGACGATCTCGTAGACCTCGGGCGGCTCGAAGGTGAAGCGGTTGGTCAGCCACACCAGGCGCAGATATTCGGCCGCGAGGAACCCGACGGCGCGCTGGAACCAGCCGCTACGCAGCGTATTGCGGATCAGATGTTTCAAGTCGTGAGCTTCGTCTTACGCCTTGGCGTCCTGGCCGGGATCGAGCAGCCGGTGCAGGTGCACGATGAAGTAGCGCATGTGGGCGTTGTCGACCGTCATCTGCGCCTTGGCGCGCCAGGCGGCATGGGCCGACGCGTAGTTCGGATAGACGCCGACGATATCGACCTTGTCGAGATCCTTGAACTCGTTCTTCTCGAGGTTGACGAGTTCGCCGCCGATCACGAGGTGAAGGAGCTGCTGCGAGGCGCTATCTGTCATCGGTATCGTTTCCTAATCAACGCGCCTTGCGGGGCGGCCTGGCCGGCGCGGTCCTGAAGGGTGTGATCAGCTCTGCGGCAGGCGGCGATAATGGCTGACTATGTCAGCATGTCGATCGCGTCCCGCTGCTACCAGCACCCCATGGGCCACGTCGGGACGATTATAGAGGATCGTCTCGCCGGACAATGCGCTCATTTTACCACCCGCTTCCTGCACGATCAAATGAGCCGCCGCAAGATCCCAATCGCGACTTTGCCCGCCTGCAAAAGCGGCATCGAGAGCACCATGCGCGACACGACACAGCCTGAGTGCCAACGATCCGATTCGCGGATGCAACTCAATCCGTGTCGATTCCGGTGCCAGCCTCTCAACCAGCGGTTTTGGTCCGGCGACGCGCGAGAAGTCGATGTCATGGCCCAGTGAGGCGTGAACCTGCGCGTCGTTCAGCGTGGTACCGCGTCCCCGCGCCGCGAAGAAGAACTCCTCGCTCATCGGGACGTGGACGGCCGCCAACACGGGCGCACCGTTCTCGACCAGGGCCACACTCACGCACCAGTCATGACGGCCGCCGAGATAGGAGCGCGTGCCGTCGATCGGATCGACGATCCAGACCCGGGACCGGCCCAGCCTCACCGCATCGTCGGCGCTCTCCTCCGACAGCCAGCCATACGCCGGTGTCGCCGGTCGCAGCTTGCGCTCCAGCAGCGCGTTGACGGCCATGTCGGCTTCGGAGACGGGCGACGAGGCGCCCTTGGTCCATTTGCGCAGGTCGGTGCCGAACATCGCGCGCGCGAGCTCGCCGGCTTCGCGCACCACCGCCTTCAGGAGTACGGCGTCCGCCGCAAGGCTCTCCGTGTCACGGCTCTCCGCGTCAGAGCTGTCGATCTCAGCGTCCGCCAAGCGTCAATCCTTCGATGCGCACGGTCGGCGCATTGACGCCGTAGCGGAATTCGAGATCGCTGGCGGGCGTCATCGACTTGAAGATCTCGAACAGATGTCCGGCGATCGTCACCTCGCTGACCGCATAGGTGATCTCGCCATTCTCGATCCAGAAGCCGGAGGCGCCGCGGCTGTAGTCGCCGGTGACGCCATTCACGCCCGAGCCGATCAGGTCGGTCACGTAGAAGCCCTGCTTGATGTCCGAGATCAGCTCCTTGGCGGTCACGACGCCTGCTTCGAGATGCAGGTTGAACGGCCCAGGGGACGGCGAGGACGACACGCCGCGATGCGCGTGGCCGGTCGTGGTCAGGCCGAGCTCGCGCGCCGTGGCGGAATCGAGCAGCCAGGTCGTGAGAACGCCGTTATCGACCAGCGCCGTCTGCTTCACCTTGACGCCTTCGGCGTCGAACGGCTGCGAGCGCAGGCCACGCCGACGCAATGGATCGTCGATGATGCGAATCCCCTTCGCGAACAGTTGAGCGCCGAGCTTGTCTTTCAGGAAGCTGGTCTTGCGCGCGATCGAGGCGCCGTTGATGGCGCCGACGAGATGGCCGACCAGCGAGCCGGATGCGCGGGGATCGAACACCACCGGGACCTGGCAGGTCGCAACCTTGCGCGGATTGGCGCGCGCCACCGCGCGCTCGCCGGCGCTGCGCCCGACCGCCGCCGGGCTCAGGAGATCCTCACCATGCGGCGCCGCCGTGTAGTCGTAGTCGCGCTCCATGCCGGTGCCTTCACCGGAGATCGCGGTGGTCGAAATGCTCTGGCTGGAGCGCAGATAGGCACCGTGGAAGCCGTCGCTGGTGACCAGCACCATGCCGCCGATGCCGGCCGAGGCCGAGGCGCCGCCGGACTTGGTGACGCCCTCCACGCCGAGCGCGGCGGCCTCCGCCTCCTGCGCCCGCCGCTCGAGTTCCGCCGTCCCGGGGATCGCCGGATCGAGCAGGTCGAGCTCGGGAATGTCGCGCGCCAGCAGCGCGGGATCGGCGAGGCCGACATATTTGTCGTCGGGCGCCACCCGCGCCATCGCCACGGCCCGCTCGGCCAGACGCGCCACGCCATCGCCGCTGACGTCATTGGTCGAGACCACCGCCTGCCGCTTGCCGACCAGCACGCGCAAGCCGACATCATCGCCTTCGGAGCGTTCGGATTCCTCGACGCGGCCGTCCCGGACCTCGACGCCTTGCGAGATGCCGCGCACCGCGATCGCATCGGCGGCGTCGGCGCCGGCCTTCTTCGCGGCCTCCACCAGCCGCTCGGCGAGCGTTCGCAGGGCGGACTGATCGAGCAGATCCGAATGGGCGGAGGTCGACGTTGCGGCGGCTGAGGAAGGAGAGGTCACGAACACGATCCGATCGATGTCAGGTGGGCGGCGAACACGGCTCAATCCAGACGAAATGTGGCCTCATCACGCCGACTTCAAGCAGGTCGGCAGACACCACGTCGGATTGTCGGCAAATCGGCAAGGTCTCGTCAATCATGCGGGGCAAGCGCTTGTCAATCATGACGGTAAGAGGATCATGCGTGAGGACTGATTAACCAGCCTTCTTAAGCTGATACGGGCGAGGTGCGTGGCAAGGTCTCACGCATCGACCGGGAGCATAATCCCGGCGGGGAGACCAAGCCGTGAGGCGTCAAACAGCAACAGGCGGAAGCAATTCCGCTGGGTCGAGCCGCGTGCTGCGGCTCGACCCTCTTTCCCTGCCCGTCTCGTACAGCGCGCACGATACCCGTGCCGATGGCGGGATCCGGCAGATCGAATTGCACCGGGAGCGGGTGGTCCTGCGCCGTGCCGTCAGCGGCATGCGCATGGCCGTGAATCTCCGGGTCAGCGACTTTCTCGGCATCGCGCTGCGCGAGGTCGACGACACGCAGATGATGCTGGTGCTGGTCCATCGCGACCCCTCGCTCAGCATTCCGCTGTGCGTCAGCGACGACCAGGACGACATCGTGACGGCCTGGGCGATGTGGAGCGAGACGTTCGCGCTGCCGCAGTTGCAGGACAAACGGCGCGAGGCCACGCCACGCCGCCGCCGCCGCAACGCGATCCGCGCACGCCGTCCGCGCTTCCTGATGCGGCGCCGCGTCGGCTACCAGCCCAATCCGGCCTCGGTGCATCGCGGCGAACGCGAGATCATCGCGCGCAACTGATCAGGTTGCGCGCAGCACCGCGTCGACCAGCAGGCCGGCGAACAACAGCAGTCCGGCATCGCGGTTCGATTTGAAGATGCGCAGGCACAGCGCCGGATCAGCAGTGTCGAGACGCCGGATCTGCCAGCCGAGATGGGCGGCAAACGCCGCCAGCCCAAGCCATGCCGCAACATGCACATGTGCGGTCACGAACGCGGCTCCGATCAAGACGACAGCGAGCCCGTAGAAAATCACCAGCGCCAGATGCGTGCGCTCGGCAAACAGCCGCGCCGTCGACTTGACGCCGATGAGCGCGTCATCCTCCGCGTCCTGATGCGCGTAGATCGTGTCGTAGGCGATCACCCACGAGATCGACCCGGCATAGAGCAGCAGCGCCGTGGCATCGATGCGGCCGAAGGCGACGGCAAATCCCATCAACGCGCCCCAGGAGAAGGCGAGGCCGAGCACGACCTGCGGCCACCAGGTGACGCGCTTCATAAACGGATAGACCGCCACGATCAGCAGCGAGGAAATGCCGGTGGCGATGGCGAACCGGTTGAACTGCAGCAGCACCAGAAGCCCGACCAGGGCCTGCGCGATCAGGAAAGCCAGCGCCTGCTTCACGCCGACCTGCCCGGCCGGAATCGGCCGCGAGCGGGTGCGCTCCACCTTGGCGTCGAGATCGCGGTCGGTGATGTCGTTCCAGGTACAGCCGGCCCCGCGCATCACGAAGGCGCCGACGAAATACAGCGCGATCCATACGGGAAGCATGGACAGATCGCCGAGCATCCCCGCGGCCAATGCGGCCGACCACCAGCACGGCATCAACAGCAGCCAGGAACCGATCGGTCGATCGAAACGCGCAAGCCGCAAATAGGGCCGGCTCCAGAGCGGCGCCAGCGTATCGACCCAGTTGCCGGTCGCGTCAGCAACGCGGACGGCGGTGGTGCTCATCGGGTGAGAACGTTGCCGGTCAGCGTATCGAAGGCCGAGCCGCCTTTCTTCATCGTGTTGGCCTCGGGCAACGCAGCCGACGTTCCCAGTACGTCGCTGAGGCCAGGGGCCGCCGGGCCGCCGCCGCCCTTCTGCATCTGGGCCGCCACCGCGCAGACCTTCTTCTCGAGCGCATCGGTGTTCTTGTGGCCGGCCTTCAGCTGATCGGCGATCTGCTGCGGGATGCCGCAGGTTGCGGAATTCTGCTCGACATATTTGATCATCTTCACTTCGGCCTTGCCGAAGTTGCCGATCAGCTTGCAGGCCTCGACAGGCGAGGCCTTGCGGTCGCTGGCGGCCTTGATCAGCTTGCCGCGGCGTTCAGCCTCTTCGCGCAGCGGCATGAATTCCTTCATGCAGCTGTCGGGCGGGCCGCCACGCGGGGCAGCGCCCATCGGCGCTGGTGCAAACCCGCCGCCGCCGAAGCCTCCTCCCCCGCCACCGGGAGCCGGGAACGCGCTCGACGGAGCGGCGGCCTGCATCGGCGGCGGCGCGGCGCCGTTGATGGGAGGAAATGGCGAGCTGCTGGCCGGAGCCTGGCCGGGAAGCGGCGCCGGAAAGGAGCCCTGTGCAAAGGCCGGCCCGGTGCAGAGCACGGTGGCGGCGACGGCGAGCGGCAACAACGTCTTGTGCACGATCAAGGCTGGTTCTCCGGTAAGACCAAGAATCCTCAACACTTCCGGATGAAAGCACGATCCGATCCGGGGCTTTTACGATTCTCGTCCGCCCAGCACAACCGCGGAGTTGATCACGGCCGCGGCGGAGGGCCGCAGTCGACATTTCAAGGCGAAAACGTGGCGGCGCGTCTCAGCTCGTGCCAAACGCCGTTCATTCAACGCCCTCCTCAGGATCTGGAGGCGGATGTGCCGGCAGCGGGAGCGAAGTTCCAGGTCACGGTACAGACCTTGCGCATCACCGCCAGGGTGTTGGCGTGATTCGCCTTGAGCTGATCGGTGATCTTGGCGGGGATGCCGCACATCGAGGCGTGCGCGACCGCGTAATCGATCATCTTGGTCTGGGCGAGCTCGTAATCATGCACCAGCTGGCAGGCCTCGCCGGGCGCGAAGCGACGCTCGGTCGCAGCCTTCAGCAGCTTGGCGCGCCGCGCGGTCTCGTCCCGCAGCGGCGTGAACTCCTTCAGGCAGCTCTCGGGAGGACGAAAACCGGCCACGCCAGGGCTGCCGGGAACCGCGGGGACCGCCGGCTGCGGCGCCGCGGCCGCCTTGTCGTCGGCCCTCACAGAACCGGAGAGCACCACCACGATGACCGCAGCGATGGTCCCCATCACCCACGTCGATTGTCTCAAGTTCACGGCTGTTCTCCTCGCAAGCCCCCAAGAAGGCTTCCGGCAGCGCCAGAGTCCCGCCCGAATGGACGACCGCCATTTCCAGAGCTATCGAAGCGGACAAATCTGTCGGCAGCGCGGCGCAAAGGCGCCATCGCCGGTCCGGCTCCTCGTTGCAACCGACACAGACATGCCTGAATACGACTTCACCGCCCCGCGCCTGTACGTCGATGCACCTCTGCTGGATGGCAACGCCGTCCCGCTCGATCGCAACCAGAGCAACTATCTCGGCAACGTGCTGCGGCTCGGCGCGGGAGATCGCGTCCTCGTGTTCAATGGCCGCGACGGCGAATGGCAGGGCGAAATCGCCGGCCGCAAACGGCCCGAGGGCGTGATCCCCCGGCAGCGAATCCGGCCGCAGGACCACCTGCCCGACATCGCCTATGTCTTCGCACCGTTGAAGCATGCCCGGCTCGACTACATCGTGCAGAAGGCGGTCGAGATGGGCGCGGCGCGGCTGGAGCCCGTCATTACCCGGCACACCCAGGTGTCGCGCGTCAACGGCGAGCGCATGCGCGCCAACGTCATCGAGGCGGCCGAGCAATGCGGCATCCTCAGCCTCGCCGAGGTCCGGGACCCCGTGCCGCTGGAGCGCTTCCTCGGCCAGCGGCCGACCTCACGCCTGCTGGTGTTCTGCGACGAGGCCGCCGATGTCGCCGACCCGCTTCAGGCGCTGCGCGACGACGCGCCCGCCGGCATCGACCTGCTGATCGGCCCGGAAGGCGGCTTTGCCGTCGAGGAGCGCGAGCTGCTGCTGCGGCAGCCGCGCGTGATCCGGCTGGCGCTCGGCCCGCGCATCCTGCGCGCCGATACGGCCGCGGTGGCCGCGCTGGCCCTGATCCAGGCGACGCTCGGGGATTGGCGGGGCGCAGGCGGTTAAGGCATCGGCCCGATTGTGGCCCGACCCGGCCCTTCCCTGTCGAAACCGTCAAATGACCATGCTAAGGCCAGCCGCCGCCCCGCGAGGGGGCGCCATCCAGTTTGGAACCTGATCGACATGACCGGACCCGCTCCGACCGGACCCGCCGCGTGGGCGGACAAGCTGCTGCAGTCGTTCGCCGAGGCCGGCTACGCGCGGGCGACGCCTGCCATCCTGCAGCCGGCCGAGCCGTTTCTCGACCTCTCCGGCGAGGACATCCGCAAAAGCCTCTACCTGACCACGGACCTCGGCGGCGAGGAGCTGTGCCTGCGGCCGGACCTGACCATTCCCGTCGCGCGCGACTATCTCGCCTCGCCACGCGCCGGCCAGCCGGCCGGCTTCAGCTATCTCGGCCCCGTATTTCGTTACCGTGGCGGCCGGCCGAGCGAGTTCCTGCAGGGCGGCATCGAATCCTTCGGCCGCCAGGATCACCCCGCCGCCGATGCCGAGATGCTGGCGCTGGCGATCGAGGCGACCGCGGCCGCAGGTCTGGCCGAGGTCGAGATCCGCACCGGCGACGTGGCGCTGTTCACGGCCCTGATCGACGCGCTCGATCTCTACCCGGTCTGGCGGCGGCGCCTGATCAAGGACTTCAATCGCAAGCGCACCTTGGCCCAGGACCTGGAGCGGCTGGCGACCGCCGAGGTCGCGCCGCGCAACGAATATGAGGGCGTGCTCGCCGCATTGGCCGGCTCCGACCGCAAGGCGGCGCTGGCGCTCGTCACCGACCTGATGTCGATCGCGGGCGCGACCGCGTTGGGCGGCCGCTCCGTGGCGGAGATTGCGGATCGCTTTCTGGAACAGTCCACGCTCAAGGGTGGCGCGCTGCCGCGCGACGCGCTCGACCGCATCAAGCGCTTCCTCGCCATCAGCGGCACGCCGACAGAGGCGGTGCAGCAGCTGCGCGCGCTCGCCGCCGACGCCAAGCTGGACATCTCCGCCGCGATCGATGCGCTGGAAGCGCGCACCGGCTTCATGGCCCAGCGCGGCCTCGATGTCGGCAAGGTGCGTTTTGCCACGGCGTTCGGCCGCGGCCTCGACTACTACACCGGATTCGAGTTCGAGCTGCACCATCCCGGCAATGGCGACGAGCCGCTGGTCGCGGGCGGGCGGTACGACGGCCTGCTGAGCCAGCTCGGCGCGCCCCAGTCCATTCCGGCCGTCGGCTTCTCGATCTGGATCGAGCGCCTGGCCCAGAGCAGCGCCGCGGGGAAGGCCGCGCGCGGGAGAGCATCATGAGCGGCCCCCTCGTCCTCGCCGTTCCCTCAAAGGGCCGCCTGCAGGAGAATGCAGAGGCCTTCTTCGGCCGCGCCGGATTGAACCTCTCCAAGCCGGGCGGGGCGCGCGACTATCGCGGCACCATCTCGGGACTCGACCATGTCGAGATCGCCTATCTCTCTGCGAGTGAGATCGTCTCGCAGCTGGCGCGCGGCACCGTGCATCTCGGCGTCACCGGCGAAGACCTCGTCCGCGAGGGCATCGCCGATGCCGACAAGCGCGTGCTGCTGATCGACACGCTCGGCTTCGGCGGCGCCAATGTCGTGGTCGCCGTGCCGCAGGCCTGGATCGACGTCCGCACCATGGCCGACCTCGACGACGTCGCCACCGGCTTCCGCGCCCAGCACAATCGCCGCATGCGCGTCGCGACCAAATACATCAACCTCACGCGCAGCTTCTTCGCGCATCACGGCATCGTCGATTACCGCATCGTCGAAAGCGCGGGCGCCACCGAGGGCGCGCCGGCGGTTGGCACCGCCGAGCTGATCGTCGACATCACCAGCACCGGCTCGACACTGGCCGCGAATGGATTGAAGGTGCTGGACGACGGCGTCATCCTGCGCAGCCAGGCCAATCTCGTCGCCTCGCGCGACGCCGACTGGTCGGACGGCCCGCGCGAGAGCGCGCGGATCATCCTCGATCACATCCACGCCCGTGCCCGCGCCAGCAAATACCGCGAGGTCCGCACGCGCTTCAAAGGGTGCGACGCAGCAATGCTGACCGAGGCGCATAACCGCTTCGGCGTCGTCGCGCCGTTCGGCGGCCCGACCTCTTCGGGCATGCTGACCCTGCACTGTCCGCCTGCGCAGATCTACGCGCTCGGCAGTTTCCTGCGGGCGCATGGCGCCGAGACGGTGTCCGTAGCGTCGCTCGACTACGTGCTCGACCGCGAGAATCCGCTGTTTGCCCGCCTCGAGGCCTTCCTGCGATCATAAATCGCCGTTCATCGTAGCGACAGGCAGCGGCTGCTACCATATGTTGGTCCGTGAACGAGGACTCCAAAGCGATGCTGGGAACTGACGTGTCCGACCTGACCACGACCGCGGCCGACGCCGCATCGCAGGGACTGTCGATCGTTATCCCCGTCTACAACGAGGGCGCGGGACTGACGGCGCTGCACGAGCGGCTGAACAATCTCGCGCGCACCTTGCGCCAGCGCTTCGGCCTGGCCTGCGAGCTTGTCTATGTCGACGACGGCAGCCGCGACAACACGCTCGCCATCGCGCGCACCCTGCAGGCCGACGCGCTTGACGTGCAGGTCGTGTCGCTGTCGCGCAATTTCGGCAAGGAGGCGGCGCTGATGGCCGGCCTCGATCACGCCCGCCGCGGCGCCGTGCTGTTCATGGACGGCGACGGCCAGCATCCGCCGGCGCTGGTCGAGCAGCTCGTCACGCATTGGATCAAGGACGGCTACGACGTCGTCTACACGGCCAAGGCGCATCGCGACAACGAGCCGTTCCTGCGCCGCGTCGCCGTGCACGGCTTCTACGCGCTGATCAATTGGGGCGCGCGGCAGAAGATCCCCGAGGATGCCGGCGACTTCCGCCTGCTGTCACCGCGCGCGGTCGCAGCACTTCGCCAGCTCCCTGAGCGCAACCGCTTCTTCAAGGGCCTGGCGAGCTGGATCGGCTTCCGCCAGATCCGCGTCGACTACGAACCCGCGGCGCGCGCGCATGGCGTCACGACCTTCAACGTCACCAGCCTGCTCGGCCTGTCGATCGAGGGCCTGACCTCGTTCTCGGTCGCCCCGCTGCGCTTCGCCAGCCTGCTCGGAATCCTGCTGGCCTCGGCCGCCTTCCTGTTCGGCCTGACGATTCTCTGGGAGACCTTCACCACCGGCAAATCGGTGCCCGGCTATCCCTCGCTGATGGTCGGCCTGATGACGATCGGCGGCGTGCAGCTGATCATGATCGGCATCATGGGCGAGTACATCGGCAAGATCCTGTCCGAGCTGAAGGCGCGGCCGATCTACTTCGTCGCCGAGCACAGCGAGAAGCGCGCCACGCTCGACGCGCGCAGCGACGGCGAGAGGACTGCCGCCGAATGAGCGAGGCGCCGCCCCGGCGCATCTGGCTGTGCGCCGATGACTACGGCATCAGCCCGGGCGTCAACCGCGCCATCCGCGACCTGATCGCGCGCGGGCGCTTGAACGCGACCTCGGTAATGACCGTGGGCGCCGCGATCGGGCGCGACGAGGTCAAGGAGCTCACCAAGGTCGCAGCCGACAGCCCGCGCTGCGCCATCGGCCTGCATGTCACGCTGACCGCGCCGTTCCGGCCGCTGACGATGCATTTCCGTCCGTCCGAAGGCGGCATGTTCCTGCCGTTTCCGAAACTGCTGCGCGCCGGATTGACCCGCCGGCTCGATCCCGAACTGATCCGCGCCGAGGTCATGGTGCAGCTGACTGCGTTCGGGGAGCTGTTCGGGCGCGCGCCCGATTTCGTCGACGGTCACCAGCATGCGCAGCTCTATCCGCAGGTGCGCGACGGTTTTCTGGCCGCCGTGAAGGAGGCTGCGCCATCAGCCTGGGTGCGCCAGGGCGGCCGCAACGCGCCGCTGAGGCAGCGGCTGGCAGCGCCGAAGGCGCTGCTGCTGGACGTCTTGAGCGCGCAATTCCGCAAGCATGCGCAGCGCGCCGACATCGCCTTCAACCCCGCTTTTGCCGGCGCCTACGACTTCACCAAGGGCTCGGATTTCGGCGCGTTGATGGACGGCTTCCTTGACGCGCTGCCCGAGCATGGCCTCGTGATGTGCCATCCCGGCTTCGTCGACGACGTGCTGATCGCGCTCGATCCCCTGACCGGGCAGCGGGAGCATGAACACGCTTATCTGGCCGGCGAGCACTTTCCCGCGCTGCTCGACCGCCGTGGCGTGACGCTCGCCTGAACGGATTTGGCGGACCGGCGACGAACAAATGCCAACTGGCAGCGTTTTCACCGCAATGGAGATCGCAAGCCCGGCAGACGCTTTGTCGCATACGGAAATTTAATGCGCGGCCCGACTGGCCGAACCACAAAGTCCCCCCAAATGTTGGCCGCGCTTCGCTGGAACCGGCAAGCGGCAGGAGAACCACATGACACCGCAAGAACGCCAACTCATCGACGACCTGTTCGACCGGCTTGCCAAGCTGGAGAGTGCGCCGCGCGATCCGGAGGCTGCCGCCGCCATCTCCCAGGCGCTGCAGCGGGCTCCCAACGCCGTCTATGCGCTGGTTCAGACCGTGCTGGTGCAGGACGAGGCCCTGAAGCGCGCCAATGCCCGCATCGAGGAGCTGCAGCACGCCCAGGCGCCGCAGGCGCAGTCGGGCGGCTTCCTCGATTCGATGCGCGACAGCATCTTCGGCTCCGGCGGCAGCCGCGGCTCGGTGCCGAACGTTCCTCCGCCGCTGCCGAACCGCCCGGTGTGGAACAGCGGCCAGGCGATGCCGCCGGCCGGCTATCAGGGCCAGCCCGGCTATCCCGGCCAGCCCGGCCCCTATGATCAGGGCGGCTACGGCCAGCAGCGCGGTGGCCTGTTCGGCGGCGGCGGTGGTGGCGGCGGCTCGTTCCTCGGCACGGCGGCGGCGGCGGCGGCCGGCATGGTCGGCGGCTCGCTGCTGCTCGGCGGCATCCGCTCGATGATGGGCGGCGGCCAGCATCAGGCCTTCGGCGACACCACCATCATCGAGGAGCGTGGCGGCGGCGGCAGCCCGTGGGGCGGCGGCGATCAGTCCAGCGGCTCGCTGGCGAATGACGCGGGGCTCAACGACATCGGCCGCTCCGGCGGCGACGGCGGCCGGGCCGGCCTGTTCGACCAGGCGAGCTATGACGACAGCGGCAACGACAATGACGCCGCCGATTTCGACGCCGATGACGGCTATGGCGATGACGACGGCGGTAGCAACTACGCGTAACGCGCGCTGACCACCGCGCCACGGACAATGAAAAGGCCGCCCTCTTGGGCGGCCTTTTTGGTGCCGGTCATCGGCCGGAAGGCGTCAGAGCACGATGACCCGTGCGCCGACATTCACCCGGCCATAGAGGTCGATGACGTCCTCGTTGCGCATCCGGATGCAGCCGGACGAGACGTTGGTGCCGATCGTCCAGGGCTCGTTGGAGCCGTGGATGCGATAGAGCGAGGAGCCCAGATACATCGCGCGGGCGCCGAGCGGGTTCTGCGGACCGCCCTCCATGTGGCGCGGCAAATCGGGCCGGCGCGCCAGCATCTCCGGCGGCGGCGTCCAGTCCGGCCATTCGCGCTTGGCGGAGATGGTCTTCACACCCGACCAGGTGAAGCCGGGGCGGCCGACCCCGATCCCGTAGCGCAACGCCCTGCCCTGGCCCTGCACCAGATAGAGGAACTTGTTGGGTGTATCGATGACGATCGTGCCCGGCCGTTCTTTGCCGTCATAGTCAACGATCTGTTTCTCGTATTTCGGATCGAGCGGCCGCTGCGTCAGCTCATAGGCCTCCTCGTCCGGCGCGCCCTGCTGCGGCACCAGGCCGGGCGCCTGCCGCTGCGGCTCGTAGTACGACGGCTGCTGCTGGTACATCGGCTGTCCCGGCGGCAGTGCGCCGCGCGCTCCTTGCGGATCGCCGAACAGGAATTCGATGAAGCCGCCGCCCATGCGCGAGCGGTCGACATAGGCGGTACGCACCGGCGCCGCCGGCTGCGACGGCCCGTTATAGACCACCGCAGGCTGCTGAAATCCCTGGGCCGCGGCACGATCCAGAGCCGCAAAGACGCATGCGCCGGCCAGCAGCGCCGTGGAGAATGATCTGAACATCGACGTACTCTGTACTGTTTCGTCTGAATGCCGTTCGTTGCGCACAGCCGGTCAGGCCGCCGCGTATCGTCAATAAAGAGCAAAACCCGATCGCTTTGGTAAACAGGGAGGCCGCCGGGATTCACCATCGGCGGACATGGCCGTGGATTTGTCAGCTAGCGTTACTTTTGCGTGAAGGCGCAGGCGCATGGTTAATCGCGCGTTTCAGCGACACGCGAACGTTGCGCCCCTGCGGTTCCTGCCGTGAACGCGATGTTAAATAGCCTCTGCATAGAACTGTTCGCAGTAAAAGGTCAGGGACACTCTCATGCCGGTTCGCAAGCGTTTCCGTATCGAAGAAGCCATCGTCGGCCATATGCCGGAGCCCGACTTCGTGGGCGGCGAGATCGGCCCCAACCACAAGGAAATCATGGACGAGCTCCGCGCGATCCGGGCGCAGATGGCCAACGCCATCCGCACCGGCGGAAACAGCACGGCCAACGCCGCCATCGAAGAATCGGCTCAACGCGAGGTCGCCGAGGCGCGCGCGCTGCTCGAGACCTACCGCGCCCAGATCGAGCAGTGCGAGAAGCTCAAGGTCGAGCTGGACCTGATCCACGACGCGATCAACCGCACCAAGGGCGAGATCGCCACCCTCCATGCCAAGAGCTTCAACGGCGAGGAGATGGCCAAGGTCAACGGCGAACTCGGCGCGGTCGTCGGCGGCACCGAGCAGGCGACGCAGCAGATCCTCGAGGCCGCGGAGGCCATCGACCAGGCCGCCAGCGCGCTCGGCAAGGTTGACTCGGCCGACCAGCAGAAGATCCTGAGCGAAGAGATCCAGGAACGCGTGGTCTCGATCTTCGAGGCCTGCAACTTCCAGGACCTGACCGGCCAGCGCATCAACAAGGTCATGACCACCATGAAGTTCATCGAGCACCACATCGTGGTGATGATGGACATCTGGGGCGGCGTCGACGCCATCAAGGCGCATGTGCCGCCGATCGTCGACACCCGCGAGGGCGACGCCAGGCTGCTGAACGGCCCGAAGGCGGAAGGCGATGTCGGCCACGCCTCGCAGGACGACATCGACGCGCTGTTCAACTGAGCCGCCGCGGCCTCTGCAACACGAGATCTCAAACAAAAACGCCGGCGTTCCCGCCGGCGTTTTTCGTTTGTCCCGTTCGGCTGAAGCGGTCCCAAGGGCGTGATGTGTTTCCGCGGAATCGAATCTGGAAGATTCGGGCACGCGCCTTATTCCGCCGCGCGCAGCTTGGAGATTAGCTGCCACCCTCCCCTGGAGGGGGAGGGTCGGCTCACATGGAGCGCAGCGGAATGTGAGCCGGGGTGGGGTGATCTCTCAACTGACACCGGTGTCCGCGGCTTCACCCCACCCCGCTCGCCCGCTCCGCGTGCGATCGACCCTCCCCCTCCAGGGGCGGGTGAGACTGAGATCGCAGCTCCGCCGTCGTCATCATCTGCAGTTTGAGATCGAGCAGCCGGTGAGCCTCTGCCCGGTCATGAGTGGGAGCATCATGCACTTCTTGGATATTGCATGACGCTGAAAGACTCAGGCGCGCGGTCCGCAGCGGACATAGACCATGGTCTGGTAGCGGGTGGCCGCGTCCTTGTCGACGAAGCGGGTGATCAGCACCCGTCCGTCGAACGAGACGACTTCGCGATCCTGCTCGCCGCCGGGAGGGCCGGCCGGACCGATGTAGTTCTTGCCGCCGGCCGAGCCCTTCAGGCGCAGCTCCTGCGGGGTCGCCTGGTCGGCCAGATGCATCACGACACCGCCCGACGTGCCGGCACCGATCACATAGGGCTGCTTGCACTGAGCCAGCGCCATCTTCTCGGTCCGCGCGCGGTCGTTGGGATTGTTGTAGGCGGCGAGGCCCCACTTGCCCACCAGATCCTCCGCGCGAATCGTCGCCGGAACCTCGGGCTCCACGGCGACCTCCGGAGGCGCGGGACTGGAAGGCGAGAGGTTGAAACCGCCCCCGCATGCTCCCAGAAGCGTTGTGAGCGCCGCTGCGATTGCGAGATTGGCAACCGGCCGCGCGCACCGTGAACTCGTCATGGCATCCCCTTAGGAACAAGATCATGGCTGCCCCGTCCGGCAACCAAGCGCAAAACGCGCATCAGAGCAATGACGTCGGATGACGACGCCGCTCCACTAACATGTCTGGCCCGCGACAGCATCCCCTAACAGCCTGAACAAGCGCTTAACCGGTGCCCCTTGCTTGACAGGAACAGCGCCAAGCCATATTCCGGCGATGGCCTTTAGCACTCGGAGGGCATGATTGCTAAAGCCCCGAGTCACGTGGCCCCACCTGGGCGCCAAATGTGGCCGGATTCAGAAATCCAGACAATCACCGTACCAAAGCACCCGCAAAGGGACCTGTCATGGCCAAATCGAAGTTTCGTCCCCTGCACGACCGCGTCGTGGTTAAGCGCATCGACGCCGAAGAGAAGACCAAGGGCGGCATCATCATTCCGGACTCCGCCAAGGAAAAGCCCTCGCAGGGTGAAGTCGTCGCCGTCGGCCCGGGCGGCCGCGACGAGAACGGCAAGCTGACCCCGCTCGACGTCAAGGTCGGCGACCGCGTGCTGTTCGGCAAGTGGTCCGGCACCGAGGTCAAGCTGGACGGCGAGGAGCTCCTCATCATGAAGGAGTCCGACATCATGGGCGTCGTCGCCTGATCCCGATCCGCCCGGGGCGGCGCCAAGCCGCCCGGGGCAACTAGCGTTGTTCAACCTCGTTCAGGCGACAGGCAGGCGATCACGCCCCTGGCCGTCGGGGTCCACTCCAGGAGAGATTTCAAATGGCAGCCAAGGACGTCAAATTCTCTGGCGACGCGCGCGACCGGATGCTGCGCGGCGTCGACATTCTCGCCAACGCCGTCAAGGTGACGCTCGGCCCGAAGGGCCGCAACGTCGTTATCGAGAAGAGCTTCGGCGCTCCCCGCATCACCAAGGACGGCGTCACCGTCGCCAAGGAGATCGAGCTCGAGGACAAGTTCGAGAACATGGGCGCGCAGATGCTGCGCGAGGTCGCATCCAAGACCAACGACCTGGCCGGCGACGGCACCACCACCGCGACCGTGCTCGCCCAGGCCATCGTCCGTGAGGGCGCCAAGGCGGTTGCCGCCGGCATGAACCCGATGGACCTCAAGCGCGGCATCGACACCGCGGTGGCCGCCGTCATCAAGGACATCGAGAAGCGCGCCAAGCCGGTCGCCTCCTCCGCCGAGGTCGCCCAGGTCGGCACCATCTCCGCTAACGGCGATGCCGCGATCGGCAAGATGATCGCTCAGGCGATGCAGAAGGTCGGCAACGAGGGCGTGATCACGGTCGAGGAGAACAAGTCGCTCGAGACCGAGGTCGATATCGTCGAAGGCATGAAGTTCGACCGCGGCTATCTCTCGCCGTACTTCGTCACCAACGCCGAGAAGATGACCGCCGAACTCGACGACGTCTACGTGCTGCTGCACGAGAAGAAGCTGTCGGGCCTCCAGGCCATGCTGCCGGTGCTCGAAGCCGTCGTGCAGTCGGGCCGTCCGCTGCTGATCATCGCCGAGGACGTCGAGGGCGAGGCCCTGGCCACGCTCGTCGTCAACCGCCTGCGTGGCGGCCTCAAGGTCGCCGCCGTCAAGGCGCCGGGCTTCGGTGACCGCCGCAAGGCCATGCTCGAGGATATCGCGATCCTGACCGGCGGCCAGCTGATCTCGGACGATCTCGGCATGAAGCTCGAGAACGTCACGATCAAGATGCTCGGCCGCGCCAAGAAGGTCGTGATCGACAAGGAGAACACCACGATCGTCAACGGCGCCGGCAAGAAGGCCGACATCGAGGCGCGCGTCGGCCAGATCAAGGCGCAGATCGAGGAGACCACCTCGGACTACGACCGTGAGAAGCTGCAGGAGCGTCTCGCCAAGCTCGCGGGCGGCGTCGCGGTGATCCGCGTCGGCGGCGCGACCGAGGTCGAGGTCAAGGAGAAGAAGGACCGCGTCGAGGACGCCCTCAACGCGACCCGCGCCGCGGTGCAGGAAGGCATCGTCCCCGGCGGCGGCGTAGCCCTGCTGCGCGCCAAGAAGGCGGTCGGCCGCATCACCAACCCGAACTCGGACGTCCAGGCCGGCATCAACATCGTGCTGAAGGCGCTCGAGGCTCCGATGCGCCAGATCGCCGAGAACGCCGGCGTCGAAGGCTCGATCGTGGTCGGCAAGATCCTGGAGGAGAAGTCCGAGACCTTCGGCTTCGACGCCCAGACCGAGGACTATGTCGACATGGTCGCCAAGGGCATCATCGACCCGGCCAAGGTCGTCCGCACCGCGCTGCAGGACGCCTCGTCGGTCGCCGGCCTGCTGGTCACCACCGAGGCCATGGTTGCCGAGCTGCCGAAGGACGCGGCCCCGGCGATGCCGGCCGGCGGCGGCATGGGTGGCATGGGCGGCATGGGCTTCTGAGCCCAACGCCCCATCACCAAGACTTCAGGAAGGCCGCCTCCGGGCGGCCTTCTTTTTGGCGGAGTGTCCCAGTGGGGGTGCAGTGATGGCCGATTGGCGCTACAGCTAGCGCCGATTCCGCTCCCACAAGGATTTTCAGATGCGCGCTATTTTGCTTGCGTTGGCCGTGATTGCAGCGGCCGCGCCGGAACTCGGTTGGGCCCAGAGCAAGAGCGGGACCAAGGCCGCCCCCGCCATCGAGACACGCTATTTCACCGCGATCGATGGCCTGATGGACGGCAATGCCGACGTGATCCTGAAAGAAACGCGCCAGGGCAAGACCGTCACCGCGGCCACGCTCGACGTCTGCTATCCCGTGGCGAAGAATTCGGACCGCAAGGACCGCTTCGTCGTCACCCTCACCGTCAACGGCCAGACCCTGACCGGCGCGACCCAGAGCAACGGCGCCAAGGAGCCGGTCACGGTGAAGCTCAACCGCAAGCCGACCGGCGACACGTTCGAATTCCGCGGCCAGATCGCGATCGGCAAGACCGTCACCGAAGTCGCCTCGACCGACAACTCCGATGTCAGCGAGAAGGAATTTCAGGAGAGCCAGTCGACCGACGACGGCATCAGCGCGCAGCCGAAGGATTTCACCGACGTCTCGCCCGAGGCCGTGTCCGTTCGCCTCAAGCTCGACGCGGTGGCCGACTTCCTCAAGAGCCTGAAGGGCGAGAACGTCGAGGTCTCGCTGTCGAGCCTGATCGTCGGCTGCGACGCGCTGCGCGCGGGCGAGCAGACCATCAGCATGACGGTCGATCCCGAGCGCGCCGGCGCGCTGATCGCCAAGGCGCGCGCCACGACCGGTGTCGTGACCGCCGGCTGGACAGCAGGCACGGTCGAGATGGACCGTACCATCCGCTTTACCGCCGCCGACTGGCGCGACGGCGACAAGATCAATCGCGACAAACTGGCGGGCGCGATCTCCGACGTCCTGGCCAAGACCTACAACGCCAAGCCGACCGGCGCGGTCTGGAATCCGGTCACCGGCAAGCTGAAGCTGACCTTGAAGCGGCCGAGCCAGCTGATGCCGTCGCTCGAACTGACCGACGTCATCGAGGTCACCGGCCTGGTCTCGACCGACAAGCCCGGCAGCACTGAGGCGCTGATGCTGTGGATCAGCAGCCCGACGACGACGACGATCGACGAGAACTCGTCGGCCAAGCTGATCCTGTCGGATGAATCCTCCGGCGACGAGGAAGGCGACACCCGCGACGACGGCGGTGCCATCGACGAGCTGGCCAAGGTCTTCAAGGCCAAGCGCTGGGACGCGGACAACTCGGTTTGGAAGTAAGGCGAGCTCCGACGGCAAGCGCCGCGATCTCGGTCTCACCCTCCCCTGGAGGGCAGGGCAACCGCGTGTGGCGATCGCCGTTTTGTGCTCGTCTCTCTCCACGTCGTCATGGCCGGGCCTGTCCCGGCCATCCACGTCGGCCGGCATGCTGAGAACGACGTGGATGCCCGGGACAAGCCCGGGCATGACGGAGTAACTAACTTGCAGGATCGTTCGTCGCGACAGCCTGGAATTTCCACATGCGATAGCCCTGCCCTAGAGGGGAAGGGTCGATCGCACGCGAAGCGGGCGAGCGGGGTGGGGTGAAGCCGCGGAAACCGGTGCAAGCGGAGAGATCACCCCACCCCGGCTCACAGGCGCTTCGCGCCTATGATCCGACCCTCCCCCTCCAGGGGAGGGTGGCAGCGCGTCATATCTCAAAGTCGCGCGCTGCGGCATCGGACACGCGCGAAGCTGCCTTGATGCGATTCCGCGGAATCACATCATATTCTACGCCCCGACCAGGCTCCTGACCGGCAGCACGGCCTGGACGACGAGGCCGCGGGCGCGCGCGTCCATGACGCCGACCGCGCGCAGCGCCAGCAGGGTCACCGCCTGGACGGTGTCGCGAAGCTTGGCGGCATCGTCGAGAGTGTCGGGAGCCAG
This sequence comes from Bradyrhizobium sp. HKCCYLR20261, assembly GCF_051168435.1. NCBI lineage: Bacteria > Pseudomonadati > Pseudomonadota > Alphaproteobacteria > Hyphomicrobiales > Nitrobacteraceae > Bradyrhizobium > Bradyrhizobium sp. HKCCYLR20261. The sequence goes on from NZ_JBNPUZ010000001.1 coordinate 363,094, forward strand.
CGGCCCCACCAGCGCCTCGTGCAGCGCGCCGAGCAGAGCCGTGGCGGCGAGCTGGGTGTCCTGCGCCGGGAGATGACCGGCGCGAACCGCGGCATCGATCCGGGAGGCGATCTCGCCGACGATCTCGCGGCGGCTCGCGATCCGCGAGGCGCTGACATCGACGTCGACCGGCTCGGCCAGGATGCCCCAGGCGAGCTTGCGCTGGGACAGGACGTGGACGGCGACGGTCGAGACAGCGGCAGCCAGTGCCGAAGACGGCCCCGGCGCGGCATCGGCGGCGCGACGGACGGCGGCGAGCTCGTCGCGCGATACTTCGGCGATCAGCTCCGAAATCAGGTCGGCCTTGGAGGGAAAGTAGCGGTAGACTGTTCCGGCTGCGACATTGGCCCGGACCGCCACCGGGGCGATCTGCACGGCCGACATGCCGCCTTCGGCTGCGGCTTCGCGCGCGGCCGCCAGAATCGCGCTGCGGCGGGCCGCCAGCCGTTTCACGACTTGATGGGTTCGCCGATAGACCATGACGTTTCCAGTCCCTGGACGCGCTCGTCCAGGTCTCCCGGCGAACGCTGGTTCAGTGTTTTTGGAGGAAAGTCCTCGCAAACGCTCGGAAGAACTGAACACCTGTTCAGATAAGAACGCAAGCGGGAAGTGGTTCCGCGGCTTCGGCTGCGGACCTGATCAGGCGGGCGCGAGAGCAATTTCGGCGGTGGCCGGCTGCCGCCGCCACCACGATCCGGCCCGCGCCAGCACCAGCGCGGCCATGATCAGATTGGCGGCAAGGCCGAGCGGGATGCCGGTCATCATGAAGGTGATCTGAAGGGCTGCGATGACCCCGAGCGCCGGCAGTTCGTAGCGGCGGAAACCCTCGGCGAGCCCGATCCGCACCAGCCAGGCCACCGCGATGGCCTGAACCATCATGTCGTACATGAACAGATAAGGCGTCGTCAGCAGGAGACCGACGGCGAGCGCGGCCGCCTTGAGCGAATAGCGCACCGGGCTGCGCCACAGCGTCACCAGCACGACGGCGACGCCGGCGGTCAGCACCCATTGGAAGGCCCAGCCGAGCGATTCGGAGCCGCCGAAATAGCGCACCATCGAGAACAGGCTCTGCAGCTTCCACCAGGTCGCCTTGCCCTCGGTCAGGAACGCCTGCGAGAACATCGGCAGCCAGTGGACGAAAGCCTGCCAGCTGTCGATGCCGAACGCCAGCAGGGAGACGAGCGCGAGCAGGATCGCGGTGACGCTCGCCGACATGAAGGCCGTCCAGCGCTGCGTGGCGATCAGCACGATCGGGAAAAGCAGACCATATTGCGGCTTGTAGGTCAGCAGGCCGAGGCAGATTCCGGCCAGCACCGGCCGCACCGGCAGCAGATAAAGCGTGCCGCCGACGAGCGCGGCAGTCAGGCATCCGTTCTGCCCGACCAGCATGTTGGAAAACAGCGCCGGAAAGCCGGCCGCCAGCAGCAGGCCGAAGCCGCGGCCGACGATGGCGCGCATCGCGAGCGCATAGGGGATGAAGCTCGCATAGGCCCAGCCGGCGAAGGCCGTGACGTAGGGAAACTGCGCCAGGAACGCCGCGACGAACAGGAACGGCGGCGGATAGTGCCATGCGAAGTAGCCGGGAAAATCCTGCCCGAGCAGGTCGAGCTCGATCCTCCGCTGCACGTCCCAGTCCCAGGCGAGCGCAGGATGGCCCTGCAGCGCGAGCTTGCCGGCGGCCCAGACGTTGACGAAGTCGGTCGGGATGCCCAGCCCATCAGCGCCCCAGATCCAGATTCCGGAAAACAGGCCGGCGGGGAAGAACGCGGCATTGATGCAGGCGAGCGCGAAGCAGACGGCGAACAGGCCGAACGGTACGCCACGGCGCTGTAAGGGAATCGCGGCAGCGGAATTGTCGGCCATCAGGACCTCGCCCGGCGCCACGCGGGGCGCACTCCTGGTCGAGAGATAGGCCGGGAGGCTTGAAGAAGGCTTAAGCGCCCCGCCAGCCCCGAGATGCGGCGGATCGCACCGAATGTTTACACGCAATCTGTAGCACAGGACTCCGATGCAACTGGCGGCCGATCCACGGGAGTCCTCATGGCCATTCGTCTCATCCTTCTTGCTCTCCTCCTGATCGTGCCCGCAGCGAGCCGCGCTCAGGACAAGGGCGTCGTGCGCGTCACGTCGGACGTCTCCTATGAATTTCTGGCGCGCTGGGACGTGGAGCGGCTCAACAAGATCCTGACCGTCGACACGCCGAAATTCGCCGGCGTCCAGGTCACCTATACGCCGGCCGTGAACGCCGTGCGGCTGTACCGCGTGACCTATTCTTCCGTGGTCCCCGAGCGCGGCAACAAACCGATCCGCGCCACGGGACTGCTGGCGGTGCCTGACATCAGCGAGACCAGCCTGCCGCTGGTGTCCTATCAGCACGGCACCGTCTACGGAAAACAGGAGGTGCCGTCGTTCCCCGAGCAGTCGCCGGAGACGCAGCTGATGATCGCGCAGTTTGCCGGGCAAGGCCATCTGCTGATCGGCGCCGACTATTTCGGCATGGGGACTTCGACCGAGCCGGAAGGCTACATGGTGAAAGCCAGCCACCAGCAGGCGACCTATGACATGCTGCTCGCCAGCCGCGCCGTGCTCAACGACCTGCATCTCACCGCGACCAGGCTGTCGATCGCCGGCTGGTCGCAGGGCGGCTTCGTCACGATGGCCTTTCTGGAAAAGCTCGAAAGCGCCGGCGAGACGGTGGCCGCCGCGGCGACTGCCAGCGCGCCGGTCGACGTCTTCGTGGCTCTGAACGGCTTCCTCAGCTTCCCGCGCAAGAACGACGCGGCCTGGGTCAACTCGCTGTTCATCCTCTCCGCCTTCGCGTTCGAGAACTACTATGGCGTGCCCGGGCTGGCGCGTTCGGTGATCAGCGACAGCTATTACGATGTCGCGCGCAAGGCCTATCTGCGCGAGCCGTTCAACGTCGCCGACGTCCCGACCGATCTGCACAAGCTGCTGAAGCCGGACTATTTCGACGCGCAATATTTCGCGGCATCGGCCTACGGCCGCCTGGTGGCGCAGACGCAGGCCTATCGCTGGATCATCAAGAGCCCGGTGCGCAATTATTACGGCGAGACCGACGAGGCGATCTCGACGGGCCTCGGCCGGCTGGCGATGACCTATCAGCAGGCGATCGGCGCCGGCAACCCCAAGGTGGAAGCCGTCTCGACCGGCCCGACCAGCCATCGCGGCACCTTCGCCACCGCCGTGCCGCAGTGGAAGACCTGGTTCGACAAGCCCTAGCCGGTCGACGGCTAGCAGCCGCGCTCAGAAGGCGCGGCTGTAGCCGACCTGCAGCCCATAGGTCAGCGTGTTCTGGCTCGCCACGTTGGCGCTGATCATCGCCGCCGAGCCCGGCGCGAACTCGACGCGCACGCCGGCATTGGCCTCCGCCCAGCTGCGGCTCATGCTTGCGCCCAGCCCCGACAGACCGCAGAACGCCGTGATCGGCGCGGCGCCGCTGCAATCGCCCACCAGCAGCGAGCCGCGCACCAGCGGCGTATCGACCTTGAGATTGCTCGCCCACGCCAGGCTGCCGAACACGCTGACGCGCTCGGTCAGCGCACCGCGCCATTGTGTGCCGACACGAAGCGTCATGGCCGCGGCGTTGAACGCCGAGATCGTTGCCGGGAACGGTCCTTCGCTCTCGACGAAGCCGCCGACCCGCGCGTTGACGTAGGAGAGCTGCGCGAACGGGGTGATCGTCGCCTTGGCGCCGGGGACCGCGAACGCCCAGCCGAACCGCGTCATCGCACCGGCGGAGCTCGCATGGGTCTGGCCCTGCGAGCCGGCCAATGCCGTGCCGTTCAGATAGCCGCGCGTCAGCGACAGGTCCGGATAGAGCGTGGCCACTGCCATCGCCAGGAACTGAAAGCCGGTCTCGGGGCGATGCGCGAAATAGGCGCCGAAGGTCGCGCCGGCCGCATCGAACCGTCCGCCATAGGCGAGGCCGTTGCGCAGGCCGGCGGCGCCGACACTGACGCCGATCGAGGTCGACGGCGCGATCGTGCGCGCCAGACCGAAGGTGCCGGCGAGCTCGGTGCCGGAGGTCCCGAAGCTGGAATTGCCGCCGATCAGGCCGTAGGCGAAGCCGCACCATTGCGAGGCCTCGCCGCCTGGCGTTTTGGCACAGCGATAATAGTCCGCCGCTGTCGCAAGCGCGCCCATGGCCGCGTCCGTGGCGGCGGCGCCGCGGTTGGCGATCACGCCGAGGCTGCCGAGCGAACTCTTCTGCTCCAGCACGCTGGTGATGCTGCCCGCATTCGGCGTGGTGTCGTCCGAGCCGCGGCGGAGCTGAACCAGGAACAGGTCCTGAGTCAGGTCGGCATCGTTGCGGGTACCATTGCCGAAGACCAGAATGCGCTGCGATGCGCCGGTGCTCGACACCGCGATGCCGGTGGCGTCCGTGAGCGTGACATTGCTGGTGCTGACGCCGAGGCTCGCCAGGATCGACGCCAACGTTGCGCCCGACGATGACTGGCCGTTCGACGACACCGACCAGTAGACCGCCTGCGAACAGAGGCCGCTGCTGCCGGCCGTGCAGGAATACTCGACGCGGCCGACGATGTTGTTGCCGGAGGCATCGACGGCATTGGCGACGGAGCCGATGCGGCCGAGATTGTCGGTCCCAGCGGGATCGACACTGGCGAGCTGCAGCGTCGTATGCGTCGCCCAATTGTCGGTCGTGCTCCAGCGCACCGCCTCGAAATTCGTCGCCGAACTACCGAGCCAGCCGACTGCGACGCTGGCGGTGGCGACACCGCCACCCCCCGCATTGAGCGCCCGCGCCTCGCCATAGGCGTAGGTCGTGGCGGCATTGTTCAGCGGCGTCATGCCGAGCTGGGTCATTGTGCCCGAGGCGAGCGTCCATACGAACGGCTTGGGCTGCCAGATCGTGGCGTAGTCGCCGAAGCCGCTGGTGTCGGACAGCAGCAGGCCCGAGCCGCGCGCCAGGTTGACGTCATTGGTGAAGGCGCCGCGCGGAAACAGGCCGTACCAGCCGACCACGGTGCCGTTGTCGGCCACCGCCTTGCCGGAGCTGGCCGGGGAATTCACCGGATCGGGGGTGGCGCCGAGCAGCTGCACCGAATTGGTGGAGAGATTCCACAGCGCCGCCTGCATCGTGCTGGTGCTTGTCAGAATATCATGCGGCCAACTGGCATCGAACTGCAGCCTGCCGCTCCAGCCCGTCGCGTAGGTGGCGTTCGGACTGACGCTATAGGCCGCACCATCCGTGTCGGCACCATTCAGCGGCAGCCGTGTCGGGCTAACACCCGCGAAGGCGCCAGCGGTGGCCGCCTGCCAGATGTAGGGATAGATGTCGTAGTTGCTCTGGCTGCCGTTGGCGCCGAGCACCACGCCGACCACCGTCTTCCCGGCAGCGTCGACGCCTGTCGCCGCGCCGCTGACGAAATCGGTGAGCTGCGCCGTCGGCAGCGCGAGCTCTGTCACGGTGCCCGAGCCCAATCCACCGCTTGCGGTGTTGGGGGCCCAGATGATCGGCACCTCCGTGGTGAAGACGCGCAGATAAGGCGTTTCGCAAAGCCTCCCGGCGCTGCCGACGCCGAGACCGCCACCGCTCATGGCAGTGCCATGGAAGTAGCGCCCGCCGCAGTCGCTGCCGCCGGTCGAATAGGGCGTCTCGCCAAAGTAGCTCGACGTGAACGGACCCGCCGCAGCGGTGTCGAAAATGCCTTGACCGGCCGCCTCGCTCACCTGGAACGCCGCCAGACCCGTCAAGGACGCAACGAAAAACCCACGCGCGCGAGCGCGTGCAACACACCAAATGAACATTATTCGAATACCCAGCTTTTAGGTATTCGTTAACAAAGCCAAAGGTTTGCACGCAACGAAAAGCCCGGCTGCGAACGGGCCTGTCGTCTCAATCTCTTGATGTTCCGTGTCGGAGAAGCTGATCTCCGCGGACCCTGCGGCCTCAGGCCTGCGGCTGCGGCTCCAGGCCCGGATCGGGCCGCGGACGCGGCTTGCCGGCAGGCGGCACCGCCGAGGCGCGCGGCGTCGACGGCTCGATCGCGGATTCGCGGTTCGGCTTCTTGCCCTTGAGCAGGTCAAGGATCTCCTCGCCGGTCAGCGTCTCGTATTCGAGCAGCGCCTGGGCGATCGTCTCCCAGTCCTCGCGCTTCTCGGTGATGATGCGACGGGCTTCCTGCTCACCGGCCTCGATCAGTCCGCGAATTTCCGAGTCGATCAGGCGTGCGGTGTCGTCCGAGATGTTGGTCGAGCGCGCCACCGAATGACCCAGGAACACCTCCTGCTCATTGCTCTGGTAGCGGACGCGGCCGAGCTTGTCGGACATGCCCCACTCCATCACCATCGCACGGGCGAGGTTGGTCGCCTGCTGGATGTCGCCGGTGGCGCCGTTGGTCACCTTCTCCGGACCGAACTTCTGCACCTCGGCCTCGCGGCCGCCAAACATCATCGCGAGCTTGGAGACGCACCATTCGCGGGTATGCGAGTGACGGTCGGCCTCGGGAAGCGACTGCACCATGCCCAGCGCACGGCCGCGCGGAATGATGGTCGCCTTGTGGATGGGATCGTGGCTCGGGACATTGAGGCCGACGATCGCATGGCCCGCCTCGTGATAGGCGGTCAGCATCTTTTCTTCCTCGGTCATCACCATCGAGCGGCGCTCGGCGCCCATCAGCACCTTGTCCTTGGCCTCTTCGAACTCGGACTGCGTGACCATCCGCTTGTTGCGGCGGGCGGCGGTCAGCGCGGCTTCGTTGACGAGATTCATCAGGTCGGCGCCGGAGAAGCCGGGCGTACCGCGGGCGATGGTCTTGAGATTGACGTCCGGCGCCAGCGGCACCTTGCGGACGTGAACCTTGAGGATCTGCTCGCGGCCGATGATGTCGGGGTTGGAGACGACGACCTGGCGGTCGAAGCGGCCGGGACGCATCAAGGCGGGATCGAGCACGTCGGGGCGGTTGGTGGCGGCGATCAGGATCACGCCCTCATTGGCCTCGAAGCCGTCCATCTCGACCAGCAGCTGGTTGAGGGTCTGCTCGCGCTCGTCATTGCCGCCGCCGAGGCCGGCGCCACGATGACGGCCGACGGCGTCGATTTCATCGATGAAGATGATGCAGGGCGCGTTCTTCTTGGCCTGCTCGAACATGTCGCGGACGCGGCTGGCGCCGACGCCGACGAACATCTCGACGAAGTCAGAACCGGAGATGGTGAAGAACGGCACGTTGGCTTCGCCGGCCACGGCGCGGGCGATCAGCGTCTTGCCGGTGCCGGGAGGGCCGACCAGCAGCACGCCGCGCGGAATGCGGCCGCCGAGGCGCTGGAATTTGCCGGGGTCGCGAAGGAATTCGACGATCTCCTGTAGGTCCTGCTTGGCCTCGTCGACGCCGGCGACATCCTCGAAGGTGACGCGGCCATGCGCTTCCGTCAGCATCTTCGCACGCGACTTGCCGAAGCCCATCGCCTTGCCGGCGCCGCCCTGCATCTGTCGCGACAGGAAGATCCAGACGCCGATCAGCGCGATGAACGGCAACCAGGAGACGAGGAGCGACACGAACCACGGCACGTTGTCACCCGGCGGCTTCGCGGTGATCGAGACCTTGCCGTTGTACAGACGAGTCACGAGCGTCGGATCGCTCGGCGCGTAGGTCTGGAACGAGGAGCCGTTCTTGAAGGTGCCGTGAATCTCGGGGCCCTGGATCACGACGTCGCGCACATTGCCCTGATCGACCTCCGTCAGCAGCTGCGAGAAGGTGATGTCTTGCGACGACGCGCGTTGCCCGGGATTTTGGAAGAGGGTGAACAGTGCCAACAGCAATAGGACAATAATGACCCAAAGGGCGAAATTGCGCAGATTGGCGTTCATCGATTTTCCTTCGTGGTCGCGCGGATCGCGGCCGTCTGTCCTCAGACTTATCCCTGGGTAGCCACGAGGGAATCCCCCGGTCGACCGTCTCGTAATCTAGGTACCACTCGCCGCAATGCCAAGGGAACCAGACAGGACTATTTAACGCATCCTAGCCCGATTCCCGCTTAAAAAATGGCGCGGGAAAGCGCCGACCATGCAGGTGGTTAAGCGTCCGCGAAGCTGCCGCCCGCTCAAGTCCCGCGCGATCGCCGTGGCGGCGCGGGCGTGATGCGGATCGACTCTTTCGTCATGCTTACCAGCGCACCAGCCAGGGTTTGTTTTAGCCTGCCTGGAGCAGACCTACCACTATCTACGATCCCCGCAAGAGTCCGGTCCAGCCGGTCGAGCAGCGCTTCGGCCTTGCCAAGTTCCACGGGCCCTTCGGTTCCCACGCGATCGATGGCGCGCATCAACAGCCGCAGCCTGATTTCTGCTGGAAGTGCGACAAACGCGCGCGGGTCGAAGCTGTGGCCCTGGGCCGGCTGTTCGCCACTGCCGCCGTCGGCCTGGAGGGCGAGATAGCGCTCGGCACCGTCCACCATGCGCTCGATCGCGGCATTGGCCCGTCCAAGCCGGCGCGCCAACGTCGCCAGCGTGCGCGCATCGCCGCCCTCCTCCGCCAGCGCCGGCATCAGCGCGCGCAGGCGCGGCCGGGTGAAGGACGGATCGCGATTGGTCGGATCATCGGCGTGAGGAAGCCCCGCGGCGCGCAGCGTCGCCAGCAGCCTGGCCTTGGGGATGTCGAGCAGCGGCCGCGCCAGCAGCAGCCCATCTCGCGAACTGACCGGCGTCATGGCCGCAAGCCCGGCGATGCCGCTGCCGCGCAGCAGCCGCATCAGCACCGTCTCGGCCTGGTCATCCCGCGTATGAGCGGTGAGGATATGGCCGGCACGCAGCTGCCGCGCCGCGCGCGTCAGCAGCCGGTAGCGCGCCAGCCGCGCCGCTTCGGGAATTCCGGCCCCCGGTTTGTCGTCGGTCCAGCGCAAGGTGCGGTGCTGAACACCCAGGCTGCGCGCGATCTGCTTGACCAACCGGGCTTCGCCCGCCGAGGTACGCCTGAGACCATGATCGACGGTCACGGCAAGCAGCCGCGGGCCCGTCACGAGAGACGCCCGCCACTGCGCCACCAGCCACATCAGCGCCATGGAGTCCGGACCGCCGGAGACCGCGATCACGAGCGCCGGCACCGCCGCGAGCGGCGCGAACAGGCGCTCGGCCTCGGCGGCGGACACCGGGAGATCGGCTTCGGAGCGTGCGTTCGCCATGGCGCGGCAGCCTACCCGCCTCGCTGCCCGGGGGCGAGAGCCCTACGATCTCACGCCGCGCGGCTCAGCACTTCACCCGCTTCTGCTCTTTGTCGACCGTCGCCTTCACACCCGCGGAGGCGCGCGGATACTTCCGCGTCACCTCGCCGAACGCGGCGCAGGCCGCCTCCTTCTCCTTCAAGGCCGCCAGCGACTGGCCGAGCCGCAGCAGCGCGTCGGCCGCCTTCGACGATTTGTCGTGCTTGGTGGTCACCGCCAGGAAAATTTCGGCGGCATCGCGGTATTGCTGGCGCTGGTACAGGCTTTCGCCGAGCCAGTATTGCGCATCGCCGATCATCGGATCGTTGGGATATTTCTGGGTGAAGTTGCGCATTGTCTGCTCGGCCAGCGCATAGTCGCGCCGCTGCATGTAGCCGATGCCGAGGTCGTATTCATCGCGCGGCGTCTGCCGCGGCGGCGCCGTATCCAGCCCGCCGGCGGCGGCAGGGGCCGCCGCCTGGGGATAGCGGCCGGGCGGCGGGCTCGCGGGATTGACGGGATCCGGCGCACGGGCCACCGGCTGGCCGCCACCGGGCTGGATCGGCAGCGGCCCTCCGCCGAGCGCCTGCGGCGCGCCGGGCGCGGTCGGGTTCTGGCTCGGATCGAAGGCGTCGCCGCGACGGGTCCGCCCGCCCGGGGCCGGCGGATCCAGCGCGATCGGGGCGGGTGCGCCGGCCTGCGGCTGGGCGTAGACGGGAGGCTGCTGCGGCGTGGGATAGGCCTGCTGCTGGGGCTGTCCATAGGGCTGCTGGCCATAGGCGGGCTGTGCGGGCTGGGCGTAACCCGGATTGACCTGCGCCGGTGCCGGCGAAACGCCCGGCTGGGCAGCCGGCGCGGCCGTCTGCGCCCCGCTCTGCAACTGCCTCAGCTGCTCCTGGAGCTGGCGATTGCGGTACTGCAGCTCCTCGTTCTGCCCGGTCAGTTGTCGCAGCTGATTCTCCAGCCGCTCGATCCTGATCTCGGGATCCTCGTCGACCTGGGCGAACGCCCGCGACGACATTGACTGGCACGACAAAACGACGAGCGCTGCGAGCATCGCTGCGGCGCTCCGAGGAAGAGACATGAACGACATGCTGCCCTGACGACCGGATCGGCGAGAGGTTGAAAAAGCCTGATGAGCGAGGCTGTAAAGTAGAATTGAGATGGAGACAAATGACGTTCAAGCGAAGACGAAATGATGAAGCCGGCGTCGATGGCGACGCCGGATTCATCAACGACCCGTCATGAGACGACGTCGTTCAGCTTCATGAACTGGCGTTCAGCACGGTGACCGCGCGGCGGTTCTGCGACCAGCACGAGATGTCGTTACACACCGCGACGGGGCGCTCCTTGCCGTAGGAGATGGTGCGCATGCGGCTCTGGTCGATGCCGCGCGAGGCCAGGAAGTTTCGGACCGACTGGGCGCGGCGGGCGCCGAGCGCGATGTTGTACTCGCGGGTGCCGCGCTCGTCGGCGTGGCCCTCGATGGTGAACTGATAGCGCGGATAGGTCTGCAGCCACTGCGCCTGCTTTTCCAACGTCGCGATCGCCTGCGGCGTCAGATCGGTCTGGTCGCTCTCGAAGAAGACGCGATCGCCGACATTGACCACGAAGTCCTGCTGGCTGCCTGGAGTTGCAGCGCTCGCCATCGCTCCGTCGGCCCCGGTGAGATTCTTGTTGGCGCAGGCGCCCATCGACAGCGCGACCGAGAGCACGGCAGCCAACTTCAATCCCTGGAGGATACGCATGTGATATTTCATTCCCGGAGCCTCCACGCTCACGTTCTTAGACTGCCATCCGGTCTACAGGTCGATGGTTAAGCGAACGTTCCGTCAACCTTGATGGGGTCTTGCCGAACCCCGTCAAATGCTAACGAAACCCGAAAAAGCGACCGCGATGGTTAATGGGTTGTAAATGTGGCGCCAGGGTGAAGGCAAGCGGCGGCCCGCCGGGAGCACGGCGCTTTTCGCCGATATTTGCGCCAAGGCCACGAAATTGAGCCGGCGCAGGGGGCTGCGCCGGCTTGAATCCGGGAACAAGACCGACTTTGCTCAGCCGGCCTTCGCGACAGGCTGAAGCCGAAACGAATCAGAGAAGGCGTCGGGCGCGCGACGGTCGAACAGCATCCGCCGCTCGAAGGCGCTCGAGCGCATGAAGGGGAAGCGCTGGAACACCCGCTCGCGGATCTTGGGGTAATGCGCGGCGACGAGGCCGACCGGCTTGGTCAGGCCGGAGTAGAGCCGCGGCTCGCCCCACGGCTCCTGGAGGAAGACCTTCTTGTAGAAAGCGCGGTGTTCCGGCCGGACGTTGGCAAGGCCAATATTGGCGTTGAAATGCGCGCAGGCAACATAGCCGAGCCGGACGGTGACGTAGGGAAGCGCTGGAAACAGCCGGGCTTTCTCGTAATCGGCCACGAAACGCGTCGGATCGACGATCACCTGGCCGCGGTCGAGCTCGGGATGCAGCAGATCGGAAAACATGTCCGCCGACAGCGACCGCCGCCATTGCGAGTTCAGCACGCTGATGCGGATCGAGCTGTACAGTTCGCCATGCACATAGACGCCGAAGATGAAACTGTTGGGAAGATCGTCATACTCGTCGGTGACGCGTTCGCTCGCCGAGGGGAGGATGGCTCCTTCGCGCAGATAGGCGCGGTAGCGCAGCCGGTAAATCTCGTCCTTGTCTTCCGCAGTCAGCGCCAGCCGATAATCGACATTTTCGAGCGCATCCGACTTCTGGTCAGCAACGGCAGTAACTCGAGCCGCCGACTTCATTCGCAACCCCTTTTCACACACAACCCTTACGAGTACCTAATGAGCTTAACAGTGCGTTAATTCAGACGCAAAGCTTTCGGCGGTACAGAGTTAACGGTGCGGGAAATCGGGCGTCATGACTGCGACTTACAGAAATGAAACGGAGTGACTCAGGTATCGCTACGGATCACTTCCGTGCCTATCCGAAACCTGTGCGCGTGGCATACGCGTGTTCTCAGCCCGGATGATGCGACGTGGGGTTGTCACTTTAGCGTTCACATGGGCGTGCGTGTCCGCACGAGCCCCAGCGATGCTGCCGGACCGTCGGAGACGCGGGCGAGACGGCGATCAGGCGATCGACCGATTGCCTCCGGCGACCGCAATCGCCTCTTCCGCCGGCCGTCGGCCGTGCGAGGCATTCAGAAGCTGACGGATGCGCACGGCGGGGACCGGTCGGCTGAACAGATAGCCCTGGGCTTCGGTGACCGTGCCATCGGCACTGACCAGCTCCAGCTGCTCGTTGGTCTCGATGCCCTCGACGACCACCGACATGCCGAGATCGGCCGACAGCCGCGCGACGCCGCGCAGCAATGTCAGCGGCCGGTCGCTGTCGATGCCCTCCAGGAAGGAGCGGTCGATCTTGACCTTCTCGAGCGGGAAATTGTGCAGGTAGCTGAGGCTCGAATAGCCGGTGCCGAAATCGTCCAGCGAGATGCGGACCCCGAGCATATGGAGCTGCGAAAGAACGTCGTGCGTCAGCTGCGTGTTGCGCAACAGCGAGGATTCGGTGATTTCGATCTCGAGCCGGTGCGGCGGCAGGCCGGAGACTTCGAGGGCGTAGCGCACCTCGCTCAGCACGTCGCGCTGGTGGAACTGCTGCGGCGAGAAGTTGACGGCGACGCTCACCGCCTCCGGCCACTTCATGCATTCGAGGCAGGCCTTGCGCAGGATCCAGCGGCCGAGATCGACGATCAGGCCCATGTCCTCGGCGACGGGGATGATGTCCACCGGCGAGACGGTGCCGCGCACCGGATGGTTCCAGCGCAGCAAGGCCTCGCAGGTCGAGATCTTGCCGGACTTCAGATTGACCAGCGGCTGGTAGAACAGCTCGAATTCCTCGTTGGCAAGCGCCTTGCGCAGATCGAGCTCGAGGATGCGCCGCGCCTCCACGGTCTGGGCAAGCTCGTCGCGGAAGAAGCAGAAGGTACCCCTGCCCTCGGCCTTGGCGCGATACAATGCCATGTCGGCATTCTTCAGCAGCGTGTCGGCGCTGATGCCCGGCGCGGTCATCGCGATTCCGACGCTGGCGCCGATCTCGACCAGATGATTGTCGATCTTGTAGCGTTCGCTCAGCTGATCGACGATCCGGCGCGCGAGCACGGCAGCGTCGTCGTTGGAGCGAATGTTGCGCTGGAACACGACGAACTCGTCGCCGCCGAAGCGGGCGACGAAATCCTCCGGCCGCAGCATGTCGCGCAGCCGCTCGGACACGGCGCAGAGCAACTGGTCGCCGCAGGGGTGGCCGAGGGTGTCGTTGACCTGCTTGAAGCGGTCGAGATCGACGAACAGCAGCGCGGACAATTCGCCGTTTCGTTGCGGGATCCTGAGCAGCCGCTCGATCTCGTCCCGGAAGCTGACGCGGTTCGGCAAGGTCGTGAGTTCGTCGTAACGCGCCAGATGCGAGATGCGCGCCTCCGCATGGCGCCGCTCGGTGATGTCCTCGAGCAGGACCACGGCACCGCCATCGGCCATCGGCTGGAACGTCCAGGACAGCGAGCGGTCGCGCACCACGTCGGGATCGCTGGTGATCACGTTGTGGGTCTTGGTGTGCTCGATCTCCGCCAGGATCAGCCGGCCGCTCGCCGCCGAGATCGACCCGGCGACCACACAGGCATTGATGATGTCGGCGGCCTTGCCGCCGCGCTGCAGGATATCCTCCGGCAGGCTCATCATCTCGCCGAAGCGGTGGTTCATCACCGCCAGGCGCCCGTCGGCGCGGAACATGCACAGGCCGTGCGGCATGTTGTTGAGCGCCGTATCGAACTGCTTGGCCAGCGCCGACTCGCCTTCGCGCGCCACGAAGGCCTGGACGAAGATCCGCTGCAGGTTCGTCGAGATGTGCTTCAACGACATGAAGAACAGCACGCAGAACGCCGCCATCCCCATGTAATAGGGACTGCCATTCAGCGCGAGCGAGAGTGCGAGCGGCCCGCAGGCGAGCAGGATCTGGACGTGGAAGATCCAGGGGCGTCCATAGGTGCGCCCGGCGCCCGCCGACATGTAGCAGAGCGTCACCGTGATCGCGATCAGGTGCACGACCGGATCGCTGTTGCCGGACACGGCGACGACGCACCAGATGCCGAGCACCAGCGCGTAGATCATCGCGCCGACCTGGTAGCGGATCTCCCAGCGCGCCACCGCCTCGGGGGTCAAGCGCCCGCCGTCACGGAGATGCCGGTAGTAGCGCATGTCGAGCGAGCGAAACGCGCCGGCCACGATCAGCAGGATCGCGCAGGGCCAGAGACTGGTGTCGCCGCTCTTGATCGCGGTCATGACGGCCGCGACGGCGGCGCAGAGTGCGCCGGCAAACATCGGGCCGGGATCCTGGAAGAGGGAGTCGACGAGCGCCGCCTGGATACCGGGCGACAGCTTTCGATCGTCTTCTCCGCTTTGGCTGGCAAGCTGCATTCGTGCGCACGCGTCCTGTTCAGTGCGCAACAATACCGTTCGCAAGTGAAGTCTTTCTGAGCGAACATCGTTAGCGGAGCGTTGCCGCAGCCGCGAAACGGGCGGATTTCCCCGAGATTTCAGCAAACTAGGGAAACACTACTCCGACCTTGCAACGAATGGTTCCATTTCGACCGAAAACACGCATTGCGCGACCCGCCGGCGACGCGTCCACTCAAGTGTGAGCGAGCATCGACGGGCCATCTACTCCTCACGACAGCAGCGGCGACCAGGCCGGGTCCGAGGCGAAGCCCGGCGTTTGCACCTTCTGCTCGAAGCGGCCGGAGACGTCGATCGTATAGAGCGAAGGACCGGCATTGCCGCCGGGATCGCGGAAGAACATCAGCACGCGGCCGTTCGGAGCGAAGGTCGGGCCTTCGTTGTGGAAGCCGGAGGTGAGGATGCGCTCGCCGGAGCCGTCGGTCTTCATGATGCCGATCGCGAACTGGCCGCCGCCCTGCTTGGTGAAGGCGATGTAGTCGCCGCGCGGCGACCACACCGGCGTCGAGTAGCTGCCCTCGCCGAACGAGATGCGCTGCGCGGCGCCGCCGCTCGCCGACATCACGTAGATCTGCGGCTTGCCGCCGCGATCGCTCTCGAAGCAGATCTGGCTGCCGTCCGGCGAGTAGCACGGCGAGGTATCGATCGCCGGCGTGTCGGTCAGCCGCGTGGTCGCGCGCGAGCGCAGATCCATCACGAACAGATTGGAGTTGCCGCCCTGCTGCAGGCTCAGGATGATACGCTGGCCGTCGGGCGAGAAGCGCGGCGAGAACGACATGCCCGGAAAGTTGCCGACGATCTCGCGCTGGCCGGTCTCGATATTGAACAGATAGACCTTCGGGTCGCCCTGCCCGAACTCCATGTAGGTGATTTCCTGGCTCGACGGCGAGAACCGCGGCGTCAGCACGAGGTCGGCGCCGCGGGTGAGATAGCGGACATTGGCGCCGTCCTGGTCCATCAGCGCGAGCCGCTTGACGCGGCGCTCCGATGGCCCGCTCTCGTCGACGAACACGACGCGGCTGTCGAAATAGCCCTTCTCGCCCGTGAGCTTCGTATAGATCTGGTCCGAGATGATGTGGGCGATGCGCCGCCAATATTCCGGCGCCGTCACATATTGCTGGCCGGCGAGCTGCTGGCCCGTATTCGGCTCCCACAGCCGGAACTCGGCCTTCAGGCGGCCGTCGGGCTGGCGCGTGGCGCGGCCGGTGACGATGCCGCGCAGATCGAACGGCTTCCAGCTTGCGAATTGCGGCGGCGCCTCGAAATTGCTGATGCGCTCGGGAAATGCAGCGGGGTCGACGGGCGCGAACAAGCCGCTCCGCTTCACATTGTTGGTGATCACCTGCGAGATGCCGTTGCCGACATCGGCATCGCCGGCGCCCCCCGGAACGAACGGCGGAATCGCGATCGGGAGCGGCTTGAAGCTCGTCGGCACGATCTCCAGGCGGTCTTTCTGCTGGGCCAACGCGGGACCGGCGCCCAGCGCCGCGACGGCAGCGCCTCCCGTCGCCAACAGCTGGCGCCGCGTGAAAGATCCGGTCGTGCGGTCGGGAGGATTCGTCAAGTTCGGCCTCGCATCGAATTCATCGTTTTGAGATTGAATCGCGTCAGGATGAGCTTCCACTCGTTGTAACGATTCTTCGGTAGAAACGCATAAGGCGCACAGTTCTCGACCGCCCGCTTCGCGTTCTCCGCCACGGCGAGGCTGACCGCCCGATTCGGGCCCGTCACGCCGGAGACGACGGGCGTTGCGAGCAGGGAGCCGTCGGAACGCAACTGAATGTCGAGGTCGACCGAGATCTTGTCTTCGTCGACACCACTGTAGGGCGCGTTGAAGCAGCGCGTCACAGCCTCCTGGAACGCGCCCTGCCAACTCGCCACGTTGGCCTCGGCTGTTCCCTGGACCGTGCCGAGCGCCGCATTCGCGTTCAGCTCCGCTCCCGTCACGGCCTGCCGCGTCGGATCCTTCTGATTGATCAGGCTCGCCATCTTTTCGGCGTCGAACTTGCGCTCGCTCTTGTGCTTCGGCGGCTCGGGCGTGGCGGCCGCGGTCTGCTGCGGCTTGGGCGGCTGCTTCGGCTTGTCCTTGTTGAGCACGCTCGCGATCTGGTCCGGATTGAACGGATCGGGCTTCTTCTCCTCCGGCTTCGGCTTTTCAGCAGGCAGAGGCTTCGGCGGATCCGGCTTCTTCTCGGCCACGGGCTTGGGCGTATCGGGCTGCTTCTCGACCGGCTTGGGCGGGTCGGGCTTCTTCTCGAGCGGCTTCTCCGGCTTGGGCTTCGGCTCCGGCGCGGCGTCGGTCTCGGTGACCTGCTTGGTGTCGACCTTGCCGACGATGTCCTCGGTCGGCTTCTTCTCGCCGATCTTGTCGGCGAGCAGCTTCTGCGACTCCTTCTTGCCGGCGAGCGCGCCGGCCTTGGCCTTCGAGGTATTGTCCTCCGAGATCACGTCGACCGGCACCAGGTCCTCCGGCGGCGCCACCATCGAGCGGGCGGAGAAGCTGAACAGACCCCAGCCCAGCACGAGCACGTGCAGAGCCACGGAGAGCACCGTGCCTTTGCGCTGACGTGCGAACTGGATGAGGTCCTTTGCCGTCATGAGCCCTGTTCCGGCAGCACGACGATGCTGGCGCGATAGCCGGCGTCACGTGCCATGCCCAGCACCTTCATCATGTCGGAGTAGCAGGCGTCGCGATCGCCGCGGATCTTGACGACGTTGTCGCCGCCGCCGGCACCCGCCTCCTTCATCGCCTTGATCTTCGGCCCGAGCTCGTTGATCCCGATCGGGGAGTCACCGATGTAGACATCGACCTTCGACGCACAGCCGCCGCCGGTTTTCTTCACGGTCACCTCGAGCGGCGGCTTGGCGTCGGCAGTCGAGGCCGAGCCGCCCTGTGCCTGCGGCAGGTCGACCTGGATGTTCACAGTGAGCAGTGGCGCTGCGACCATGAAGATGATCAGCAGCACCAGCATGACGTCGACCATCGGCGTGACGTTGATCTCCGACATCACCGGTGCCTTGCGCCGACCGCGGCGACCACCGCCGCCGGACGCGCTACCCATGCTCATGCCCATGCTGCGATACTCACGATCCGGTCGCCATTATACCCGCCCTCATCCCCGCTCGTCGATCTGACGGGACAGGATGGCCGAAAATTCATCTGCGAAGCCCTCCAGGCGCTGGGCCTGCCGGTTCACCTCCGAGGAGAACTTGTTGTAGAAAATCGTCGCCGGAATGGCCGCGATCAGGCCGATGGCGGTGGCGAACAGCGCTTCCGCGATGCCGGGCGCGACCACCGCGAGCGAGGTGTTCTTCGAGCCTGCAATCGCCTGGAAGCTCGTCATGATGCCCCAGACGGTGCCGAACAGGCCGACGAAGGGGCCGGCGGAACCGACCGTGGCCAGCACGAGCAGCCGGCGTTCCAGCCGCTCGACCTCGCGCGCGATCGAGACGTTCATCACCTTCTCGATCCGCATCTGCAGGCCGGCGAACGACCGCGCATGGCCCTCGAAGGAGCGTTTCCACTCGCGCATCGCCGCCACGAAGCACGCCGCCATCGACTGCGTCGGCTTGGCCGACAGCACCCGATAGAGCTCCTCGATCGACTCGCCGGACCAGAACGCCTGCTCGAACCGGTCCATCGAGCGGCGCGTCCGGGAATACAGGAACAGCTTGTCGATCGCGATCGCCCACACCCAGACCGAACAGGTGATGAGGCCGAGCATCACGCCCTTCACGACCCAATGCGCCTGCCAGAACAGCGCGATCAGGGAGAAGTCGCCTTCCATCCGAAGTATCCTCTCAACCAACAGCCCGGGACACCCGGGTCCATGCATCCGCCGTTCCACGCCGGATGCCATCGCGGCGCAAAGCGCCTACGCAACAAAGCCCTGAACTGATCGCTTTAAGAGGCCCGCCGAAGCCATAAGTGGCCTGCTTCCTCCGCCAACGTGTCAAAACAAGGGCTCGGCGCCCGTAAGCGCCCCTTAACCAAACCCCCTCCGGGGTTAAGGCGGGGTTACCGCGGAGTTTTGCGGAGGTCAAAGGCCCTGCCGGGACAGCCAGATAGAGCCTTTGTGATCAGGCCATTGTGACGTCGCGGCCGTTCTGGCCGCCTGCAGCCAGCGGCGAGGCGCCGCAGGGGAAAGGTAATTAGGAACGCAAAACGCCCGCCGGCGGGGAACCGCGGGCGGGCGTCTTGTGCCGTCAGGGCGGGGGCTGAAAGCCCTGCGGCGTCAGGATCGGTCGATCAGTTCGTCGACCTGCCTCGCGATCAGCTCTGGGGCTGGTCGTTCGGCGGCGTCGGCGGCCGCTGCTTGTGCTGCGCCATGAAGGCGTCGAACTCTTCCTTGTCCTTGGCGTGACGCAGGCGGCTCAGGAAGTCGCGGAACTCCTGCTGCTCCTCCTCGAGCCGGCGCAGCGTCTCCATGCGGTACTCATCGAAGGCGCGGTTGCCGCTCGACGACGGCTGCGAGAAGCCGAAACCAAAGCCGCGGCGCTCCATCCTGTCGCGCATGCGGTCCATCTTCCACTGCATCCGTTCCATCTTGTTCGACCAGCGATCGCTACCGTTCCAGCACGCCATCTTTCTGCTCCCGAGTGTGAAAAAGAGAAGGGCAAGTCCGATCGGCCACCAGATGATGAAGCCGAGCACGGTCACCGCGATCCAGCCGGGATGCCAGGGCGACTCCATCATGTGGGGCCGGTACCTGCGCTCCTCCTCCGAACCGCGCCATCGATTGACATCTGCGGTGTAGGCCATCTCCCTCTCCATTCGCGGCGCCATGCCGTGTGAATGTAAATAACATTTACATAGCTAGCTCAACCCGTGATTTTGTCAAGGCGGCCGCCTGACGCGCCGCCCGGAATATTTTTCGTCCGGCGTTGAACCTTTACTTCGGCCGGCCCCAGGGCCCCGCTGGCGTCCCAGCCGGCTTGTCGTCGGGCAATGGCGGTGGCTCGCCGCCGGGCTTGGCGGTCGGTGCACGATCGGTGCTGAACCCGAGACCGCGCAGATAGATCAGCACCTCGGCTTCCAGCAGTTCCTCCGGCGACATCGGCAGCTTGCGCCGGGCTGCGTCGCCGCGCGCGAACAAGGACGCGATGCCGTGCGCCATTGACCAGATGTGCAGTGCCATCATCATCGCCGGCGGCCGCGGCACACCAGGAGGAGCCAGCGCGGCGAGCCGCTCCGCGGCGGCGCGGATCACGCCGAACGCACGCTCGCCAGCGGCGAGCAGACCTGGGGTCGAGTCGGCCGGCACGCCGGATTCGAACATTGCCGAGTAGAACGCGGGCTCCTCGCGGGCGAAGGCGAGATAGGCCTTGCCGACACGTTCGAATGCCGTGACGGTCTCCGGCCGGCCGTCGTCCCACGCGGCCGAAAGCCGCGCCTCGAACTGCTCGAAGCCGCGCTGCGCGATGCTGGACAGAAGCTCATCACGATCGCGGAAGTGGCGGTAGGGTGCGGCCGGGCTGACGCCGGCCATGCGCGCAGCATCGGCGAAGGTGAACCCGGCAGCTCCCTTCTGCGCGATCAGGTCGAGCGCCGCCTGCAGCAGCGCCTCCTTGAGGTTGCCGTGATGATAGCCGCGCTCAGCGCGGCGCTGCTCCTTGCGCCAGCTCATGTGAAGGGCTTTTACATGAGCGGGGGTGAAACACACCAGAGACTTTTGAGCGCTCGACCAGCAGCCACGGCTGCCACCCTCCCCTTGAGGGGGAGGGTCGATCGCCCGCGCAGCGGGCAAGCGGGGTGGGGTGAGCCCCGGGCGAGGTCAGCGCGGGGTCAACGGACGAGTGCACAAGGTGCCCAGCCGAACGTCGGCATCGCACACGCCGACAGTCTGTCACCCCACCCCGGCTCGCATCCGCTGCGCGGATTCGAGCCGACCCTCCCCCTTCAGGGGAGGGTGGCACCGCGGCTCGCCGCTAGGTACGGGCGCTAACCACCCGGGATCGGCAACACCGGCATGATCTCGACCCGCTCGCCGGGGAAGATCGCAAAATGCGGGTGGTTCTCGAACATCTTCGCCGCGTCCTCGTGCGAGGCCGCGCGGACCACCGTGAACGCGCCCATCTCGTTGGCGATGTCGTTGATGCCGGTCTTGTCGACCCGCTTGGTCTTGCCGAGCGGCCCGCCCATCGCGACGATCGCGTCCTTGTGCGTCTCGACCCAGCCTTGCCACGCCGTCATGCCCTGCCGTCCCCTGGCGTTGCGTTCGGCTTCCGGCAGCGCCTCCCATTCCTTCCAGGCCGGGCTCGTCCTGCTGCCGAGGAACACGGCGAGATAGGTGTTGCTGTTGTCGCTCATTGCACTTCCTCCCTGATGAATTGAATGGCTCAGGCACGGCCGGCATGCGGCAGCTCGCCGAAGCCGGCCAGCGCCTCGCGCACATCGTCGGAGAAATCGGCCATCTCCTGCACCTGGCGGATTTCGATGATCTCATTCTCAGAGGCCGGGCATTGCTTGGCCCAGGCGATCGCCTCGTCGCGCGATCCGACCTCGATCATCCAGAAGCCGCCGAGCACCTCCTTGGCCTCGGCGAAGGGACCATCGGTGACGACAGGCTTGCCGCCGGGGAACGACACCCGCGCACCCATCGACGGCGGATGCAGCCCCTCCAGCGTGATCAGCACGCCGGCCTCCTTGAGCGCTTCGTTGTAGCGCATCATCGCCGCGACCCGTTCGGGATCGAGCTTCACGTCCGGCGGGGCGCTCTCATAGCCGAGCGGAATCATCAGCATCATGAATCGCATCGTGTCTGCTCCCGGTCTGATGGGCTGAGATGTCAGCTCTTCGCCGCCAGCGCATGCAGGCGATCTTCCTGCGCGCGCAGTTCAGGCGCGAGGGCCTCGCCGAAATCCTCCGCGGCATAGATGCGCCGGATCTCCACCTGGCCGCTCGGAAACGGCGCGCGTTTCATGGCCTCGATCACCTGATCGAGCGAATCCGCCTTGACGATCCAGAAGCCTCCGACGAGATCGCCGCTGTTCTCGAACGGGCCGCGCGCCACGCGAGGCTCGCCGTCCGAGAAATCGATCCGCGCGCCCCGGGCGGTCGGATGCAGGCCCTCCCCCGTCTCCATCATGCCGGCTTTGATCAGTCCCTCGTTGAACCGGCCCATCTTGGCGAATTCCTCGGAGGTCGGCAGCACGCCCGCTTCCGAGTCCTGCGTTGCCTTCACGATCACCATGAACCGCATGGTCCCTCTCCCTGATCCTGCGGCAGGTCTCCCTGCTCTCTTCAGAAAGACGATCGGCAACCATGCAATCCGACACGGCTGTGCGATTATTTTCGCGGAAAGGCCCGCTCAGCCAGGCTCGCCCGGGAACATGTGGAAATAGGGCTCGGCCTCGGCGAGAACGCGCGCGACGGACGGTCGCGCCTTGAGACGCTCGAGATAGGCTGGAACCGTTTTCAGTTCGGCACCGAACGGCTCCACTTTTTGCGCGTAGAACAGCGCCGGTAGCGCGGCGCAATCCGCCAGCGTGAATGGCTCGCCCATCGCCCAGCCCGCGGACGGCAGCTCCGCCTCGAGCATCGCGTACGACGTCTGCAGCCGCGCCCTCGCCTCGGTCACACCGAACGGATCGCGCGCATCGCTCGGCCGCAGCCGGTCGAACACCACGGCCTGCGTCGGCATGTGCAGATAGAAATCGAGAAACCGATCACGCAGGCGTGTCCGCAAGCCGAGATCCGGCTCGTCCGGAATGAAGCGCGTCGTACCGGGAAAGTGCTGATCGAGATATTCGATGATGATGCTCGACTCCGGGATCGTGCGCTGCCGCTGCTCGTCGCGCAGCACCGGAAACTTGCCGACCGGCCACAGCTTCAGAAATGCGGCACGATCGTCGGCGTCACCCAGATTGATCAGCTTCGGCGTGAACGGAATGTCGTTCTCGTAAAGTGCGATCAGCACCTTCCAGCAGAACGACGAGAGAGGGTGATAGTAGAGGGTGAGAGACATGGGTCGCTCCTCAGGGCTGACGTGAAGAGAGTTAGTTCGAATCGATGCCAGCGCGACGGCGCCGGTGCGTTCCCTCTCCCCGTTCTTCACGGGGAGAGGGTTGGGGTGAGGGGCAGCCGCACGGGGAGTGTTCGTGGATGGACCTGTACCCCCTCCCCCGGATTGCATCTGGCGATGCAATCCGACCTCTCCCCGCAAGCGGGGCGAGGTACACCGAGCACGCTGTACAATCGTGCGCCTCCTCACAAGCCAAAGGCGGAGCACGCGGCCGTCCGCTCACGCATCCCGCACCGGCACATAGCGCAGGATCACGACTCCCGTGGACAACGCCCGGCTATCGATCAGTCGCAGCTTCATCGCCTGCCCCGGCTTGAACAGTGGCGCGCCGTTGCCGAGCACCCGCGGATTGATCGCGATCCGGTATTCGTCGATCAGATCATGCGCCATCAGCGTCGCGGCGAAGTCCGCGCTGCCGAACAGGAACAGATCCTTGGCGCTGTCCTGCTTGAGCGTCTCGACCTCGGTCGCAATCTGCTGGCCCAGCAGATGCGCATTCGACCAGGCCAGTTCCGACAGTTTGCGCGAGGCGACATGCTTCGGGATCGCGTTCATGAATTCGGCGATCACGCCCTGCTGCGCCGGCCAATAGCCGGCCATCAGGTCGTAGGTCACCCGCCCGAACAGCAGCCCTCCGGCCTCCTTCAGTTGAGCTTCCGAGAACTGCTCGAGCTCAGGCCCCCAGACCTCCTCATGCCAGGACAGCTCGCCGTTGGCGCCCGCGACCATGCCGTCGAGCGTCATCATGTTCCACAACACCAGCCGTGCCATGCACGCGCCTCCCTGACTGCTCTTGTTTTGCAAGCAGTTTGAGGATGCCGCTACTGGTGCAATATTGCAAGCGGTTATTCGTGACGACGGTTACGGGAATTTTTCGATGTCAGACCTTCAGCGCTCCGGCTGCCCGATCAACCTCACGCTCGAGGTTGTCGGCGACAAATGGAGTCTCCTCGTCATCCGCGACATCATGTTCGGCAACCGTCGCCATTATCGCGAGCTGCTCGGCGGATCCGAGGAAGGCATCTCCTCCAACATTCTGGCCGACCGGCTGAAGACATTGCTTGCCGCCGGCATCGTCAGCCGCGTGGACGATCCGAGTCACAAGCAGAAGGGAATCTATTCTCTCACCGAGCAGGGCATCGAGCTGCTGCCGATCCTCGCGCAGATGGCCGGCTGGGGTTACAAATATCTGCCGGTCTCGGAAGAGCTCGGCATTCGCGCCAGGCTGCTGACGGAGGGCGGGCCGAAAATGTGGGCCGAATTCATGGACGAGCTGCGCGAGATCCATCTCGGCGTGAAGAAGCGAAGGAAGCCGGGCCCGAGTGTCGGCGAGAGGCTGCAGGCGGCTTATCAGAAGGTGGTTGCCGAGAGGAAAGCTGCAGCGGGCAAGTGATCCCTGCTCGTTGATCCCCGTGTGTCCTCGCCGGCGCCACAGACACCGTCATTCCGGGGCAAGGCCGCAGGCCTTGAACCCGGAATCTCGATCTGGTCTCGCGTTCATTTCAGCAATCTCGAGATTCGGGATGACAGCGCGGAAGCTGCAGCTCAACTCCCGGCAGTTGTTGAAACAGCGTCGCCCGGACGCGCGCGCCACAACCGTCAATACGCCGAATTGTCCGCTCTGTAGCGAGACGACTTGCGCGGCGCACGTTCGGGCATCGGCTCCAGTTGTGCGATCGGCCGGCGGTAGGTTTCAGCGCGGCGCAGCCAGCCCGCCTCCCAGATGCGGTTGGACGGCAGGTTGCGCACGCGCTGCTGCAGCACGACCTGCACGGCTTCGGAATATTCGGCGAGTACGGCCTTCGGCTCGGTGGTGGAGCCGTTCATCTTCAGCAGCACCTGTTTCAGGCCCCAGCCCTGGCGCTGGCCCGTCTCCTTGTCGACGGCGGTCTCGGAGGGATTGGTGCCCTCGCCCTTGAAGTTGATGTAGTCGATCAGCGGATAGAGATCCTCGGACGCGCGCACGACGCGCGAATATTGCGCGACGATGTGCTCGCGCTCGGCGCTGTCGGGCGTATTGGCCAGGATCTTGTCCATCGCGCCCTGCGCACGCGCCACCAGGAACTGCGTCTGCTCGGCCATCGTGTCGAGCAGGAACTGACGCAACTGCTTCATTTGCGGCGAATTGAAATTGCGCTTGAAGTCCGCACGGCTGGTCCACGGACAGGCCGGGATCGGAGTCTTGTCCAGCCATGCCGGCAGCGGCGTCTTGCCCTTGCGCAGGAACGCGACCAGCCCGGGGAAGCCTTCTTCATAGGGCGGCTTCGCGGTGGTCGGGTACCAAATGAAGTGCCCGATGCCCAATGAGGCAAATTCCTCGCCGGCGTTCCACGACGTGATCGCATCGCGCCGACCGCCGGCCTCGTTGAGCCAGATCTTGCGCCCGATCATCTGCGCGACATCGGCCGGCAACACGCGTTGCGGCACGGTGAGATTCTTCGCGTCCTTGGCAGCTCGCGCATCGCCCTTGCTGCCCTGCTTCTGAGGCTCGGCCGGGGCGATGACAACCTTCGGAGCGGGCGCCTGCGGCTCCGCCGGACGTCCGACCGTCCCGGTTTCGGCCTTCTGCGGCTCGACCTTCTGCGGCTCCGCCTTCTGAACCTCCGTCTTCGGCACCTCCGGCTTTTGCGCCTGCGGCGATGGTGACGGCGGCGCGACGTCGCGCGCGGCCGGTTCCGCCGCGGGGGACTTCGTCTCCGTGCCCTCGGCGGCCAGCACACGAGCATTCGTTGCGAGCCCGAGAACGACGCAGGACAGCAGCAACGCGCGGCGCGCGCGCAGCACGCCGCGCGGCAGCGCCGTGTTCAACGAGAAGGATGTGATTCGCTGGCTGATGACGTGACCGCGCATATCGATTCTACCGAGGCTCTGAGACTTTACGCTACCAGGACAGGAGTCGTCCAAGACGGGACACGACCACGCGGCCCGACGGGCGAATCAGCCGCCGGGGAACGGCTCGCGCGCGGCGTGGAAGCCACCCTTGACCGCTTCGGCGCACGGACCGAACCATCGCGCGGAGGATCTTTTTTCGTGAAGACTTTCAAGTCGATCACCCTTGTCCAGTCCTTCCCGTTAAAAACTCTTCTTTCTTTTTTCCAGAATTCATGCTCTTTTATACCCGTCCTGTTCCCGATCGAGAGGGACGTTTCGCGGTCGTCACGAACGTGGGGAGCGGGATGCGGTGGACGCGACGATGTTGCAGCGTGGAGCATGATTCGGAACCGGGAGACTGTTGACGCTCATTGCGCCACAGCTTTCTGACGAGATCATGCTCAGAAGTAGACACGCAGACGAACAACGCGGCGCGTACGGCGAAATCGTGTGGTCCTGGCATCCCGATGCTGATGTCGTGTCCAGTGCGTGAATGCATTGTGGCGGAAACGGGGGCAAGACAGCCGGTCCCCGGGGAGATCACGTATAAGCCGTCAGACCATCGTGCAGGGAAGGCCGGGATGTCCCAGCCAAACCTGTGGTTCCTGCCCCGTGCATTCTTGTCCGCACGGGGGCCATGGGGGCGGCGAGCTCCCGGTCTTCCCTGCGCCCTCCGGTTGGTGAGGGACGAGGATACCAGTAACACTCGGGCGCTTCGGTGCCGCGGGAACGCGAACTGCCGCGCCCATTACTACCGTTGGCTGTTTGACAACGCACGCGAACTTAGGTGCCCTGTCTGTATTCCATAAGTTGGATTTAACGCACGTGAGGGATTGTGACGGTCTTCACAGCTACCCTGCGCAGCGCGTGATAGGACTCACAACGAGCAAGAGCCGGGCCGCCGGCCGGAGGAGCCGATCGCCGTGACGGAATCACTGAGGACGACGCCGGACGACAAGGTCGCCCTGATCACAGGGGCCGCGCGCGGCATCGGGCTGGCGACCGCCAAGAGATTCCTGTTGGAGGGCTGGCGCGTCGCGCTGCTCGACATCGAGACGAAGCTGCTCGACGATGCGACCGTGGCGCTCAAATCGCCTGAACGAACGCTGGCATTGCATTGCGACGTCTCGGATGCGGCGATGGTCGCCGACGCGCTGTCGCACATTGCCAAGAGGTTCGGCAGGCTCGACGCGCTCGTGAACAATGCCGGTGTCGCGCGCTTCGCGCCGATCATGGAGACCAGCGAGACCGACTGGCAGCGCATCCTCGACGTCAACCTGACCGGCCCGTTCCTGTGCACGCGCGCGGCCGTGCCGCTGATGCGCGAGCATGGCGGCGCGATCGTCAACATCACCTCGATCTCAGCCGTGCGCGCCTCGACCTTGCGCTCCGCCTACGGCACCAGCAAGGCGGCGCTGGCGCATCTCACCAAGCAGCTCGCCGTCGAGCTCGCCTCCGCCGGCATCCGCGTCAACGCCGTGGCGCCGGGGCCGGTCGAAACCGCGATGGCCAAGGCGGTGCACACGCCGGAGATCCGCGCCGACTATCACGATGCCATTCCGCTGAACCGCTACGGCCTTGAAGAGGAGCTGGCGGAAGCCATCTTCTTCCTCTGCTCGGAGCGCTCGAGCTACATCACGGGTCAGGTGCTGGCCGTCGACGGTGGCTTCGACGCTGCCGGAATCGGGCTGCCGACCTTGCGAGGGCAGCGCAGGAACGCTTGACGAGGACGCATGACGAGAAACGCGTGAGGCGACGATGCCGAGCCGGGTGCGCATCATTCTGACTTTACTGCTCGCGGTGGTCCTCTGGGGGATCGCGACCATGCTGGCGCGCGCCGATGTCCGCATCATCTCCTCGCCCGGCGGCGAAGTCGGCCCGTTCCTGGAATTGTTCGAGAAGGTGCGCGCCTCCGGCGAGCGCGTCGTGATCGACGGTCCTTGTCTCTCGGCCTGCACGCTGGTGTTGAGCATCGTGCCGGAGGAGCGCATCTGCGTGACGCGCCGCGCCACGCTCGGCTTCCACGCAGCGCGCTCGGTCGACCGCCGCGGGCGCGTCTATGCCGAGCCGGAGGCTTCGCAGATCGTGCTGCGCACCTATCCTGCGCCGGTGCGCAGCTGGATCGAGCGCCGCGGCGGACTGACGTCGCGGCTCCTGGTGCTGCGCGGGCGCGAGCTGAAGGCGATGTACGCCTCCTGCCGCTGAAGCATGATCCGGAAAAGTGCGCAGCGGTTTTCCGAAAAGATCATGCGCAAACAAAGATCTAAAGCGCGATGACGATTCATCCAGATCTCATCGCGCTTTAGCGAAGTCAGGCCTCGTAGCCGTCAGCCGGGGAGTTGATCATCCAGGGAATGCCGAAGCGATCGACGCCCATGCCGAAACCCTTCGACCAGAACGTCCGGCCGAACGGCATGGTGACGGCGCCGCCCGCGATCAGCGCGTTGAACTTGCGCTCGGCCTCGGCCGGGTCCTTGATCTGGAGCGACACCGAGATGCCGTTCGGCTTGCCTTGATAATATTCGGGCGGCGAGTCCGAGGCCATGATGACATCGCCGGCGATCGAGAAGCGGACATGCATGATCCTGTCCTTGTGCTCCGGCGCCGACGGCATCTCCGGCGGAGCCTCGCCATAGCGCATCATCATGTCGACCTTGGCGCCGAGCACCTCGCCATAATGCTTGAGCGCCTGCTCGCAATCGCCGTTGAAGGTGAGATAGGGACAGATCATCGACATCCTCCTTGGTTGAGAAGATCAGCGCAGCGGCAGCAGCGCGCGCAACCGGCGGTCGCGCAGCCACAAGCCGCCCCACACCATCAGCCCGAGATAGAGGCCGAACAGCACGTGGCTGAACAGCGGGCTGCCGATGCGGACATGCGAGGCGATGGCCCCGCCGAGATAGCCGGTGAGCAGGATCGCGCCGAGCAGCGAGGTCGCCGGCAGCGCATAGAGCACGGTGCAGAACAGCGTGATCAGCCCGAGCGCGCGCGCCAAGCCGTCGCTGCCGCCATAGCCCATCTGATCCATCGTCTGCGTGACCGCAGCGAGCGGCACGAGCTTGATCGCGCCGTCGAACAGCAGGAACAGGATCACCAGTCCGCTCAGGATGCGGCCGCCCCACAATTCGGCGCGCGAGACCGGCTGCTCCAAGGTGATCGTCGACATTCCAAGCTCCTCCCCATCAGGCCGTTCCAAGGACGCCGGAGGCATCGCTCCGCCGACACTGAAGCAGATCATTTTCGATCCGATCTCAGTCCGATGTCATTGCCCTGCTCGGACCTGCGCGGTCGCGCTGTCGCGCATCAGCCGATCCAACTGCATGCGGATATGGGCCGCTTCCGCCGAGCTGTGCGCCAGCGCGATGGCGCGATCGAACGCGGTCCGCGCCTCGTCATTGCGCCCGAGCTGCATCAGCAATGCGCCGCGCACGCCGAAGAAATAGAAGTAATTGCCGAGCCGGGTCTCGAGCGGCGCGATCAGGTCGAGCGCGGCCTGCGCGCCGCGCACCTTGGAAACCGCCACTGCGCGATTCAGCGTGACCACCGGCGAGGGCTGCACCACTTCGAGCGCGCCGTAGAGCAGATCGATCTGGGTCCAGTCGGTGTCCTCGGGCCGCGCCGCGCGCGCATGCAGCGCCGCGATCGCCGCCTGGATCTGGTAAGGCCCGCTGCGGCGATGCCGCATCGCCTTGTCGATCAGCGCCAGGCCTTCGGCGATCAGCGGCTGATTCCACAAGCTGCGGTCCTGGTCGTCGAGCAGGATCGGCATTCCCTCCGCATCGAAGCGGGCCGCGCTGCGGGCGTGCTGCAGCAGAAGCAAGGCCGTCAGCCCCATGATCTCCGGCTCGCCCGGAAACAGCCGCAGCAGCAGCCGCGCCAGGCGGATCGCCTCCTCGGAGAGCGGCTGACGCAGCGCGGCCGTCTCGCCGCTGGCGGAATAGCCCTCGTTGAAGATGAGGTAGATCATCGCCGCGACGGCCAGCAGCCGCTCGGAACGCTCGACCGCGCCCGGCGTCTCGAACGGCACGTTCGCCTGCGCGACGCGCGCCTTGGCGCGGGTGATGCGCTGCTCCATGGCAGCCTCGCTGACCAGGAAGGCGCGGGCGATCTGCTTCACCGTCAGGCCGGACACCACGCGCAGCGCCAGTGCGATCTGTTGCGTCGCCGGCAGCTCCTTGTGGCAGCAGATGAACAGCAGGCGGAGAATGTCGTCGCGATAATGCGAGCCGTCGAGCCGATCGGCGATCGCGCTCTCGGCGTCGCCGAGATCAGAGATCGCTTCGTCCTCCGGCAGCGGCTGTTCGCGCCTGGTGCGCCTGACGTCATCGATTCCCGCATTTCGGCCGACCATGATCAGCCACGCCGCGGGATCGCGCGGCGGTCCGTTCTGCGGCCAGCTCTTCAGCGCGCGCAGGCAGGCGTTCTGAAACGCCTCCTCCGCGGTATCGAGATCGCGAAAATAGCGCAGGAGCGCGCCGACGGCCTGGGGGCGTGCTGATGTCAGGGTCGCATCGATCCAGGCCGCGTCGCTCATGCCAGCGCTCCGCCCGGCCTGAACGTGCCGACGGGACGGATCTCATAGGAGCCGCCGGGATTGGCCTCGCCGAGCTCGCGCGCAACCTCCAGCGCCTCGTCGAGATTGGCGCAGTCGACGAGATAGAAGCCGAGCAGCTGCTCCTTGGTCTCCGCGTAGGGACCATCGAGCACCAGCGGCGGATCTTCCTTGCGCAGCGTCGTCGCCGCCGTGGTCGGCAGCAGCCGGGCCACCGGCCCGAGCCGCCCCTGCTTGGCGAGCTTTTCCTGGATCACTGCCAGCTTGGCCATGACGGCGGCATCCTGGTCCTTGCTCCAGGCGCAGACGACATCCTCGTCGTGATAGCAAAGCAGCGCGTACAGCATCGGCGAACCTCTCCCTTCGTTTATCAAGACGGGGGAGTATGCCCGCAGCCGACAGGCCGGCGAAGAATTTTCACCGGTTCCGGCGATCGGAACGACCGCCTACCAGGAGATGCCGTACTTGCCCGCGATGTTGCGCGCACGCGTCTCCGCGGCGCTTTCGCGCGGCTGTTTGGCGCGCCCGGCGCGACGCTGCGACTGTCCCGGGCCCGCGGCTCCCTGGCTGTTGGCGGCCTGCGACATCCCGCCCTGGCCTTGGCCGGCCTGCGGCTGGCCGCCCTTGCCGATCGAAATGCCATTGGACGACAGGATCGACCCGACGTCGACGGTCTGGGCCTGGGACGCGGTGGCGGTCACCAGAAAAGCGGCGGCGAGAAGCAGTTTGCGCATGGGGATGTCTCCTTGATGATGGCCGGAGATTGGCGGCCGCGCGCGATCTGGTATGTGGAACAGATCACTCACGCTTCGAGGACGATCCGATGACCAAAGGCGCGCTGGCGCTCCTGATCCATGGCGGCACCGATAACTGGTCGCCGCAGCGCTGGAAGGCGCGCTTCAACGATGTCTGCGCCGACCGTCCGGTGGTGCTGCTGCCCGATGCCGGGCTCGATCCGGCTGACGTGCACTACGCGGCGGTGTGGAAACCGGTGCCCGGCGAGCTCGCCGGCTTTCCGAACCTGCGCGTGATCTTCAATCTCGGCGCCGGCGTCGATGCGCTGATGGCCGACAAGACCCTGCCGAGCGTGCCGCTGGTGCGCGTCGCCGTTGACGACCTCACGCAGCGGATGACCGAATGGGTCGTGCTGCATGTTCTGATGCACCATCGCCAGGAGCTCTATCTGCGCGAGTCGCAGCGGGTGAAGCGCTGGGCGCCGAAATATCAATGGCCCGCGGCGGCGATCAACGTCGGCGTTCTCGGATTGGGCACGCTGGGGATCGACGCCGCCGAGGTGCTCAAGCGGATCGGCTTCCAGGTCGCCGGCTGGAGCCGCAGCGACAAGCAGGTGGATGGCATCGAGACCTTCCACGGTGCAGCGCAGCTCGGCGCGTTCCTGGCCCGGACCGACATTTTGGTGTCGCTGCTGCCGTTGACGCCGGACACGCGCGGCATTCTCGATCGCAAGATGTTCGCTGGTCTGCGGCGCTCCTCGCCGCTCGGCGCGCCCATCATGATCAATGCCGGCCGCGGCGGCCTGCAGAACGAGGCCGACATTCTGGCTTGCCTCGATGACGGCACGCTGGGGGCGCTGTCGCTCGACGTGTTCGGCCAGGAGCCGCTGCCGACGGACAGCCCGTTCTGGACCCATCCGAAGGTGGTGCTGACGCCGCACAACGCCGCCGACACCGATGCCGACGCGATCTCGCGCTATGTTGGCGAACAGATCGCGACGTTCGAGGCCGGCGGCACGCTGCGCAATCTGGTCGACCGCGTCAGGGGGTATTGAGACGTTACTTGCCGCCCAGCATCACATCGATCGCGCCGGCGACGATCGCCTCCAGCTTCTCACGCGGCTCCCGCGCCCGGGCGCGGACCGCAATCGAGTGGATCGTCGCCGACGCCATTTGCGCCAGCACCATGGGGTCGGCATGCTCCGGCAGCTCGCCCTTCTCCTTGGCGCGGCGAAAGCAATGCGCGAACGCCTTGTCGAGCTCGGTCAGCGCGTTTTGCACCATGGCGCGGATGTCCGGGTCGGCCACCGCCTCGGAGCCGGCCGTCATCACCGTGAAGCAGCCGCGCGGCCCTTCTTCTCCGGAGAGATAGATGTCGAGCGCGGTGGCGAAGATCTGCTCCAGCTGTCGGCGCACCGGCCAATCGTGGCGGAAGATGTCGCCCATCAGCGCGCGGGCATTGTCGCGGTAGCGCTGATAGCTCTTGATGTAGAGCTCACGCTTGTCGCCGAACGCGCCATAGAGGCTCGGCCGGTTCATGCCGGTTGCGGCGCTGAGATCGTCGAGCGAGGTCGCCGCAAAACCCGTCGTCCGGAACAGATCGAGCGCCTTGCCGAGCGCGACCTCCGGCTCATAGGCCCGCGGCCGTCCGCGCCGCTTCGGCTCGGCCGGCGCCGCGGGTTTTTCGGCCGGTGGGTCGCCATGCGGCGGCCCTTTCTTTTTTTGTACCATTTCGCACTAAATTCCTTGACCCGCCATATATTATGCGAGACAGTATAAAAATCAATCAACGCTCCGGTCCGGAGCCTCCAGGGAGAACGTCCATGGATCTCTATTTCTCACCGCTCGCCTGCTCGCTCGCCACCCGCATCGCGCTTTACGAGGCCGGCGCGGCCGCGACCTATCTCGAGGTCGACCCGAAGACGAAGATCGTCCTCAAAGACGGCTCGGATTTCCGCACCGTGAACCCGCTCGGCCTCGTCCCGACAATGCGCACCGATGACGGCGACTTGCTCACCGAGAATGCGGCCATCCTTCAGTACGTCGCGGACCGCTTTCCCGACGCGAAGCTCGGCACGAGCCCCGGCATGGACCGCAGCCGGCTGCATCAATGGCTCTGCTTCA
Organism: Bradyrhizobium sp. HKCCYLR20261; assembly: GCF_051168435.1. Classification (NCBI taxonomy): domain Bacteria; kingdom Pseudomonadati; phylum Pseudomonadota; class Alphaproteobacteria; order Hyphomicrobiales; family Nitrobacteraceae; genus Bradyrhizobium; species Bradyrhizobium sp. HKCCYLR20261. The sequence continues at coordinate 396,092 of NZ_JBNPUZ010000001.1, forward strand.
TCGGCACCGAATTGCACAAGGGTCTCTTCATCCCGATCCTCGACAGAACCGCGCCCGAGGAGATGAAGGTCCATGTTCTGAAGAAGAACCTGACGCGGCTCGACTATCTCGACAACCATCTTCGTGATCGCGCGTTCCTGCTCGATCATTTCACCGTTGCGGACGCCTATCTCGTCACCGTGATCAACTGGACAATGGCCACACCGCCGATCGAGCTCGCCAAATGGCCCGCCGTGAAAGCCTACTACGAGCGCCTGCGTGCGCGGCCGTCGATTGCACGCGCAATCGCCGAGGAGTTCGAGCTCTACAAGGCGGAACTCTCGCGACACAAGGCGGCTGCCTAGCCGCGATGCTTGACCGCGGTCATGCCGAGTTGCAATCCTCGAATCGCAGGAGGATTGCACGTGGCAGGCCCATCCGTACGAGAACGATTGTTGGCGGACCGGCGCGCGCTGCTCGATCTAGGCACGCGCAACCGGCTCGTGCACATCCCGCTGAAGACCAAGACCACCCGCACGATCGACATCGTCGGCGCACGCTCTGCTGTACTGTTCGAGCTGCTCGGGGAAGGCAAGCGCTTCACGTTCCTGCCGACGAAGGCGGAGATGCCTGCAGACAAGGTGGAACGGCCTGCCGAAACGCCGGACACCGCTCCGGCTCTCCCGCTGCCCCCGCCCAGCGCGCCGACAACGACCACGAGGCAGACCGAGAACGTTTCGGAGACACAGCCTCGGCCAGCCGACACGCGCCTTCAGACCCGCCTGTCATCCGAGGCTTTGCAGAAACGCCTGCTCGACATCTGGTACGACGCGCGCACGCTGGAAGAGGAACAGGGCGTCAACATCCTCTATCTCGCCTTCGGACTGCTGAAATGGTTCGAGGACGACAAGTCCGACACCGAGCGCTTCGCGCCGCTCGTCCTTCTTCCCGTCCGACTCGAACGCAGCAGCGCGGCTGATCGGTTTCATCTGGTCTCGCGCGCCGAGCCACCCTCGCCGAATCTGTCCCTGCAGGCCAAGCTCGACGCCGAGTTCGGATTGAAGCTCGCGGATTTCGGCGACGAGGACGATGTCGACATCGCGGGATATCTGGCCGGCGTCGCCGAGACGGTCGCGAACAAGAAGAGATGGGAGGTGAAGACGGACGCAGTCGTCCTTGGTTTCTTCTCCTTCTCCAAGTTCCTGATGTATCGCGACCTCGATCCGGACAATTGGCCGTCAGACGGCGCGCTGGACCGCCATCCGCTGATCACGGCACTGCTGCAGAACGGCTTCGAAGCGTCCGCGCCGATCGTCGCCGAGAACGGCAAGATCGATCCCGTGATCCAGCCGATCGCCATGAACCACGTCGTCGACGCGGATTCGTCGCAGGCCGTGGTGATCGAGGAAGTGGTCCGCGGCCGCGATCTCGTCGTCAAGGGCCCGCCGGGTACAGGCAAGTCGCAGACCATCACCAACATCATCGCCTCAGCTGCGGCCGAGGGGAAGACGGTGCTGTTCGTGGCCGAGAAGATGGCGGCGCTCGACGTCGTGCATCGGCGGCTGAAAGCCGTAGGCCTCGGGTCCCTCGCGCTCGAACTGCACTCCAACAAGGCGAACAAGCGCGTCCTGCTCGAGGAGCTGAAGCGCTGCAAATCGGCTTCGGCTCAAGCGCCGCGTGCCGAGGCAACCTTGGTGCAGCGCCTGACCGACAGCCGCGACAGTCTCAACCAGCACGCCGACATGATGCACCAGCCGCATCAGCCGAGCGAGCTCACGCCGTTTCGGTTGCTCGGCCATCTCGTACGTTGCGGCGAGACCGCCGCACAGCCGGCGCTTCCATTGCAAGGCGCGCCCTCCTGGACGCCGCTGAACCTGGAGCGGCGGCGCGAGCTGATCGCAGAGCTCGCCGAGCGGATTGCAGCCGACGGGGCACCTCATCTGCACCCCTGGCGGGGTGTCGGCCGTGACGCGCTCGATCCGGCCGAGATGGCGCAGCTGCGAAAATCGCTGGACGATGTCGCAAGCGGTCTCGGCCAAGTGACGGCAGGTGCCGCGCGCGTGAGTACTCGGCTCGAGGAGCCGCCACCGGTCACGTTCGCCGACGCTGCGGGACTGCTGGCCTTCGCCGAAGCCACAGCCGCAATGCCCGAATGCGACAAGACTGCCTTCTGCGATCCGATCTGGAGCCGGCCGCAGGACGTTGCCGATATCGTCGACAAGGGACTCCGCTACGCCAAGCTGAAGGCCGCATTCGAATCGGCCTTCGTCGAGTCCGCCTGGGAGGCCTCGATGGTAGATTGCCGCAAGGTGATCGCGGAGAAAGGCGGTTCCTGGCTGCGCTTTCTCAGCGCACGCTATCGCGGACAGATGGCGCTGCTGGCTTCGTACCTGAAGGTGCCGATGCCGAAGTCGCTCGATCAGCGGCTTCTGCTGATCGACGGCCTCATCGCAGCCCAAGCCGCGCGCAAATCCTTCGAGGAGGTGGAGAGTGCCGGCCGCGCGGCCTTTGGAACCGCGTGGCAGAAAGAGCAGTCGGACTGGGATGCCCTCGCAAAACTGACGGCCTGGTGGAACGCCTTTCCCAAAGCATTTGCGAGCGAAGGCATGCGTCAGCGCCTGGCGCATCTCACACTGTCCTCTGACGACAAGCAAGCGATCGATCAATTCAGGAGCGATCTCGCGCGTCTGAGCTCGGGCCTTCGGCAATTGATCGCATTCCTGCAGTTGGAGCCCGAGCGCATCCCGCTCGACGCAGCCGACCAGTTTCGGCTCGGCGAGCTGTCGCAGATGATGGCCGAGTGGCAGAACTCCACCGAGCGCCTGACCCGCTGGATCGCGTTCATGGAGCGGGTCCGCCTCGCCCGTGCCGACGGCCTCGCGGCGCTGGTCGATCGCGCGCTGGATGGCTCGCTTCCTGGCGATTCCCTGCAGCAGACCTTCGACACTTCTTATTACGACGCCATGCGCAGCGTGATCTTCGCCCAGCATCCGCAGCTCAAACGCTTCGACGGCGAATCTCATGACCGGCTGGTCGATGGCTTCCGCAAGCTCGACGTCGAGCGCATGCAGCTGGCCCGCGACCAGATCGCCTATGAGCATGCCGCGGCGCTGCCGCGCAATGCCGGCGGCATCGGCCCGCTCGGCGTGCTCAATGGCGAGCTCGCCAAGAAGCGCAATCATTTGCCGATCCGCCAATTGCTGGAGCGCGCGGGTCCGGTCATTCAGCAGATCAAGCCGATCTTCCTGATGAGCCCGCTGTCGGTGGCCCAGTTCCTGAAGCCCGGCGCGATCGCATTCGACCTGCTCGTCGTCGACGAGGCCTCACAGATCGAGCCGGTCGACGCGCTCGGCGCGGTCGCGCGCTGCCGGCAGATGGTAGTGGTCGGCGACGAGCGGCAATTGCCGCCGACGCGCTTCTTCGCGAAGTTGACTGGGAACGATGACGAGGATGCCGACGACGAGGATCAGCCGACCTTCCAGGTGAAGGACGCCGAAAGTATCCTCGACCTCTGCCTCGCCAAGGGCTTGTCGCATCGCATGCTGAACTGGCACTACCGCAGCAAGCACCAGTCGCTGATCGCGGTGTCGAACAAGCAGTTCTATGACAACCGGCTGTTCATCGTGCCGAGCCCCTATGACGCCGTGGCGGGCATGGGGCTGAAGTTCAACTACAACCCCGAAGCGCATTACGAGCGCGGCAGCAGCAGGACCAATCCCCGCGAGGCGCGACTCGTGGCCGAGGCCGTCATGCGCCACGCGCGTGAGACTCCGGAGCAAAGCCTGGGAGTCGCGACCTTCTCGGTGGCGCAGCGCCAGGCCATTCAGGACCAGCTCGAAATCCTGCGCAAGGAGAGCCCCGACACCGAGGAGTTCTTCTCTCGCGGATCGAGCGAACCGTTCTTCGTCAAGAATCTCGAGAACATCCAGGGCGACGAGCGCGACGTCATCTTCATTTCGATGGGCTACGGCCGGACGAAGGAAGGTTTCGTCTCGATGAGCTTCGGCCCGCTGAACTCGGACGGCGGCGAACGCCGCCTCAATGTGCTGATCTCCCGCGCCAAGCTGCGGTGCGAGGTGTTCTCCTCGATCACCGGCGACGACATCGACCTGTCGCGCGCCAAGGGCCATGGCATCGCGGCGCTGAAGACGTTCCTGACCTTCGCGCAGACCGGCCAACTCGGGATCGCGCAGGAGAGCGGCCGCGATCCCGACTCGGTCTTCGAGGAGCAGGTCGCCGCCAGGCTGCGGGCGCTCGGCCATGATGTGAAGACGCAGATCGGCACCGCAGGCTTCTTCGTCGATCTCGCGATCGTCGATCCTGAGAAGCCAGGCCGCTTCCTGCTCGGCATCGAATGCGACGGCGCGCAATATCACGCCTCGCGCTCGGCGCGGGATCGCGATCGCCTGCGGCAGAACGTGCTGGAAGCACATGGCTGGGTCCTGCATCGGATCTGGTCGACGGACTGGTTTCTCCGCCCCAAGGAGGAAACCGAGAAGGTGCTGCGCGCGATCGACGCCGCGAAGGCGCATTGGCGGGAGATCGACGAAGGGACTGCCGAGACGCAGTCCGAGCCGCCGGCAACACCCGATGTACCGGCGGCAGATCGGGCCGAGGAGCGCCCGGCGGAGCTCGTCGCCCCCGCCCCGGCGATCGTGCCCTATGAGGAAGCCAAGCTGCGGGTGCGCCGGGAGACCGAGCCGCATGAGACGTCGCTTGCCAGCATGACGCGCCACGTCGTCGAAATCGTCGCCGTCGAAGGGCCGGTGCATGAATCGGAAGTCATCGTCCGCATCAGATCGGCCTGGGGCCTCGCCCGCGCCGGCAACCGCATTCGCGATGCGGTGAAAGCGGCGCTGAACGCGGCGGTGGCGAAGGGACAGATCGCGGGTGGTCCGTTCTATCATCTGCCCGGTCAGACGATCGTCGTGCGCAACCGCGAGGACGTGCAGTCGACGACCTTGCGCAAGCCCGAGATGCTGCCGCCGGAGGAGATCAAGGCGGCCATCCTGCAGGTCGTCGAGCAGAACTTTGGCGCTGAGGAGGACCAGCTGATCCAGGCGGTGGCTCGCCTGTTCGGCTTCGGCGCGACCAGCGCCCAGTTGCGCGAGGCGGTGCAGGGCAGCCTCGAGGATCTGCTTCAATCGGGGCGCCTGCGGCGCGAGGGAGATCTGCTCACCAAGCCGGAGGCCTCGCCCGCCTCACCGGCGTGATCCGCTAAGCGAGGTCCGCCTTCATCAGGTCGCGCAGCGCCTTCGGGATCGGCTGCGCCTTGCCGCCGCTGATGAAGGCGGCGCGGACGTCGGCCTTGACGAGCACCTCCTCAGCCCGCCGCACCTCTTGCGCCAGCGTGATCGACGCGCCCTTGACCGCGATCGGCCATGTCACGACATCGAGCACGTCGTCCATCCGCGCCGGCCGCAGGAAGTCCAAGGTCATCGAGCGCACGACGAAGGCGAAGCCCGGGACTTCGCTGGCGGCCTCCGCAAAGAGGGCGTGCTGCTCGGCCCCCATCAGCCGCAGATGGTTGGTGCGGCCGCGCTCCATGAAGCGGAGGTAGTTGGCGTGGTAGACGATGCCTGAAAAATCGGTGTCCTCGTAGTAGACGCGCACCTGCATGTGGTGGCGGCCGTCGCGGATCTCGCCGTCGAGATGGGGTTGGGTCACTGGAAATCCTCGATCGCCGGAAATGCGATCGTTTCGCGCAAGTGAGCCGCGAGCGCAAGCTCAAGAGGTCACCTCCATCGGTTCCCCGCCGACGGTGACCTGCACGATCTCAGGCGGCATCCCGATCCGCACGGGCATCAGGCTGCAGCCGAGACCACCGGAGACGATCACGTCGCACTGCGTGCGGATGTGGCCATAAGCAAGGTCGACTCCGTTGCGGGCCGGCACGGCGGGCGACCAGCCGAGCACGCGCACCTGGCCACCATGCGTATGACCGGACAGTTGCAGCGAGACCCGCGACGGGACACGCAATGCGACGTCAGGCTCATGCGCCAGCAAGATGACCGGCGCACCGTCCGTGACCTTGCGTAGCGTGCCAGCAAGATCATCAATGCCGATCCGCGGCACCGGGCGAAACCGCCGCGCGGCCATGTAGGCGAGTTGATCGCCGAGGCCGGCCAGCCAGAAGGCATGGCCATCCTTGGTGAGTCGGACGACCTCGTTCTCGTAGACCGGAATGCCGGCGGCCTCGAGCGCTCTCTGGGCGTATGGCTTGCCATGCCCGTCGCGCTGGACGGTCTTGTCGTCCCAGTAGTCGTGATTGCCAAGAATGGCGTGGACGCCGAGCGGCGCCTTGAGGCCGCCGAGCACCGGAGCCCACGCCGCGGCGTCGATCCGGCCGAGATGATGCCGATGACCGGCCACGTAGTCGCCGAGCAGGACGATCAGGTCCGGCTTCAGCGCATTGGTTCGCTGGACGATGCCGTCGATATGCATCAGCGACATCCAGGGATCGCAGGCGTGGATGTCCGCGATCGCCGCGATCTTCAGCTTGAAGCCGGCCGGCCAGTTGCGCGGGCGAACGTGGTAGTCGGTCACGCCGAGGCGGAGCGGCTCGATACCGACTCCGTAGGTCGCGGTGGAAAAACCGGTGGCGGCGAAAGCGCCCGAGAATTTCAGAAAGCGGCGGCGTGACAGCATGGACGAACTCCTCGCACGCAATCCTTTTCCTCGTTCATTGCAACCGATTTCGGGTGCGTCTGTGCAGATTGTCAGCAGATTCGTTAATCATCGTCGTCATTCCCGAACAGGCCGATCTGGCTGGGATCGCGGTTCGCGGGCTCGGCCATGCCGAGATGCTTGAAGGCATGCGAGGTCAGCAGCCGGCCGCGCGGGGTGCGCTGCAGATAGCCGCATTGAATGAGGTAAGGTTCGATGATGTCCTCGATGGCGTCGCGCGGCTCGGAGAGCGCCGCCGCCATGGTCTCGACGCCGACCGGCCCGCCGCCGTAGTTCAGCGCGATGGTCGAAAGATAGCGCCGGTCCATCGCGTCGAGCCCGGCGGCGTCCACCTCCAGCGCGCTCAGCGCGTGATCGGCAATGGCGCGATCGATCGCGCTGGCATTGGCGGCCGAGGCGAAGTCGCGCACGCGCCGCAGCAGTCTTCCGGCGATGCGCGGGGTGCCGCGGGCGCGGCGGGCGATCTCGTTGGCGCCATCAGGCGTCATGCCGACGCCGAGCACGCGGGCGCCGCGGGTGACGATGCCTTCCAGTTCTTCCACCGTGTAGAAGTTCAGCCGAATCGGAATGCCGAAACGGTCGCGCAGCGGATTGGTGAGCAAGCCCGCGCGCGTCGTCGCGCCCACCAGCGTGAACTTCGAAAGATCGATCTTCACCGACCGCGCCGCCGGGCCCTCGCCGATGATGAGATCGAGCTGGAAGTCCTCCATCGCCGGATAGAGCACCTCCTCGACCGCCGGGCTGAGGCGATGGATCTCGTCGATGAACAACACGTCGCGCTCTTCGAGATTGGTGAGCAGCGCGGCGAGATCACCGGCCTTGGCAATCACGGGGCCGGATGTCGCGCGAAATCCGACGCCGAGCTCGCGCGCCACGATCTGCGCCAACGTCGTCTTGCCGAGCCCGGGCGGGCCGACGAACAGCACGTGGTCGAGCGCCTCGCCGCGCTTGCGCGCCGCTTCGATGAAGATCGACAGATTGGCGCGCGCCTGCTGCTGGCCGACGAACTCCGACAGCTGCTGCGGCCGCAGCGCGGTGTCGCCGACATCGTCGGAGCGCCGCTCCGGGCTCACCATGCGCGCAGGCGGCTTCATTCGTTGCCGCGCCGGTATTTGTTCGGCAGCAGCTCGCCGATGGTCACCGTCGCAGGCCCCTTGCCGTTGGACGGCACGATGACGCGCGCCTTGGCGTCGTAGTCATGGATCAGCTCGCGGCAGGTGCCGCAGGGCGAGACCACGGCGACCTCGCCAGGCTCGCCGGGCTTGGGATGACGCACCGCGACGATGGTCTCGATGCCATGGTCGCCGAACTCGGTGATGGCGCGGCCGATGGCGATGGCTTCGGCGCAGACGGCGTTGCGGCCGAGATAGGCGTCGATGTTGACGCCGGTGATGATACGGCCGTCGCGGGTGCGCATCGCCGCGCCGACCTCCTGCCAATCGTTGCGGTAGCGGCTCTTTACCGCCGACTTCGCCGCCTCGATCAGCTCCTTGTCCTTCTTGCTCACCATGGTCGAGATGATTGTCCTTCTGCGCGCCCGTCACAGCGGCGCGCGGCTATTTCGCCAGCTCCTTGAGGCCGAGGCGGATGAGTTGCGCGGTCTCGGCCTTGTCGCCGGCGGCACGCGAGGCTGCGGCGATCGCGGCGGCGGCCTGCGGCTGGCCATAGCCGAGATTGATGAGCGCGGAGATCGCATCCGCGATCGGCTGCGGCGCGCGGGACTCCTCGATCGCGCCGGACAGCCTGACCACGCCGGGATCGACATCGGCGAACGCCGGCGCCTTGTCCTTCAGCTCGGTCACGATGCGCTCGGCGACCTTCGGGCCAACGCCCGGCGTGCGCGCCACCGCGGCCTTGTCGCGCAGCGCGATCGCGTTGGCGAGATCGGCGGGCGGCAAAGTGCCGAGGACGGCAAGAGCGACCTTGGCGCCGACGCCCTGCACGGTCTGCAAAAGACGAAACCATTCCCGTTCGACATCCGAGCGAAAACCGAACAGCTTGATCTGGTCCTCGCGCACATAGGTCTCGATCGATAATGTGGCGGCTTCGCCGGGGGACGGCAAGGCCTGCAACGTGCGCGCCGAGCAGTGCACCTGATAGCCGACGCCGCCGACGTCGAGGATCACGAAATCCTCGGCATAGGAGTCGATCAGGCCCTTGAGCTTGCCTATCATAGGCCGGCTACCCTCATGCGCAGCGTCTGGCCCTGGCGGTGGTGAGCGTGGGTGATGGCGATCGCCAGCGCGTCCGCCGCGTCGGCCGAGCGCGGCTCGGCCTTGGGCAGGAGGATCTTCAGCATGACCGCGATCTGGCCCTTGTCGGCATGCCCTGCTCCCACCACGGTCTTCTTGACCTGGTTGGGGGCGTATTCAGCCACCGAGATTCCGAACATCGCCGGCGCCAGCATCGCGATGCCGCGGGCCTGGCCCAATTTCAGTGTGGCGACGCCGTCCTTGTTGACGAAGGTCTGCTCGACGGCAGCCTCCAGCGGCTGGAAGTCGTTCAGGACCTTGGCGAGCCCCTCGTGGATCGCCAGCAGCCGGTTCGCCAGCGGCAGGTCGTCGGGCGGCTCGACCGAGCCGCAGCCGACATAAATCAGCCGGTTGCCCTCGCTCTCGATCACGCCCCAGCCGGTGCGGCGGAGGCCGGGATCGATCCCGATGATGCGGATGGCTGCGCGAATCGGCTGGGCTTTCATGGGTTAGAGATAGCCTCGCGCCGCCCTGGTGGAAACATAAACGGAACGGCCGGAGCGTCGTGGTTAACCGTCCGTCAACCGCCCATCTTCGCCATCAGCGCGTCGGAAATCTCGAAATTGGCATAGACGTTCTGGACGTCGTCGTGCTCGTTCAAGAGGTCCATCAGCTTCACCAGCTTCTCGCCGGTCTCGTCGTCGACCGCCACCGTGTTCTGCGGCTTCCAGGTCAGCGCCGCCTTGCGCGGCTCGCCGAACTTGGCCTCGAGGTTCTTGGCGACCTCGTGGAAACTGTCCGGCGAGGCATAGACCTCGTGGCCGCCTTCGCCCGAGATGACGTCGTCGGCGCCGGCCTCGATCGCGGCGTCCAGCACGGCGTCGTCGGAGGCGACGCTGCGCTCGAACTCGATGATGCCGACGCGGTCGAACATGAACGAGACCGAGCCGGTTTCGCCGAGATTGCCGCCGGATTTGGTGAAGAAGGAGCGGATGTCGGAGGCGGCGCGGTTGCGGTTGTCGGTCAGCGCTTCGACGATCACGGCGACGCCGCCCGGGCCGTAGCCCTCGTAGCGGATCTCGGCGTAGTTCTCGCCCTCGCCGCCGAGCGCCTTCTTGATGGCGCGCTCGATGTTGTCCTTCGGCATGTTCTCGGCGCGGGCGGCGACCACGGCGGCACGCAGCCGCGGGTTCATCGCCGGGTCCGGCGTGCCCAGCTTGGCGGCGACGGTGATTTCGCGCGCCAGCTTGCCGAACAGCTTGGACTTCATCGCATCCTGCCGACCCTTGCGATGCATGATGTTCTTGAATTGGGAATGGCCGGCCATGCGAGATCTCTTGCAATCGTCTGGAGGTCAGTGGGAAAGCGCGGCCTTATAGGCCGGGGAATCGTCAAAATCAAAGATTTGGGGTGGTTTCAAGGGGGGTGAGCGGTCCCCCGGGGGATCCCTGCGCCACCTTGCCCCATAAGCCAATTGTTAACCATGGCTTCACTGTCAAGTGCAAGGATACCGCGCATCCGCACCTTTTCACGCGCGACCAGGGGTCCACCCCAATGGCGTTTGCTTTCCTTGCAAGACGTGCCCCTGCCCCCGTGCAGGTGGTCGAGCCGAAACCGGTCGCCGCGCCCGAGCCGGCGGCAGCGCCGGACGATTCGGCCAAGGCCATTCTCGACCTCCTGGAACTCGAGCTCGGTGGCATGATCCGCCAGCTTGAGCGCGCCGCCAATGCGGTCGCCAGCGGCGCCGAGGCGACCGCGGGCACGCTGACCGACATCCGCCAGCGCGCCGACGCGCTGAGCGGGCGCAGCAGCGCCGCGCAGGGCACGGCCACGACCTTCGCCCAGGCCGCCGAGAAGGTGACCCAATCCGCCCATGGCATCCGCGCCCAGGTCCAGGACGCCGGCCAGCTCGCCGACCAGGCCAGCGCCGCCGCCCGCGAGGCGCGCGACAACGTCGACCGGCTGCGCGAATCCTCGGCCGCGATCGGCAATGTCGTCAATCTGATCTCGCAGATTGCCCGCCAGACCACGCTTCTTGCGCTCAACTCGACGATCGAGGCCGCCCGGGCCGGCGAGGCCGGCCGCGGCTTCGCGGTGGTCGCGACCGAGGTCAAGGCGCTGGCGGTGCAGACCCAGAACGCCACCGAGGAGATCACCCGCAAGATCGAGGCGCTGCAGAGGGACGCGGCCGGCTCCGCCGATGCGGTGCATCGCATTGCGCAGGCGATCGAGGCAATCCGGCCGGTCTTCACCAATGTCAACGGCGCGGTGGCCGAGCAGAACCAGACCACCGGCGAGATGTCGCAGAATGCCGCGCAGGCCTCGCAATTCATCTCCTCTGTCGTCGACAGCGCGGCCGATATCGGCAGCGCGACGAAACAGGCCGAGAGTTACGGCGAGCGCGTCACCAGCGCCGGCCGCGCGGTGACCATGTACGCCCAGAAGCTGAAGGCGCGCTGCGCCGTGCTGCTGCGCCAGGGCGACCGCACCGCGCGCAGCGGCAGCGAGCGCCTGCCCTGCCATCTCAAGCTCGAGATCAAGTCGGGCGGGCGCACGATCACCGCGCCGGTCTACGAGATCTCCAATGACGGCGTGCTGATCACCGGGCCCGAGGCGAGCCGCCTGCCCGTGAACGAACGCTTCGACGCCGTGCTGGAGGATGTCGGCCCGTGCCGGCTTGTTATCACCGAGCAGGTCAAGGCCGGCGCCCAGGCGCGGTTCGATGCGCCGGGCGCGGAGCTGCGCGAGAAGATCGAGGACAAGCTCTGGGCGCTGCACGAGGAGAACAACGAGTTCGTCGCCCGCGCCATGGAGGCCGGCACCGAGCTCAACCGCATCTTCGAGAGCGCCGTCGCGCGCGGCGAGATCACGCTCGAGGACATGTTCGACACCAACTATGTCGAAATCGCCGGCACCAATCCGCAGCAGCACCGCAGCCGCATCCTCGACTGGGCCGAGCGCGCGCTGCCCGCCTTCCAGGAGGCGTTCCTGGCCCGGGATCAGCGCATGGCGTTCTGCGTCGCGATCGACCGCAACGGCTATCTGCCGGTGCACAACAAAATCTACTCGCATCCGCAGCGGCCGGGCGATGTCGCCTTCAACACCGCCAACAGCCGCAACCGGCGCATCTTCAACGATCCCGCGGGCCTTGCGGCGGGCCGCAACCAGCGGCCCTATCTGATCCAGAGCTACGCGCGCGACATGGGCAACGGCAACACGGTCATGATGCGCGAGATCGATGTCCCCATTCGCATCCGCGGACGGCATTGGGGCGGCTTCCGCACCGCCTACAAATTGTGAGACGAGGCGAAGCATCGGTCCCACGCCTCGCTCGCACTGCCTCAGGCGCCCCAGAACGCCGGCTTGGTCTGTGACAGCCGGCCGCCGATGCGCACCGGCGCGATCCTCTCCGCCAGGCCCGTCCTGTCGTCGGTCTCGACCGCGACGCCGCTCAAGGTCGCCTCGCCCATCGCCGGCTCGAACCGTGCCGACGGGATGCCAGACTGGAAGCGGCGCAGCGGCTCGTCCTTCTGCATGCCGATGATGGAGTCATAGTCGCCGGTCATGCCGGCGTCGGTCATGTAGGCCGTGCCACCCGGCAGGATCTGGTGGTCGGCCGTGGGCACATGCGTGTGCGTCCCGACGACGAGGCTGACGCGGCCGTCGCAGAAATGGCCAAAGCCCTGCTTCTCGCTGGTGGCCTCGCAATGCACATCGACCACGATGGCATCGGCCGCCTCGCGCAGCGGACAGGCGCCGATCTCGCGCGCGATGGCCGCGAACGGATCGTCGAACGGCGTCATGAACACGCGGCCGAGCACGTTGACCACCAGCGCGCGGGCGCCGGTCTTGGCCTCGACCAGCGCGGCGCCGCGTCCGGGCGTTCCCGGCGGATAGTTCGCAGGGCGAATCAGACGTGGTGCGCGCTCGATGAACACCAGCGCCTCGCGCTGGTCCCAGGAATGATTGCCGAGCGTGACCGCGTCGGCGCCGGCGTCGAGCAACTCCTGATAGATCGCCTCGGTGATCCCGAATCCGCCGGCCGCGTTCTCGCCATTGACGATGACGAGATCGAGCCGCCAGTCGCGGATCAGGCCAGGAAGATGGTCTGTGACGGCGCTGCGGCCGGACCGGCCGACAACGTCGCCGACGAAGAGAATGCGCAACTCAAATGCTCCGGAAATCCAAGGTCTCGCGCTCGGTTAGCACATAATCCAGCGCTGCGTCGTGGGCCAGGGCCGGGACTTCCTCGGTTTCCTGCACGGCGAAGCCAAGGCCGACGCCGACGACGTGATGCGATTTCCGCAGGTGCGAGAAGGTGTAATCGTAATAGCCACCGCCATAGCCGATGCGATGACCGGTGCGGTCGAAGGCGGCGAGCGGCACCAGCATGATGTCGGGCACCAACTCGGCCGCGACGGGTGACGGCTCGGGGATGCCGAGCGCGCCGAGCGTCAGCCGGTCACCCGGCGCGTAGGCACGAAACGACAGCGAATGGCCCCGCGCCAGCACCACCGGCAGCGCCAGCCGCGCGCCCTGCCCGGCCAGCGCGCGCATCAGCGGCATCGGATCGAGCTCGTTGCGAATCGGCGCATAGCCCGAGACCACCGCACCCGGCTTGAGCGCGAACGGCAGGCCGCGAGCGGCGATGGCCTCCGCGGCGGCGGACCTGGCCTCCTCGCTGAGCGCGTCACGCGCGGCGAGTGCGGCGGCACGCAGCTGCTGCTTGGTATGCTGAGCGGCCTTCATCGGCATGCGACGTGACCTCCGGAGAGGCCCGCGGTCCGCGGGCGATCGAACGTTCTCAGAAACGCTGGGGATCGGCAACCGATGGGGACAGACGATGAAGGATAGACACTGGGAGAAACACAGAGAGCGAAGCCGCAATCGCCGTTGAAACGCTCGATCCCGGAGTTCCCTACGAAAGTAGGTGGGCACCATATGTCCAGGTCCACGGACCTGGCCAGGGACAGTTCCCTTAAGGATCGATAAGGCCCCGGGGATATGTTGGTTCCGGACGCGCGTCGCAGCCTCGCCGGGGCAATGTAACCATGGTGCGGTGATTTTGCCAGCTTCTGTGAAGCCACGGGACGGGATGGAGGGGCGCCAGCCGCCCTCACCGCTTGCCCGTGATGGCGAAGAGCGCCGGCCTTGCGGCGCGTCTCGAACCATGAGGCCACGACGTGGGCCTCGCCCTTCGAGACGCCCGCCTCCGGCGGGCTCCTCAGGGTGAGGGTCAAGAACGTGCGGGACGAAGGAGCATGAGACCGAATAACGCGGCTGTCCACGAACGCCTCTCTCGGCATGTTCATGATCGGTGTGCAGGACGCCGCTGGGTGCCAGACCCTCATGGTGAGGAGCGCCGTGCTCCGTAGCCCGCCTCGCGACAGGTGCCCGCGGCGGCGCGTCTCGAACCATGAGGCCCCGCTGGCGCGGGCACTGGACTGGGCGAAACCGTTCGACCTCATCATCTCCGCGTCCTCCCACGGGCACATCCCAATGACCGCTTCAGGCATGGGCTCGCACTCTCGCGGCGCTTTGCGTCCGAGTGGGTCATCGAGATCGCCCTCTTCGAATAGAGGGCGCAGGGAAGGCCGGGCGTCGGCTGACGCCCATGGCCCGCCTGCGAGAAAAAAATGCAGGCGGCAGGTACCACAGGTGCAGCCGGTTTAGCCCGGCCTCCCCTGCGCGATGGTTGAACGGCTGCTTCGCGATCTCCCTGGTGCGCCGGGCTTGTTGGCCACCATGTCGCACGACGCGCTCACGCGCATCATGCTGGACACCAGCATCGGGGTGTCAGGACCACGCGACTTGACCGGTCGTGCCTCGCCGTTCGTCCGCGCAAATCGCTTCACGCTGCGTCGACACACGCCCATCGCATCCCACTGCCAACGTCTCGTGACGGTCGCGACACGCCCCTCATGCGACAGCAGGACGAGCGAGAGCATCGACCTGATTTGCCCGACACGACAAGTGAGGCCGGCTGCGACATCGTAACGCGACGGGCAGTTGGCGCATGACCGACATGCGCAGATGGCCCGACGGGCCGTCGGGAGATGAGCTGCGTGCATTGATCGTCCATGACGGATTCCAACACTCCGCCGTCATCCCGGCGAACGCCGGATCACCGCGGAATCCATCCATAATGGCACGATGGCAGTCGTTGAGTGCAGCCAACTAATAACGGTGGATATGGGTCCCTGCGCCCACCTTGACGACAGCGTGTGCATGGCGAGGGCGGTGGCACACACGACATTCCCCAGCCCCGGGCAATCGCGCGTGATCACCCGCCAGCATCATCGCGGCGCCCACGCGGCAACGCCGCGTCGATTGCGCATAGTCTCGCCATGATTGGGGCTCATCGGTTGGCAGCGGAGGTTGTAGAAAATCATAACTACATCCAATGCCTGTTATCGTGCATTCCTGTTGCGTACACTGGAGTCCTGGCATGCGCTTCGAACTCAAAGCTCTCACGGCGGCCTGCGTGCTGCTGATCGCATCGGCGGGAGCGAGCCCCGCTGCCGACGTCAAGATTCACCGCGTCGCGATTCAGGTCGATCAGAACGATCCCGCGGTGATGAATCTGGCGCTCAACAACGCCACCAACATCATGGAGACGTTCAAGGAGAAGGGCGAGGAGGTCGAGATCGAGCTCGTCACCTACGGACCCGGCCTGAACATGCTGCGCGAAGACACGTCGCCGGTGAAAGACCGGGTCAAGCAGATCGCCGAGCTCAGCTTTCCCGCCAAGATCAGGTTCTCCGCCTGCAACATCACCAAGCGCGGCATGGAGAAGCGCGAGGGGCATCCGATCGCGATCGTCTCTGAGGCGAGCCTGGTGCCGTCCGGCGCCGTGCGATTGATGGAGCTGCAGGAGAGCGGCTGGAGCTACCTGAAACCCTAGGTAGTTGTCGCCCCAAATCCGCCAGGTTTATGTCACACAGATATACGACCTTAGATTGAAATTCTAATGCAAGTCTGCTCGCGGGGGCAGACGCGATCGGGGACTAACATCATGCGTCGAACGTTCGCTGGCCCAGCGCTGATGGCGCTGGCAATGACCTCTGCTGTCCTGTTCACCGCCCAGACCGTCGCGCTCGCGCAGGACCAGCCTGCGGCGCCACTGTCGCTGAAGCCCGCGCGCGCGCCGGACCGGCGTGCCGTCGAGCCGCGGATCATCGAGGCCCGCGCGGCCGAGCCGCGCAGCGCGTCGGACGAGGTCGCGATCAAGGCGCGGATGAATCAATGGACCGTGGGACTCGCCGCCGGCCTGCCGGACGGCGGCTTCGTCCGCTTCGCCAGCGAAATGGCGCGGACGATGGATGACGGCGACAACATGCGCCTGATCCCGATGGTGACGCGCGGGACGACGTCGAACATCGCTGACCTCCTGTATCTGCGCGGCGTCGATGTCGGCATCACCTATGCCGACGCCTTCGACTTCTATGCCAAGCAGGCCGGGCTCTCGAACATCAACGACCGCATCCGCTACGTGCTGCGCTTCTTCATCTCCGACGTGCACATCTATGCGCGCGAGGAGTTCAAGACGCTGCAGGATCTCAAGGGCCAGAAGATCGCGGTCGGCACCTCGGGGGTGGCCGCCGCGCACACCGGACCGCTGATCTTCCGGCGGCTCGGCATCGACATCGAGACCGTGCCCGTCGGCGGTCCGGTCGCGCTGGAAAAGCTGCACAAGGGCGAGATCGCCGCGATGGTGTATGTCGCCTCCAAGCCCGGCGAGCTGTTCAGCGGCAAGAAGTCCGATCCGGGATTCCACTTCGTGCCGGTGCCGTATACGCAGCAGTTCGCGGACTTCTACTATCCGACCAGTATCAAGGCGGAGACTTATCCCGGGCTGGTGGCGCCGGACACCGCGGTGGAGACCATCGCCGTCCCCTCGGTGCTGGCGGTGTACAATTGGAAGCCCGGCAGCGACCGCGCCGACCGCGTCAACCGCTTCGTCGACACGCTGTTCACCAACCTCGCGCGGCTGCAGCAGCCGCCGTTCCATCCCGGCTGGAAGGACCTCAATCTCGAGGCGCAGGTGCCGGGCTGGCAGCGCTACCCTTACGTCGACACCGTGCTGGAGCGGATGCGGAAGGAAGCCGATGTCGGCCTCACCCCGGCCGCGCCCGGCAGCCTCGCGCAGCAGGAGCGCTTCGAGGCGTTTCTGGCGTCGCAGGCGAAGGCGCCGACCTCAAAGGCCGAGAAGGAGGAGCTGTACCGCTCGTTCCTGGAATGGAGCCGCAAGCGGCAGAAGTGAGGGAGCAACCGTGACAGCGGCTCGGGCAGTCAGCTCCCTCTCCCCGTGAAGAACGGGGAGAGGGAGCTCACCGGTCGTGCCGCGCTCTGCGTCGCCCTGCAAGAAAGAGTCACAGATAGTCGCCGTGCAGAAGCGAGGTGCGGCCGTGCTCGATCAGCTCAACAGCAACGCCATCCCCGGGTCACCCTTCGCCATCGCCCGCTGATAGGCCGGGCGGGCGGCGATCCGCGACAGGTAGGCGCGGATGTTGGGATAGGGTCCGAGATCGTAGGGCAGGAAGTAGCGCATGGTGGTCAGTGAGAACACCGACATGATGTCGGCGGCCGTGAGCGCGTCGCCTGCGAGATAGTCGGCCTCGCCACAGCGGGTCTCGACGGCGGCGAAGGCGAGACCGAGCCGTGCGCGCATGGCGCCGAGCAGCGGATTGTCGTCCGGCAGGTTGAGCCGGTTGAGGATCATCACGCGCCCCATCGCGGCCTGCAACGTGCCGTTGGCGAAGTGGAACCAATAGAGATACGCCGCGAAGTTCGCATCCTCGGGCCCCGGCCGCAGCCGGCCCTGGCCGTATTTCGCGAGGATGTACTCGACCACCGCGCCGGATTCGGCGAGCACCAGCTCGCCGTCGGTGATGACGGGCGCGGCGCCGATCGGATGCAGCGCCTTGTACTCCGCCGGCGCCAGGATGGTCCTGGCGTCGCGCGTGTAGCATTTCAACTCGTAGGGAATCTCCAGCTCCTCGCAGAGCCAGACGATGCGTTCGGATTGGGACTTGCCGAGATGATGTACGGTGAGCATGGGCTACTTTACCATGGCGCCGTAGACGATGTCCTGCACCTGCTCCCGATAATATTTGCGCAGGTCGCCGGGAGCGGCCGTGCCGACCACCACAACGAGCCGCTCCTTGGGATCGCAGAAGAACTGCGTGCCGAAGGCGCCATTCCAGCTGAACTCGCCGGGATTGCCGGGCACCGCCGACAGGCCTTCGCTGGTCCGCACGGCGACGCTCAGTCCAAAGCCGAAGCCGGCGCGATGCGGCTCGATGTTGGCCACCGTGTTCTTGATCTCGGGCCCGAGATGGTTCGAGGTCATGTGGTGCACCGTCTTCGGGCTCAGGATGCGCGCGCCATCGAGCTCGCCGCCATTGAGCAGCATCTGGCCGAAGCGGATGTAGTCGCCGATGGTGGCGAACGAGCAGGCGCCGCCGCAGTCCGACTTGGTCGTGACGTCCAGAAGCCTGATCGCCTGCGGTTTGCCGGTCAGCGGATCGTTCGGGAACGGCCGCGCCAGACGCGGCCGCTGGGCGTCTGTCGGCGCGAACGTCGCGTCCTGCATGCCGAGCGGCTTCCAGACGTTGTTCGACAGATATTCGCCGAGCCGCTGCTCGCTGACCTTCTCGACGACGGCGCCGAGCACGTCGATCGAGAAGCCATATTCGAACTGCGTCCCCGGCTGATGCGCCAGCGGCAGTTTGGTCAGGCGCTCGATGAAGGCCTGGGTGTCGCCCTCGATCGCCGGCGCGATGCCGTCTGGATAGAGCCGCGCCACGGGGCTCGCGCTGTCGGGCCGGCCGCCATACATCAGGCCCGAGGTGTGGCGATAGAGATCGTGGATCAGGATCGGCCTCGCCTGCGGCACCATTTGCAGCGCGCCGTTCTCCTGCACCACGCCGACCTTCATGTCGGCGAACGCGGGATAGTAGTCGGCGAGCTTCGCCTGCAGCGGCAGCCTGCCCTGCTCCATCAGGGTGAGCCCCGCCACCGCCGCCATCGGCTTGGTCATCGACGCCAGCGCGAAGATCGCGTCCAGCGGCATCGGCGTGCCCTTGACCGGATCGAGCTGGCCATAGGCCTTGTAGTGCACCAGTCTGCCGTCACGGGCGATCGCGACGACCGCGCCGGGCACACGCTTGGCCGCGATCTCGCGGGCGAAGAAATCGTCCATGCGGGCAAGGCCGGATTGCGAAAAGCCGACCTCGTCGGGTTTGGCTTCGGGCAGCGGCGCTGCGGCGAGCGGAGCAGCGAGCGCGGTGAAGGCCGCGGCGGCCGCCGCGAGGATCAGTCTGTTCAAGAGCACCTCCCTGAGGCGGACACGATCCCGCTTGTGGTCACGGGATTCGACGATGTCCGCCTGCCTCAGGAGTAGGGCAGCACGCAGCGAACGACAAGCGCTCGCAACACAGCGCATCGCGGCGATGTAATCGCGTTCGCTGCTGCACAATCGCCGCGTGGCAAGACGAATGATTGGGGACGGGTGAGGCCCGCTGTTGCGCGAGGTCACGCATGCTGAAGGCGATCGGACGGGTCGTTCACGCGATCTGGGCTGTCTGTGCGGTGGCCACCGGAGCATTGGTGGGCGTCGCCGCTGGCCTTCACTCCGACGGCCGGATCGGCGCGGTGGTGCTGGGCCTTGTCGGCCTGGTCATCGGCGCGCTGGCCGCAGCATTTCCGTTGGAGCTGATCGCACTGATCCTGGAAGGTCTCTGATCACGTCCCCGGAACCGTTGCCCTTGCGAGAGGTTGGCCCATTCTCGTTCCGAATGAAGCGCAGCCGATGACCGCAACCGAGCTCGCCAATCACTATCGCGCCTATATCGTCTGCCTGAATGCGCAGGCCTGGCCGGCGCTTGGCGATTTCGTGCATGAGCGCGTCATCCACAATGGCCGAGAGCTCGGACTGACCGGCTATCGCGACATGCTGATCGGCAACTTCGCCGACATTCCCGATCTCCGCTTCAACATCGGCCTGCTGCTGTCCGACCCGCCGCGCATCGCGAGCCGGCTGGACTTCGACTGCACGCCGAAGGGCGAATTCCTCGGCCTGCCCGTGAACGGCCGGCGCGTCGCCTTCAGCGAGAACGTGTTCTACGAATTCCGCGATGGCAGGATCGCGCAAGTGTGGTCGGTCATCGACAAGGCAGCGATCGAGGCGCAGCTCTGACTACGATCGTCATTGCGAGCGCAGCGAAGTAATCCAGAGTCCTTGCTCGGCCCTGGATTGCTTCGCTGCGCTCGCAATGACGGAGCAAGTCGACAGAGATCGCGCAAAACCAAAATTTATTAGTTCGCCTGCCCTACCCGATCGCCACCCCACCGCCGATGGTGCGGTTGAGCACCTGCGTCGTACGCTCGATGCGCTCGGCCGCGGCGTTCAGGGCCTTCGCCACCGCGACCTGCGTGGCGCGGGCGCGGTCGGCGGACTGGCTGCGGACGTTGCGCAGGCTTTCGAGCTCCTGCTCCAATGTCTGCACGCGCTGATTGGCGTCGATCAGTTCGTCGCAGACGGTGAGCGCGGCCATCACCGTCAACCGCGCGTCGCCGATCTCGCCGAACTTGCCGCGCAGATTGGTGATGCGAGTCTCGAGACTCTCGGCGAGCTTGAGCAGCCGCAGCTCCTGGCCCTCCTCGCAGGCCATGCGGTATTGGCGGCCGTTGATGGTGACGTTGATGTGGCTCATTCGTCATCCTCGTCGTCTTCGGCGCCGTCCTGGCCGGCGCCATTGAGCACCGCGCGGATGGTGCCGATCGCGGTGTCGAGGCGCTCGGCGATCTCGCGGTTGGTGCGCTCCAGCCGGCGCGTCTTCATCAGGGAACCGTCGAGCTCGTCGGCGAGGCGCGAGCGGTCGGCGCCGAGCGCCTGGATGCGCGTCGCCAGCTCGTCCTCGTCGCGATCGGCCTCGCGACGCCGCTCGACCGCGCTCTCCAGCGCGTCGAGCGCCGTCATGAGGCGCCGCGTCGCCGCCTCCAGATCGGCAGCGCCGGGTTCCACCTGGCCGGCAAGATTGGCAGGGTGATCGTTCATGACACGGATGCGAGGCCCTTCCACCACGCCCGGATTGCGACAAAAGCCGCTGTCCGGCAAGCGCTTAGGGGGAGAATCTTACGTGCTGGGCGAGCCAAGCGCAACGCTCGGCCGAAACTATGCACTACTAAGCAACTTTTGGGACGCCCGGGACGTTGCATTGCCTTTGATTCCCGGAACTGAGGTGCTAATCAGCCGCAAAATCCCGGCCCGCCAGCGATACCGGCGGCTCTCCTGTCATCAGCATTTCACGTTTGGACGGATTCCAGCATGACGCAGGTCGATCACTCCCGCATGGCCAATGCCATCCGCGCGCTCGCAATGGACGCCGTCGAAAAGGCGAAATCGGGTCATCCCGGCCTGCCGATGGGCGCCGCCGACGTCGCCACCGTGCTGTTCACCCGCGTGCTGAAATATGATGCGGCCGCGCCCGCCTGGCCGGACCGCGACCGCTTTGTATTGTCGGCCGGCCACGGGTCGATGCTGCTGTACGCGCTGCTGTATCTGACCGGCAACGAGGAGATGACGCTCGACCAGATCAAGCGCTTCCGCCAGGTCGATTCGCTCACGCCGGGCCATCCGGAGAATTTCCGCACCAAGGGCATCGAGACCACCACCGGCCCGCTCGGCCAGGGCATTTCCACCGCGGTCGGCATGGCGCTGGCCGAGAAGATGCTGCAGGCGGAGTACGGCAAGAAGATCGTCGACCATCACACCTACGTGCTGGCCTCGGACGGCGACCTGATGGAGGGCATCTCCCAGGAAGCGATTGCGATGGCCGGGCACTGGAAGCTCAACAAGCTGATCGTGCTGTGGGATGACAACGGCATCTCGATCGACGGCCCGCTGTCGATCGCCGACTCGGTCGACCAGGTGAAGCGCTTCAAGGCCTGCGGCTGGGCCGCCGAGCTGATCGACGGCCATGACCCGGAGGCGATTGCCGCCGCGATCGCTCGGGCACAGAAGTCCTCGAAGCCGTCGCTGATCGCCTGCAAGACCACAATCGGCTACGGCGCGCCGACCAAGGCCGGCACCTCCAAGGTGCATGGCGAGGCGCTCGGCGCCGAGGAGCTGAAGGGCGCCAAGGAGAAGCTCGGCATTTCGCAGGAGCCGTTCTCCGTGCCCGACGACGTGCTCGCCGCCTGGCGTGAGGCCGGCCGCCGCGGCGCGGCTGCCCGCACCGAGTGGGAGACCCGGCTCGGCGAGATGGGCCCGCGCAAGCGCTCCGAGTTCGAACGCCGGCTGCGCCACGAGCGTCCCGCCGCGCTGGCAAAGGCGCTGAAGGACCACAAGAAGGCGCTGCTGGAAAATCCGCTCAACATCGCCACCCGCAAATCGTCGGAAGCGGCGATCGAAGTGATCGCCGCGGCGATGCCGTTCGAATTCGTGGCCGGCTCCGCCGACCTCACCGGCTCCAACAACAACAAGGCGAAATCGGCCACCTCGTTCTCGGCCAAGACGCCGAAGGGCCGCTTCATCCATTACGGCATCCGCGAGCACGGCATGGCCGCGGCCATGAACGGCATCTTCCTGCATGGCGGCTTTGCGCCGAACGGCGCCACCTTCCTGGTGTTCTCCGACTACGCCCGCGGCGCTATCAGGCTGTCGGCATTGATGGGCGCCGGCGTCGTCTACGTGCTGACGCACGATTCCATCGGTCTCGGCGAGGACGGCCCGACGCACCAGCCGGTCGAGCATCTCGCCGCCTTGCGCGCGATCCCGAACATGCGCGTGTTCCGCCCGGCCGACGCGGTCGAGACCGCCGAGTGCTGGGAGCTGGCGCTCAACCGCACCAACGGCCCAACCGTGCTGGCGCTGACGCGGCAGAACCTGCCGCAGCTGCGCACATCGGCGCCATCAGACAATCCCTGCGGTCATGGCGGCTATGAGCTGGTCGCAGCGCAGGGCGAGGCCAAGGTGTCGCTGTTCGCCACCGGCTCCGAGGTCGAGATCGCGGTGGCCGCGCAGAAGCAGCTCGCCGAGCGCGGCATCCCCGCCCGCGTCGTGTCGGTGCCGTCTCTGGAGCTGCTCTTGGAGCAGCCGGCCGAGGCGAAGGCCAAGATCATCGGCAACGCGCCGGTCAAGATCGCGATCGAAGCCGCGGTGCGCTGGGGTTGGGACGCCGTGATCGGCCAGGACGGCGTCTTCATCGGCATGCATTCGTTCGGCGAGAGCGGTCCCGCCAAGGAGCTCTACAAGCATTTCGGCATCACCGCCGAGGCGGCCGTCGAGGCGGCGGTGCAGCGGCTGGCGTAAAGCATCCCAGACATCGCGCGGCGGTTCACCACAGCGAGAGCCCCGCGCGTCCAACTGATTCGCGACGGTTGAGCGGACGCAAAAAAAGGACTACCAAAGGCGCATATCGTCCGCTCCCGCCCGGCAGAACCGGGCGTCACCAGGTCCAAACCCTCGTAGAGCCCTTCGCCAGGGGCGGCTGCGGGGGACGAGAAACGTCATTGAAGGAGACGAACATGGCAGTCCGGGTCGGGATCAACGGGTTTGGCCGCATCGGCCGCAACGTTCTGCGCGCCATCGCGGAATCGGGTCGCAAGGACATCGTGGTGGTCGGCATCAACGATCTCGGCCCGGTCGAGACCAATGCCCACCTGCTGCGCTTCGACAGCGTGCACGGCCGTTTCCCCCATACCGTGACGGTCGACGGCGACAGCATCGATATCGGCAGCGGCAAGATCAAGGTCACCGCCGAGCGTGATCCGTCGAAGCTGCCGTGGAAGGACCTCGGCGTCGACATCGCGCTGGAATGCACCGGCATCTTCACCTCCAAGGACAAGGCCTCCGCGCATCTCACCGCCGGCGCCAAGCGCGTGCTGGTCTCGGCCCCGGCCGACGGCGCCGACGCCACCATCGTCTACGGCGTCAACCACACGACGCTGACGAAGGACCATCTCGTCGTCTCCAACGGCTCGTGCACCACCAACTGCCTGGCGCCGGTCGCCAAGGTGCTGAACGACACCGTCGGCATCGAGACCGGCTTCATGACCACGATCCATGCCTACACCGGCGACCAGCCGACGCTCGACACGATGCACAAGGATCTCTATCGCGGCCGCGCGGCGGCGATGTCGATGATCCCGACCTCGACCGGCGCCGCCAAGGCGATCGGCCTGGTGCTCCCCGAGCTGAAGGGCAAGCTCGACGGCGTCGCGATCCGCGTGCCGACGCCGAACGTCTCGGTGGTCGACCTCAAGATCGTCGCCAAGCGCAACACCGAGCCTAAGGAGATCAACGAGGCGATCAAGCGCGCCGCCGAGCAGGAGCTCAAGGGCGTGCTCGGCTACACCACCGCGCCGAACGTCTCGATCGACTTCAACCACGACCCGCACTCCTCGACGTTCCACATGGACCAGACCAAGGTCATGAACGGCAACCTCGTGCGCGTGATGTCCTGGTACGACAACGAGTGGGGCTTCTCGAACCGCATGGCCGACACGGCCGTCGCGATGGGCAAGCTGCTGTAATTCTCCCAGTCATTCCGGGGCGCCTCGCAGAGGCGAACCCGGAATCTCGAGATTCCGGGTTCGATGCTTTGCATCGCCCCGGAATGACGGCTCAGGAGAGCGCCATGGCCCTTCCGCACTGGATCGGAATTCCCGGCGTCGTTCTGCTGATCGGCATCATTGCTTACGGCTTCCGCCAGGGCGGCAAGCTCAAGACTCCGAACCGCGATGGAATGGACAGCGGTGGCTTCTCGCCACCCTCGGACTCGTCTCCGACCGACCATCACGGATAACGCCCACCACAACGCATGGTGAAACATGGCAGGAAACTTCCGCACCCTCGATGACGTCGATCCCAAGGGAAAGCGCGTGCTGCTGCGCGTCGATCTCAACGTGCCCATGGAGAATGGCCACGTCAGCGATGCCACGCGCCTCGAGCGCGTCGCGCCGACCATCAACGAGATCGCGAGCAAGGGCGGCAAGGTCATCCTGCTCGCGCATTTCGGCCGGCCGAAGGGGCGCGACGCCAAGGACTCCCTGAAGCCGGTCGCGGCGGCGCTGTCTCAGGTGATCAAGCGTCCCGTCGCGTTCGCCGACGACTGCATCGGCGAGCCGGCGGCGAAGGCCATCGCGGCGATGACGGACGGCGACGTGCTGTGCCTTGAGAACACCCGCTTCCACAAAGAGGAAGAGAAGAACGATCCGGCCTTCGTCGCCGAGCTCGCCAAGCTCGGTGACATCTGGGTCAACGACGCGTTCTCGGCCGCGCACCGTGCCCACGCCTCGACTGAGGGCCTCGGCCACAAGCTCCCGGCTTACGCAGGCCGCACCATGCAGGCCGAGCTCGATGCGCTCGACAAGGCGCTGGGCCGTCCTGCCAAGCCCGTCATCGCGATCGTCGGCGGCGCCAAGGTCTCGACCAAGATCGACCTCTTGGAAAACCTCGTCACCAAGGTGGACGCGCTCGTCATCGGCGGCGGCATGGCCAACACCTTCCTGCATGCCCAGGGCGTGCAGATCGGCAAGTCGCTGGCCGAGAAGGATCTCGCCGCGACCGCGCTGCGGATCATGGAGAAGGCGGAGGCGTCGAACTGCGCCATCATCCTGCCCGTCGACGCCACCGTGTCGTTCCACTTCGCGGCCAACTCGCCGTCGTTCGCCTATGGCCTCGACGCGATCCCGCCTGACAGCATGATCCTCGACGTCGGCCCGCAATCGACCGCGCGCATCCATGCCGCGATCGATGACGCCGCGACCCTGGTCTGGAACGGCCCGGTCGGCGCCTTCGAGCTCACGCCGTTCGACCGCGGCACCATGGTCGCCGCCAAGCATGCGGCCGAGCGCACCAAGGCCAAGAAGCTGATCTCGGTGGCCGGCGGCGGCGACACCGTCGCGGCCCTCAACCAAGCCGGCGTGGCCGGCGATTTCAGCTACGTCTCGACCGCAGGCGGCGCCTTCCTCGAATGGATGGAAGGCAAGCCGCTGCCGGGCGTCGAAGTGCTGAAGGCCTGAACCTCCGAGCTTGTCGGCCATGGATGTTTCTGTTATGTTCCATTCATGGCCGAGACCCCGACAGATGCTGTCCACTCGATCCTGATCAAGATTGAGGAGAGCATTGCTGCGCTCCGATCAGAGATCGGACAATTCCGGCAGGACAATCGCGCCGAGCACGACCGGATGGAAGGTTTGATCCGCAAGCAGCGGCGCGATTCCGCCGGCATGCTGGTCATGATGCGCGCAGCCGCCAGCGACTTCGACGAGCGTGTCACCGAGGTTGAGGAGCGTATCGCCGCTCTTGAAGCCAGGAAGAGCTGATCCGGCGTTGTCGGCTTGCGGCGCTCGCGTCGGTACTAACCTTTAGGCACCGCCTGACGCCCTCTCCTTCGGCCTGCGTCTCCGCCACCCTTGGATTCCGTTCACCACCGCGTTATGCACGGTGCAGCCGTTTCGACGCGTGCGTCAGCCGCACGGTCCAATTCTTATCCCAGGGAGTTCCAGACATGGCCCGTATTACGTTGCGTCAATTGCTCGATCACGCGGCGGAGCACGATTACGGCGTCCCGGCCTTCAACATCAACAACATGGAACAGGCGCTGGCCATCATGGAAGCGGCGAGCTCGACGGAGTCGCCGGTCATCATCCAGGCCTCGCGCGGCGCCCGCGCCTATGCCAACGACGTCATGCTCAAGCACATGATGGACGCGCTGACCGAGATCTATCCGCAGATCCCGATTTGCGTGCATCTCGACCACGGCAACGAGCCGGCGACCTGCATGACCGCGATCCAGTCCGGCTTCACCTCGGTGATGATGGACGGCTCGCTGAAGGCCGACGGCAAGACCCCCGGCGACTGGGAGTACAATGTCGGCGTCACCAGGACCGTGACGACGATGGCGCATCTCGGCGGCATCTCGGTCGAGGGCGAGCTCGGCGTGCTCGGCTCGCTCGAGACCGGCATGGGCGACAAGGAAGACGGCCACGGCGCCGAGGGCAAGCTGTCGCACGACCAGCTGCTGACCAATCCCGACGAGGCCGTGAAGTTCGTTCAGGAGACCAAGGTCGACGCGCTCGCGATCGCCATGGGCACCTCGCATGGCGCCTACAAGTTCACGCGCAAGCCGGACGGCGACATCCTCGCCATGAACGTGATCGAGGAGATCCACCGCAAGCTGCCGAACACGCATCTCGTGATGCACGGCTCATCGTCGGTGCCGCAGGACCTGCAGGAGATCATCAACTCCTTCGGCGGCAAGATGAAGCCGACCTGGGGCGTGCCGGTCGCCGAGATCCAGCGCGGCATCAAGAACGGTGTGCGCAAGATCAACATCGACACCGACAACCGCATGGCGATGACCGGCCAGATCCGCAAGGTGCTGTCGCAGCACCCGGAAGAGTTCGATCCGCGCAAGTACCTGAAGCCGGCGATGGAAGCGATGACCAAGCTCTGCAAGCAGCGCTTCGAGGAGTTCAACACCGCGGGCCAAGCCGGCAAGATCAAGCGCGTATTGACCACCGCGGAAATGGCCAAGCGCTACGCCAAGGGCGAGCTCGATCCGAAGGTGGCGTGAGCGACTACTCGCTTCGCAGCGCTTCGTTAAGAACCGCAATCGTCGCAACAGCGGCAGTGAGCTCCCCTCCCCCTTGCGGGGAGGGGTCGGGGGTGGGGGTCCCCGAGTCGAGCTATCAATGATCCACTCGATACCGCGCATCGGCGAACTCGATGACGAGCAGCGTGGACGCGCGATCGTCCTCGCAAACATTCGACAGTTGATCGTTGAGGATTCCGGTCGCATCTCGCTGAATTCAGCGCCCGGAGACCCCCACCCCCGACCCCTCCCCGCAAGGGGGAGGGGAGCAGACCGCCGCTGACGTGAGAGATTGCCTCAATCAGCAACCTCTCCTTCACCTCTCCGAGAGGCTGCCTTACCTGCGGCCAATGTTTGCTCGGCAACCGCCCGAGAACCGTCTATTTTGATGGGCAGGGCAGGTGTCTGGAGCCACGCATGAATCTCTCCGCACTGAACACCACCGCCCTTGCCATGGTCGCGCCCGGCAAGGGGATCCTCGCCGCCGATGAATCGACGGGGACGATCAGGAAGCGCTTCGATGCCATCCACGTCGAGTCGACCGAGCAGAGCCGTCGCGACTATCGCGAGATGCTGTTTCGCAGCGAGGGCATGGCCTCGATCTCCGGCGTCATTCTCTATGACGAGACGATCCGCCAGGAGGCCGCCGACGGCACGCCGCTGGTCGAGCTGATCAAGCGCGCCGGCAGCATTCCCGGCATCAAGGTCGACGAGGGCACCCAACCCCTGCCGGCCTGCCCCGGCGAGAGCGTCACGGTCGGCCTCGACCGGCTTGCGGATCGCCTGCAGGCGTACTACGCGCTAGGCGCGCGCTTCGCCAAATGGCGGGCCGTGATCGAGATCGACAAGGACACGCTGCCTTCGATGACCGCCGTTCATGTCAATGCACATGCGCTCGGCCGCTACGCGGCGCTGTGCCAGGCCGCCGGTCTCGTGCCGATCGTCGAGCCCGAGGTGCTAATGGACGGCGATCACACCGTCGATCGCTGCTTCGATGTCTCGCGCCGCGTTCTGAACGAGGTGTTCGGTGAACTGCGCCTGCAAAGGGTCGCGCTGGAAGGCATGATCCTGAAGCCCAACATGGTGGTCTCCGGCCAGAAATGCCCCGAGCAGGCCGACGTGGCAGAAGTGGCGGAAAAGACCATCCGGCTGCTCAAGGAGTGCGTGCCCACAGCGGTGCCCGGGATCGCCTTCCTGTCCGGTGGACAGACCGAGGCGCAGGCCACGGCCCATCTCGATGCGATGAACCGGCGGGATCCGTTGCCGTGGAAGCTCACCTTCTCCTATGGCCGCGCGCTGCAGGCCGCGCCTCAGCGCGCCTGGTCGGGCAAGGCCGAGAATGCCTCCGCGGGCCAGCGCGCCTTCACCCACCGCGCCCGCATGAACGCGAAGGCGAGCCTCGGCCAATGGACGCCGGCGCTCGAGCACGAGGCTGCATAAGTGACCGCCAAGACCACATCCGCGCGGCCCGAGCCGCGCCTCTATCTCGCGACGCCCGTCGTCACCGACGCGGCGGCCCTTGCCGCCAGCCTGACGGCGATCCTCGCCAGCGCCGACGTGGCCGCGGTGCTGGTGCGGCTGAAGGAGAGTGACCCCCGCAGCATGATCACGACGGTCAAGGCGCTGGCGCCCGCGATCCAGGGCACCGGCGCTGCCCTGCTGATCGACGGCCATCCCGACATTGTCGCCCGCGCCGGGGCGGATGGGGCACATCTGACCGGCATCGCCGCCCTGGAGGAGGCCTTGCCTGGTCTGAAGCCGGACCGCATCGCCGGCGGCGGCGGCCTGTCAACGCGGCATGATTCGATGCGCGCGGGCGAGCTTGGCGCCGATTACGTGCTGTTCGGCGAGCGCGATGCGCAGGGCCGGCGGCCGTCGCCGGATGCGGTCAACGAGCGGCTGGCCTGGTGGGCCGAACTGTTCGAGCCGCCCTGCGTCGGCTACGCGATCTCGCTGAAGGAAGCCGCCGATTTCGTCGCGGCCGGAGCGGACTTCGTGCTGGTCGACGACCTCGTCTGGAACGACGCCCGCGGGCCTGCCGCGGCGCTGGCCGAGATCGGCACCGTGATCCGGAACGCCCATGCGGCCGCACCGGTCGCCGTGGCCGGGCAGAGCTGACGCCGCCCATGACGAAGCTGCGCCTGACATGTCTTGTTGCTGCGTTCGCGGTGGCGACGACGGGCGCACATGCGCAGATCTCGCTGACGCCTCCCGCGGTTCAGCAGCCCGCCGAAAAGCCCAAGCCGGCCGAGCGACCCGCCGACAAGGCCGCGGAGAAGCCGAAGCCGCCGGCGCCGGCCCCTGCCGCGAAAAAGGCGAGCCCCGCCCCTGCCCCGTCGGCCAAGCCGGCCGCGCCTGCGCCGGCCGCCACGGCGCAGCCAGCCGCCAATGACCCGAACGTCGATGTCGTCTATGGCGCCTATCAGCGCGGCCAGTACAAGACCGCCTTCGACCTCGCCACGCCGCGCGCGCAAGCCGGCGATCCTAAGGCGATGGCGATGCTCGGCCAGCTCTATGAGAACGCCCAGGGCATCCGCCGCGACTATGAGAAGGCGGCGATCTGGTACAAGCGCGCCGCCGAGGCCGGTGACCGCGAGGCGATGTTCGCGCTGGCGATGATGCGGCTGGCGGGACGCGGCGGCCCGGTCGACAAGCCGGAGGCGGTCAAGCTGCTGGCGTCCGCAGCGAAGCTTGGCGAGCCCAAGGCGGCGTATAACCTGGCGCTGCTTTATCTCGACGGCCAGACCTTCCCGCAGAACCTCGAGCGCTCGGCCGAGCTGCTGCGTATGGCCGCCGACGCCGGCAACCCCGAGGCGCAATACGCCCTGGCGACCTTTTACAAGGAAGGAACCGGCGTACCAAAGGATCTCGAAAAGGCCGCCCGGCTGCTGCAGGCGGCGGCGATCGCCGACAATGTCGATGCCGAGGTCGAATATGCCATCGCGCTGTTCAACGGCACCGGCGTCCCGAAGAACCAGCCGGCGGCCATCTCGCTGCTGCGCCGGGCGGCCCGTCAGAACAGCCCGGTGGCCCAGAACCGGCTGGCCTGGGTGCTGCTGTATGGAATCGCGACCCAGATGGACAAGGTCGAGGCCTACAAATGGCACCTGGTGGCCAAGACCGCCGGCAAGGGCGACCCCAAGCTGGACGAGAAGTTCGCCGACATGCCGCCCGAGGACCGCGCCAAGGGCGAGCAGGCCGCCAAGCGCTGGCTCGGCACCATCAAGTGATCCGCCGCTTCCGGCCTTGACGCGGCCGCCCCTTCAGGGCACCCACAGCCACCCCATTTTCATCCGCCTCCGCCCCCCGCTACCGGCAAGGCGCGCACCGCAAGGTGCGACCAGACCAGCGCATCGAGCACATGATTCATTCCGCCCTCATCAATGTCATGGTCAAGGCCGCGCGCCGCGCCGGCCGCAACCTCAAGCGCGACCTCGGCGAGATCGAGCACCTCCAGGTGTCGCTGAAGGGACCCGCCAATTTCGTCTCGCGCGCCGACAAGAAGGCCGAGGAGATGCTGTACGAGGACCTCTCCAAGGCGCGTCCCGGCTATGGTTTTCTCGGCGAGGAAGGCGGCAAGCGCGAAGGCAGCGACAAGTCGCACACCTGGATCGTCGATCCGCTCGACGGCACCACCAACTTCCTGCACGGCATCCCGCAATTCGCGATCTCGATCGCGCTCCAGCGCGAGGACACCGTGATCGCCGGCGTGATCTACAATCCGGCCAATGACGAGCTGTACATTGCGGAACGCGGCAAGGGCGCGTTCCTCAACGACCAGCGGCTGCGCGTCGCCGCGCGCAAGCAGCTGCATGAATGCGTCATCGCCTGCGGCCTGCCGCATATCGGCCGCGGCGACCACCAGCTGTTCCTGCGCGAGATGACCTCGCTGCAGGTCAAGGTCGCAGGCCTGCGCCGCTTCGGCGCCGCCTCGCTCGACCTCGCCTTCGTCGCCGCCGGCCGCTTCGACGCCTATTGGGAACGCGACCTGCAGCCCTGGGACATCGCCGCCGGCATGATCATGGTGCGCGAGGCCGGCGGCACCGTGTCGGGCATCGACGGCAAGGAAGATGCGCTGGCGACGGGGCACGTCGTGTGCGGCAATGAGATCATTCACCGCGAGATGGTGAAGGTGCTGAAGGCCGCGGGTTAGCTCGATTCGGCGACGGCCAGGATCGGCCTGGAATCGATCCGCGGACGAAATGCTGCGCCGGTGAGGGATCCCACAAGATGGTGCATGGAGTCGCCAGTTCGGTGGTGTCCGCGAGCATTGCGGCCGCTTTCTGCTTCCTTGGCTCGGCACTCGCTCAAGGTCAGGATATTCTTCAAAGATCGACCGAAACTTGGCGCCCGCCGGACGGCACCTATGCCGCCCCTGGCAACAATTTCGACGAGATATGTGGCGAGTTCGGAGATTTCATCCTCGAACTCTCCAAAAAGGCCATCTTGAGCAATGAGCGAATTTGCAAGATCGCCAAGCTCACGGATACGGCGCCCGGCGCGATCCGATTGAGCCTCATCTGTGACGACTACAATCTGGCTATCTCGCTTGGCGATCCTCATCCTTACGAACGCAAATTCAGGGAAGTCATGCTGCTGAAGAGGATCGACACAAACACATTGTCGGTTCGCAAGACTCTCGACGGCAAGTTTACTGCCCCGGCTTGGCAGGCCTTATATTGCCCGGAGGAAAAGCAACGCTGGTACCGCGACGCCCGGGAGCGGGCCAAATCCGAGGCGCGAAAAGCCGCGCTACGATGAATGTCGTATAGCTACCTGCGCCCGCTGATGAACGCCTGCGGCGTCGCGCCGGGCAAGGCCGGCGAGTTGATGTCGCTGTCGACGCGGTCGGACGACTGGCCGGCATAGCTGAAGCCGAGCGACAGGCTGATGTTGGACGTCGGCTTGAATTCGACACCGCCATTGATGGCGTAAGCGGGCGTCGAGCTCGAGCGGCCATCGAAGGTCGCGAACGGGCCGCCGAGACCGGGATTGTATTTCAAGGTGTCGAAGCCGCCGTAGAAGCTGACGCCGCTCTTGAAGGTGTAGCCGTATTGCGCGCCTTCGGTGGTGTAAGACCCCAGCCCGCCGTAGCGGTTGGCGATGTTGGAGCCCAGCCCGACGCCGGCCAGCGCCGCCCAATTGTTCGTCACGCTGTAGGACCGCGCAAAGAAGCCGCTATTGCTGCCGTTCGTCGTGAAGCCTGGAACATTGCCGTAGGAATCGAGGCTCTGCACGACGCCGGGATCGGTGCTGAAGCCGATCGGCCAGCTTGGCAGCCAGTATTTGACAGGACCGGATTGGGCGAGAGCCGCATGGCCGCCGAAGCAGAGGCCAGCGAGCGCGAAGGCAAGAGCAGATTTGCGAGAGACCATCGACATGCCGTACCCGTTACATGTCGGCGGAGCATACATGCGTCGCGTCGGGAACTCCAGTGACGCGGATTGAAGCACCATGTCGCGGCACCCGCGGTGCGCTCCCCTCCCCCTTGCGGGGAGGGGTCGGGGGTGGGGGTCCGCGAACCCCGAATGTCGTGGAAGGCACACATCTTCGTGCGCCAATGGAAGAGCAGACGGGTCCGTTCTCGCTCACCCGGATCGAGTGCCCGTGTGATGGAAATGGATTTCATCACATCGAGCGGAATTCGGAGACCCCCACCCCCGACCCCTCCCCGCAAGGGGGAGGGGAGCGCACCGATCGCATGGCGAGATCGTGGCTCAATCGGCCGAGTGAGCTATTGCGATCGTGGCCGTCTACGACTTCACCGGCGCCGGCGGCCCATATGCCTCGCGCTCTGCCGCTGGCGCCTTCTCCCGATCGCCCGCCAGCACGCGCTGCACCGAGACGAAGAACACCGGCACCATCAAGAGCGCCAGGATCACCACCGCGATCATGCCGCCCATCACGTTGGTGCCGAGCGCCTGCTGGCTGGCGCCGCCGGCGCCTGTGGCCATCGACATCGGCAGCACGCCGCAGACGAAGGCGAGGCCGGTCATGATGATCGGACGGAAGCGCAGCGAGCACGCCTCGACGGTCGCCTCGACCAGCGGCTTGCCATGGGCGCGCAGATCCTTGGCGAACTCGATGATCAGGATCGCGTCCTTGGCCGCGAGGCCGATGATCGTGATCAGCGCCACCGTGAAGTAGACGTCGTTGGACAGCCCGCGCAGATTGGCCGCGACCACCGCGCCGAGGATGCCGAGCGGCACCGTCAGCAGCACCGCGAGCGGGATCGTCCAGCTCTCGTACAGCGCGGCGAGGCAGAGGAACACGACCAGCGCCGACAATCCCAATAGCAGCGGCGCCTGCGAGCCGGACAGCTTCTCCTGCAGCGACTGCCCGGTCCACTCATAGCCAAAGCCGCGCGGCAGCTTGGCCGCCAGGCGCTCCATCTCGTTGAGCGCATCGCCCGAGGTGAAGCCCGGCTTGGCCTCGCCGGAGATGCGGATCGCGGGGTAATAGTTGAAGCCCGCGATCTGGGTCGGTCCCTTCGCCCACTGAATGGTGGCGAACGACGAGAACGGCACCAGCTGCCCCTTGGCGTTCTTGACGCTGTAGTTGAGGATGTCGTCCGCATTCATGCGGCTGATGCGGTCGGCCTGCACCACGACGCGCTGCATGCGGCCACGATTGGGGAAATCGTTCACGTAGTTCGAACCGAGATTGGTCGAAATCGTGTTGTTGATGTCCTCGAAGGTGACGCCGAAGGCGCCGGCCTTCTCGCGGTCGATCATCAGGTTGACCTGAGGTCCTTGCGGCAGGCCCTCGACATAGACCTTCTGCAGCACCGGGCTGGCATTGGCTTCCGCGATCAGCTGGTCAGCGGCCGCAACGAGTGCGGTGTAGCCCTTCTGGCCGCGGTCCTGCAGGCGGAAGCTGAAGCCGGAGGAGTTGCCGAGATTATCGATCGGCGGCGGCTGCAGCGCGGTGATCTTGGCGTCGCGGAGCGAGGCGAGATCGCGGTTGATGTCGGCGACCAGCGCCGCGGCGCTGTCGTGCTTGCCGCGCTCGGACCAGTCCTTCAGCGAGATGAACGCCTGCGCGGTGTTGACGCCCTGGCCGGCATAGCTGAAGCCGGTGAGGAAGGTGACGTCCTCGATGCCGTCGCGCTTGGCCAAGTACTTCTCAACCGCCTCGACGGCAGCTTGAGTCCGCGCATAGGACGAATCCGCCGGCGTCTGCACGTCGGTGGTGATGAAGCCCTGGTCGTCGACCGGCAGGAAGCCGCCGGGCAACTGGATGAAGGCGTAGCTGAGACCGGCCAGGAAGATCGCGTAGATCAGCATCAGCCGCCCGGTCCGGCGCAGGCCGCCGCGCACGACGCCGACATAGCGGTTGCGGCTGCCGTCCATGAAGCGGTTGAACCAGCCGAACACGCCCCTCTTCGCATGACCGTGCCCGGCCTGGACCGGCTTGAGAAGCGTCGCGCACAGCGCCGGGGTCAGCGACAGCGCGAGCAGCGCGGAGAAGCCGATCGCCGCCACCATGGTCACCGAGAACTGCCGGTAGATGATGCCGACCGAGCCGGGGAAGAACGCCATCGGCACGAACACCGCCATCAGCACCAGGGTGATGCCGATGATGGCGCCGGTGATCTGGCCCATCGCCTTGCGCGTCGCCTCCTTTGGCGACAGCCCCTCCTCGGTCATGATGCGCTCGACGTTCTCGACCACGACGATGGCGTCGTCGACGAGGATACCGACCGCGAGCACCATGCCGAACATCGTCAGCATGTTGATGGAGTAGCCGACCAGCATCAGCGTCGCGCAGGTGCCGAGCAGCGCCACGGGCACGACGATGGTTGGAATGATGGTGTAACGGATGTTCTGCAGGAACAGGAACATCACGACGAACACCAGCACGACCGCTTCGACCAGGGTCATCAGCACGCGCTTGATCGAGGCCTTCACGACGGGCGTGATGTCGTAGGGGATCTCATAGGCGATGTTCGAGGGGAAGAAGCGCGACAGCTCCTTCATCTTGGCCTCGACCGCACTCGCGGTCGCCAGCGCGTTGCCGGTCGGCGACAGCAGCACCGAGAGACCCGCGGTCGGCTTGCCATTGAGGCGGGTGTTGAACTGATAGCTGAGGCCGCCGATCTCGATGCGCGCGACGTCGCGCAGCCGCACGGTGGAGCCGTCGGCATTGGCGCGCAGGATGATCGCGCCGAACTCGTCCGGCGAATCGAGCTGGCCCTTGACCAGCACCAGCGCCGAGGTGCGCTGCACGGTCGTGGCCGGCTCGGCGCCGATGCTGCCGGAGGCGACCTGCGCGTTCTGCGCGCCGATCGCCTTGGTGACGTCGTCGGCGGTCAGGCCGTAGCCGATCAGCTTGGCCGGGTCGAGCCAGACGCGCAGCGAGCGCTCGGTCGAATACAGCGTGGCGCGGCCGACGCCGGGGATACGGCGGATTTCACCAAGCACGTTGCGGATCATGAAGTCGCCGAGGCCGACCTCGTCGAGGCTGCCGTCGGTCGATTGCAGGGTAATGATCTGCAGCACGGCGGCCGAGGCCTCCTCGACCAGGATACCCTGCTGGATGACCGCGCGCGGCAGCCGCGCCTCGACGCGCTTGAGGCGGTTCTGCACCTCGACCGAGGCATCGTTGGTGGACGTGCCCGGGACGAAGTTGGCGGTGATCTCGACCTGCCCCAGCGAGTCGCTGGTCGATTCGAAGTTGAGGATGCCGGAGGCGCCGTTGAGCTCCTCCTCGATCAGCCGCGTCACGCTGTTGTAGAGATTTTCAGGCGAGGCGCCGGGATAGCTGGTCGAGATCGAGATCGAGGGCGGCGCGATGATCGGATATTGCGCCACCGCCAGCAGCGGGATCGCGATCGCGCCGATCAGGCAGATGAACAGCGCGACGACCCAGGCGAAGATCGGCCTGTCGATGAAGAAACTCGGCATCGGGACTTACCGCGACGCTGATTTGGTTTCGAGCTGCGTCGCCGTGCTGACCTCTGTCCAGGCCTGTGGTGCGACCTTGTCGCCGGCTGCGAACTTCTGGAAGCCGTCGACCACGACCTTGTCGCCGGCACGCAGGCCGTCGGTGATCAACACCAGGCCGTCCTGCACCGGGCCGGTGCGGATCGGACGCGCGATCGCACGGTTGTCGTCGCGAATGACGTAGACCTCGGAGCCGCCGGCAGCGTTGCGCTGCACCGCCTGCTGCGGCACGCCGACGGAATCGCTGTCGATGCCCTGCTCGATGCGGACGCGGACATACATGCCCGGCAACAGCTCGCGCTTGGGATTGGCGAACTCGCCGCGCAAGGTCACCTGCCCGGTCGCGGCATCGACCTTGGCATCGGAGAACAGCAGCTTGCCGGGGATCGAATACGGTGTGCCGTCGTCGAGCACGAGCCTCACTTTGATCGCGTCGGGCGCGATCTGGTCGAGATCGCCGGACTCGAAGGCGCGGCGCAGGCGGTTGAGCTCGCTGACCGACTGGGTGAAGTCGGCATAGATCGGATCGAGCTGCTGGATTGTCACCAGCGAGGTCTCGTTCTGAACGGCAATCGCACCCTCGCTGAGTTGGGCCGCGCCGACGATGCCGTCGATCGGCGCGCGGACGGTCGCGTAGTCGAGATTGAGCTGGGCGCGGGCGAGATCCGCCTTGCGCGCTTCGATGTCGGCCGCGGCCTCGCGTTCCGAAGAAATCGCCTTCTCGTTCTCGACCGCGGGCGCGGCGCGCTCCTTGAACAGCTGCGCGATGCGGTTGGCCTGCTGCACCGCGCGCTCGTGCACCGCCTCGGCCTTGGCGAGCGCGGCGCGGCTCGACATGATCTCGACCTCGAACGGCTTTTGATCGAGGCGATACAGCGGATCGCCGGCCTTGACCTCGCTGCCCTGGCGGAACAGCCGCTCGACGATGATGCCGGAGACGCGCGGCCGCACGTCGGAGACGCGGGTCGGCGCGATGCGGCCCGGCAGCTCGCGCACGATCGCGCGCGCCTTCTGCTCAACGGTGATGATGCCGACGTCGGGAACGGTGACCTGTTCGTTGGTGGACGCCTGAGCGGGCGTGGTTTCGTTGCAGCCGGCGAGCGGCATGGCCGCGACGAGGATCAATGCAGTGCCGAGCAGCGGCGCGCGAAAACGAGACATGGACGGTGGTGCCCCCTCGATCATGTTTGAAAACAGTCGACCGGATGACCGGGTGATGGCGCCATTCTGGTGCCGAGCGTGGCCGCACCATAAAAGCGCGCTGCTGCGACGCAATGCAGCAGTCGGGCGGCTGTATGTCACATCCACTAAGGGACTGATTAACTACGTGTTTTGACGACTCACTCAATTGTGAGCGCATTGTGGCGTGAGAGTTCCACAGGTTCCGCACAGCGAAACGCGAATCCCGCGCGGGGGCCGCTGGTTCCCGGATCAGGTCACCGGC
Organism: Bradyrhizobium sp. HKCCYLR20261; assembly: GCF_051168435.1. Taxonomy (NCBI): domain Bacteria; kingdom Pseudomonadati; phylum Pseudomonadota; class Alphaproteobacteria; order Hyphomicrobiales; family Nitrobacteraceae; genus Bradyrhizobium; species Bradyrhizobium sp. HKCCYLR20261. Next base: position 433,944 of record NZ_JBNPUZ010000001.1, read on the forward strand.
TGCAGGCGGTAATGGCTGATGCCCCATTCGCGGCCTTCGTCGTGACCGAACAGGCCCGCGGTAGCGAGAAAGAACCAGCGCCAGCGGCGCATCCACAAGGCGGTGTCGTCGCCATAGACCGGCTGCAGCACCTCGAAGATGCGATCGCGGTCGGCGTCGAAATTGGCGAGCCAGTCCCTGGCCGTGCGCTGATAATGCGTGCCGCTCCAGCACCACTCCTTCTCGACCGCGAACAGATCGTCGAACTGCCGGATCAAGGTGTGGCTCGGCATGATGCCGCCGGTGAAGAAGTGCTGTGCGATCCAATCCTCGCGATCGTTGCGATCGAACAGATAGGAGCCGGAGCGATGGGTAAAGATGTGCATGAACAGCCGACCGTCCGGAACCAGCCATGACCTGACCCGCGACAGCAGCTCGCGCCAGTTCATCATGTGCTCGAACATCTCGACCGAGACGACACGGTCGAAGCGCCCGTCGGGCGCGAATTGGTTCATGTCGGCGGTGATGACGCGCAGATTGAGCAGACCGCGAGCCTGCGCCATCTCCTCGATCGCGCGGCGCTGCGAGTGCGAGTTCGACACCGCCGTGATCTTCGCATGCGGGAACTGGCGGGCCATGAACAGCGACAGCGAGCCCCAGCCGCAGCCGAGCTCGAGAATGCTCTGGCCGTCCTGCAGATCGGCATTGGCCACCGTCTGCCGCAGCGCCTCCTCCTCGGCCTCCTGGAGAGTTGAGACCGGCTCCTTGTAGAAGCAGCAGGAGTATTTGCGGTTGGGACCGAGCACGCGGGCGAAGAACGCCGCCGGCACCTCGTAGTGCTGGGCATTCGCCGCATCCGTATGCTCGGCGACCGGGCGCGTCGTCAGCAGGCGGGCGAACTCCGCATCGCCCATCGCCTGCGGCCCTGCGAGCCGTGTGGCCGTGCGCGCGCAGAGTTCGTAGATCGCGGCGCGGATCACGGCGTCGGGGAGCGGCACGCGCTCGGCAGCGCCGATGATGGTCGAGATGAAGCTCATGCGGTGGCTCCGTTACTTGCCGGCGGGGTTCGGCGGGAGAGGAAAGAAGGCGCTGGTGCGCGCCTGATAGGCCCGGTAGCGGTCGCCGCGCGAGCGCAGCATCTGTTCCTCCAGCGGCGGGATGCCGGTGACGTGGACCAGGATGTAGTACATCAGCAGCGGGGCCAGCAGGCTGGCGAGCCCCCAGGGGTTGTCAGGTGACAACGCAATGACGGGGTAAGCGAGCCAGCACACCCACTCGAAAAAGTAGTTGGGATGGCGCGACCAGCGCCACAGGCCGGCATCGCAGACCTTGCCCTTGTTGGCCGGATCGGTGCGGAACGCCTTCAATTGGGCGTCGGCCAGCCCCTCGCCGGCGATGCCGGTGAACAGCACGAGGATGCCGAGATAGTCTTGCAAGCGCAGCTCGGGGGCCGGGGCATGGGCGGCGACGAACATCGCGAACACCAGGGGAATCGCGCCCCAGGCCTGCTGCTGCAGGAACACGAACATCCGCCGCGGCGCCGCCTCGCCCCATTGCCGGGCGAACTCCGCGTAGCGCGGATCGTCGGTGATGCCGCGGCTGCGCACCGCGACATGGCCACCCAGCCGCAGCGACCAGACCGCCACCAGGATCGCGACCAGCCATTGCCGCGCGTGGGGTGTCGCCCCGCCCGCCGGCCAGATGGCGCCGACGGCGCCCACCAATCCGACGGAAAATGTCCAGATCGTGTCAACCCAGCCGGAATTCCCGGTGCGCTGCTGCACCACCCAGGCCAGGCTCATCAGCACCGACATCGCCACGGCCATGGCCAGGAGCGCCAGCAGATAATCAACGACGGTCATGACAAAGCCAGGGCGTTCCCGCTAGATATGAACCACGGGACTAACTACGCCGCGGACGCCCGCCGGTTTCAGCCAAAGTTCCGCGCAGGGGACGGGGATTGCGCCGATCGCGGCTTTTCTCCCGCCGCTGCTGTGCCATAGTGGATTTTCGGGACCGGTCCCCCCGCAACGGATGTCATCGACAATGCCTCAAGGCTCCCCTTCCCGCTCCGCGATGGACGTCGAACCGACCAAACTGTCCACGCCCCGGATCTTCCTGGTGCGGATGCTGGTCTTCCTGGTGCTGTGCGCCCTGGTCGGCGTCGTGCTCTACAAGCAGATCATCATGGCGTTCTTCGCCAATCCCGGGCTGAACGCGCTGATCGGAGCGGTGCTGCTGATCGGCGTCATCCTGGCGTTCCGCCAGGTGATCCGGCTCTATCCGGAAGTCTCCTGGGTGAATAATTTCCGCATTGCCGATCCCGGCCTGGCGGTGCACCGCCACCCGACCCTGCTGGCCCCCATGGCCGCCATCCTCGGCCGCGAGCGCACCGGGCGGATGTCGATCTCGCAGCAGACCATGCGGCATCTGCTCGACTCCATCGCCACCCGCCTCGACGAGGCCCGCGACATCTCCCGCTACATGACCGGACTGCTGGTGTTTCTCGGCCTGCTCGGCACCTTCTGGGGCCTGATCGAGACCGTGGGCTCGGTCGGCAAGGTCATTGACGGGCTCAAGGTCGGCGGCGATGCCGGCGCGCTGTTCGACACGCTGAAGGGCGGCCTCGCCGCGCCGCTCAGCGGCATGGGCATTTCGTTCTCGTCCTCGCTGTTCGGCCTCGCCGGATCGCTGATCCTGGGCTTCCTCGATTTGCAGTCCAGCCAGGCGCAGAACCGATTCTATACCGACCTGGAGGACTGGCTCGCCGGCACGGTGCGGGAATATGGCGGCACCGGCGACACCGGCGCCGACCTCTCGGTGGCGATCGAGCGGCTGCGCACGGCGATGGAGGAAGGCTCCAACCGCGGCGCCACCGCCGCCATGGCCAACCTCGCCGAGGCGATCCAGGGCCTGGTCGCGCATATGCGCACCGAGCAGCAGATGATCCGCGAATGGGCCGACGGCCAGGGCGAGCAGAACCGCGAGATCAAGCGGCTCTTGGAGCGGCTGGCCCGGCAGACGGAGAAGAGCTAGCGCGTCCGCCGCGCTGGCTTCGAGTGACTTGAGGAGACGCTGAATGGCGCTTGCCCGTACCCGCCGGGGCGACTCCGGCCTGAACTACTGGCCGGGCTTCGTCGACGCGCTGTCGACGCTCGTGCTGTCGATCGTGTTCCTGCTGACCGTCTTCCTGGTGGTGCAGTTCTTCCTGTCGCAGGAGGTCACCGGCAAGGACAAGGCCCTGGAGCAGCTCAACGCCAAGATCGCCCAGCTCAACGAGATGCTCTCGCTGGAGAAGCTCGGCAAGCTGTCGCTGGACGACCAGGTCGCACAGCTGCGCGCCGGGCTGTCCAGCGCCGAGGCCGAGCGCGACCGGGTCAAGAGCCTGTACGACGGCCTTGCCAACGCAGGCAGCAATGCGACCGGCCGCGCCAACGAGCTCAACCGCGCGCTCGACTCCGAGAAGCAGGTCACGGCGCGGGCGCTGGCGCAGATCGAGGTGCTGAACCAGCAGATCAGCGCGCTGCGCCGCCAGCTCGCCGCGCTGGAGGACGCACTCGACGCCTCCGAGAAGCGCGACAAGGAATCGCAGAACCGCATCGCCGATCTCGGCTCGCGGCTCAACGTCGCGCTGGCGCAGCGCGTGCAGGAGCTGACGCGCTACCGTTCCGAGTTCTTCGGCCGGCTGCGCGCCATCCTCGGCAACCGTCCCGATATCCGCGTCGTCGGCGACCGCTTCGTGTTCCAGTCCGAGGTGTTCTTCGACACCGGACAGGCAACGCTCTTGCCCGAGGGCCAGCAGGAGCTGAACTCGGTGGCGACGGCGCTGATCGATCTCGACAAGCAGATCCCCGCCGAGATCTCCTGGGTGCTGCGCGTCGACGGTCACACCGACGTCAGGCCGATTAACAGCCCGGTGTTCAAGTCGAACTGGGAGCTGTCCTCGGCGCGCGCGATCTCCGTGGTGCAATATATGATCTCGCTCGGCGTCCCCGCCCAGCGCCTCGTCGCCGCCGGCTTCGCCGAATTCCAGCCGCTGGATGCGGCGAACACCGAGGATGCCTTCCGCCGCAACCGCCGCATCGAACTGAAGCTGACGGAGCGGTGACGTCGAGCTTCACCCTGCGGGCTTATCGCGCCGAGGACGAGGACGCGGCGATCGCGCTGTGGCAGCAGACGTGGCAGCTCGCCTACCCCGCGATCGACTTCGCCGCGCGGGTGCCGTGGTGGCGCGAGCGCTGGCGGAGCGAGCTGGTGCCGAAGGCCGAGGTGATCGTCGCCGAGGCGGCGGGCACGCTCGCCGGCTTCGTCACGATCGACGCGATGGGATATCTGGATCAGCTCGTGGTGTCACCGCAGCATTGGGGCTCGCCGCTGGCGACGCAGCTTGTTGACGCCGCCAAGCAGCGATCCCCTGGCGGAATCACCCTGCTGGTGAACAAGGACAACACCCGCGCCATCCGCTTCTACAAGCGCAGCGGCTTCGTCGAGGCCGGGGAGGACGTTAATCCGACCTCCGGCCGGCCCGTACTGTGCATGGCGTGGACGCCGGAGGCTCGTTAGCCCGGGACGCAGCAACACCCACAGCTGTCGTCCCGGACAACCGAGCGTAGCGAGGGCAGATCCGGGACCCATACTCCGCAGCAGAGTTGTTGCGGAGAACGATGTGGCGAGGTTCTCCTACCAAACAATTCGACCGGGGTGATGGGTCCCGGCGTTCGCCGGGACGACACCGAGAGTGCAGCTACCGGCAACTACACGCCCCGAAACAGCACGCCCACCGTCAGCACCACGAACGCGATCGCGAGCGCGTCGAAGGCGTGGGCTGCCGACAGCAGCGGCACCGAGGCGTGCATGTAGTGCGCGAGCATCGCGACGAGCGCGAGCACCAGTGCGATGGCGAAGATCACGAACGACGGGGGCGTGAGGGCAAAGCTGCCGCGGCGATAGGGCATGGTCATTCATCCTGTGCGGTAGGCGCCACAGCATGAATGGCGCCGTGAAGTTTCGCGCAGGGAACGTACAAGGCCGAAGAAAAGTTGCAGGGTCTGCGACGCAAATTCGCAGTGTTGCCGGCCGCCCACAATGTGGCCGAAACTACACGCCCTCGAATTGCAGCCGCGCCAGACGCGCGTAGAGTCCGTTCGCCGCCACCAGCGACGTATGCGTGCCCTGCTCGACGATGCGGCCGCGGTCCATGACCAGGATGCGATCGCAGGACAGGACGGTCGCGAGGCGATGCGCGATCACCAGCGTGGTGCGGTCCTTCATCAGGCCTTCGAGCGCGGTCTGCACCAGGGTCTCGCTTTCGGCGTCGAGTGCCGAGGTCGCCTCGTCCAGCAGCAGCAGCGGCGCATCGCGCAGGATCGCGCGCGCGATCGCGATACGCTGACGCTGGCCGCCCGACAGCGTCACGCCACGTTCGCCGAGCGGGGTGTCGAAGCCTTCCGGCAGGCGGCGGATGAACTCGCTGGCATGAGCCAGATCGGCGGCGCGCTCGACCTCGGCGTCGCTCGCCTCGGGCCGGCCGAAGCGGATGTTCTCGCGCGCGCTCGCCGCGAACACGACGGACTCCTGCGGCACCAGCGCCATGCGCTCGCGCACCTTGCGCGGGTCGGCGGCGCGCACCGGCACACCGTCGACGGAGATCGAGCCCGAGGCCGGATCGTAGAACCGCAGCAGCAGATGAAACAGCGTGCTCTTGCCGGCGCCGGACGGACCGACGATCGCGACCTTCTCGCCGGCGCGGATGGAGAACGAGACCTCCTCGAGCACGCGGACGTCGGGACGGCTCGGATAGGCGAAACTGACATGGTCGAAGCCGATGTCGCCGCGCGCCGGCTCCGGCAGCGCGAGCGGGCGCGCCGGCGGCTTGATCTCGGGCTGCACGTGCAGCAACTCGAACAGGCGCTCGGCCGCGCCCGAAGCGGCGGAAACCTCGCCCCAGACTTCCGAGAGCTGGCCGAGGCCGGCGGCAGCGAACGCCGCGTACAGCACGAACTGGCCGAGCCGGCCGGCGCTGATATTGCCGGTCAGCACGTCGTGCGAGCCGACCCAGAGGATCGCGACGACGCTGGAGAACACGATGAAGATGATGATCGCGGTCAGCACGCCGCGCGCCTGGGTCGAGACGCGGGCGGCCTCATAGGCCTGCTCGACCTCACCGCCGAAACGCCCCGCCGCGAGCTTCTCGCTGGTATAGGCCTGCACCGTCCTGATCGCGCCGACCAGCTCCGAGGCATAGGCCGAGGCATCGGCGAGCGTGTCCTGCGCGTTGCGCGACAGCCGACGCACCCAGCGGCCGAAAGCGACCAGCGGCAGCACGATCAGCGGGATCGCCAGCAGCACGAACAGTGACAATTTCGGGCTGGTGAACACCATCATCCCGGTCGCACCGAGAAACAGCAGCAGATTGCGCAGCGCGATCGACACCGACGCGCCGGCCGCCGATTTGATCTGCGTGGTGTCGGCCGTCAGGCGCGAGACCAGCTCGCCGGAGCGCGCGGAATCGAAGAAGGACGGCGACAGCGACATCAGATGCGCGAACACGTCCCGGCGGATGTCGGCGACGATGCGCTCGCCGATCGTCATCACGAGGTAGTAGCGGGCGGCACTCGCCACCGCGAGCACGGCCACCACAGCGATCATGACGCTGAAGTAGCTGTTGATCAGCTCGATGCCCTTCGGCGTGAACCCGAAGTCGATCATACGGCGGACGGCGACCGGCACCAGGAGCGTGGTCAGCGCGGCAACCGTCAGCGCGATCAGCGCCAGCACGGCGCGGCCCCGATAGCGCATGATATAGGGGGCGAGCGCGAGCAGCGGTCGCAGCTTGGAGCGACGGACCGGGCTTGCCGGTTCGGCCAGCGCCTCGACGGCCGCGACGGCATCTCCGACCGGATCCTGCCCGGCAGCATTATGCCGTTCGTCAAGCCGTTCCACTGCGCTCATGGGCCACCTGAGAATTCTTCCAAATACCGGTTCTTCGTCCAGATAGGCCTTCCGGGCCGGAGTTTGCAAATCCGGAAACGTACCAAGGTGCTCATCCATGAGCTTGGCTTGTTTTGGGCGGGACCTTGGGCTATAGAGCGCGCCAATTGTCCCCCTTCAGTGACGACAGGATCAGGCGCGGCCGCGCGAGGTCATGTCTTCGCATTGCCCTAGGATGAAGCCATGAAAGCCGACATTCACCCGAATTATCATACGATTACGGTCGTGATGACCGACGGCACCGAGTACCAGACCCGCTCGACCTGGGGCAAAGAGGGCGACAAGCTCAACCTCGACATCGACCCGAAGTCGCACCCGGCCTGGACCGGCGGCACCCAGCAGATCATGGACCGCGGCGGCCGCGTCTCGCGCTTCCAGAAGAAGTTCCAGGGCTTCCTCAAGAAGGATTGATCCTTGCGCCGTGGCGCCGGCCTTTGGCCCCCGCCCGACGGATGGCAGACAGCAAAACGCCCCCGGAAACGGGGGCGTTTTTGTTTCTGGTCCGCTGGCGGATCGGGAGGAGCGGCCCGGATCGACCAAGCCGCCCGGAGCCGGGCTTACTGCTCGAAAGCGGCCTTCAGCCGGTTCAGATGCGGCACCAGCGGATTGCCGATCGCGCTCTGGTCCGGCGGCGGCGAATGGATGGTCGAGTCCAGGCGGCGGACCCGGGTCTGCAGGCTCATCGAGCGAGCGATCAGGTCCTGCAGCTGCTGCGGCAGCTTCTCCAGCATATCGTCCGGGCCCGGATCGGCGGCGGTCAGCTTGACCTTGGTCTTTTCGCGGTTGGCCTGGCTCAGGGTCATCTCGCCCTCCTTCACCGCGCGGTGAAGAAGCAGCCATGAAGCGAGTTGCATCAGCCGCGTGGTGAGCCGCATGCTCTCCGTCGCGTAGGTCAGGCTGACGGCGCGGTCGAGCGCCTTGGCCTCGTTGCGGCCGTCACCGTCGAGATAGGCAGCGGTCTCCTCGACCAGATCCATGCCTTCCCGGAACAGCGCGCCGAATGCAGCTGAGTTGGTGAGCCGCTCATTGAACTGAACAAGAGCGCCATCGCCCAGCAAACGGTCCGACATGGTTAACGCCTCTTAAACGCGACTGGTTACGCAATCCGGCAACCGCGCCGGTATGATGAACAAATCATTGCGCGGCCGCTTTCGAGAGTCCAGCAGCAACGCCGTTTATGGTTTCCACGGCGTGGGACATGCCGTGCCCTCGTACCACTTGCAGCTGTGATGCGGCTGATCAGGCCGATTTGCTGCGCTTGCGCTATTAGCAGACATGATCGCGGCAATAGTTTGCGGTAACCGGACGATCCTCATCATCCACATTGCGCTGCACAGGATTGTTAGCTCGGTCCTGCCGCTGCTCGCGCAAGCGACGTTCTTCAAGCACGGCGTCTGGGCATCGTTCCAGGCGCGCCGGCCGAGCATCCGCGACGGGCCGATCGCGAGCGCGCAAAAAAAGAGCCGCCGTTGCCGGCGGCTTTGAAGTTGATAACAGGGAGGCGTCAAACAGAGTGGACAGGAGCCACTCGGTGTCCAAACGAGGACAGTTCCGGTTGTAAACCCGAAAGCTTAATCAACCGTAAATGGCGAAAATTTTTCAAACTTCGTTAGCCATGTCGGCCACTGGCCGACCGTGTTTCTACGTGGCGACTGCCTTACGATTTGAAGATGCTGGCGGCTGCGTCGCGCGAGGCACGCTTCCTGGCGACCGCCTGCTCGATCCGTTCGATCTCCCCGCGCAGCAGCGCCACCCGGCTGGTCAGCTCCTCGACCGAGAGCATCGACAGATCCTGCCCGATCTCGTGCGAAACGGCCTTTTTCGGCCGGTCGTCATCGTCATTTGCCATCTGGTCCTCTCCCGGTTGCCAGCCATGCCCCGGCTGGCTTAAGCACGCCGCAGCACACGCTTCATCGCCTTCCGAGGATTTCTCATGGAACAGCTGCCTGCGCAAATGACCGTGGTCGCCATCAGCCAGCCCGGCGGACCCGAGGTGCTGAAGCCGGAGACGCGGCCGGTTCCGAAGCCCGGCCCCGGCGAGATCCTGATCAAGGTCAAAGCCGCAGGTGTGAACCGGCCCGACGTCGCGCAGCGCTCCGGCAGCTACCCGCCGCCGCCCGGTGCCAGCGACCTGCCGGGCCTGGAGGTCGCCGGCGAAGTCGTGGCGCTCGGCGAAGGCGCTGTCCGGCACAAGCTCGGCGACACCGTGATGTCGCTGGTCGCCGGCGGCGGCTACGCTGAATATTGCATCGCGCAGGACGCTCAGGCCATGGCGGTACCACCCGCGCTGTCGATTCTGGAGGCCGGAGCCCTGCCCGAGACCCTGATGACGGTCTGGCACAACGTGTTCGAGCGCGGCGCCCTGAAGGACGGCGAGACCCTGCTCGTGCATGGCGGCTCCTCCGGCATCGGCACGATGGCGATCCAGCTCGCCAAGGCGTTCGGCGCCAAGGTGCTGGTCACCGTCGGCTCGCAGGACAAGGCGGACGCCTGCGTCAAGCTCGGCGCCGACCGCGCCATCAACTACAAGACGGAAGACTTCGTCGCCGTGGTGAAGGAAGCCACCGGTGGCAAGGGCGCCAACGTCATCCTCGATATGGTCGGCGGCGACTACATCGAGCGCAACTACGACGTGGCCGCGACCGATGGCCGGATCGTGCAGATCGCCTTCCTGGGCAGTCCCAAGGCGACCGTCAACTTCGTCAAGTTGATGGTGAAACGTCTCACCCACACCGGCTCGACCCTGCGGCCGCGCAGCAATGCCGATAAGGCGGCAATGGTGGCCGCGATCGAGGCCAAGGTGATGCCGTTCCTGCGTGAAGGCCGCATCAAGCCGCTGATGGACTCGACCTTTCCACTGGTGGATGCAGCAAAAGCGCATGCACGCATGGAGACGAGCCAACATATTGGCAAAATTGTGTTGGAAATCTAGGCGCGGTCTAAACAGAGCGTGTTTGGAAACTCTTTGATTTTCCTCGCTTTCGTGCCAATGATCGCGCACATCTGAACCGTGCCTGGAACGGCTCCATTCGCCTGCGACGACGTCTTTCGAATTGGCTTGTTGCGCTCTGAGTTGGTGTCGAACGCGGAGATTTGACATTGCGTCTGATCAGGTGCCTTGCGTCACTGGCGCTGGGTCTCGTGATGTGTGGTGCCGTTACCGCCGCGCGGGCCGTTGACGCCGTCAGCGTTCGCAGCGACGCGCCTGCCATCGACCTCACCGGCATCCTCGATCATCAGCGCAGCGAAAACGACCGCATCCAGGTCTCGACCGCGCCGGGTACCGACGGCATCGTCCGCCGCATCGAGGTGCGCGCCCGCGAGGGCGGCCAGCACTGGATCGTGTTCGCGCTCGCCAACAATACCGACGACCAGCTCGACCGCCTGATCGTGGCGCCGCATTACCGCGTGGTCGGCTCCGGCGTGTTCTGGCCTGATCTCGGCCTGTCGCGCATCGCCACCATCACGCCCTCGATCGGCGACCTGCCGGAGCGGCAGGAGAGCCCGACCGCCGACGTCTTCCGCGTCACGCTCGATCCCGGCTCGGTCGTCACCTTCGTGGCCGAATTACGCACCGACAAGCTGCCGCAGCTCTATCTGTGGGAGCCCGAGGCCTACAAGGACAAGGTGAACTCGTTCACCTTGTACCAGGGCATCGTGATCGGCATCTCCGGCCTTCTCGCCCTCGTGCTCACGATCCTGTTCGTGGTCAAGGGCAGCATCATGTTTCCGGCCGCCGCGGCGCTGGCCTGGGCGGTGCTGGTGTATATCGGCGTCGACTTCGGCTTCTGGGGCAAGGTCCTGGACATGTCGAACAATGCCGAGCGCGTGTGGCGCGCGGCCGGCGAGGCGATCCTCGCCGCGACCTTGCTGGTGTTTTTGTTCGCCTATTTGAACCTCTCGCGCTGGCACGTTCGCTACTCGCACATCACGCTGGGCTGGCTGTTCTTCTTAGGGTCGCTGGTCGCGGTCGCGCTGTTCGATCCGGCGGTGGCCTCGGGCATCGCGCGGATGTCGCTGCTCCTGATCGCCGTGCTCGGCTTCGCGCTGATCGTCTATCTCTCCAGCCACGGCTTCGATCGCGCGGTGCTGCTGATCCCGACCTGGTTCCTGCTGACGGTCTGGGTTGCGGCCGCCGGCATGACGGTCGCGGGCCAGGTCACAAACGACATCGTCGGCCCCGCTTTGCTCGGCGGCCTCGTGCTCATCGTGATGCTGATCGGCTTCACCGTGATGCAGCACGCCTTCGCCGGCGGCGGCGCCACCACCGGCATCGTCTCCGACGTCGAGCGCCGCGCGCTGGCGCTGGCCGGTTCCGGCGATTTGATCTGGGACTGGGACGTCTCCGCCGACAAGGTGTTCACCAGCCCGGAGACCGAGAGCCTGCTCGGGCTGAAGCGCGGTACGCTCGAAGGGCCCGCCGCGAAATGGCTCGAGGTGCTGCATCCGCTCGACCAGGACCGCTTCCGCGCCGCGCTCGACAGCGTGCTCGACCAGCGCCGCGGCCGCCTCGTCCAGGATTTTCGCCTGCGCACGCCCGATGGGCATTTCATGTGGTTCGCGCTGAAGGCGCGCCCGGTGGTCGGCTCCGACGGCGAGGTGTCGCGCGTCGTCGGCACCCTCACCGATGTGACCGAGTTCAAGAATGCCGAGGAGCGCCTGCTCCACGACAGCGTGCATGACAATCTGACCGGCCTGCCCAACCGCAAGCTGTTCATCGACCGTCTCGCCGCGGTGGCCAATTTCGCCAAGACGATGCCGACCCTGCGGCCGACCCTGATGGTGATCGATCTCGACCGCTTCAAGCAGGTCAACGATTCCGTCGGCATCGCGGTCGGCGACTCCATCCTGCTGACCTTGGCGCGGCGGCTGTCGCGCATCCTCAAGCCCCAGGACACGCTGGCGCGGCTCGCCGGCGATCAGTTCGGCCTGATCCTGCTGTCGGAGCAGGACCCCGCCCGCATCACCGCCTTCGCCGAGACCATCCGCAAGACCATCCGCGCGCCGATCGCCTTCAACGAGCGCGAGATCTTCCTGACGGCGTCGATCGGGCTCGCTCTGTCCGATCCACAGACGCAACTGTCGGAGGACATCATCAAGGATGCCGAGCTTGCGATGTATCACTCCAAGCGCATCGGCGGCGACCGCATCGACGTCTACAAGCCGGCGATGCGCGCGCGCAAGAACGACCGGCTGACGCTCGAGAGCGAGCTGCGCCGTTCGATCGAGCGCCAGGAGATCACGATCCTCTACCAGCCGATCGTGCGGCTCGAGGATCGCTCGATCGCCGGCTTCGAGGCTTTGGCGCGCTGGGATCATCCGAAGCTCGGCCGGATGTCGCCGATCGAGTTCATCACCATCGCCGAGGAGATCGGCCTGATCGTCGATCTCGGCACCTTCGTGCTCGACCAGACCGCGCGGCAGCTCTCGGTATGGCAGCGCGCGACGCGGCTGCGCGAACCGATTTTTGCCAGCGTCAACGTCTCGTCGCGCCAGCTGCTCCGCCACGACCTGATCCACGACATCCGCTCGGTGCTGGCGCGCTCATCGGTGGCGCGCGGCTCGCTCAAGATCGAGCTGACGGAGTCACTGGTGATGGAGAACCCCGAGCACGCCGCGCAGATGCTGGCGCGCATCCGCGAGCTCGGCGTCGGCCTCTCGATCGACGATTTCGGCACCGGCCACTCGTCGCTCGCCTATCTGCAGCGTTTCCCGTTCGACACCTTGAAGATCGACCAGTCCTTCGTCCGCACCACCGCGCGCGGCACTCGGCCGGTGATTCTGAAGTCGATCATCGCGCTGGCGCACGATCTCGGCATGGACGTCGTGGCGGAAGGCGCGGAGTCGGACTCCGATGCCGTCGAGCTCTACCAGCTCGGTTGCGAATACGCCCAGGGCTACGCCTTCGGCGAGCCGATGGACGCCGACGCCGCCATGCGGCTGCTGACGGAAGAGCGGCTGGAAGCGGCGAGCTGATCCGCTCATCGGCCGCGGCCGGCGCGAGACAGGTCCGGCCGCCCGACATCCCCAGGATGTATCTTTTCTTTTCGATTGCTTGAGGTAGACTTACCGCAGTACCGCGTTCGCGTGCCGGCTGCGTGTGGCCGATGCGTCCTGGTGCGACAGGAGGCTCACGGCAGTGCCATCCGCGACGAGTCTAGTCGGATTCGAACCGCGACAGCGCCGCGAGCGCGCGGCGGTAGTTCTCCGCGCCGAGCCGCCGCGCCACCCGCTTCTCATGCGCGGCAACGGCCGCATTGGCCTTCTTCAGCATCATGCGGCCGTGCGGCGTCAGGCCGAGCGCGTGGGCCCGGCGGTCGTGCTCGGCGCGCTCGCGCACGATCAGTCCGGCCCGCTGCAGGCCGTCGAGCAGCCCGACCATGCGCGCGCGCTCGATACCGAGCGCCCCCGCGATCGCGATCTGCGTGGCGCCTCGGTTGGCGGCGATCGTCTCCAGGATCGAATAGCCGATGACATCGAGGTCGATTGCCGCCAGCGCGGCATTGACGTCGCGGAAGATCCAGTGCTGCAGGCGGCGGACGAAATAGCCGAGATGTTTCTCGAGCTCACCGAGACGGATTTCGGCGTCCTGCCTGGCTCCATCTTTGTGCGCTCCGGCACTCGCGCTCTTGGACATCAGGGGCTCGCTGACATGGGGCATTCCTGCGTAGACCGCTGCACTCTTGCGCACAAGCCGCCGCAATTGGTCACATCCACAATAATTGCAAACCACAACTATTCTGTTAGTCTCGCGTCCAACAAATACAGATGGGAGGGGAACGGTCATGCCGGCATCGATGGCGACGGCTGCCTGCATTGCGACGGCAATGCGGCGGCGCAATGCAGCTGATCGCGGCAGGGGCCGCGCCGCATCTCCCCTTGCCGTCGCGCGCTCTCCATGGATGACCGACCACCGCGCGGAGGTGCGCCATGGCTGAAGCCGAAGCGCGCCGCGCCGCCGCACCGGCGATGTTCGCGGCGCCATCGATCGAGGCGTTGAAACGCGACGACGGCGCGATCATCCTGCGCTCGCGCATGCCGCTGCTGCCGACGGTGCGCTGCACCGGCGAGTGGCTGGAGCATTGGGGCCGCCATTATCCCGACCGCACCTTCCTGGCCGAGCGCCGCGGCGACAGCTGGACCTGGATCACCTATGGCGAGACGCTCGCGCAGGTGCGCGCGGCCGCGTCCTGGATGCTGACGCAGGGGCTCGGCCCCGACCGTCCGCTCGCGATCCTCTCCGACAACAGCATCGCGCATGCCGTGCTGGCGCTCGCCGCGCAGCATGTCGGCATTCCCGTCTGCGCGATCTCGCCGGCCTATTCGCTGATGTCGACGGATCACGAGAAGCTGCGCGCGATGATCCGGCTGCTCGATCCCGGCGCCATCTTCGTCGCGCAGCGCGAGCCGTTTGCCCGGGCGCTGGCGGCCATCGAGGGCCTGCATCACGCGACGATCATCGCCGGCGACGGCGGCGGGACGAGCGCTGTCGCGTTGCAGAGCGTGCTTGCGACGAAGCCGGGCCCCGAGGTGGAGAGCGCCTTTGCCGCGGTGACGCCCGACACGATCGCAAAGCTGCTGTTCACCTCGGGTTCGACCGGACAGCCCAAAGCCGTGATCAACACGCATCGGATGCTGACGATGAGCCAGCAGGCCAAGGGCCAGCTCTGGACCTTTCTGCGCGAGGTCGAAGGCGGCCCTGTCATCGTCGACTGGCTGCCCTGGAGCCACACCTTCGGCGCCAACCACAACTTCAACCTGGTGCTCGCCCACGGCGGCTCGATCTACATCGACGGCGGCAAGCCCGCGCCCGGCCTGTTCGAGACCTCGCTTGCGAATCTGCGCAGTATCGTGCCGACGATCTACTTCAACGTTCCGCGCGGCTTCGACATGCTGGTCACGGCGCTCAGGGCGGACGACACGCTGCGGCAGAAATTCTTCTCGGGCGTGCGCTGCATCCTCTATGCCGCGGCGGCGCTGCCGCAGAATCTTTGGGACGCGCTCAACGAGATGAGCCGGGCCACGATCGGCCGTCCCGCCCCGCTGGTCTCGGCCTGGGGCGCCACCGAGACCTCGCCGCTGGCGACCGACTGCCACTTCTTCGCCGAGCGCGCTGGCAATATCGGCGTGCCGATCCCCGGCACGGAGCTCAAGCTGGTGCCAGCGGGCGAGAAGCTCGAGGTGCGCATACGCGGATCGAACGTCATGCCGGGCTATTGGAAGGCGCCGGACATCACCGCCGCCGCCTTCGACGAAGAGGGCTTCTACAAGATCGGCGATGCCGTGAAGCTCGCCGATCCCGATCACCCCGAGCGCGGCCTGTTCTTCGACGGCCGCATCACCGAGGATTTCAAGCTCAGCTCCGGCACCTGGGTCAATGTCGGCGCGCTGCGTGTCGCCGGCATCGCGGCACTGGCGCCGCTGGCGCAGGACATCGTCATCGCCGGACACGGCACCGACGAAGTCCATTTCCTGATCGTGCCCAACATCGCCGCCTGTCGTACCCACGCCGGCCTTACAGACAGCGCGACAGCCGGCGACATCCTGGGACACGCGTCGGTGCGCGAGGCCGTCGCACAGGGGCTTGCCAAACTACGCGCCGAGGCAGTCGGCTCGTCACGCTACGCCGCGCGTGCGCTGCTGATGGCCGAACCACCCTCGCTCGATGCCGGCGAGATCACCGACAAGGGTTATATCAATCAGCGCGCCGTGCTGACGCGCCGCGCTCATCTCGTGGCAAGGCTGCAGGACGACGCCGCGCCCGAAGTCATCAGGCCAACGCGCAATTGATAGAACGGGGCCGCATCACGCATCCATCCAGCAACCCGTCGGGTCGGCCTGAAATTCCGTAGAACTACGTGCCGGACAACCTCCATTCGGCATGATGCTACCATGCGCACTTAACCGGGCATCAACCGCGATTCCTTAAAGTCGTTCGCAATCAGCCCTCCTCTCGCGCCCCGGTATCTCCATGGCTCAGCCGCGTTTCTCTCTTGCGCTTCGCATCTACGCGATCATCGGCCTGTCCTTTTGTGGACTCCTCGGGCTCGCGGCCACGCAGACGCAGAATCTCGAAAGCTCCCTGAAGGAGCAGCGGCAGAGCGAGCTGGTCCATCTGACGCAGACGGCCCTCAGCATCGCCCGCGAGGAACATGATGCGATCGCGCGCGACAAGGTGGCGCCCGAGCTCGCGCAGAAAAAGGCGGCGGAGCGGATCGGCAAGCTGCGCTACGGCAGCGGCGACTACTTCTGGATCAACGACATGGCTCCGAAGATGGTCATGCATCCGATCAAGCCGGAGCTGAACGGGCAGAGCCTTGCCGACAACAAGGATCCGACCGGCAAGCGGCTGTTCATGGAGATGGTCGATGTCGTCAAGCGCCAGGGCGCCGGCGTCGTCGACTACATGTGGCCGAAGCCCGGCAAGGACGCGCCGCAGCCGAAGATGTCCTATGTCGCCGGCTTCGAGCCGTGGGGCTGGATCATCGGCACCGGTGTCTATGTCGACGATCTCGAAGCTCAGATGTGGGAGAGCAAGCGCGGCGTCTTCATCACGGCCTTGCTGGTGATGCTGGTCATCGGGTCGATCACGCTGATCATCGCCCGCCGGATGTCCGCGGCATTGGCCTCGATGGGCGCTGCGTTGAACGAGCTGGGTCACGGCAATTTCGATATCAAGCTGCCGGGCCTCAATCGCAGCGATGAGCTCGGCGACATGGCGCGTTCGATCGAACAGTTCCGGCTGAAGACGGAGGAAAAGGCACGGCAGACCGCGATGCTCGAGGACGAGCAGCGCCAAGTCGCCGAGCGCGTCAAGAGCAAGGCGCTGCAGGAAATGGCCGAAGCGGTCGAGCAGGCGGCGAGCACGGCGGTCGGCGAGGTTGCCGACGGCACCGGCCACATGGCCAAGAACGCGAAATCGATGACGGATAGCGCGCTGACGCTGGAGCGCAATTCGAGCAGCGTCGCCGCTGCCGCCGAACAGGCGCTCGCGACCACGCAGACCGTCGCCAAGGCGTCCTCGCAACTCGCGGCCTCGATCTCGCAGATCTCGGCCCAGGTCAGTTCCTCGCGTGAGCTGACCCGCAAGGCGGTCGCGACATCGTCCGAGGCGCAGGCGACGATCGCCAAACTGTCGGAAGCCGCCGACAAGGTGGGAGCCGTCACCAGCCTGATCAGCGAGATCGCGGGGCAGACCAACCTGCTCGCGCTGAACGCGACGATCGAAGCGGCGCGCGCCGGTGACGCCGGCCGTGGCTTCGCGGTGGTCGCCTCCGAAGTGAAGTCGCTCGCCGAGCAGACCGCAAAGGCCACCAGCGAGATCGCGCAGCAGATCGCCGAGATCCAGGAGTCGACACGCGCGTCGGTGACCTCGATCGGCGCGATCGGTGAGGTCATCCGCAACGTCGAGGCGGTGTCGTCCGGGATCGCCGACGCGATCCAGGCGCAGAACAGCGTGACCATGGAGATCTCGCGCACCGTCGAGGAGACCTCGGCGGCGGCCCGCGAGGTGGCCAGCCAGATCGCCGAGGTCTCGCGCGAAGCCAGCGAAGCCGGCCGTCGTTCGACCGACATTCGCGACGGATCGAGCACCGTCGCCGAAAAGGTCCAGCGCCTCCGCACCGAGCTGGTCCGGGTGATCCGGACCTCGACCTCCGATGTCGACCGCCGCCTGTCGACGCGGCTCAACATCAACCGTCCCGGCACGCTTCAGGTGAATGGCGAGGCGATCGGCATCACAGTGCGGAACCTGTCGCTCGGCGGCGCGCTGCTCGAGCAGATCCCGGTGCGGCTGTCGGTCAACACGCCGGTGACGCTTGCGATCACGGGCATGGTGTCGGATCTGCCGGGCACGGTGACCCGCGTCGGCGATCGCACCGCGCTGGTGCAGTTCACGCTCAACGCCGAGCAGTCGGCGCGCCTGACGGGCATCATTTCCGAACGCCAGGCGGCGTGATCCGCGGAGACTCAACAGGCAACGCGATCGCGTTTGAGATGCGGAGCTCTCCCAACGAGCGGTCCTGCCAGTTAGTTACCCCGTCATGCCCGGGCTTGTCCCGGGCATCCACGTCGTTCTCAGCATGCCGGCCGACGTGGATGGCCGGGACAAGCCCGGCCACGACGGCGTGGAAAGAGCATGCGAAACCCGTGGCGCGCTTCGTCCCGCAGTTAGCGAAAATGGCAGGCGACGAGATGGCCCTCGTCGCTGGCCTTGAGCGGCGGTACTTCCTTGCTGCAGACGTCCTTGGCGATCGGGCAGCGGGTATGGAAGTGGCAGCCGGACGGCGGATTGATCGGGCTCGGCACCTCGCCCTTCAAACGGACGCGCTTGCGCTTCACGCTCGGGTCGGGGATCGGGACCGCCGACAGCAGCGCCTCGGTGTAGGGATGCTTCGGCGTCGAATAGAGCTGGCGTGACGGCGCGGTCTCGACGATGCGGCCGAGATACATCACGGCGACACGGCGGCTGATGTGCTCGACGACCGAGAGGTCGTGCGCGACGAACAGATAGGCGATGCCGAACTTCTGCTGCAAATCCTCGAGCAGATTGATGACCTGGGCCTGGATCGAGACGTCGAGCGCCGACACCGGCTCGTCGCAGATGATCAGCTTCGGCTCGACCGCGATGGCGCGCGCGATGCCGATGCGCTGGCGCTGGCCGCCGGAGAATTCGTGCGGATAGCGCGTCATGTGATCGGCCTGCAGGCCGACGGTCTCCAGCAGATGAACGATGCGCTCTTCGTATTGCTGGCGCGAGGACGCCAGCCCGTGGATCGTCAGCGCTTCGCCGATGATGGCGCCGATGGTCATGCGCGGGTTGAGCGAGGCGTAAGGGTCCTGGAAGATGATCTGGATGTCGCGGCGCAGCGCCCGCAGGCTCTCGCCCGAGAGCGAGATCACGTCCTTGCCCTCGAAGGTCAACTCGCCCGAGCTCGGCTCGATCAACCTGAGCACGCAGCGGCCCGTGGTCGACTTGCCGCAGCCGGATTCGCCGACCAGGCCGAATGTCTCGCTCGGCTCGATATGGAAGTTGACGCCGTCGACCGCGCGGACGCTGCCGATCTGGCGTTTCAAGAGCCCGCCCTTGATCGGGAACGCCTTGGTCAGGTTGCGCACCGTGAGCAGCGGCGCCGATGCGGCAACGGGAGCAGTGACAGCTTCGGTCATCACGACAACGTCTCTTCGGCGCGGATACACGCCACCTTGTGGCCGGGCTCGATCTCGCGCAGCGGCGGCTGCGCAAGCTTGCACTCGGGGATGACGAAGCGGCAGCGCGAGGCGAAGCGGCAGCCTTGCGGCGGATTAACCAGCTTCGGCACGCTGCCGGGAATGCTCTCCAGCCGGCTCTTCTTGACCGCCGCGAGATCGATGCGCGGGATCGAACGGATCAAGCCCTGGGTGTAGGGATGGCGGGGATTTGCGAACAGCCTGTCGACCGGCGCCTCCTCGGCCACGCGGCCCGCATACATCACGACCACGCGCTCGGCGACCTCGGCCACGACGCCCATGGCGTGCGTGATCAGCATGATCGACATGCCGAGCCGCTCCTTCATGTCGAGCAGCAGGTCGAGGATCTGCGCCTGGATCGTCACGTCGAGCGCGGTGGTCGGCTCGTCGGCGATCAGGAGTTTTGGATTGCACGACAGCGCCATCGCGATCATCACGCGCTGGCGCATGCCGCCGGAGAAATGATGCGGATAGTCGTGCACGCGGCGCTGCGGATTGGGAATCTGCACCAGCGCCAGCATCTCCGCCGCACGGTCCATCGCCGCCTTCTTCGAGAGCCCCTGATGCAGCCGGATCACCTCGGCGATCTGGTCACCGACCGTGTAAACCGGGTTGAGCGAGGTCATCGGCTCCTGGAACACGATCGCGATCTCGCTGGCACGGATGCGATTGAGCTCGGAGGTCGGCAGCGGGACGAGGTCCCGCCCCTGCCACAGTATCTGACCGCCGGCGATGCGGCCGGGCGGCATCGCGATCAGCTTCAGCACCGACATCGCGGTGACGGTCTTGCCGGAGCCGGACTCGCCGACGACGCACAAGGTCTCACCGCGATTGATGGTGATGTCGACGCCGTCGACGGCCTGAACCTGACCTTCGTCGGAGTTGAAATAGGTCTTGAGCCCCTTGATCTCAAGGAGGGGCGTGACACGAGCATCCATCACATCACCTTCCGCGGATCGAGCGCATCGCGCAGGCCGTCGCCGATGAAGTTGATCGCGATGACCGTGAGGAAGATCGCGCCGCCGGCGAACAGCGCCCAATGCGGCGCGATGTCGAGATAATCCTTGGCGTCGAACAGCAGCCGGCCCCAGGTCGGAATGTCCGGCGGGAAGCCGAGGCCGAGGAACGACAAGGTCGATTCCGCGATGATCGCGGCGGCCACGTCGATCGTGCCGGCCACGATCACCGGCCCGAGCGCGTTCGGCAGGATGTGGCGGACGATGAGACGCAGATTCGACGCGCCGAGCGCGCGCGCCGCCTCGACGAACTCCTTCTCGCGCAGCGACAGAAACTGCGCGCGTACCAGGCGCGCCACCGGCATCCAGCGGAAGCCGCCGATGACGAGCACGATCAGCACGAACACGCCGCCTTCAGGGCCAAGCCAGCCTTTGAGGAAGTCGCGGAACAGATAGATGATCAGCAGCAGCAGCGGCAGTTGCGGCAGCGACAGGAACAGGTCTGTCAGCCACATCAGCGCGGCATCAACCGGCCCCTTCGCGGTGCCGGCGAGTGCGCCGACGACGATGCCGACCAGCAGCGCCACGCCCATCGCCGCGAAGCCGACGGCGAGCGAGATGCGGCCGCCATAGATCATGCGCGCCAGGAGATCCTGGCCGAGATCGTCTGTGCCGAACGGATGCTCCCAGGACGGCGGTGCGAGGCGCGCGGTGAAATCGATCTCGTTGATCGGAATCCGCCACAGGAACGGGCCGAGCACGATCGACAGCGCGAGCAGCAGCAGCACGACAATGCTGGCCGCCGCGAGGCGGTGACGGAGGAAGCGGCGGAGCGCGTCGCGGCCCGGCGAGAACCGCCGTTTGGGCGATGCGGCGACCGGCGCCGTCTCAACGGAAGGAGATGCGTGGGTCAAGCCAGCCATACAGGATGTCTGCGATGAGGTTGAAGAGGACGACGAGGCAGGCGAACACGAAGGTCACGGCCATGATGACCGGCGTATCATTCGCAAGGATCGCGCTGATCAGGAGCGAGCCGATGCCGGGAATGCGGAAGATCTGCTCGGTGACGATGGCTCCGCCGAACACCGTCGGCATCTGCAGCGCCACCAGCGTGACCACCGGGATCAGCGCGTTGCGCACGACGTGCTTGACGATGACCTTGCGCTCGTCGAGGCCCTTGGAGCGCGCGGTCGTGACGTAGTCGAGCTTGATCACGTCGAGCACGGCCGAGCGGACATAGCGGGTGTAGGACGCCGCCTGATAGAGGCCGAGCACCGTGATCGGCATGATCGCCTGCTTGATGCTCTCCCACCACCATTGCCATCCCGTGGCCTGCAGATCGGCGCGATAGACGAACGGCAGCCAGCCGAGATTGACGCTGAAGATCAGGATCAGCAGCAGGCCGGTGAAGAAGGTCGGCAGCGAGAAACCGATGAAGGCGAAGGTGTTGGCGATCTGGTCGAAGATCGAATAGGGCCGTCGCGCCGCCAGCACGCCGACCGGCAGCGCCACCGCGAGCGCGAGGATCTGCGCGGTGCCGACCACATAGAGCGTGGTCGGAATCCGCTGGAGGATCAGGGTGTCGACATTGACACGGCTGGCGAAGGAGAAGCCCCAATCGCCCTGGAACATGGCGAGCAGCCAGCGCACGTAGCGCACCAGCACGGGATCGTTCATCCCGAACTTGATGCGCAAGGCCTCGCGCACCTCGGGCGGCACGTTCGGATTGCTCGCGAGCTCGCCGAACGGGTCGCCCGGCGCCAGCGCGAGCAGCACGAACAGGATGAGGCTGATGCCGAGCAGGCTCGGCAAAGCGACGATGAGGCGCCTGAGAAGGTAGTTTCCCATCGCTCCACCCCTACGATGTCTGGCTGGTCATGCGGGCCGCGCGTCAGCTCGCCCGATGCCAGGTCGCGATGAACGCGAGGTCGTTGTCCCAGCCGCTCTTGTACAGCACCATGCCGTTCTTGACGCCGATGACGTTGAGCCGGTTGATCTCCGGCAGCACGTAGTTGTCGCGCACGACGAGGTCGTTGAGCTTGATGAAGTGCGCGGCGCGCTTGACGGGATCCAGCTCGCTCTGGGCCAGCTTGTAGGTCTCGTCATAGTCCTTGTTCTGCCAGCGGCAGACGTTGCGGCCCTGCCACTTGTTCTCCTTGGTGGCGCACTCCCACGAGGTGAACTGGTTCATGAAGAACTGCGGATCGGCCTGCGGCATCGTCGTCTGGTACATCTGCATGTCGCAGTAGAAATGCGAGTAGGTGTCGGGGTTGGCGACATCAGAGGAGAAGAACACGGAGGCCACGACCGACTTCAGCTCGACATCGATGCCGGCCTTCTGACAGGCCTGCTTGATGATCGCCTGGTTCTTCTGGCGCGGGCCGTTGATCGAGGTCTGGAACACGAATTTGAGCGGCTTGCCGTCCTTCTCACGAATGCCGGAGGAGCCCTTCTTCCAGCCGGCGGCGTCGAGGATCTGGTTGGCCTTCTCGATCGAGAACTCGAACGTATTGTTCTTCGAGCGGAAGCGCTCGGGATTATTGAGGAAGTTCGGCGTCGCGACGCCGGCGCGGCCATAGATGAACTTCTGCACCGAGGCGCGGTCGATCAGCAGGTTGAGCGCCTTGCGCACCTCGGGATCGGAGAACAGCGGGTGCTTGGTCTTGAGACTGGCGCGCTCGCCGTCCACCTCGGTGTTGGGATCGGTGACGTTGAGGCCGATATATTCGATGTGGCCCGTCAGCGTGAGATCGGCCTTGCCCTGGCCGCCGGCCTCGAGCTTCTGAAGGATCTCGTCCTCGACCTGCAGATTGTAGGCGTAGTCATACTCGCCGGTCTGCAGCACCGCGCGCGCCGCCGACACCGCGTCGCCGCCGCCCTTGATCTCGACCGTGTCGAAATAAGGCTGCGTCGGAACGTGATAGTCCGGGAAGCGCTTGCCGGCGACGGTGTCGCCCGGCTTGAAGTCCACGAACATATAGGGGCCGGTGCCGATCGGCTTCAGGTTCGCCGGCGCCTCGCGCGACTTGCTGCCGATGTAGTCCGCAAAATGGTGCTTGGGAATGATGCAGCCGAACGACGCCACGAAGCCGTCGGCCCAGAACGGAGTCGGCTGCGGGAAGATCAGCTTCACCGTGAGGTCGTCGATCTTCTCGATCGCCTTGATGTTCTTGTAGCTGCCGATCGAGACCGCCGAGGTCTCGGGATTGTTGGCGTATTCCCAGTTGAAGATCACGTCGTCGGCCGTGAACGGCTTGCCGTCGTGCCACTTCACGCCAGGCTTCAGCTTCCAGGTGACGGACAGGCCGTCCGCGGCAAGACCGCCGTTCTCCTTGCTCGGGATTTCGGCCGCCAGAATCGGAACGAGATTGCCTTCCTTGTCCCAGCCCGCCAGCGGCTCGTAGAACAGGCGGCAGGCCTCCTGGTCCTTGGTGCCGATGGCGAAATGCGGATTGAGCAGGGTCGGCGCCTGCCACAGCAGAAGCTTGAGCGGACCGCCGCCGCCGGCCTTGGTCGGCTTGTAGGGAATGGCGTCGGCGGCCACCGCGATGCCGGAATAGGAGAGCATGGCGCCGGCCATCGGCGCGGTCAGCCCCACGGCAATCATCCGCTGCACAAATTCGCGCCGCGACAGGCGTCCCGCTTTGACATCAGCGATCTGGTTACGGAGGTCACGCTCGTTCATTCAATCGGCTCCAAGCTGGTGCTGATGCCCAAAAAAACGCGCCCCGCGATGCATCGGCGCGGAGCTGCACAAAATTGGATCAGCCTTCGAAGCGACTGTCAAAGCAGAATCCGGGCCAATTTCGCAAGATGGAAAGGATCGATTGTCGCACCTTTGCGGTGCGACAATCTGCGCTGCACAGCACCCGGAAAATGGAACTACGCGGCGGAACTGTAGCCCTGCACCAGCGAGGCCAAATGCTGCAATCGCCGCGTGTGCTCAGCTCTCGCGATACCAGTTCGGCAGCTGCCAGAGATCGTTGTCCCAGCCCGAGGAGTGGGTCTGCAGACCCTTGCGGATGCCGCTGACGCGCGGACGGTTGAGCTCAGGCAGCACGTGACGGCCCGCGCAGACCAGATCGTTGAGCTTGATATAGAGCGCCGCGCGCTTCACCGGGTCGAGCTCACGCAGCAGCTCGTTGTAGAGGTCGTCATACTCCTTGTTCTGCCAGCGCGAGACGTTGCGGCCCTGCCATTTGTTGGCCTTGCTCGCCGCTTCCCAGGAGACGTACTGGCTCAGGAACGATTGCGGCTCCGGCGACGACATCGTCATCATCAGCATCTCCATGTCGCAATAGAAATGCGAGTAGGTGTCGGGATTTGCGACGTCAGAGGAGAAGAACACCGAGCCAACCACCGATTTCAGCTCGATCTCGATGCCGGCCTTCTGGCAGGCCTGCTTGATGATCGCCTGGTTCTTCTGCCGCGGCCCGTTGGTCGAGGTCTGGAACACGAATTTGAGCTGTTTGCCGTCCTTCTCGCGCAGCCCGCTCGCGCCCTTCTTCCAGCCGGCGTTCTCCAGGATCTGGTTGGCCTTCTCGATGTTGAACTCGAAGCTGGTGTTCTTGGAACGGTAGCGCTCGGGATTGTTGACGCAGTTCGCCGTGGCGATGCCGCCGCGCCCGTAGATGAACTTCTGGATCGAGGCGCGGTCGATCAAGAGGTTGATCGCCTCGCGCACCGCGGGATCGGAGAACAGCGGATGCTTGGTCTTGAGGCTCGCGCGCTCGCCGTCGACCTCGACATTGGGGTCGGTGGCGTTGAGCATGATGAATTCGAGATTGCCGGTCGCCACGATCTCGGCCACGCCGGTGCCGCCGGCCTCCAGCTTGACCAGGATCTCGTCCTCGACCTGCAGATTCCAGGCGTAGTCGTATTCCCCGGTCTGCAGCACCGCACGGGCCGCCGACACGGCGTCGCCGCCGCCCTTGATCTCCAGCGTATCGAAGTACGGGCGGTTGGCGACGTGATAGTTCGGGTTGAGCTTGGCGGTCAGCATGTCGCCCGGCTTGAAGTCGACGAACAGATAGGCGCCGGTGCCGACGGGCTTGAGATTGTTCGGCGCCTCGCGCGACTTGGCGCCGACATAGTCGACGAACAGATGCTTCGGAATGATCGCGCCGCGGCCGCCGACGAAGGCGGTGAACCATAGCGGTGTCGGCTTGGCGAACACGAGGCGAACCGTGTGGTCGTCGATCCGCTCGATCTCCTTGATCTCCTTGTAGTCAGCGATGGTGACCGCCGACGTGTCCGGATTGGTGGCGAACTGCCAGTTGAAGATCACGTCGTCGGCGGTGAACGGCTGGCCGTCGTGCCATTTGACGCCGGACTTGAGCTTCCAGATCACCCAGGTCCCGTCCGTGGCCACCGTGCCTTTCGCGACGCTGGGGATCTCGGCCGCGAGAACGGGCACGAGATTGCCGTCGGCATCCCATCCGGCCAGCGGCTCGTAGAACGCCCGCGCCGCTTCCTGATCCTTGGCGCCGATGGCGAAATGCGGGTTCAACAGCGTGGGTGCCTGCCAGAACAGGATCTTCAGCGGCCCGCCGCCGCCGGCCTTGGTCGGCTTGTAGGGAAATTCCTGCGCCGCCATCGCCACTCCCGAATGGGCCAGCATCATGCCGGCCAGCGGCGCGGTCAGCCCGAGCGCGAGCATCCGCTGCACGAAGTCGCGGCGCGACAGCCGCCCCGCCTTCACCGCAGCAATCTCGTGGCGCAGGTCCTGTTCGTTCATTTCAGTCTCTCCAGATCGTCGACAGCACCGGCGCTCGATCGCGCCGGACGGCTCAACCGACGCAGCGTCGCCGGTTCCCGCGCACGATAGGGACCAAACGTTACCGAGAAAAGGTATCTCCTTAGCGCTCGGCCTTCAGCCTGCGGAATCGGACACCCTTGCCGTCAGGCATACGGGTGGCGACATAGCCGGCCGCCAGACACGCTTCGCGCTGTGGCATCTTCTCCTGCGGGCTGCGCAGACTATCCCACCACGACGCCCGCTGCGCCGCGCGCGGCAAACTGTCGCCGATCAGCTCCTCGATCTCCTCGACGCTGAGCACGAGCTCGGGGCGGGTCTGCCGCTTGAGATAGTCGCGCAGCGCATCATAGTCCGGCAAGTCTCGACTCCATGCTTCTCGACGCCATTCTTATCGATTCCATCTTCATCCGAAGCGGGCGCGGCGGCCGCGCGACCGTCGCAACCCCTCGTTAACCTAACATGCGTTACTCCCGGGTGACCCGTTACTCTACGGACGGGACTCCACGGGGGTGGGACCGATGCCACTGCAGCGCCGAACAGGCCGGGCAAAGCAGCCGTGGCGGCTATCGGCGCGCACGCTCATCACCTGCTCCATCTCGACCATCATCGGCTTCTCCGCCATCTGCGCCAGCGTCATGATCGACCTTCGCCGCGGCGAGGCGGTGCGCGCCCGGCAATCGCTGGAGAATCTCGCCGCCGGCATCGGCGCCGACATCAGCCGCAACATCGAGCTCTACGATCTCTCGCTGCGCGCTGTTGCCGCCAACATGTTGCTGCCCGAAATCAACGAGGTCAGCAAGCCGGTCCGCCAGCTCATCCTGTTCGACCGCGCCTCCTCCGCGAAGAATTTCGGGGCCATCAAGGTATTCGACGCCAAGGGACGCCTGACCATCGACTCGTCGACGCTCGATCCGGCGCCTGACGATCGCAGCGACGCCGACTTCTTCCAGGTCCACCGCGATCGCAACGACGCCGGCCTTCAGGTCAGCCGGCCCGCCGAGGACCGCGGGCAATATTCCATCGTGCTGAGCCGGCGCATCTCCGCGCCCGACGGGCGCTTTCTCGGCGTCGTCGCCGGCACCATTCGCCTCACTTATTTCCGCGACCTGTTCAGCCGCCTGTCGCTCGCGCCGGGCGTCAGCCTGACCGTGCTCGGACGCGACGGCACCGTCATCGTGACGGCCCCGCTCGACGCCGGCGCGATCGGCCGCAACCTGGCCCGGGCGCCCGCGGTGACCCGTGCGCTCACCGAGCCGGCCGGCTGGCTCAGCAGCACCGGGGCCTTGGACGACGTGCCCCGGCTCTTGGTCTGGCGCAACGGCACCGAGCCGCTGGTGGTGATCGCCTCGAGGTCATGGGACAGCGTCTACGCGGTGTGGCGCAACGAGGCCGCCCAGATCGGCGCGCTGATGCTGGCGCTGATCGTGTTCGTGCTCGCCGCAACCCAGGTCGCCGCGCGCGAAATCCAGCTCCGAGCCAAGGTCGAGCGGCGGCTGGAGCAGCTCGCGACCACGGACCCGCTGACCGGGCTGAAGAACCGGCGCAAGTTCGACGAGACCATCGAGATCGAATGGCGGCGGGCCCATCGCGCCGGCGCGCCGCTGGCCCTTCTGATGATCGATGCCGATCACTTCAAGTGCTACAACGACACGCACGGGCATCAAGCCGGCGACCAGATCCTGGTCGGCATCGCCGTGTGCATCTCCGACTCGGTGCGTCGCGCCGGCGATTGCGCCGCGCGCTATGGCGGCGAGGAATTCGCGGTGCTGCTGCCGGGGACCGCGGAAGCCGATGCGCTGCATGTCGCCGAGACGATCCGCTGCAAGGTCGCGCTGTGGGCGGGCGATGCCTGCAACACGTCGATCAGCATCGGCGTCGCCAGCGTCACGCCGTCTCGCACGACGCACTGGACCGGCCTGCTGCATGCCGCCGATACCGCGCTCTATGCCGCCAAGGCGGCCGGCCGCAACTGCTGCGCCACGGCGAGCGTGCCGCAACTCGCGACGACGCCCGTCCCGCCATCGCTGGCGGCGTGAGGCCGCCAGCTCTTAGCGCTATCCTTCGAGATACTTCTTCATGTCGGCGCGCAGGCCGTCGCGCAGGTCGGAACGCGCCATGGCGAAGGCGATGTTGGCCTTCAGGAAGCCGGACTTCGAACCGCAATCATGCCGCTCGCCGTCGAAATCGACGCCGTAGAACTTCTGCGTCTTCGACAGGCCGATCATCGCGTCGGTCAGCTGGATCTCGCCGCCGGCGCCGCGCTCCTGCGTCGCCAGGATCTTGAAGATCTCCGGCTGCAGGATGTAGCGCCCGGTGATCGAGAAGTTCGACGGCGCGGTGCCCTTGGCCGGCTTCTCGACCATGCCGTCGACCTCGAAGATCTTGCCGTCGCGCGGGCCGACGCCGCAGATGCCGTATTGATGGGTCTGGTCGGCCGGCACCTCCTGCACGGCGAGCACGTTGCTCTTCTCGGGCAGCTTGCTGGCGGCAGCAATCATCTGAGCCAGGCACCCGGGCGAGTTGAGCACCAGCTCGTCTGGCAGTACCACCGCGAACGGCTCGTCGCCGACGATGTCGCGCGCGCACCACACGGCATGACCGAGGCCGAGCGGCGCCTGCTGGCGGGTGAAGCTGACGGCGCCCGCCTCCGGCTGGTCGCGCGCCAGGATATCGATTTCGGTTTTCTTGCCGCGCGCCGCGAGCGTCGCGTCGAGCTCGTACATCCGGTCGAAATGATCTTCGATCGAGGTCTTGTTGCGTCCGGTCACGAACACGAAATGCTCGATGCCGGCTTCCTTGGCCTCGTCGAAGACATACTGGATGAGCGGCTTGTCGACGATCGTCAGCATCTCCTTCGGCATCGCCTTGGTGGCGGGAAGGACGCGGGTACCGAGGCCGGCGACCGGAAAAACGGCTTTGCGGATCTTCATGGCGACAGATTAAACCTTGTGACGATATGAATGCGAAATCGATCGCATCTTGGTAGCTCGTTTGCAGCCGAGAACAAAGGCGGATGTTGGTCGAGGGTTCCGGCCGACCCGCGTGCGACGGCTAAATTTCGCTGCGGAAATCATCAACCTTGTTAATCTCCTGTTAAGAAGCAACGCGCCTCCTGGGAGGCCTTGTTTCAGACGCTGCACGGATCGACGCATGGCAGAACGGGCCGAAATGGCGAGAATCATGAGAGCCGGTGTGCTGGCAGGCATGCTGGCGGCGGTGTCCGGTTCCGCATCGGCGCAGTCGAGCGGGGGTCCGCTGAACTTTCTCGACAGCCTGTTCACGGGCACGCTGAGCAAAGGCAATCCGGCCCCGAATCAGCCGGCCCAAACACCGTCGGGCAACGGCCCGCTGCCCTGGAGCGGCGAGGACGGCGCCTCCGGCCATCCGCTGATGACGGCGGCCGCGATCCGCGACGCCGCCGGCAATTTCGACGCCTGCGTCGCCGGCATGTGGCCAGATGCCGCAAGACGCAACATCACCCAGGACAATTTCCAGCGCTTCACCGCAGGGCTGTCGCCGGACCTGCGCATCATGGACCTGCTCGACGCCCAGCCCGAATTCACCAAGTCGATCTGGGACTATCTCGACATCCTGGTGAACGACAATCGCCTGGCCAAGGGCCGCGAGGTGCTGGCGAAGTACAAGGCGCAGTTCGACGCCACCGAGCGCGCCTATGGCGTCGACCGCTACATCATCGCCTCGATCTGGGGCATCGAATCCAACTACTCGACGCAGATCGGCGATCGCAGCGTGCTGCAGTCGACCGCGACGCTCGCCTGCATCGGCCGCCGCCAGGCCTATTTCAAGGACGAGTTCCTCTCGGCGCTGGAGATCCTCAACCGTGGCGACCTCCGCCCCGAACAGTTGCGCGGCTCCTGGGCCGGCGCCTTCGGCCCGACCCAGTTCATGCCGACCGCGTTCAAGCGCTTCGCCGTCGATGCCGATGGCGACGGCCGCCGCGACGTCGTCGACAATCCCGCCGACCTGATCGCCTCGACCGCCAACAACCTCAAGAAGGACGGCTGGCAGAGCGGCCAAAGCTGGGGCTACGAGGTCGTGGTTCCCCAGGGTTTCAACTACATGCTCGCCGACCGCGCCAAGAGCATGAGTTTTGGCCAGTGGGAGCAGCTCGGACTCAAGCGCGCCAATGGCCAGCCGTTCCCGGCGACCAACGAGAAGGCCTACCTGCTGGCCCCGGCGGGCGCTCAGGGCCCCGGCTTCCTGATGCTGCAGAACTTCCGCGTCATCATGAAATACAACCCGGCCGAGGCCTATGCGCTGGCGATCGGCCATTTCGCCGACCGGCTGCGCGGCGCGCCGGCCTTCGTCCAGGCCTGGCCGCGCGAGGAACGCACGCTGTCGCGGGCGGAGCGGCTGGAACTGCAGCAGCTGCTGGCCGACCGCGGATATTACCGCGGAACCCCAGACGGCCAGTTCGGTGGCCAGACCCGGGAAGCGCTGCGGAACTTCCAGGCTTCGATCGGCGCCCCGGCGGACGGTTTTGCGACCTCCGAGGTGCTGGACCGGCTGCGCGGGCGCTGAAAGCCCGCATTTTCGGCCTGAGCGGTAACCTTTCGGGGCAATCGCGGGGCCGATCAACACCATCCGGTGAATGCCCGTTTGCGGCCTGATTCGGCTCCTATTATAAGGTTACGACGATTTCGCCGCGCGACGGGTGCGCATGTCAAAGCTGAAGTCCTTCCTCAAGCTGTTGAACGAGCCCGGCCCGCTGGTGGTGCTGGCGGTCGTCATTGCCATGCTCGTCGGCATTGCCGGTCCGGCCTCGGCCCAGTTCTTCAATTTCAACCCGTTCGCCTCGCCGCGGCCGGCGCCCCGCGGTGGCGGGGGCGGCGGTGGCTGGTTCGGCAACGACTTCTTCGCGCCCTACCCGCAGCAGCAGCCGAAGAAGGTGACGCAGGATTATTCCAAGGCGCCTCCACCCGAGAAGCGCGACAGCGCTCCGGAGCGCTACGTCCTGGTGCTTGGCGACGGCATGGCCGACTGGCTCGCCTACGGCCTCGAAGACGCCTATTCCGAGCAGCCTGACATGGGTGTCACGCGCAAGATCAAGACCAATTCCGGCCTGATCAAATACCAGCCGAAGGGTGACCCCGCCGACTGGGCCGCCGCCGCCAAGGGCATCCTGGCGACCGAGCGCGCCGACGCCATCGTCATCATGCTCGGCCTCAACGACCGCATCTCGCTGCGCGAGCCGGTGGTGGAGAAGACTGACAAGCCCGACGACAAGAAGGCGGCCGACAAGGCCAAGAAGGACGCGAAAGGCAAGCCAGGCGAGACCAAGCCCGGCGAGGCCAAACCGGACGGCAAGACAGACACGGCCGCCAAGCCCGACGACAAGCCGGCTGACAGCGACCTGCCGCAGGACGAGGCCGACAACGACACGCCGGCCGTCGCCGCGCCGGAGAAGGCCGCGCGCGCGCCGGGCGGCCTGTACGAATTCCGCGACGAGCGCTGGGCCGAACTCTACACCAAGAAGATCGAGGAGATGATCGCGGTCGCCAAGAGCAAGGGCGTGCCGGTGCTCTGGGTCGGTCTGCCCGCGGTGCGCGGCCCCAAGGGCACCGCCGACACGCTCTATCTCGACTCGCTCTATCGCGATGCCGCCGGCAAGGCCGGCATCACCTATGTCGACGTCTGGGACGGCTTCGTCGACGAGGCTGGCCGCTTCCTGCAGAAGGGCCCCGATTTCGAGGGCCAGATCCGCCAGCTGCGCTCCTATGATGGCGTCTATTTCACCAGGCCGGGCGCCCGCAAGCTCGCCCACTATGCCGAGCGAGAGATCAACCGTCTGCTCGCTACCCGTTCCGCGCCGCTGGAATTGCCGAGCGAGCCGGCGACGCCGGATGCCAATGCGGTCCCGGGCCAGCCTGCGCCGCGGCCGGTCGCCGGCCCGATCCTGCCCCTGGTCGCCTCCTCGGTCGGCACCGACCAGTTGCTCGGCGGCCCCGGGTCGCGTCCGGCCAATGTCGATGCCCTGGCTGCGCGGACTCTGGTCAAGGGCGAGGCGCTGAGCCCGCCGGCCGGTCGCGCCGACGATTTTGTCTGGCCGCGCCGCGAGGTCGGCCGCGAACAGGCCAAGGAACCGCCGAAGGAGCTCACCAAGCCGGATACGCCGGTCGCCGCGACGTCCCCGACCGAGGCCGCCCCGGCAGCCCCGGGCCAGCTTCCAGCACAGCAACGGCAGAAGCGCATGACGACACCGGCCCCGCCCGCCCAGCAGCAGCCCTCTCAGGCCCAGCAGCCCAACCCCGGCATCCGCGACTTCTTCGGCTTCGGTGCGCCCCAGCCTCAACAGCAGCCGGCGAGGCCCCCGGCCGCGCGCAATCCGAACGCGCCGCCAAGGCCGCCAGGCTCAGTCGGCCGTGCGGCAGCGGTGCTTGAGGCGGCGCCGCGGTAGCGACGATGCAATTCAGGTGAGACGCATGACGGTGCAGCGATATAGCCGCATCGTATCGATCTGAAGCTGGCGGCGACGCGGCCGATCCTGATTGCGCAGTCTGCACGACCTTTGCCTCAGCGATCTTTGCCCGCTTGCACCGGTCTTTCCGCTCCCTCCCCCCTTGTGGGGGAGGGTTGGGGAGGGGGGCGCCGCGGGCGCGATCGACGAGAGCTTGGCAGACAGATTCAACACGCCCTCCCCCCCCCCCCCGAAGGACTTCAAATTCATGCGTCGCAAGGACTGCGTCGCGCTCCGTTGCTTGCGGCTGGCGGCATCCGTTGCGCTGGTGGTGCCGACCGCTGGGTGCGTCATCCTGAGCTACCCCCCTCCCTGCCCCTCCCCCACAAGGGGGGAGGGAACGGATAGGCCGGTGGTTGTCGAAGTCTGAAATGGGATGCGAGTCCGTCAAGCTCCGGCGGCGGCGACGGCACGATCCGCAGGCCATGACATAACGGACCGGACATAACGGATCGGCCCGCATTCGCGATCGAATGCGGGCCAATGTGGTTGTCGTCGCCTGAAGGTTCTACGGAAACTCAGTAGCGCCAGCGCTGGGGCTGCGGACGGCTCGACGGCCGCATCAGCATGGCCAGCAGGAAGCCGATGCCGCCGGCGACCAGGAGCGCGCCCATCGGGTTGTCCTGAACCCGCTTGGTGAGCGCCTGGGTGCCGTCACGCAACGACTCGGTGCTGTTGCCGAAGGTGTCCTTGGCGAAATCCATCGCGGCGTCGCTGGCCTCGCGCGCGGCGTCCTTGGCCTGGCCGTACATGTTCTGCACGACGCCGGACGCCTCACGAGCCCGCCCTGAGGCCTGCGTGCTCTTGTCACCCAGCATTTCGCCGATGCCGCCCTCAACCTTGCCTGCGACATCCTTGGCCGTACCGGTCAGCCGATCCTGATCCATTGCCGCTCTCCTTCTCTGCGCTGTGCGGGATTGCTGGCCTGCTAACCGGCCAGCACGGCGCAGGTTCCGGACGACTACAAAATCAACCCGCCATCCACGACGATAGTCTGGCCGACGATGTAGGACGCCAGCGGCGAGGCCAGGAACAGGGCGGCGCCGGCCATGTCCTGCGGCGTGCCCAGCCGCCGCAGCGGGATGCGCTGCAGCGCGCCGGTCAGGCGCTGCGGATTGGCAGTCGTCACCTTCGTCATCTTGGTATCCACCAGGCCGGGCGCGATGCCGTTGACGCGAATGCCGTCCTCGGCCCAGGCCTCGGCCAGCGTCCGCGTCAGTCCGACCGCGCCGGTCTTGGAGGCATTGTAGGCCGGGTTGCCCATGGTCGAGTGATAGGCCGCCGTCGACGACACGATGATCAGCGATCCCTTGGCGTCGCGCAGCGCTCCGTGAAACTTCGTCGCACACGCCATCAGGCTCATGAGGTTGACCTCGACGACCTTGCGGAAGCCGTCCATCGCGAATTCGCCGCGCCGGTAGAGCACCGCGCCCTGCGCCAGGACCAGCACGTCGAGACGGTCGAGTTTCGGCGCGAACGCCTCGATCGCGCTCGGCGAACTCACATCGAGCTGATGATAGGTCAGACCCTGGAGATCGGAGCCCTCCTCCGCGGAATAATCCGCCGCGCTCGCGCGCGTGCCGCAAATATTGACCTGCGCCCCCTGCGCGCGAAAAGCCTGCGCGATGCCGTTGCCGATGCCGCTGGAGCCGCCGACCACCAGCACCGAGCGTCCCGTGAAATCGAGCGCGTTCATCTCCCTGCTCCGCTTGTTGTTGTTGATCTGCCTGTGTGGGGACAGGCCTTGAGGCTGTCAACGTCTTGAGGACATGCCACGCCCCTTCCGAATTCCGGCGGGCGGCAGCTCGTCACTTCATCGGCGTCAGGCGCAGCAGACGTCCCGGTGAATCATCCTCGATGATCCAGACCGCACCATCGGGAGCCACCGCGACATCGCGAATGCGATTGCCCATGTCCCAGCGCTCCGCCTCATCCGGCTGGCCGTCGGGTCGGAATGCGACGCGCACCAGCGCCTGGGCCCGCAAACCGCCAATCAAGGCCGAGCCTTTCCAGTGCGGAAACATCGTGCCCTCATAGAAGGCGAGCCCGGCCGGCGCGATCACGGGATCCCAGTACAGCAGTGGCGCCTCGAGATTCGGCCGCGTCGCGTGACGCGGGATCGGCGTGCCGTCGTAATTGTCGCCGTTCGAAACCAGCGGCCAGCCATAGTTCTTGCCCGGCACGATCAGGTTGAGCTCGTCGCCGCCGCGCGGCCCCATCTCGTGCAGCCAGAGCCGCCCGTCGGACGCGAAGGCCAGGCCATAGGGATTGCGATGGCCGGTTGTCCAGGTCTGTGCCGGCACACCCTTGTCCTCCGCCTGCGGATTGTCCGACGGCGTCGAGCCGTCGAGATTGAGCCGCAGCACCTTGCCGCGCGCCTGGCGCGGGTCCTGGGCGCTGGTGGGCTGCATGCGGTCGCCGACGGTCAGGAACAGATGCGTGCCTTGCGGATCGAATGCGATGATGCCGCCGGGCTGGCCGCCGCCGCCGGACGGCGTCTGACGCCAGATGACCTTGGGGTCGTTCAGCGTCACGCGATCATTCGCGAGCGACAGCTCGGCACGGGTGAGGACGAGCCGGCTACCCTCGGCGCTCGGCTCGGTGTAGGTGATGTAGACCTGCGAATTTGTCGCGAAGCCTGGCGAGATGGCGACGTCCAGCAGCCCGTTCTGACCACGCGCCGCGACCGCGGGCACGTTGCCGATGTCGCGCTTCTGGCCGCTCTGCGTGACCAGGAACATCCGGCCCGGCTTCTCCGTGATCAGCATGCGGCCATCGGGCAGAAACGCGATCGCCCAGGGTGTGTCGAACTCGGCGATGCTCTTGGCGTCGAACGGCCGCACCGCGCTCGGCTTGCGGCCGCCGGCATTGATGCTGTCGGCATGCGCGGTGGTGCCCGCAACGAGTCCCACCACAAAAGCCATGCATGCGAATGTCTTGGAGAACGCCATGATCACTCCAGTGTGTCGATCCCGATCGGATGCAACGTGCATTCGGCCATGCCGGATCGGTGCCTACCGAATGCGCCCGATCAGTGATAATGCCGAGAACGCGCAAGCGATGCGCATATTTCCGTGAGCCGCAAATATGCAGGACCACAAGCAACTCAGCCGCTCGGTGGCGGAATTGACCGTGCTGATCACAGGCGCGGCCTCGGGCATGGGCCGCGCGACCGCGCGCGTGTTCGCCGACGAGGGCGCGAAAGTCGCCGTCACCGATGTCGATGCGGACGGCGCCCGCGCCGTGGCCGAGGCCATCACGACATCGGGCGGAACAGCGCAGGTCTGGCGGCTCGATCTCAGCGATCCCACGGCCATCACGACCGTCGTCGGCCAGGCCGCGGCGCATTTCGGCGGCCTCGACATCATCATCAACAATGCCGGCATTTCCGTGCGCGTCGCGATCGACGACGACGGCTATGACGAGGCCTGGGCCAGGGGCCTTGCGGTGATGCTGACCGCGCAGCAGCGCATCATTCGTGCCGCGCTGCCGCATCTGCGCCGCTCGACGAGCCCGCGCATCGTCAACATCGCCTCGACCGAGGCGCTTGGCGCGACCGCCATGCACAGCGCCTATTCCGCCGCCAAGGCCGGCGTGACCGGGTTGACGCGCTCGCTCGCCGTCGAGCTCGGGCGCGACGGCATCACCGTGAATTGCGTCTGCCCGGGACCGATCACGACGGCGATGACCGCGCGCATCCCCGACGAGCAGAAGGCGATCTATGCGCGGCGCCGCACCGCCCTCGGACGCTATGGCGATCCCGAGGAAGTCGCGCACATGACGTTGAGCCTGTGCCTGCCGGCCGCCTCGTTCATCACCGGCGCCGTCATTCCGGTCGACGGCGGGCTGATGGCGCGCAACGCCTGACCCTGACCGTCCGGCATGTCAGCCGTGCGCGGCGGCGCGCGGCCGATGAATTGACTTCGCACCTCGCGGGCGTAGCCTCAGGCATCAGAAGCGAACGTCAGTTCGCCATCATGAGGACACGCAAGGAGGACGCCATGGCCATCGCCATCCGGCAACTGCATCCGCATTTCGTCGGCGAGGTCTCCGGCGTCGACCTGCGCCAGCCGCTCACTCTCGACGAGATCGCGCAGTTGCAGGCCGCGATCGATCACTACGCGGTGCTGGTGCTCCATGACCAGGACATCACCGACGAACAGCAGCTCCGCTTTGCGCTCAGCTTTGGCGAACGCGAGCAGGCGCGCGGCGGCACGGTGACGAAGAAGGAGGACTACCGACTCTCGACCGGCCTCAACGACGTCTCCAATCTCGGCAAGGACGGCAAGCCGCTGCCGCGGGATCATCGCACGCATCTGTTCAATCTCGGCAACTGCCTGTGGCATTCCGACAGCTCGTTCCGGCCGATCCCGGCGAAGTACTCCATCCTGTCGGCGCGCGTCGTGAATCCGAAGGGCGGCAACACCGAGTTCGCCGACATGCGCGCGGCCTATGATGCGCTCGATCAGGAGACCAAGGCGGAGATCGAGGATCTCGTCTGCGAACATTCGCTGATGTATTCGCGCGGCTCGCTCGGCTTCCTCGACTACACCGAGGAGGAGAAGGAGATGTTCAAGCCGGTCAAGCAGCGGCTGGTGCGCACGCATCCGGCGCATGGCCGCAAGTCGCTGTATCTGTCATCGCATGCCGGCGCCGTCATCGGCATGAGCATGCCCGAGGGCCGGCTGCTGCTGCGCGATCTCACCGAGCACGCCACGCAGCCGGAGTTCGTCTATGTCCATACATGGCGGCTGCACGATCTGATCATGTGGGACAATCGCCAGACCATGCACCGCGTCCGCCGCTACGACCAGTCCCAGCCCCGCGACATGCGCCGCGCGACGGTGGCCGGCACCGAGCCGACGATCGCGCAGCAGGCTGCGGAGTAGCTCGTCGCGGGAGCTCTGCCTTAACGTCATGGATAGATGTTCGCAGAGCCTCAACAACACCGGTGTCGTCCCGGACAAGTCCGGCAACGCGCAAGCGTTGTCGGACGCCGATCCGGGACCCATACTCCGTGAC
The DNA here is from genome assembly GCF_051168435.1 of Bradyrhizobium sp. HKCCYLR20261. NCBI lineage: Bacteria > Pseudomonadati > Pseudomonadota > Alphaproteobacteria > Hyphomicrobiales > Nitrobacteraceae > Bradyrhizobium > Bradyrhizobium sp. HKCCYLR20261. The sequence continues at coordinate 471,355 of NZ_JBNPUZ010000001.1, forward strand.
ATCTATTGTTAGGTCCGCTCGATCGGCACCGTGCGTCACCACACCCGCCGCGGCGTATCGGTCCCGGCTCGGAGGCCGGGACGACCTCGGAGAGCGAGCGAGTTTTAGCAAAACCGTGTTGCATCCTTGGAGCGCAACAGGGTCCAAGATCCGATCGCGCCGATCGAAACGCCTAAGCATGTCCCGCGGCGTTGGACAGCATCCCCGGGTCGATGCCGATCTTACGCAATGCCAGACCGTATTTGTCCTCGACATTGTCGCCGAAGATCAGCTCGGGATCGGCATCGCAATGCAGCCAGCCATTGTCCTGGATCTCTTCCTCGAGCTGGCCGGCCCGCCAGCCGGCGTAACCGAGCGCGAGGATGGCGTGCTTCGGGCCGTTGCCCTTGGCGATCGCCTTGAGGATATCGATCGTGGTCGTCAGGCAGACGCCGTCATTGATCTTCAAGGTGGCGTTGGCGATGAAGTAGTCGCTGGAATGCAGCACGAAGCCGCGTCCGGTATCGACCGGACCACCGCTCAGCACCTTCATCGTTTCGGCGCTGTCCGGCAGATGGATCTGGTCGCTCTTCTCGATGATATTGAGTTGCATCAGGAGCTGCGGGAAATCGATGCTGCCCGCCGGCCGGTTCACCATGATACCCATGGCGCCTTCGGCCGAGTGCGCGCAAAGATAAATCACCGAGCGCTCGAAGCGGGAATCGCCCATCACGGGCATCGCGACCAGCAGCTGGCCATCGAGATATCCACCTTGCGAGGCGTGATCCCCGATCCCGGTCACTTTGCGGCGAATGTCGCCCAGCCTTTTTGCCTCAGGATTCATCCGCAAGGACTCTCATGATCGTTGATATCCTGATATTGGGATGCGCATCTGTCAATCAAGGTTCAGGGCACCGCGACGAAATCGACCTCACAAGCAATTCAATGGTTTGCGCCTGAAGCTCACTCTAAAGACGTCTCATGTCCGCCTTGGTTCCTCACCACTCCGCCACACTGTTCATCGTCTCCGTCCTGTCGTCCTGCCTGGCGTTCGGCGCGCAGGCGCAGGACTCCTCGCCCTGGCAGCGCGACACCCACTCCGCCGTCCGCCTGCTTGCGGGCTCACGCAGCGGCCCTGTCATGCTCGGCGGCATCGCCATCCAACTGCAGCCCGGATGGAAGACATACTGGCGCACACCCGGCGATTCCGGTGTGCCGCCGCGGTTCGACTTTTCCAAGTCGGACAACGTCGAGGCGGTGACGGTTCTGTGGCCGGCGCCGACCAAGTTCGATGACGGCGCGGGCGGCCATTCGCTCGGCTATCACGACCAGGTCGTGCTGCCGCTGCGCATCGTCGCCAAGAGCGCGGACAAGCCGATGACGTTGCGCGCCGACATCAGCTACGCGGTCTGCGAGAAGATCTGCATTCCGGTGGAGGCCAAGGCGGAGCTCGCCTTCACCAGCGTCGCCAGCACCGAGGATGCCTCGTTGTCTGCGGCCCTCGATACCGTGCCGAAGCCGGCCAATATCGGCGATCCCATTCCGCTGACGATCCGCGACGTCAAGCGCGACGGCAAGAAGGACGTCATCGTCGACGTCGCCGTGCCCGACCCACGCGGCGTTCAGCTCTATGTCGAGGGCCCCACTCCGGACTGGGCGCTGCCGATCCCGGTCGCCCGCGACAGCGGCGCACCGGGCATCAAGCGCTTCGCGTTCGAACTCGACGGCGTCCCGCCGGGCGTCAAGCCGGATGGTGCCGCGCTGAAATTCACGCTGGTCGGTCCCGACAAGGCCTACGAATTCAACTTCAACCTGCCCTGACGGCGCCGCCGCGGCGCATCGCGTTGGCCCGAGGGCCCAACCGATTCTTAACGATGCGTTGATAGGAAGGTCACCATCGCCGCCATCGGTGCGGACGTGGAGCCTGATCCTGCCATGGCCGTGATGGACGCCCGCAACGAACGCGTATCGACCGGCCTCGTCGCCCGCCTGAAGGCGCGCCTGGCCGCGCTCGGCGGCAGTGGCGACGCGTCGCTGACGCGGCGGCTGGCCGGCACCATCTTCATCATTCGCGTACTCAGCGCCGGCCTTGCCTATCTCAGCCAGATCCTGCTGGCGCGCTGGATGGGCGGCTCCGACTACGGCACCTATGTCTATGTCTGGACCTGGGTGCTGCTGCTCGGCAGCATGCTCGATTTCGGCATCGCCTCCTCCGCGCAGAAGATCATTCCCGACTACCGCACGTCGAACCAGCAGGCGCTGCTGCGCGGCTTCCTCGCCGGCGGCCGCTGGCTGACCTTGGCGACCTCGACCGCCGCCGCGCTGCTGCTCGCCGGCCTCGTCGCGCTGCTGTCGCCGTGGATCGATCCGAGCGAGCGCATGCCGCTTTATATCGGCTGCTTGACCCTGCCCGCCTTCGTCGTCGCCAACACCCAGGATGGCATCGCACGCTCGCATGACTGGATGACGCTCGGGCTGATGCCCCAGTTCATCATCCGCCAGACCCTGATCATCGGCTTCACCGCGGGCGCCTTCGTGCTCGGCTTCGACCTCGGCGCCACCGCTGCGATGGCCGCGAGCGCCGCCGCGGTGTGGATCGCGATGTTCGGCCAGATGTGGGTGCTGAACCGCAGGCTCGATCGCCATATCGAACGCGGACCGAAGCAGTACGACCTCAGAGGCTGGCTCGCGATCTCGCTGCCCATCCTCCTGGTCGAGAGCTTCTATCTGCTGCTGTCCTACACCGACGTTCTGGTGCTGCAGCAGTTCCGCTCCTCCGAGGAGGTCGGCATCTATTTCGCGGTCGTCAAGACGCTCGCACTGGTGTCGTTCATCCACTATGCGATGTCGGCGACAACGGCGCACCGCTTCGCCGAATACCACGCGCTCGGCGACAAGGCGCGGCTGTCGGCCTATGTCGCCTACGCCATCAAATGGACGTTCTGGCCGTCGCTGGCCGCGACCCTGGTGCTGCTCGCGCTCGGCAAGCCGCTGCTCTATCTGTTCGGCGCGCAGTTCACCGCGGGCTACGACATCATGTTCATCGCCGCGATCGGCCTCGTCGTGCGCGCGGCGATCGGTCCGGTCGAGCGGCTGCTGAACATGCTGGGCCAGCAGCGCGCCTGCGCGATGGCCTATGCGGCGGCCTTCGTCATGAATCTCGTGCTGTGCATCCTGCTGGTGCCGCAGTTCGGCGGCCATGGTGCCGCCGCCGCCACCTCGCTCTCCCTCGCCTTCGAGACAGTGCTGTTGTTCCGCATCGTCAAGCAGCGCCTCGGCCTGCACGTTCTTGCCTTCGGCAAGGCGGCGTGAGGGAACTCAGCTGGCACGATCGTTGCGTCATCTTGTCCCTTCTCCGGCAGAACTAAGAGCGTTATCAGCACCCGGCCCTCACGCGGTAATCACGCAAGTGTTGAATGCAACGCCTTGATATTGGCGCGATGTTCCGGGCAGATCATTCGACCGCGCGTTGGGGGAGATCGAGATGTCGAGACTGGGGCTCGCGATGGTGCTGGCTGCACCGTTGCTGTTGGCAGGCTGCATGGAGGCGACGCTGTCGCCGACCACCGATGCCGCCTTGACGCCGCGCGACCGGCAACTGCTGGCGCGTGCGCCCTACGCCGAGGCGAAGATTCCCGACCAGTTCCAGCGCCACATCGTCGAATACACGCGGCAGGAACAGCCGGGCACGATCGTCGTCGATACCGATGCGCGCTTCCTCTATTACGTGCTGCCCGACCGCAAGGCGGTGCGCTACGGCGTCGCCGTCGGCGAGGAGGCGCAGGCCTTTTCCGGCGTCGCCACCGTCGGCAAGCTCGCGGAATGGCCGGACTGGGTTCCGACCGCCGACATCCAGGCGCGGCTCGGTCCCTATCCGAAGCGCGTCGCCGGCGGCCCGGCCAATCCGCTCGGTGCCCGCGCGATCTATCTCTACGAGGGCAACAAGGACACGCTGTACCGCATCCACGGCACCAACCAGCCCGAATATATCGGCCAGGCGATCTCGTCCGGCTGCATCCGCATGACCAACATCGACGTCGCCGATCTCTACAATCGCGTGCAGCTCGGATCGACCGTGGTCGTGCTGCCGCCCGGGCAAAGCGTCGCATCATCGGCCACAAACGTGTTCGCGCGCCGCAGCTGAAGGCTGTGCCGTCTCGCGTTCAGGGCCGCGCGCTGAGGGTCAGGTAGTCCGGCGGGACGTGGTCAGTAAGCCAGACACCATTGTCGGCGACATAGAACGCGATGCCGGCGCGATGCATGGCCGCGGCATCGATGCGAAAGATGGCCGGCTTGCCGTGACGGCGGCCGACATTGAGCGCGGTGGCCTCATCCAGCGACAGATGCACGTGCTGGCGCGACTGGGGCTTCAATCCCTGAGCCATGATCGACTCGACGAAGCGCGTCGCAGTCCCATGAAACAGCACGGCCGGCGGCTCGCTCGGCGCAAGTCCAAGCTCGACCGACACCGAATGTCCCTGCGCCGCGCGGATACGCAGCCCATCTTCCGAGATCGTGAAGCGCTTCTTGTCGCTGGTCGCGACCACCCGGTCCAGCTCGGCGCGGGTGAACGCCGTTCCCGCCGCGGTGGCGCGTGCAATCAGGTCGTCGATGGCGGCCCAGCCCTGCGCATCCAGCGCGAGACCGATCGCCTCCGGCTGATGCCGCAAGACCAGGCTCAGGAACTTGCTCAATCGAACAGGATCGAACGCCATGATGAGAGACCCTAGCCGTAGCGCAGCTTCAGGCCGAGGATCGCCGCGACCAGGCCCAGCGTGATGGCGTTGGCGACGACCAGCGGCAGGTCGCTGATCAGCGCGCCGTAGAGCAGCCACATCGAATTGCCGGTGGTCTGCAGCACGAACATGCCCATCGAGATGTCATGGGTCGAGCGCGAGCGCCAGGCCTTGATGACCTGGGGCAGGAACGAGCATGTGGTGCAAGTGGCGGCGCCGAGGCCGATGATCGTGGTCAGCAAGATGAAAAGTCCGTGCGCTGGTCGTGGAAACGCACGCTTGTAGAATGACCCGCGCCGAAGCGAAACCCGCTCCGGCGCGAAATTGCTTGCTGAGCGTGAGGCGGTGACCCCCACCAACACCCTCGGTCATTCCCCGCGAAGGCGGGGAATCCAGTACGCCGCGGCCCCTCGATCGATCACTGCCGTCTCTGGAATACTGGATCGTCCGCCTGCGCGGACGATGACGGTGTGGGTGAAGCAGGCTCCGCTCCCATCAAACAAAGCTACGCCGCGGTCCAACCGCCGTCGATCGACAGGTTGGTGCCGGTGATCTGCGCGGCTTCGTCGCTGCACAGGAACAGCGCGAGGGCGGCGACCTGGTCGACGGTGACGAACTCCTTGGTCGGCTGCGCGGCCAGCAGCACGTCGTTGATGACCTGCTCCTTGGTGAGGTTGCGCGCCTTCATGGTGTCGGGGATCTGCTTCTCGACCAGCGGCGTCCAGACATAGCCCGGCGAGATGCAGTTGCAGGTGATCTTGTGGGTCGCAAGCTCCAGCGCCACCGTCTTGGTGAGACCGGCGATGCCATGCTTGGCCGAGACATAGGCCGACTTGAACGGCGAGGCGACCAGCGAGTGCGCGGACGCCGTGTTGATGATGCGGCCCCAGCCGCGCTTCTTCATGCCGGGCACGGCGGCGTGAATGCCGTAGAACGCCGAGGACAGGTTGATCGCGATGATCTGCTCCCACTTCTCCGGCGGAAACTCCTCGACCGGCGAGACGAACTGGATGCCGGCATTGTTGATGAGGATGTCGACCGAGCCGAACGTGCTCTCGCCGAGCGCGATCATGCCGGCGATCTCGGCCGGCTTGCTCATGTCGGCCGGCGAATGCACGGCCTTCACCTTGAACTCGCTCTCGATCGCCGCGCGCTCCTTCTCGATATCGGCGGCAGCGCCGAAGCCGTTGAGCACGATGTTGGCACCGGCCGAGGCGAAACCGCGCGCGATCGCAAGCCCGATGCCGCTGGTCGAACCGGTGACCACCGCGGTCTTGCCCTTCAAATTCGTCGTCATAACTTCACTCCTTCTTGGCGGCGGCAAGGTTGCCGTCCTGCGTGAGATCGTAGGTCACCATGGTTTCGCCGGACTGCGGCCGTTCCAGCCAGTCCTTGTGGCGCATCGACGAGTGCACGTCGCGCACGCCCGCCTCCCAATGCTCGACCATCGCGACATGGGAAAAATCGTAGTCCTTGGAGGACGTCTCGTAGTTCTTGCTGCGATAGATCAGATGCACGACCGTGACCGTGTTCTCCTGCGCCGCCTTGCACAGGATCTCCAGCGACGGATCGTTGCGCAGCTCGTCAGGCAGCTTGGCATAGAGCTCGCGGAACGCCTTGCGGGTGTTGTGGATCATGCGGTTCTTGTCGGTGTTCATCCGCGTCCGGCTGGAATAGCGGATGTCCTTTTCGCGTTCGGCGGCCTCCAACAAGGTGCGCGGCAGGTCACCGCGCGCGGAGAACAGATCGACCTGGAAGATCAGGAGATCACGATCGGCCCCGATGTCGAGCACGTAGTCGAGCGGCGTGTTGGAGGCGATGCCGCCGTCCCAGTAGTGCTCGCCGTCGATCTCGACCGGCGGGAAGCCCGGCGGCAGCGCGCCCGAGGCCATGATGTGCTCCGGGCCGATGCGCTTGCCCTGCTTCTTGAATTCGACATTGTCGAAATAGGTGAAGTTGCCGGTGGTGACGCCGACGGCGCCGACCGACAGCCGCGTCCTGCAATCGTTGATGCGATCGAAATCGACCAGCCGCTCCAGCGTCTTCTTCAGCGGCGCGGTGTCGTAATAGCTCACCGATTGCGGCGTGCCGGCCGGCCACAGCGGTGCCGGTGGGAAACGCGGCGTGAAGAAGCCGGGCACGCCGAACGCCGCGATCAGCGCGGCGCTCGCCTCGTTGAAGGCCGAGCGGTGATGATCGCCGTTGAGCAGCGGCTTCCACGGCACCGGCGAGGACACCATGTGCCAGAATTCCTTGAGGCGCTCGATGCGCTTCTCGCGCTCGTTGCCGGCGATGATCGCGGAATTGATCGCGCCGATCGAGATGCCGGCGACCCATTCGGGCTCGAAATCGAAATGGCACAGCGCCTGATAGGCACCGGCCTGATAGGAGCCGAGCGCGCCGCCGCCCTGCAGGACGAGCACGCGCTTGGCATCAGAGGGAGTTGTCGGCGGAGCCGGCAGCGAATGATGATTCATGTCAATCGATCGGTTATCAGCAGTGGCGCCAGCGTGGCGTGACTTGCTGATAACGTCAAATCAACCTCCGGCATAGGTCGCCTCCGGCCAGCCATGGGGCCAAACCGGACAGGTCACCGCCCATGCAGGGAGCAGCGGCGTGCCTGTCAGGACGGCTTCTTGCCGTCGGGAGCGGCGAGGATCATGGTCCAGAAGACCTTGTATTTCGTATTCGGAGCATAGCTCGCGGCGATGCCTATTTTTGTGACACCGTTCTTCAGCATGTTGGCGCGGTGAGGCGGCGAATCGCGCCAGCCAGAAAAGGCTTCCGCCAGGGTATGATAGCCCGCCGACACGTTCTCGACCGCGACGACGGCATCATAGCCCGCGCCGGTCAGGCGCTTAGCCAGTGGCGCGCGCACGTCGTGATCGAGCTTGTTCTTGTCGGCCATCGCCTGCGACTGCGACTCCGCAAGCCGCATCAGCTCGGGATCGACCTCGACGGTGCCGAGCCCGTTGTTCTGACGATATTGTGAGATCATCGTCGCCGCGGCGACCGCATCGAGCCTCGCCCCCGCGACCGCCATGTCGGCGTACATGGTCGGCGCCTGCACGACAGCCGGCGTATCAGCCGCGCAGCCAGCGAGCAGGAGAGCGATAGGAAGAGCGATAGCCAGACGCGTCAATGAACCGGTCCCTATGCGAAGACGAGAGGCGGGTTGTTGCACATCAACCGTGGCTGAAAGGTGAATCGACGGTAAGTTCCATCGGTACAATTGGAGCCGAGTCGGCCGGGTAAGGGTTGGTCAACCATAAGCACGCTTCGGTCAAGCCAAAGACGACGCCACATTCCCGCTGTCGTCCCGGCCTCCGAGCCGGGACCCATACGCCGCGGCGGATGTGGCGAGACGCGATGCCGCTCCAGCCTGCCCCAAACAAGCTGCACGGAGTATGGGTCCCGGATCGGCGCCCGCCAACGCTGACGCGTTGCCGGGTTTGTCCGGGACGACAGCGAATGTTTTTCTCGCAGACTTGGACTAACGACCTGCCGGTAGAAGCCGAGCTCGACCGGCCCTACCCGCCCGCAAAAATCCGATAATGCCGCGGCTTGAGCCCGATGCGGTCGCCGATGCGGAGTTCGCGGTCGCGGGGGGCATCGATCTCGATGGTGGAGCCTTCGGTCAGCGCGATCTCGGCGCGTTGCACCGGGCCGAAGCTGCGGACGTGGGTCACCGCGCCATGCAGGGTGCCGCTGTCCGCCGGGCCGATCAGCATGTCGTGACGCCGCACGAACAAGGTGGAGGCGCCCGCGGCGGCGCCCTCCGCGGCAATGTCGAGCGGCCGGCCGTTGAGATGCACCGCGCCCCCGGTGACCTCGACCGGCAGCATGATCGACTCGCCGATGAAGCCGTGCACGAAGGCCGTCGCGGGGCTGTCATAGACGTCGTTCGGCGAGCCGACCTGCTCGATGCGGCCCTTGTCCATCACCACGACGCGATGCGCGACCTCGAGCGCCTCCTCCTGATCGTGGGTGACGAAGATCGAGGTGACGTTGATCGAATGATGCAGGGTGCGCAGCCATTGCCGCAGCTCCTTGCGCACCTTGGCGTCGAGCGCGCCGAACGGCTCGTCGAGCAGCAGGATGCGCGGCTCGATGGCGAGCGCACGCGCCAGCGCAATACGCTGTCGCTGGCCGCCGGAGAGCTGGCTCGGATAGCGGTCCGCGAGCCAGTCGAGCTGCACGAGATCGAGCAGCTCCTTCACACGCGCGCGGATCTGCGCTTCGCTCTTGCGGATGCTGCGCGGCTGCACGCGCAGGCCGAAGGCGACGTTCTCGAACACGCTCATGTGGCGGAACAGCGCGTAGTGCTGGAACACGAAGCCGACATGGCGCTCGCGCGCGCCGCGATCCAGCGCGTTCTCGCCGTCGAACAGGATCTCGCCGGCATCGGGCCATTCGAGGCCGGCGATGATGCGCAGCAAGGTCGTCTTGCCCGAGCCGGACGGACCGAGCAGCGCCAGCAGCTCGCCATTGGCGACCTTGAGATCGACGCCGTCGAGCGCCTTGAATGCGCCGAAGGTCTTGACGACGCCCCTCGCTTCAATGGTCATGAGGCATGTCCTCGTCGATGTTGCGTTCGAGAATGGTCTTGGCGATCAGCGTGATCAGCGCGAGCATCGCGAGCAGCGAGGCGATCGCGAACGAGGCCACCATCTGGTACTCGTTGTAGAGAATCTCGACCAAGAGCGGCATCGTGTTGGTTTCGCCGCGGATGTGGCCCGACACCACCGACACCGCGCCGAACTCGCCCATCGCGCGCGCATTGCAGAGCAGGACGCCGTACAACACGCCCCATTTGATGTTGGGCAGGGTGACGCGGAAGAAGGTCTGCAGGCCCGAGGCGCCGAGCGAGATCGCGGCCTCCTCCTCCTGCGTGCCCTGCTCCTGCATCAGCGGGATCAGCGCGCGCGCCACGAACGGGAAGGTCACAAAGATGGTGGCGAGCGTGATGCCGGGGAAGGCGAACAGGATCTGCAGGCCATGGCTCTGCAGCCAGGGGCCGAAGAAGCCCTGCGCGCCGAACAGCAGCACGAAGACCAGGCCGGAGATGACGGGGCTGACCGAGAACGGCAGGTCGATCAAGGTGATCAGGAAGGTCTTGCCGGGAAACTCGAACTTCGCGATCGCCCAGGCGGCAGCGAGGCCGAACACCAGGTTGGTGCCCACCGACACCGCAGCGACACCCAGCGTCAGGCGAATGGCGGACCAGGCCTCGGGGTCGGCCAGGGCGGAAAAATAGGCCGTAATACCCTTGCCGAACGCCTCGACGAACACGACGACCAGCGGCAGCACGACGAAGATCGACAGGAACCCGATAGCAAGCGTGATGATCGCGATGCGCACGAAGCGCGGCTCGGCGCGCGGATCGCGCCGGGCGGCCGTTGCGGCATGGCTGTGCGCTGCCGTGGCGTCGCGCGTCTGTTGCAGGGTCATTTCGATGCTCATGCCGCGGCCCTCACGTTGACGGCGCCTGGGCCTGGGCCCAGCGCTGCAGGCGATTCACCGCAAAGATGATCACGAATGCTACCACAAGCATGACCACTGCAATGGCCGTGGCGTCGGCATAGCGGAACTCCGACAGGCGGATGACGATGAGAAGCGGCGCGATCTCGGACACGTTCGGCAGGTTGCCGGCGATGAAGATCACGGAACCGTACTCGCCGACCGCGCGGGCGAAGGCGAGCGCGAATCCGGTCAGCAAGGCCGGCGTCAGGCTCGGCAGGATGACCTTGGTGACGATGTGCCAGCGGCTGGCGCCGAGGCTCGCCGCCGCCTCCTCGATCTCCGGATCCAGATCGATCAGCACCGGCTGCACGGTGCGGACCACGAAGGGGATGCCGATGAAGATCATCGCGATGAAGATGCCGAGCGGCGTGAACGCCACCTTGATGCCGAGCTCGGCCAGCGGCGCGCCGAGCCAGCCCTTCTGCGCGAACAGCGCCGTGAGCGCCACGCCGGCGACCGCCGTCGGCAGCGCGAACGGCACGTCGACGATGGCGTCGAACAGCCGCCGGCCGGGGAAGCGGTAGCGCACCAGCGCCCAGACCACGATCGTGCCCATCACGAGATTGACGCAGGCCGCCGCGAACGACAGCCCGAACGAGATCTTCAGCGCGCTGAGCGTGCGCCGGCTGGTGACGATGTCCCAGAACTGCGCCAGGCTGAGATCCGTCGAGCGCACGAACAGCCCGGCGAGGGGAATGAGGACGATCAGGGACAGCCAGGTCAGCGTCAGTCCCATGGTGAGACCGAAGCCCGGCAAGGTGCTGCGTCGTGGTGCAAGTACGCTCAATTAGCCACCCGGCTCATTCCAGCTCTGACGTCCGACCGGACAATCAGTTCTTGTAGATCTGATCGAAAATCCCGCCTTCGCCGAAATGCTCCTTCTGAGCCTTGGTCCAGCCGCCGAACACATCATCGATCGTGAACAGGTCGACCTTGGCAAACGACTCGGCGTACTTCTTGGCGACGTCGGAATCACGCGGACGATAGAAGTTGCGTGCGGCGATTTCCTGGCCGTCCTTCGTATACCAGTACTTCAGATAGGCTTCGGCGGCCGCCTGCGTGCCCTTCTTGGCCACGACCGTGTCGACGACGGCAACTGGCGGTTCTGCCAGGATCGACAGCGACGGCGAGATGATCTCGAACTTTTCCTTACCGAACTCTTTCAGCGCCAGATAAGCTTCGTTCTCCCAGGCCAGCAGCACGTCGCCGACGCCGCGTTCCACGAAGGTGACGGTGGCGCCCCGGGCACCGGTGTCGAGCACGGGAACGTGCTTATAGAGGTCGGCCACGAACTGCTTGGCCTTGTCGGCCGAGCCGGTCTTCTTCAGCGCATAGCCCCAGGCGGCCAGATAGTTCCAGCGCGCGCCGCCGGAGGTCTTCGGGTTCGGGGTGATGACGTCGACGCCGGACTTCAGGAGATCGTCCCAGTCCTTGATGCCCTTCGGGTTGCCCTTGCGCACCAGGAACACGATGGTCGAGGTGTAGGGCGAGGCGTTCTGCGGCAGCCGCTTCTGCCACTCCTTGTCGAGCAGTCCCTTGTTGGCGATGGCGTCGATGTCGTAGGCCAGCGCCAAAGTGACGACGTCGGCCTGCAGGCCATCGATCACGCTGCGCGCCTGCGCGCCCGAGCCGCCATGCGACTGCTTGATCTCGACCGACTTGCCGGTTTCCTTCTGATAGCTCGCGGCAAACGCCTTGTTGAATTCGACATAGAGCTCACGCGTCGGATCGTAGGACACGTTGAGCAGGTTCACGTCAGCCGCATAGGCCGATCCCGCCCATGCGAGGCCCGCGACCACAGCCAGAACACGCCGCATCATCCAAGCTCTCCATTTCCAGGCCCGCGATGTTGCAGGCGCACGCACCTCAGATCGCCGGATGTGTACGTCAGAGTCAACGGAACCGGATTTTCTTGTTTCCGGCCGAGCATCAGCATTTTGCTTACGATGCGCCCGGCATTGGCATAGACGTTCTTCGCCGTGACACAATGTCGTCCTCGCAGCCGAACAAGGGGCAACGATTGCTACGAGACCGCCGACGTCGCGACCGTGTGGATGCCGCATTCGGTCTTGCCGCGGCCGCGCCAGCGTCCGGCGCGCTCGTCCTCGCCGGTGTCCGAACGGCTGGTGCAGGGCATGCAGCCGATCGAGCGGAAGCCGGCGGCGACCAGGGGATGCTGCGGCAGGTTGGCAGATTGATAGATCGCCGCGATGTCCTCGCGGCTGGCGTTGGCGAACGGGTTGAACTTCACCCGCGCGCCGTCCTGCTCGACGACGGGAATCGCGGCGCGCAGGCCGCCCTGGAAACGCTTGCGGCCATTGATCCAGGCCGCGAACGGCGCCAGCGCGCGCGCCAGCGGCTCGACTTTGCGGATGCGGCAGCAGGCATCGGGATCGGAGAACCACAGATCGTTGTCGGCATCCTCGCGCGCCAGCGCGGCCGCATCGGGCTTGATCGAGCGGACGTCACGGAGGCCAAGGATCTCGATCAGCTGGTCGCGATAGGCCAGCGTCTCGGCGAACATGTGCCCGGTATCGAGGAAGATGACGGGAATGGCCGGATCGACATCAGCGGTCACTTTCAGCAGGGCCGCCGACTCCGAGCCGAAGGAGGAGACCACCGCAAGCCGCTCGCGGCCGATCTCCTGCAGCGCGGCGGCGATCACCTCTTGCGGCGTCGCGTTGCGCAACGCGGCGTCGAGCGCCGCAACCGACGTCTCTCCGTTCGAAGGTGATGCGGCCAGCGTGCTCACAGCCCGGCGCGCTCCGAATGACGCAGTTGCAGGCGCTGATGCAGCGCGGAGATCCGCCCGTCGCCAGCCGGCTGATAGAACACCGAATAGCGCTTCACGGTCTCGGTGAAGGCCTCGGCATCCGCCTGCTTCTTGACGTCGAAGGCGTCGAAGCCGGCGCGCAGCATGAACACGAACTGGTCGCGTAGCACCTGCCCCGTGGCGCGCAGCTCGCCGCGATAGCCGTAGCGCTCGCGCAAGAGACGCGCCTGGGTATAGGCGCGGCCATCGCGAAAACTCGGGAACACCAGCGCGACCAGCGCGAGCCGGTCGAGATAGGGCACGAGGTCGTCGACGTCGCGATTGTTCGGCCAGATCACGCCGAGCTTGCCGCCGGCGCGGCTCACGAGCGCATCGGGGCCGGCGAGAAAGCGCGTCTCGGAGACGAGGATTGCGCCCTCTGCCGGCAACTCGGCGTCCTCGGTGACGCGGACGAACTCGTCCGCAACGATGTGTCCGCCTTTAACGAGTGGCATAAACCCGCTCCCTGAATGGTTCGACCCCGAGTCGCTTCACCGTGTCGACGAACAGCTCCTCAGGGCGCGCGCGTAGCGCAAGATAGGCTTCGACGATGTCCTCGACGACATCGGCCACTTCGGCGTAGGGCACCGCGGGACCGATCAGGGTGCCGAGCTCGGCGCCCTCGTCGGCGCGGCCGCCGATCGTGATCTGGTAAAATTCCTCGTTGTTCTTCTCGACGCCGAGGATGCCGATGTGACCCACATGATGATGGCCGCAGGCATTGATGCAGCCGGAGATGTTGATGTGCAGCCGGCCGATCAGGTTGGCGGTGTCGTGGTTGGCGAAACGGCGCGTGATCTCCTGCGCGATCGGAATCGAGCGCGCATTCGCCAGCGAGCAATAGTCCAGGCCCGGGCAGGCGATGATGTCGGAGACGAGATTGACGTTCGGGATCGCCAGACCGGCATCCTCGAGCGCCTTCCACACCGCCGGCAGATCGCGCTTGCGAACATGCGGCAGCGCCAAATTCTGCTCATGGCCGACGCGGATCTCGCCGAACGAATATTTGTCGGCGATGGCGGCGAGCGCATCCATCTGGTCGGCGGTCGCATCGCCCGGCGGCTTACCGATAGGCTTCAGCGACACAACGGCGATGGCATAGCCCTGCACCTTGTGCGGAAACACCGAGTTCTTGCGCCAGGCCTCGAACTTCGGATCGGCCGCGGCCTGCTTGAGCTCGTCCGGCATGTGCGGCAGCGACTCGTAGGCCGGATAGAAGAAGCGCGAACGGATGTCCTCGATGATCCCCTCATCGAGCTTGAGCACGCCGTCGCGGATCTGCTGCCATTCCTCCTCGACCTCGGCGGCGAACTTCTCGATGCCGAGCTCGTGCACCAGGATCTTGATGCGCGCCTTGTAGATGTTGTCGCGGCGGCCGTACTGATTGTAGACGCGCAGGATCGCCTCGACATAGCTGAGAATGTCATGGCCGTGCACGAACGGCTTGATGGTCTTGGCAATGAAGGGCGAGCGTCCCAGGCCGCCGCCGACCAGCACCTCGAAGCCGGTCTCGCCCTGCTCGTTCTTCTTCAGACGCAGGCCGATGTCGTGGATCTTGATCGCGGCGCGATCATGCTCGGACGCGGTGATCGCGATCTTGAACTTGCGCGGCAGGAACGAGAATTCCGGGTGAAGCGTCGTGAACTGGCGCAGCAGCTCGGCCCAGATGCGGGGATCCTCGACCTCGCCCGGCGCGACGCCGGCCCACTGGTCCGAGGTGACGTTGCGCATGTTGTTGCCGGAGGTCTGCATCGACTGGATGCCGACTTCGGCGAGATCGGCCATCGCATCCGGCAGCTCGGCGAGCTTGATCCAGTTGAACTGGATGTTCTGCCGGGTCGTGAAGTGGCCATAGCCGCGGTCGTAACGCCGCGCGACATGCGCCAGCCGGCGCAGCTGCTCCGACGACAGCGTGCCGTAAGGAATCGCGATGCGGTACATATAGGCGTGCAGCTGGAGATACACGCCGTTCTGCAGCCGCAGCATCTTGAACTCGTCCTCGGACAATTCGCCCGAGAGCCGCCGCTTCACCTGGTCGCGGAATTCTGCAACGCGCTCGTTGACCAAAGTGCGGTCGATTTCGTCATAAGCATACATGAGAAGGCCTTCAGGCTTGAGCCGGGAGCGCGATGGTGGCGCCCGTCAGCCGGATGTGTTCGCGCATGTTGCCGGGCTTGACCGCGCCGTCGGCGGCGATCTCGACAGGTGCGATATAGGACCCGATCGCATTGAGATCATCGGCGACCGCCTCCGTCAGCAGCGCGCGCGCCTCGTCGGCGGTGCGCACGATGGCAGCGTCCTTGAGCTCGTCCGACCAGCTTTTGGCGCCAGTGCGGTAGATGACGGCGCCGTCCCACGTGCGGTTCGCGGTGACGATCGAGGGACCGGTGATCTTGATCTTCTGTTGCAGCGGGGAGGTCATTCAGACGGGTTCCAGGAGTTTTGCAATCACGCCACTGAGATTCTGCTGACGCCACGGCGCCGAATGCGCCACGACGTCACCGATGATGAGAATGGCCGGACCGCCATCGATCTTGGCGACGAGATCCGGCAACTGATCGAGCGTGCCGACCGCGGCCTGCGCATCGGGGCGGGTCACGCGCGCGAACACGCCGACCGGCGTCTGCGGCGAACGGCCCGCGGCGAGCAGGCCGGAGCGCACCGCCGGTGCTGCGGTCATGCCCATGTAGACGACGACGGTCATCTTGGTGTCGGTCAGCACCGACCAGTCGACCGCCTCGGCATCGCGCTCCTTGTGCGCGGTGAGGAAGGTGATGCGCAGCGCCTTGCTGCGGAACGTCAGGGGCACCTCGAACTGCGCGGCGGCGCCGATGCCGGCGGTGATGCCGGGCACGATGGTGTAGGACACGCCGGCGTTGCGCAGCGCGTCGACCTCCTCGCCGCCGCGGCCGAACACGTAGGCGTCGCCGCCCTTCAGGCGCACGGCACGCTTGCCTTCACGCGCGGCGTCGATCAGCAGCTTGTTGACCGCGTCCTGGCCGATGCCGGGCTTGCCGACGCGGCGACCGACCGGCACGCGCGAGGCGTCGCGGCGAATGCGGTCGAGAATCTCCGGCGTCACCAGTTCGTCGTAGAACACGACGTCGGCGTCCTGCAGCGCGCGCAGCGCCTTGATGGTCAGAAGATCGGGATCGCCGGGACCGGCGCCGACCAGGGTCACATGCCCCTCGCTGCGGCCGGCATGATCGGCCCCCGCGAACGCGGTGAGATCGGCGATGCCGTTCAGCGCCGCCTCGGCTTCCTGCTTGCGCCCCGCCAGCACCAGCGCGCCGATCGGGCCGTCGACGACGCGCTCCCAGAACCGGCGGCGCAGCGGCATCTCGGCGATCAGCGGATTGATGATCTTGCGGAAGTCGCCGATGAAGCCCGCGAGCTCGCCGATCCGCGCCGGCAGCAGCGCCTCGATGCGCTCGCGCACGCGGCGCGCGACCACCGGCGACGAGCCGCCGGTGCCGATCGCCACCACGACGTCGCCGCGATCGACGATCGCCGGAAATATGAAGCTGGAATGCGCGAGGTCGTCCATCACGTTGACGGGCAGGCCGACGCTGCGCGCCCGCGCCGACATCGCCACGCCGACGTCGCCCGCGCCGGCGCACAGCACGGCAATCACACCCGAGAGATCCGTCGTCAGCGGGTCGCCCTCGGCGCGCGTGATCTGGCCATGATCGTCGTGCAACCCCCCGAGATCGAAGTCGCCATCGGTCGCGAACCAGCGGATGCGGGCCCCCGCGGACAGCAAGACTCTCAGCTTGGCGCGCACGAGCTCGCCCGCGCCGATCAGCAGCACGGGGCCGGTCTTCAGATCGAGAAACACCGGCAGATATTGCATTGCGTTCTTCGGCTTCGACTCTTCGGGGTTGACTGGAATTATTTTCTATATAAGTGTCACGGCGCGGACGTAAAGAGAAAATTATTTCTTGGCTTCGCCATAGAATTTTCTCCCAAGCAGGCGATGGCTGACAGCATGCACATTCTCACCAACGACGTTTCCAGAGACCGGTTGCCCTCTTCCGAGCTGGATCAAGCATCTTCCATGCCGCGTGTCCTCGGTGCCGCGCCGACCATGGATCATCTCGACCAGCTGGAGGCGCAGAGCATTTACATTCTCCGCGAGGCCTTTGCACGGCTGAAGAAGCTCGCGCTGCTGTGGTCGCTGGGAAAAGATTCCAACGTGATGATCTGGCTGGCGCGCAAGGCCTTCTTCGGCCGCGTGCCGTTCCCGGCCATGCATGTCGATACCGGCAAGAAGTTTCCGGAGATGTACGCCTTCCGCGACACCTACGCGCAGGAATGGGGCCTCGATCTCCGCGTCGAGCCGTGCCCGCCGATCGATGCCGTCGATCCGACCCTGCCGCCGGCCGCGCGCTCCGCCGCGCGCAAGACCGAGGGCCTGAAGATGGCCCTCGCCAAGCACGGTTTTGACGGCCTGATCGCCGGCATCCGCCGTGACGAGGAGGCGACGCGCGCCAAGGAGCGCGTCTTCTCGCCGCGCGGCGCCGAGGGCAATTGGGACGTGCGCGACCAGCCGCCGGAGTTCTGGGATCATTTCAACGCCTCGCCGCCGCAGGGCGCGCATTTGCGCATCCATCCGATCCTGCATTGGACCGAGGCCGACATCTGGGCCTACACCGCGCGCGAGAACATTCCGATCATCCCGCTGTATCTGTCCAAGAACGGCAAGCGCTATCGCTCGCTCGGCGACCAGGACATCACCTTCCCCGTCGCGTCGAATGCGTCGAACATCGCGGAAATTCTCGCCGAGCTCGAAAGCACCAAGGTGCCGGAGCGCGCCGGCCGCGCGCTCGACCATGAGACCGAGGACGCCTTCGAGCGTCTGCGCGTCGCCGGCTATCTCTGAAGCGGGGCGCGAGGATCATGAACATGAGAGTCCCGGCCGCAGCTCCCGCCACGCCGAACGGCACCAGCCGTCCGCAGGTCTCAATCGTCATCGTCGGCCATGTCGATCACGGCAAGTCGACCCTGGTCGGCCGCCTCTTGCATGAGACCGGCAGCCTGCCCGACGGCAAGCTTGACATGCTGCAGGCCGTCTCGGCCCGCCGCGGCATGCCGTTCGAATGGTCGTTCCTGCTCGACGCGCTGCAGACCGAGCGCGACCAGGGCATCACCATTGACACCACGCAGATCCGCTTCCGCACCAATGCGCGCGAGGTCGTGCTGATCGACGCGCCCGGCCACGCCGAGTTCCTGCGCAACATGATCACCGGCGCCTCGCAGGCCGACGGCGCGGTGCTGATCATCGACGCGCTCGAAGGCGTCCGCGACCAGACCCGCCGCCACGGCTATCTCTTGCATCTGCTCGGCGTTCGCCAAGTCGCGGTCGTCGTCAACAAGATGGACCGCGTCGATTTCGGCGAGGCGCGTTTCAACGACATCAAGGCCGAGATCTCGGCGCATCTCCAGGGCCTCGGCGTCAGGCCGGTCGCGGTCATCCCGATCTCCGCGCGCGACGGCGACGGCGTCGCCGAGCTGACCTCGCGGATCGGCTGGTACAACGGCCCGACCGTGGTCGAGGCGCTTGACGGCCTGGAGCCGGCGAAGCCGCTGTCGAGCCTGCCGCTGCGCCTGCCGGTGCAGGCGATCTACAAGTTCGACGACCGCCGCATCGTCGCCGGCCGCGTCGAGGCGGGCGAATTGCGCTCCGGCGACGAGATCGTGATCATGCCGGCCGGCAAGATCGCGAAGATCAAGACCGTCGAGGGCTGGCCGCAGACGCCGGTCACATCAGCGCAAGGCGCCGGTCGCTCGGTCGGCATCACGCTCGACCGCGAGCTGTTCATCGAGCGCGGCGACATCATCGCCCATGTCGGCCGCGAGCCCCAGGCGGCGCGCCGGCTGCATGCCCGCATCTTCTGGCTGCACGACCAGCCGCTCGCCAAGGGCGACAACATTTTGGTGCGGCTCGGCACTCGCGAGGCGCGCGGCAGCGTGGTCGCGATCGAGAAGGCCGTCGATCCCGGCTCGCTCTCGAACGAGGAAAACAATGCGATCGCGCGCAACCATGTCGGCGAGATCGAGATCGCGCTGACCCAGCCGGTCGCCGTCGATCCCTATACCGAGAACGCGCGCACCGGCCGCCTCGTCATCGAGGTGCAGGGCCGGATCGCCGGCGGTGGTCTCGTGCTGTCGATCGCCGCGGGCAAGCGCGCCGCGCCCGTCGACATCATTCCGGTGGAATCGGCGCTGCAGCCGCAGGAGCGTGCCGACCGCTACCGCCACAAGGGCGCGGTGGTCTGGATGACTGGCCTGCCGGGCGCCGGCAAGTCGACCTTGGCGCGCGCGCTGGAGCGGCGGCTGTTCGGCCGCGGCGGCGCGCCCGTGCTGCTCGACGGCGACACCGTGCGCGCCGGCCTGAACAAGGATCTCGGCTTCACGCCGGAGGATCGCGCCGAGAACATCCGCCGCCTCGCCGAGGTCGCGACGCATCTCGCCCGCAACGGCCACATCGCGATCGTCGCCGCGGTGTCGCCCGCGCGCGAGGACCGCGCCGCCGCCCGCCGCATCGCCGGCGACCTGTTCCGCGAGGTCTACGTCGCCACGGCGGCGGAGATCTGCGAGAGCCGCGATCCCAAGGGCCACTATGCCAAGGCCCGCGCCGGCGCGCTGTCGAACTTCACCGGCATCGGCAACGACTACGAGCCGCCGCTGGACGCCGAGCTCGTGCTCGACACCGCCACCCGCGGCATCGCCGACGCCACCGACGAGCTCGAAGCGCTGCTCTCCCGGACTGGCGTGCTGTTCGACGACATCGCCGATCTCGGCGCGAATATCTGAGGCGAAGGCCGCTGTTGCCCCTCATGGTGAGGAGCGCCTTACTCCGCAGCCTCTCCGCGACAGCTGCCCAAGGCGGCGCGTTCAGGCGATGCTCTCGCATCGCCTTGAGAACCATGAGGCCCGCATCGGGGCCTCGCCCTTCGAGACGCCCGCCTCAGGGCGGGCTCCTCAGGGAGAGGGTTGAGGGTTCGCGCGGGTCGAGTTGCGAATGAGACTGCTCTAACGCGCGTCACAGCGCCCCCACATACGCCGTGAGATCATCGAGCTCGGCCTCCGTCGGCAGCCGCGATTCCATCTTCTTGGCGTAGAACTCCCACATCAGCTTGACCGCGTCGCGCAGCGAGGCCGTGCGGCCGTCATGGAAATACGGCGCGGTCGATGCGGCCGCGTGCAGGGTCGGCACCTTGAACTTGCCGCCGGTGCCGATGTCGTCCTTGCTCTTCTTGTCGAAGCTCGGGAGCTGATGGCAGGTGCCGCAGCCGCCGTCGCCGACATAGAGCTCGAAGCCGCGCTTCACCGCTGGGCTGGCATCCTCGCGCGGCGTGCCGTCCTCCCTGACCTGCCAGTTCGCCGGATAGTTCAGCGTCTTCACATAGGCGATGAGCGCCGCCAGGGTTTCCTTCGACGGCTCCGGCCCCTTCATGCGGTTGACGATGATGCCGCGGATGCTGTCCTCGAGCGTCGCGGCCTGGCCCTGCCAGCCGAACACCGAGCGTTCGCCGACTCCCCACAGGGTCGGCGTGTTGCGGCCGTTGGGATCGCCGTCCGCAACCACATCGAGGCCGACATAGGTCTTGTTGTTGGTGTGGCCGGTCGAGAAGTGACAGGTGGCGCAGGACGCCTTGCTGCCGCCCGACAGGCTCGCATCGTTGAACAGCGCGAGGCCCTTGGCGGCGAGGTCGGCCTCGGAGAGTTGCGCTGGAGAGGTCATCGCCGCGCCGACGGTCGTGGACAACGCCGGCGTCTCCGTCGCCGCAGCGGCAGGCGGAGCCTTGCTCTTCTTGGCCACGCTGGCGACATGACGAGGCGCGGCCTTGTGTGCGGGCTCGGCCGCCCGCACCGGCTTGGGTCGCAGCACCGACGCCAGCCGCTGCAGCAGGCTCGGCTGCTCCGGCACCACGGAGAGATACGGCGTCACCGACTTGTCGGCCGCGAGCGCGGGCAAGGTGAGTAGTCCGAGACACAGGACGACCGACCGCAGCCCAGTGAACGCCATGACACCACTCCCCGCACCCCACCAGATGCGAGTCGTTATCGAAATTTTTTAAGTCCGAAGTAGGACTGCGCGGCGGCATTGAATCGGCGCGGGTGCGCCGGCCGCCGCACAACCGCCGTGCCTCGCCCCGCATGAGTTGCTGTTGTTGGCTCCGGCGCTCGAGGGATCAAACGCGGCCTCACCCCATTGCGTGATCCGCGTCACGGTCGGCGCAGCCCGCGATTTCTAAACGTGAGCGTATCGCTGACGGCGGCGCTGTCGAGCCGCGCGCAGCGACAGCCCCGGCTGAGCGGCAATCACCGGCCGCATGCGTTGTACTCACGGAGGGACCCATGGGACGTTTCGGCACCACCAACATCGTCTTGGTTGTCATGCTGCTGTCGATGTCCGTGCTGAGCGGGATGACCCACACCCAGGCGGGCCGCCTCTATCCGCCGGACGGCTGCAAGGCCGGCTTCGTCTGGCGCCAGGCCTATCCCGGCGACCGCACCTGCGTGACCTATGATCAGCGCAGCCGCGCCGCGAACGACAATCGCCAGGCGCCTAACCGCATCAACTACGCCGACCGCAGCAACGGCCCCAAGGCCTGCATCCCCGGCTATGTCTGGCGCGAGGCCTATGCCGGCGACATCGTCTGCGTCACCCCCGAGCAGCGCGCCCGCGTCAAATACGACAACGAGCATGCCAATGAGCGAAGGCGGGTGGCGGCGGTGACGGGCAGTTGATGCGGAAGACGGAAGCGTGGTCCGCCGATGCGCATGCAACCGTGCCGTAGGGTGGGCAAAGCGACGCCGGAGGCAGCGCGTGGCCACCGTTTCACGCCGAGAAAGCATGCGGTGGGCACGCCGCTCCCGCGCGACGCGCAGGCCCGGCTTTGCCCACCCTACGCTCTCCCTTTGTCGATCATCTCTCGGGCGTGCTGGGCTGCGCGTTGCAGCTTGATGCGCTCCTTACCTTGGCCGATCTGGTTTCGATAGTCCGCGAAGCTCTGAATCTCTACCGCCGTCAAAGCCATCGGCCGTCCCCCCACGGGGCACGTCGAAGCTTGCGACGGTGTGGTCGTCGACGAGGATCGTGTAGACGTCTTCGCACTGCTCGGGGATCAATTTCAACACATGATAGATCGATCCGCTCGGGCAGACGCGGTCGAGCTGGCCCAATAGCTCGGCACGATACGCATCTTCCGGCAGCAGAAGATCAAATTGATCTCGGTCAGTCAGACGAGCCATCGATGTACGCTCCGAATACGATGTCAGACGGGCAGCTTCTCGTCGCGAGAGCCCATGTTAGGCATGCCGCTGATTCGCGATGCGCCTTCGCTTGGCTCACCCTGAGCACTGGTCAGGTCTGTAGAACGACCTTACTCAACCCAGGATCTTCAATCCGTGCTTTTGAACAACAGTGAGCAACTTTAGCGCCATGCCGCTCGGTCGCTTGGCACCGCTCTCCCATTTCTCGACGGTGCTTTCGCTCGTATTGAGGTAGCGGGCGAATACGGGCTGGCTGACCTTGTTCGCCTCGCGGATCTTCTTGATCTGGGCAGGCTTCAGCTCGTCGGCGACAACCAAATGTCGGGCATCGAAGTCTCTCATCGTCGCCTTGTCGAGCGCGCCAACCTTGTGCAGCGCTGCCGCAGACGAATGCAGCGCCTCCGAGAGGTCGGACCGGAACCTATTCTTCTTCACGACAGATCTCCATCAGGTCCCCGTCCGCCAGAAGCTGAGCGAGTTGTATGTTGTCCAAAGCGGCATAGCCCTTTGCGAGCATTCGGAAGTCCTCCAGCTCATCATCCCCGATGTTCGCCCTGTCCTTCTTCGCAAAGAGGTACGCGTAGATCCACCGGCGGCCACTCTTTGCCAGGATGATGCTCCGATGCAAATTTTTGTTCAGACGCTTTTTGAAGACGCCCCCTCCGAGATCGTCAGCCTGCCCCAGCATGACCTCCCGGATGGCCTCACAAAGCTCATCATCCCTGATGCGCGCCTTGCGCGCTGCTTTCGAGAACCATGCTGTCTTGAAAACGGGCATAGCAGATCAACCTTAGTGTAGCACTAGGTGCTACACCTTTCAACACCGATAGCCAATGCGTCAAAACAGAATTTCTGAACCGCATCAACCTGATTTGCCCTGTCCAGTCCCGTGGCGAAAAATATTCTTCTTTCTTTTTTTCGGAAATCATGTTTATCTCTGCCCATCCCGTCCCACACGAGGGACAGTTCGCGGCCGTCACGGACGTCGGGTGCGGGATGCGGTGGGCGCTTTGGGCTGCGGCGTGAGCAATCATGTCGACGGACAGTCCCGGGGCGCACGGCCAAGCCGTGGGGTCCTGGCATCCCGATGCTGATGCCACGTCTGCGAAGCGCCAACGCGCTGCGTGGGCAACGGTGACCAGAAAGCCCGGCGCACCGGGGAGACCACGGAGCAACCGTCAATCCATCGCGCAGGGAAGGCCGGATGTCCGGCTCGTACCTGTGGTGACTGCCGCCTGCATTTTTTTCTGCAGGCGGGCCATGGGTGCAGCCTGCACCCGGCCTTCCCTGCGCCTCTCGTGATCGAGGGGCGAGCAAAAGCAAAGCTCGGACGCGATCTGGCGCCGCGAGGATGGGTTCGCATGAGTTATGATTTCGATGAGCGACCATCCCCGTGAGTGCGCCGCCGCATCCCCACCCACAGCCGTCATCGCCCGGCTTGACCGGGCGATCCAGTATTCCAGAGTCGGCAGTGAGGCCCACGAGAGGTCGCGGCGTACTGGATCACCCGCTTTCGCGGGTGATGACAGCGGAGATAATGGCGACAGTTCCGGCGTGGCGGCGGACCCGGGATGACAGCCGTGGAGGCGGCGGCAGGATCGCATGCGGCAGGCGCGGGTTGTTCCGGAAGCGCCCAGACCGACCCCGCCGCGCCCCTCCCCCGACCAACGGCGATACCCCCCTCCCCCCTTCCTTGGCCCCCGCTTTGGCGTTAAATGCACTGCACACGCCGCCCGTCGCAGGCGGCCATTTCAGCATGCCAGAACACGCGCAACGTCGCTTTGACCCGAGAGAAACGTCTCATCATGACCCGTATCGACGCCCATGGACTGAAGATCGCCCCGGTTCTGTTCGACTTCATCGCCAAGGAGGCGGCCCCCAAGACGGGAATTGATCCGGACGCGTTCTGGGCCGGGCTGGCCGCGCTCCTGCGCGATCTCGGCCCCAAAAACCGCGAGCTGCTCAAAGTCCGCGACGCGCTGCAGGACAAGATCGACGCCTGGCACCTCGCCAACAAGGGCAAGGCGTTCGACCTCGGCGCCTACACGGCGTTCCTGAAGGAGATCGGCTACCTCCTGCCCGAGCCCGCGACCCACAAGGTCGAGACCGCCAATGTCGACGAAGAGATCGGCAAGATCTGCGGCCCGCAGCTGGTGGTGCCGCTGACCAATGCCCGCTATGCGCTGAACGCCGCCAATGCGCGCTGGGGCTCGCTGTACGACGCCTTCTACGGCACCGACGCCATCCCGCATGATCCGAGCGAGGGCGGCCGCGGCTACAACAAGGCCAGGGGCGACAAGGTGATCGCCAAGGCGAAGGCGTTCCTCGACGCCGCCGCGCCGCTCGCCACCGGCAGCCACACCGACGTCACCGCCTACAGCGTCATCGCCGGCCAGCTCGCAGCGAAGCTGAAGAGCGGCAATGCCACCGCGCTGAAGAATGCCGACCAGTTCGCCGGCTACCAGGGCTCGGCCGACGCACCGAGGGTGATCCTGCTCGCCAACAACGGCCTGCACATCGAGGTCGTGATCGACCGCAGCCACGTCATCGGCAAGGACGATGCGGCCGGCGTCTCCGACATGATCCTCGAGGCCGCGGTCTCGACCATCCTCGACATGGAGGACTCGGTCGCCGCCGTCGACGCCGAGGACAAGGTTCTGGTCTATCGCAACACGCTCGGCCTGATGAACGGCACGCTGTCGGCCGATTTCGAGAAGAGTGGCAAGACGCTGACCCGCGCCTTGAACAGCGACCGCAGCTACACGACGCCGTCCGGCGGCACGCTCACTTTGCACGGCCGCAGCCTGCTGCTGATCCGCAACTGCGGACACCACATGTTCACCGACGCCGTGCTCGGCGCCGACGGCGAGGAGATTCCGGAAGGCATCCTCGATGCCGCCGTCACCGGCCTGCTGGCGATCCACGACCTCAAGGGCAACTCCAAGGTCAAGAACAGCCGCACCGGCTCAATCTACATCGTCAAGCCGAAGATGCACGGCCCGGACGAGGTCGCGCTGACGGTCGAGTTGTTCGCGCGCGTCGAGAAGCTGCTCGGCCTGCCCGAGAATTCCATGAAGGTCGGCATCATGGACGAGGAGCGCCGCACCACGGTCAACCTCAAGGCCTGCATCCAGCAGGCGTCCAAGCGCATCGTCTTCATCAACACCGGCTTCCTCGACCGCACCGGCGACGAGATCCACACCTCGATGGAAGCGGGTCCGATGATCCGCAAGAACGAGATGAAGGCGCAGCCCTGGATAAAGGCCTACGAAGACTGGAACGTCGACATGGGCCTGATCGACGGCCTGCCCGGCCATGCGCAGATCGGCAAGGGCATGTGGGCCGCGCCGGACAAGATGGCGGACATGCTGGCGCAGAAGATCGGCCACCCGCAGGCGGGCGCCACCACGGCCTGGGTGCCCTCGCCGACCGCAGCGACCTTGCATGCCCTGCACTATCACCAAGTCAACGTGAAGGCTCGCCAGGACGAGCTCACGAAGGGCGGGCCGCGCGCCAAGCTCGGCGACATCCTCACCATCCCCGTGTCGAACTCCAACTGGGCGCCGGATGACGTCCGCCAGGAGATCGACAACAACTGCCAGGGCATTCTCGGCTATGTCGTGCGCTGGATCGACCAGGGCGTCGGCTGCTCCAAGGTGCCCGACATCCACGATGTCGGCCTGATGGAAGACCGCGCGACCTTGCGCATCTCCAGCCAGCATCTCGCCAACTGGCTGCATCACGGCGTGGTCAGCAAGGACCAGGTCATGGACTCGCTGAAGCGCATGGCCGTCGTCGTCGACAAGCAGAACGCCGGCGATCCGCTGTATCAGCCGATGGCGCCGTCATTCGATGGCGTCGCGTTCAAGGCGGCGTGCGATCTCGTGTTCGAAGGCCGGACCCAGCCGAACGGCTACACCGAATACATCCTGACCGCGCGGCGGCGCGAGGCCAAGGCAGGCGAGAAGGCAAAGGCCTGACAACGAAAAGCCCCGGCGATCGGCCGGGGCTTTTTTTGTTCCAATGACGGTATCATGATCCGGATCATATCACCGCGATGTACCTCAGCAGCGAGATCACGCCGAGAACGATGACCACGACGCGGCAGATCTGCTTGGCCCGGCCGTCGAGCGGCAACAGGTTGATTAGATAGAGAATGAGGATGACGACGAGAAAGGTGACGAGAGCACTGACGAGCATGAAGGGCCCCTGACAAGTGGTGGACGCGCTGGCGCTGGGGACCCAACCCGCTCGGAGGCGCGAGGTTCCGTGTCCGGAACCTCTGACCGCGCATTCAACCCCCGTAGTTTCACGGACCGAACAGTCATGCGGATCTTTACCGCTTTACGATCAGATGCGGTGAATCGGAGCTGAACATGCTGAACCGCCTGACTATTTCGTCGCTGCTGAAGACCGTGATCGTGATGGCCGCGCTCGCCGTGATCGTGGTGTTCTCACTGAATGCATGGGCGTCCTGGAACAGGCTGCAAGCGGCTCAGCGGATTGCGCGCGTCGTTGATCTCTCCGCCGTGATGTTCAAGGCCATGAACAGCATGCGCAGCGACCGCTCGACCACGATCCGCGTCTTGAACGCGGATCAGGCCATGGATGCCGATACCGAGAAGTTTCTCCGCGCGGGCCGGGAGATCTATGTGCCGGCCCTGAGCCATGGCCTGGAGCTGCTGCAGGGCATGAGCTTCACCGGGGCGCCGAGCCTCGCTTCCGAGCTCGAGCGCCTCAACAAGACGCTGACCAACCAGCATTCCGAATTCTGGACCGAGATCGTCAAGCCGAAGCCGGCACGCCGCGCCGGCCTGGCCAAGGAGTATGGCGAGACGTTCGACGCTCTGCTGATCCTGCTCGACAAGACCGCGACGAGTGCCGCGGCCAGCGTCAATCACCAGAGCGCGACCGTCGATCAGTTGCTGATCATCAAGCAGATGGCCTGGCTGATGCGCAACACCGCCGGCGAGGCGTCGTTGATCGTCAGCAACGGCCTGACGGCCGGCAAAGTGTCGCTGGAGTCAATGCTGGCCTACAACAAGCTCGTCGGCGGCATCGATGCAGGCTGGAAGGCCGTTCAGCTCGCGGCCTCAGGCATGGAGCTGTCGCCCGCGCTGTCCGCGGCGATGACGAATACCGAGAAGGCCTACTTCACCGCCGAATACACCGGATTGCGCGAACGCCTGCTGGGAGCACTGCAGAAGGGCGAGAAGCCTGAGATGACGCCCTATCAGTGGAGTCCGTTCTCGGTCGGCAAGATGAGCAGCGCGGTCACGCTCGCCGAGGCGGCGCTCGAGGCGGCGCGAGAATATTCCGGCGCGCAACATGGCGCCGCGATGGAGGCGCTGATCCTGCAGCTCACGATACTGCTGGTGTCCATCATCGCGGGCGGCGCAGCGATTGCCGCCGTCAACCGCCGCGTGATCCGGCCGCTGCGCCGGATGCGCGATGCGATGCTCGCAGTCGCCGGCGGAGATCTCAGCGTCGATACCGGGTACACCGAGCGGCAGGACGAGATCGGCGCACTGGCGAATGCATTGGAGACGTTCAAGCAGCAGGCTCAGGACAAGCTCGCGATCGAGGCCCAGGAGCGTGAGCGCAATGCCGCCACTGCCGCGCGCCAGCGCACGATCGAGAGCTATGTCGCCGAGTTCGAGGGGCTCGTGCGCGGGTCCTTGGAACAGCTCGGGCGGGCCTCGACCGACATGCAGGCGACGTCGGCGGGGCTGACCAACGTCTCGCGGCAGACGAATGCCCGCGCCGAGGTGGCCGAGAAGGCTTCGAACGATGCGTCGATGAGCGTGCAGACCGTCGCCTCGGCGGCCGAGGAACTGAACGCCTCGATCGCCGACATCAGTAAGCAAGCCTCGCATGCCGCGGGAATCGCCAGCCGCGCCGTCGAACAGGCGCGCATGACCGACGGCACGGTGCAGGGACTGTCGCAATCCGCGACCAGGATCGGCGAGGTCGTCGGGCTCATCAACAACATCGCCTCGCAGACCAACCTGCTGGCGCTGAATGCAACCATCGAAGCTGCCCGGGCCGGCGAGGCCGGCAAGGGGTTTGCCGTCGTCGCCTCCGAAGTGAAGACGCTCGCCAGCCAGACCGCCAAGGCAACCGACGAAATTTCCGAGCAGATCGCCGACATCCAGCGCGTCGCGAACGACGCGATCGATGCCATCCAGCGCATCGGCGGCATCATCGGCGAGGTCAACGAGGTCGCCACCGCGATTGCCGCCGCCGTGCAGCAGCAAGGCTCGGCGACGCAGGAGATTTCGCGCAGCACGCAGTTCGCGGCCGACGGCACCAGGAACGTCTCCGACAATATCGCCGGCGTGAAGTCGGACGCCGACGCTGCGGCCGCCGCGGCCGAGAACGTGCGCCACGCCTCGGAGACGCTGGAGCACCAGAGCAGCAGCCTGGGCCATCAGGTCACGGATTTTCTCCGCAAGATTCGCGCGGCTTGAGGAGACCATCGGGATGACGATCCTGCAGACGAACACGCGAAACGCCCTAGAGACTCGAGGATTCCATGCTTAGTCGCTTCACCGTCGCCGCGGTTCTCAAAACGGTGATCATATTTTCTGCCCTGATCGTCATCGGCACCTTCGCCTGGAATTCCTGGGAATCATGGCGGCGGCTGCAGGTCACCGGCAACATCGTCAAGGTCACGGAGGCTTCCGCGTTCCTGTTCACCGCGATGACCAATCTGCGCAGCGACCGATCGACCACGCCGCGCGCGATCAATGCCGACCAGGCGATGGAGCCGGCGGCCGAGAAATATGTGCGCTCGCTGCGCGACACCGAAATGCCTGCGCTGGCGCGCGCCCGCGAACTGCTGCCGGCGATCGAATTCGCACAGAGCCAGTCGCTCATTCCGGAGCTCGAACGGCTCGAAAAGGCCCTCCTGGCCTATCAGACCGAATTCTGGAGCGAGGTCGCCAAGCCGAAATCCTCCCGCCGGCTGGCGCTGGCCGACAACTACGTGCAAACGGTCACCACGCTGCTGACCACGCTCGACAAGATCAGCACGGCGCTGGTCACGAGCGTCAATCACCAGGACGCCGCCATCGATCAGCTGCTCTCGATCAAGCAGTTTGCCTGGCTGTTGCGCAGCGTCGCGGGCGAGGCATCGTCGATCGTCGGCAATGCGATCAACAGCGGAAGCATCTCGCCGGAGAACCAGCTCGCTTACCGGAAGCTCATGGGGGGCGCCGAGGCGAGCTGGACCGCGTTGCAGCTCTCGACGACCGGCATGGAGCTGCCGCCGGCCCTCTCGACGGCCCTTCAGGCCGCGCAGACCGCCTATTTCGAGCCGCAATATGTCGGGCTCGCTGACCGGCTCGTTGCAGCCGTCGCCAAGGGTGAGAAGCCGGAGATCACCACCACGCAATGGAGCCCCTTGGCGGTCGGCCGCATGGCCACCGCGATCACGGTCGCGGAAGCCGCCCTCGATGCGGCCAGACAGCAGGCCAGCACTCAGAATGCCGCAGCTCTGCGCTCGCTGCTGCTGCAATCTTCGCTGCTGATCCTGGCCATGATCGCCGCGGCTGCCGCCGACATGGCCATCAGCCGGCACGTGATCATTCCTCTCCACACCATGCGCGACGCGATGCTGAAGGTGGCGTCCGGCGATCTCGCCGTCAACACCGGCTATACGCAGCGGCAGGACGAGATCGGCGCCTTGGCCCACGCGCTCGAAACCTTCAAGCAGCAGGCTCAGGACAAGCTTGCGATCGAGGCCCAGGAGCGCGAGCGCAATGCCGCCACCGCCACGCGCCAGCGGACGATCGAAGCCCATGTCGCCGCTTTCGAAGGGCAGGTGCGCCAATCCCTGGAGCAGCTCGGCCGCGCCTCGACCGACATGCAGGCGACGTCGGCCGGCCTGACCAACGTCTCCCGGCAGACCAACGACCGCGCCGAGGTCGCCGAAAAGGCCTCGAGCGATGCCTCGATGAGCGTGCAGACGGTGGCGTCGGCCGCCGAGGAGCTGAACGCCTCGATCGCCGATATCAGCAAGCAGGCCTCGCATGCCGCCGGCATTGCCAGCCGCGCCGTCGACCAGGCCCGCATGACCGACGGCACCGTTCAGGGCCTGTCGCAGTCGGCCAACCGGATCGGCGAGGTCGTCGGCCTGATCAACAGCATCGCCTCGCAGACCAATCTCCTGGCGCTGAACGCGACCATCGAGGCTGCGCGCGCCGGCGAGGCCGGCAAGGGCTTCGCCGTCGTCGCCTCGGAGGTCAAGACCCTGGCAAGCCAGACGGCGAAGGCGACCGACGAGATTTCCGAGCAGATCGCCGACATCCAGCGCGTCGCCAATGACGCGATCGATGCGATCCAGCGCATCGGCGGCATCATCGGAGAGGTAAACGAGGTCGCCACCGCCATCGCCGCCGCCGTGCAGGAGCAAGGCGCGGCGACGCAGGAGATTTCGCGCAGCACGCAGTTCGCCGCAGACGGCACCAGGAACGTCTCCGACAACATCGCCGGCGTGAAGTCGGACGCCGACGCTGCGGCGGCGGCGGCGGACAATGTGCGGCGCGCCTCGGAGACCCTCGAACACCAGAGCAGGAGCCTCGGCCATCAGGTCACGGACTTCCTCGGCAAGATCCGCACGGCCTGACGGCTACGCGGGCTCAGTCCGACGCCATCACCGGCGCGCGCTCGTACTTCGCGCGCAGCGCGGCCGGCGCTGGCGAGAAGTTCAGCTCGGCGCGCTTGCCGGAGCCGGTGCGATTGGCGACCTTGAGGCCATCGTCGCTGGCGACGACGTCGCCCTTGCGCAGAGTCGGGTCGTTGTCGATCGACACCTTGGCGAGGCCGAAATGGTCCTTGCCGTTGCAGGTGCAGCCGTCGACGATCTCGGTGCGGTACTTGAAGGCGTTGGGCAGGGCCGAATACGACTTGCCGCCGTCGGTCTCGGCATTGTCGATCGCGCTGCCATAGACCACCTCGGTCTTGGACGCCGGGCAGAAGCTGTTGCACGCCGCCTCCTTGCTCTGGTCGCCGGTGGCGCCGAGCGGGAAGTAGCGGCCGTCGCAGGTGCGGACGCACCAGGCGACGCTGCTGCTGCCGCCGCTGCGATAGGTGACATCGCCGCGCGGCGCCGGACGCTGTACGGGCGCCTCGTCGGCGAACGGCATCCGAATGTAGGGCTGCGGCCGCGGCGGCGCGTTGAAGCCGCCGAACAGCTGCGAGAAGAAGTCCTGCGCGCCCGCGCTGGTGGGACCGGCCAATGCGCCTGCGCCGGCCAGGGTTGCGACCGCGATGGCAGCGAAGATCCGTCGATGGGTCATGATCGCGGTCCTCGCTTAGTTGATGCTGGCAACAGGCAAAGACATCGCCTGCCGTCCCGAGGACAACGACGTCACGCGGGGCGCGCCGGTGCGGGCCTGGAGCGAGCCGTTCTTCGGCAGCACCACGACCTTGGTGCCGACCTGGACGCGGCTGAACAGATCCGAGACGTCCTCATTGGTGAGGCGGATGCAGCCCGACGACACGAATTTCCCGATCGTGGTCGGATCATTGGTGCCGTGGATGCGATACTCGCTGGAGCCGAGATACATCGCGCGCGCCCCCAGCGGGTTGCCGGGGCCGCCCGCCATGAACCGCGGCAAATAGGGCTGGCGGGCGATCATCTGCGCCGGCGGATGCCAATCCGGCCACTCCGCCTTGCGCGTCACCGTCTGCACGCCCGACCAGGTGAAGCCCTCGCGGCCGACCCCGACGCCATAGCGCAGCGCACGGCCGCCGCCGAGCACGTAGTAGAGATAGGTGTTGCCGGTATCGATGATGATGGTGCCCGGCGCCTCGCGGGTATCGAGATTGACGACCGTGCGACGCAGGCGGTCCGGCAGCTGGCTGTCCTCGTCCTGCGTCACTGCCGCCGCGTCAGTATCATCCGGCGGGAATGCCTGCTGCTCGACCGGCGCGTAGCCAAGGCTCTGGGCATGCGAAGCCGAACCGGGCAGGAGCACGAGCGCAGCCGCGCCGAGCACGAGCGTTGCAGTCCTGCGCAGGCTGAACCGGCTGCCGGAAGAGATCTGTGTCATGGAATGCCCCTGTCAGACGAGCATCGCCGTGCGATGCGTGATTGCCTCCTCAAACGTCACATAGGTCGCCGTAGTTCCCCCGGCGATGTGGTCGACCTGCGTCAGTCAAGCGCAATGATGCTCACGTTCTCGCGAGGGAACCGGCCGCGGGACCAGCTGTTATCCATTTCAATTCAGAACATGACATTGCGAGCTTTGCGCTCCATTCGCCGGGGAAACCATGGTGCGTGTCCTTCCCACCGAGCGACTCCTGGCGAGCGGGCACGAGGCCGCAGCCGTCACGGAAAGCAGCCAGGAAGTACCTCCGGTCATCAAGCGTGCCGAGGTCGTCGCGATCGCACTGGTCATTCTGGCGGCGATCTGCGTAACGGGCGTACTCTATGTCGCCAAGGCGTTCTTTCTTCCCATCGTGATGGCCTTCGTCGTCGGCACGATGCTGTCGCCCGCAGCCAACTTTCTCGAGCGCCACCATATTCCCCGGAGTGTCGGCGCCGTGCTGATCGTCATCGCCGTGGCCGCGGGGCTGGCCTTCATCATCGGCCTGATCTCGGCGCCGGTGCTGGACTGGACGAACCGGCTTCCCGAACTTGCGACGCAGATGAAGGCGAAGCTGCACGTGTTCGATCGGCCGCTCGCGCTGTGGCACGAGATGCAGGCGGCGATCGGGGGCGGAAGCACGGCGGCGCCGGCCAGCCTGGAGCTTCCAAAGTTTGACTGGGTGCAGCCGACGATCGAATTTCTCTCCCCGACCTTCACCGAATTCCTGCTGTTCTTCGCAACGCTGGTGCTGTTCATCGCAAGCTGGCGCGATCTGCGGCGGACGCTGATCATGACCTTCGGCGATCACGAGGCGCGGCTGCGGACCTTGCGTATCCTCAATGAGCTCGAGCTGCACCTCGGCAACTACCTGCTGACCGTCACCTTCATCAACACCGGCGTCGGCATCGCCACCGGCCTAGCCTGCGCGCTGGCAGGAATGCCGAACCCGGCCGGCCTCGGAGCACTGGCCGCAACGCTGAACTTCATCCCGATCATCGGACCGATCGCGATGTTCGTGGTGCTCGTCGTGGTCGGCGCCATCGCTTTCCCGACTCTGGGCGCCGGCATGGTCGGCCCTCTGATCTTCGCCGTCATCACCTTCATGGAAGGGCACTTCGTCACCCCGACCATCATCGGCCGGCGGCTCGCGCTCAATGCTCTCGCCGTGTTCATCGCGCTGGCGTTCTGGACGTGGCTGTGGGGCCCGATGGGCGCCTTCCTGGCGTCGCCGCTGCTGATTGTCGGGATCATCATGAAAGAGCACCTGCTGCCTGACAATTCGCCGCAACTGCCGTCTGACTAATTGGTTTCAAGGCAGGAACTTCGGCCGGCACGCGGCGTTTCTGCAGCTGACACATATGAGCCTGGCCCCGGGAGCTTTCCATGCCACCGCCCGATGGTGAAATCAGCCTGAAAGATCTCACCGACAAAGCGAACTATGACCGCTTGCAGAAGGATGTTCACGCCGTGAAGAACGATATAGCAGCCCTCACCGAACAGATCACCGATGCCTTGAACGCCTTTGCCGGACAGGCCGGCAAGCAAGCCCGGAGCGGCTATCGTCAGGCCCGCGAAAACGTGGATCAGACCTTCGACGATATGTCCGAGCGTGGCAGTGCCATGTTCGGCGCAGCGCAGGACGCGGCAAACTCGCTCGAAGAGCGGCTGGAGGACGTGATCGCGCAGCGGCCGCTCGCAACTGTCGGCCTCGCGCTGGGCCTCGGATTCCTGATTGGCGCGGCCTGGCGTCGCTAGCTCAGTGAAGCGCGGCGAAGCAACGACCCGTCTTTCGGCGCCGGCATCGGCGCCGATTCAGTTTAGGGCCACAGGAATGAGCGAACACGGAGATTGATGACATGCTTCAGCGCCTGATCGCGGACGTCCAGGAATCGACCGGACATGCCGTTCGGCTGACGTCGCTGGCCATGGCCACAGCGGCGGGATTGTTCGTCACCACGAGCTTTCTATGTGCAGCCGCCTTCGTCGCCGTTTTCCAGCGTTACGGGCTGGTCGCCGCGTGCCTCACGGGAGCAGCCATCTTCTTCGTGGTCACCTTGATCGCAGCGATCAGCTACATGGTGCGCAAACGTGCCATCAAC
This sequence comes from Bradyrhizobium sp. HKCCYLR20261, assembly GCF_051168435.1. NCBI lineage: Bacteria > Pseudomonadati > Pseudomonadota > Alphaproteobacteria > Hyphomicrobiales > Nitrobacteraceae > Bradyrhizobium > Bradyrhizobium sp. HKCCYLR20261. The sequence continues at coordinate 505,883 of NZ_JBNPUZ010000001.1, forward strand.
AGGCACGCCTCGCGCACGGCCGACACGGCGCGCTCAGCCGCCCAGTCCGTCCTAGCTGACCCGATGCTGCTCGCCAGCGGGCTGCAGATCGTCCGAATGATCGGCGTCAAGCGGCTGGTCCCAATTCTGGCCGTAGGCGGCCTCGCGCTTGGAATCTTCGTCAGCCGGCAAGCAGGAGAGAACCAATCACCGGCCGAGTGACATTCCACGGATCGTCCAAAACGATCCGGACTCACAGGCCGCTCGGCGACAGTCTCGCGCTGGCGGAGAGCGTGATCAAGTCAAGCAGCGGCCGGGCTGAAGTCGCTTGGCAATTTCGGTCAGGACGGACACCGACGGCTCACACGCGACTGGATGCTTCGTCGCCTGCTGCCGGCCGTCCGTAGTGATCAGCTGCGATCCCTGGGGCACCGAAGGAGCGACGCTCGCAGCAGGCGGGGCTACGGGAAGGCGCATCAGGAACGTTGTGTCGGCGAAGGCGGCGAGCTTGATCGATACGGTCTGCGTCGGCGCAGCTTCCGCAGCCGTCGCAGCCCGGTCGGACTTTGCGCTCCGATTGACGTGACTTGACGTCGCGACGACGCTCCTGTCGCTGGCGGAGACCCTGGCCGCGGCGTCGGTCGCCAGAGAGGCGAGATCGTGCCCCGACGCAAGTTGCATGGCGCCAACGAGCATAACCGAGGCGGCCAGCGAACTCAGAACGACAACTTTCGCGGTCTGCGACATATCTCTGCTCCCCTCGCCGTCAGGCGATCGGCATACCAACGTGGGTCGCAGGAGCTGGGTTCGCGGACGGGCAAATCACTTAACCGTGTGTCAACACTTCCGTGATCCTCGACAGCTGATCGAAAAAATCTGTATCGCGGTGGGAACGACTTTCGGGGTGGCGCGTCATCTCGGCAGCCGGTTATTCCCCCTGCCCCATTGACCGGCGACGCGGGGCACCGCCGTGGTGATGCCGGCGGTGCCCCGCATCTTTTTGATCTCCCCGTTTGCCCCGCTCTTTGCTGCCAACGGCCCTTGGCGGTATGGATTGACCGAGGATTTCGCGGCGGTAGCCGGCACGGGGGCTGGGATGCGATCAGGTTGGCTGCCTTGGGCGTCGGCTCGCGTGGCATTGGCGCTTGCGCTCCTGGGACCGGCAGAGGCGTTCGGCGGCACCAGGGACGAGTGGGTCAGAGATCTCGTCTTGCAGCTGAAAATGCATCGCCGCGTCCCTCCGGAGGCAAAGGACAAGGGCGGCAAGGCCAAGGTCGTATTCGAGATCGACCGAGACGGACGCTTGCGGTTTGCAGCCTTGCTCGAAAGCACGGGCGAGCCGGCGCTGGACCAGGAGGCGCTGGCCATGGTCGAACGCTCACAGCCGTTCGCCCCTCCACCGCGCGAATGGCCCGATGAGGAGCTGAGATTCACTTTGCCCGTCGTGTTTGTGCCGCTGCGGCCCTCCGGCGTCCTGTCTGACGAAATCGCCGCAAACGATAAAGCCCTCAAGGCGAAGCTCAACACCATCTGCCGGGGCTGCTGAGCAAGACCTACACAACGGTCACGGCGCGCCCTTGCGTGGCGCGCCGTGGGTTGGGACCAAGCTCGCTTCGCGTCAGGCCGCCGGCTTCGGCATCCGATTGCGCGAGTTGCGCTGGAAGAACAGCGCCTGGCTCGCCACCGCCGACACCATCGCCGGCTGGAACGGCTTGGAGATCAGGAACGCCGGCTCCGGCCGCTCGCCGGTCAGGAAGCGCTCGGGATAGGCGGTGATGAACACCACGGGAACCTCGAATGTCCGCAGCAGTTCGTTGACGGCATCGAGACCGGAAGAGCCGTCAGCGAGCTGAATGTCGGCCAGGATGAGGCCGGGCTTCTTGTTCTTCGCAAGCGCGACAGCATCCGCATGCGTGCGCGCCACACCGATGACGTTGTGGCCGAGATTCTTGACGAGGCTCTCGAGATCCATCGCGATGAAGGTCTCGTCCTCGATGATCAGCACGTCGGTCGCAATCTCAGCCGCGAGCTCGCGACCGGCCGCATCGGCGAGACGGCGGGTCTCCGCCACGTCGATATCCAGGATGAACGACACCTCCTCCTCCGGGAAACCTTCGAGGGAGAGCAGGAGGAAGGCTTGCCGCGGCAAGGGAGTAATGTTGGAGAGGCGCCGCTCGGGCGGCATCGGCAAGGTCGCGACCTCGGCATCGTCGTTGAGCGCGACCGAATTCCAGATCTGGGTAAACAGCCTGAAAAGACCGGCGCGCGCGCCATACCGCTCGTCCAGCAGCGCCGGATCCTGGATCAGAGCCTCCAGCATGGCGCCGACATAGGCGTCCCCGGACCCCTGGCTACCGGTGAGAGCACGTGCATACCGGCGCAACAGCGGCAAATGTTCAGCAACTAGCTGTGATCGGCTCATCCCCACTCCATTTGGTATTCCGGGCGGTCGGCCCGAGTTCCATGATGTGCTGATTACGCCCGACATTAAGAAAAGTTCCCCAAACGCGTGGAACTTTTCGCGGCCCGTTGCATTAGTTCCCGACAGACCCTCTCGGTGGCGAGAATAATTCTTGAAGCTTCAGGGACTTAACTCTCGGGGAAACGTGGAAAAGGTCATGAAAGATGTAAAGTCTCAAGCCAGCAAGAATGCGGCACCGCGCAAGCCCGGCGGACTCAACGCAGAGATCCAGTCGAGGATCGGTCATCAACTCCGCGCGATGTACGACGATGTCGTCCGCCAGGGGGTGCCTGATCGGTTTGCGGATTTGGTTCGCAAGCTTGATGGACCGGCAGCAAAGTCCCACGTGGAGAACGGCGGGGGATCCACCGACCAGAACGACGGGAGGGAGTGAATGCCTCTCACTGATTCCTTGAGGGACGATATCCTCGCGGCCGTCCCCAGCCTCCGCGCATTTGCGATTTCCTTGAGCGGTAATAGCGATCGCGCTGACGACCTGGTGCAGGAAACCCTGCTTCGGGCGCTGGCCAACATCGACTCGTTTCAACCCGGTTCCAATCTGCCGGCTTGGCTGTTCACCATTTTGCGCAACCTGTTCCGCTCCGACTATCGCAAACGCCGGCGCGAGGTTGAAGATGCCGAGGGCAACTACGCCAAGACGCTCAAGACGCATCCCTCGCAAGGCGCGCATCTCGAGTTCGAGGAGTTCCGTGCCGCCCTGGAGAAGCTTCCGCAGGACCAGCGCGAAGCCTTGATCCTGGTCGGTGCATCCGGCTTCTCCTACGAGGATGCCGCCGCGATCTGCGGCTGCGCCGTCGGCACGATCAAGAGCCGCGTCAACCGGGCGCGCTCGAAACTCGCGGCTCTGCTCTACGTCGAGGGAGCCGAGGATTTCGGTCCGGACGAAACCGTGCGGGCCGTGATCGGTGGCAGCGGCGGCTGACGCCGCTCGCAGCCCGACAGAACGGTTAAAGAGGCGGCCCCGTTTCCGGGAGCCGCCTCTTTGCATTGATGGCGAGACTTGTCAGTCCGACTATTTGGGCGGACGTACTGGCGCCGAGAATTGTTCGGTACGGTCGCGCTCCGTCATGTCGATGACGGTCTCCATCGGAGCGGTCAGCTCATACACGTAGCTCGCTTCGGTGAAGAAGCGCTTCGACGTTCCGCCAAGGGCTTCAGGCGCCACGCGATCGAGCAGGATCAATCCGAAATCGCTGTCCGGACGTCGCGTCGCTTCACTGGTGTTCAGCTCTTCCCAGCGGAAGTTGAAGACGGCGTTCGGCTCCTCGCCCGTCACCTCCCATTTCGCCGTGATGTGCGGGTGCTTGCCGACCAGCGACAAGCCTTCGTCGGAGTGCGAAGCGAGCTCGAAGAACAACAGAGAGAGGCTCTGGGCGGCGCGGGCGCTCACGGTGATATCCGGCCCGCTGACCGCGATGCGCTCGGCATGTGGGATCGCGCGCGCTTCGAACAGGCCGCGCAGCTGAACGCCCTGCCACTGGCTTTCGCTGAGCAATGTCACCACGTTCGACATCGCGTGGATCCGCCCGATCAGTAGCTCGCGCGCGACGTCGATGTCGCTGCCATGGCGCAGCGTGCGCGTCACGATGGATTGGATCACCGCCAGGATGTTCTTGACCCGATGATTCAGCTCGTCGATGACCGCCGTCAACCGGCGCTCGAAGCCGATCCGCACCTGGATTTCTCGGCTCAGCCGCAGATTGTTGTACGCGACGTAGCCGAACAGGCCGCAGATGATGCCGGTCAATGCAAGCCCGATCACGCCGACGATCGCCGCGGTCTGTTGCGCGCGCCGGACTGCGTTGCTCTTGGCGTAGTAGACCAGCGACCAATCGTGATTGCCGAACGCCACGGTGCGGGTGGAGGACGGCGCTGGATCGTCCATTCCGCGCGTTCTCATCGTGACGGCGCCCTGATCGTTAGCGACCAGTTCGTCGGACGCGTTGCGAGGGTCCTTCAACGCGACCGAGAACAATGAGAGATCATCGTTGGTGAGCAGCAGCGGCCCGATCTCGTAGGAAAATGTCACGAAGCCTGCCGGGCTGGTGGCTCCCTGCGGGACGACCGGGGCGGCCAGCACGATGCCCATGGGACCATCGCTCCGCAACAACGGGGTGGGATCCGAGGCGATCGGCTTGCCCTCCGCCATCGCCCGCGCCAGCATCGGCCCGACGATGGGCTGGCGGTCGAGCGCCCGGCCGGGAAGTCTGCTCGTTTCCGCGTTGCGCGGCTCCAGGTCCATCAGCACGTCGACCGGCTGGTCGACATTCGGCGCCAACGGCGTGTCGTCGTAGCTGCGAATGGTCGGGTTCGGGAAGCCCGCCTGCCGCAGCTCGGCCTGAGCGACCGGAAATTCGTTGGGGCGGAGGCGCGCGATCCAGGATGCAACCACGAAATCGGTCTTGAAGGCGTAGATCGACGAGCGCAGCGGCTCCAGCATGTTGGCCTTGATCACGGACGGCGCCCGAAACAGCCCGGAGGCCACCCGCGCCAGCAGCTCGCGCTCCGTCAGGCGGTCCTGGACCAGGCTGGCGTGAACGTCGATGGCGCGCGCGAGCGCGATCCGGTCGATGGCCAATTCCTGATCATGAACGCGATACGCGGCCAAGCCGGACAGCGCCGTCCCGACCAACGCAATCACGGCAATGATGATACCCAGCCGGAGCACTCGTCTACTCTGAGGTCGAGGGTTGGCGAAGGAGACCAGTCATCCAATAACCTGACCTGCAACTCAAGACGCACCTCGGGCGAGCGGACGTGATCGGAGCGATCGCGAAAGCAATCCCAGGGTACCGGCCGTCCACCAGCCGCCTGGGCGCCTTCGGGTAAGGCGCACCCCGGGGTGGAAGCAACAGCCGGCCTCGAAAGTTGTTCCGGTCGGGTACGGCTTTTTTGCGTCTGCCGGCCCTCCCCCATGAGCAGCAACGCCGCAGCAAGTCGGCAGGATCACCCCGTCAGGCGGACGGCTGGAGCCCGCCCTTGGCCTCGATGAAGCCGATGATCCGGTCGAGCCCCTGGCTCTTCTTCAGGTTGGTCATGACGAACGGGCGCTCCCCCCGCATGCGCTTGGCATCCGTCTCCATCTTCTCCAGCGAGGCCCCGACATGGGGTGCGAGGTCGATCTTGTTGATGACCAGCAGGTCGGAGCGGGTGATGCCCGGGCCGCCCTTGGAGGGGATCTTGTCGCCGGCCGCGACGTCGATGACGTAGATCGTGATGTCGGCGAGCTCCGGCGAGAAGGTCGCGGCGAGATTATCGCCGCCGGATTCGATCAGCACCAGATCAAGGCCCGGGAACTTGGCCCGCATATCGGCCACCGCGGCCAGGTTCATCGAGGCGTCCTCGCGGATCGCCGTGTGCGGACAGCCGCCGGTCTCGACGCCTGCGATGCGATCCGGCGTCAGCGAGCCCGAGCGAACCAGAAACTCGGCATCCCACTTGGTGTAGATGTCGTTGGTGATCGCTGCGATGTCGTAACGCTCCCGCATCGATTTGCAGAGCAGGTCCATCAATGCGGTCTTGCCGGATCCGACGGGACCGCCGACTCCGACGCGGAGCGGACCGTGAGACGATGCCATGTCAATTGTCCTTCTGCCGTCCCCGCGCGAGCGAGGATCGATAACACCAAAAAATCGTGGATGTCGCCCGCTGCGACCCGATCGTTCGCGCGGCCGGCGCGATGGCGCCCATCGGCTGCACCGGTGTCGACAAATACGAACGGCTCACGAGCGGAACAACCTCGTATATTGCGTCTCGTGGCGCAGGCTGGCGAGGTCGGCGCGGAAGGTGGCGCTGCCGAGATCATCGAGCGACGCCACCAGCGCACGGTCCGCGGTCGCCGCGACCACCGGCTCGAGCGCAGCCAGCACGCGCTGGCTGTCGGTCTGCCCCAACGGAACGAGCCGGCTGCCGGCGGAAATCCAGTTCGAGGTCACAGCGTGCAGAAACCCGTGCAGCAAGGGCATCAGTGGCACATCGTGCAAGGCGCCAACAAGCCCGACGGCAACGGGATAAACCACCGTCTCACAACGTGCGACCGCATCGTCGAGATCCGGGCTGCTCCATGCCGAGCGGGCGATCTCGATGAAGGCCCGTCCCTGCGACGCCGTCTCGAGTTGACGCTCGCGTGACGGTACGAAGGCGGCGGCGAGTTCGGCAATCTCGCCGAGCACCTCCATGTTTCCCTGCTCCACCGCGCGATGCGTGTGTGCGAGAAACACGGCGTCACAGAAGCCGCCGCCATGGGTGAGCATGGTCGACAGCCAGTCGCGAAACGACGCGGCATCGGCGATGTCGCCGGCCTCGACAGCCCATTCGATGCCGCTGGAATAGGAGAAGCCGCCGATCGGAAACGCCGGCGACAGCCAGGTCAGCAGGCGATAAAGCGCGGCCGAATCCAGCTCGCGCATCTCCGTCAAGGCGCTCGCCTGCTCACTTGTGGTCATGAGCATGGGAATGCCCGTGATGATGATCGTGACCGCAATGCTCATCATGGACATGATGGTCATCATGGTGATGCGCATGGCCGTGATCATGGCCATGATGCCCATGATCATGCGCCCCGTGATCGTGATGATGACCGTGCCCGTGATGGTCGTGATCATCATGGGCATGAGCATGGCTGGGCTCGGCATAAGCGCCGCCCTCGGGATCGAACGGCGCCTCGATCTCGATGACGCGCGCGCCGAGGCCCTTCACCATCGCCTCGATCACATGGTCGCGGCGGATGCGCAGGCTCTTGGCCATGAGCTGGGTCGGCAGATGCCGGTTGCCGAGATGCCAGGCGAGCCTCACCAGATGCTGCGGATCGCTGGCGCGGATCTCGAGCAGTGGCTCGGCCGCCGCAACGACCTCGATCAGCCGGCCATCCTCGAGCACGAGCGCATCGCCACCGCGCAGCGCGGTGGCGTGCTCGAGGTCGAGCAGGAATTCGAGCCCGCGCGTGCCGGTCATCGCCATGCGGCGGCGGTGGCGATCGTCGAAATCGAGCAGGACGGAATCGGCGGCCGCCTCTTTCCAACGATGCTGCCCGAGCACGCGGGTGGCGCGGATCATACTGACATCCTCATTCTCTCTTTCGCCCGATCAATTCCGCTCAGCGGACATCGACTTTCTCAGGCGTGATGATCTCGATCTTCGGCGGCGCCGCCATGCATTTCACGGCGACGCGCCCGAACGTCTTCATGTGCTCGGTCGCGCGATGCGGCACCAGCGCCTCGGCGTTCTCCCACTGCTCGACGAACACCATCCGGCTCGGGTCGGTGACGCTTTCGTGCAGATCATAGGCGATATTGCCGGGTTCCTTGCGGGTCCCTTCGATGCAGGCAGTGGCAGCGGCAATAAACTCGGCACGCGTTTCAGGCTTGATGGTCAAAGTGGCGACGACGTAGATCACGAAGCAGTCCTCCCGGTACGTTTCTGTTTCTGGGTACCGGGAGCAAGTTTAGAACATGAAGTAGCGCTGCGCCATGGGCAGCACCTCGGCGGGTTCGCAGGTCAGCAATTCGCCATCCGCGCGCACCTCATAGGTCTCCGGATCGACCTCGATGTTCGGCGTCGCATCGTTGTGGATCATGCTCTTCTTCGAGATCTTGCCGCGGGTGTTCTGCACAGCGTAGAGCTTCTTGGACAGGCCGAGCTTGCGCCCAAGACCGCCGGCAACCGCCGCCTTCGAGGTGAAGATCACCGACGAGGCCGTCAATGACTTGCCGAAAGCGCCGAACATCGGCTGGTAATGCACCGGCTGCGGCGTCGGGATCGAGGCGTTCGGATCGCCCATCGGCGCCGCCACGATGGTGCCGCCCTTGATCACGCAGTCCGGCTTGACGCCGAAGAACGCCGGCGACCACAGCACGAGGTCGGCGAGCTTGCCCTTCTCGACCGAGCCGATCAGCTTCGACACGCCATGCGCGATGGCCGGGTTGATCGTGTATTTGGCGATGTAGCGCTTGACGCGGAAATTATCGTTGTCCTTGCCCTTGTCTTGCGGCAAGGCGCCGCGCTGCTTCTTCATCTTGTCGGCGGTCTGCCAGGTCCGGATGATGACCTCGCCGAGCCGGCCCATGGCCTGCGAGTCCGACGACATCATCGAGAGCGCGCCGAGATCGTGCAGGATGTCCTCGGCCGCGATCGTCTCCTTGCGAATGCGGCTCTCGGCAAAGGCGAGGTCCTCGGCGATCGACGGATCGAGATGGTGACACACCATCAGCATGTCCAGATGCTCGTCGATGGTGTTGCGCGTGAACGGCCGCGTCGGGTTGGTCGACGACGGCAGCACGTTCTTCAGGCCGGCGACCTTGATGATATCCGGCGCGTGACCGCCGCCGGCGCCCTCGGTGTGGAAGGCGTGGATGGTGCGGCCCTTGAAGGCCTTGATGGTGTCCTCGACGAAGCCGGACTCGTTCAGCGTATCCGAGTGCAGCATCACCTGGATGTCGTGATCGTCGGCGACCGAGAGACAGTTGTCGATGGCGGCGGGCGTAGTGCCCCAGTCCTCGTGCAGCTTCAGCGCGCAAGCGCCGGCCTTGATCATCTCGACCAGCGCGGCCGGGCGCGACGCATTGCCCTTGCCGGAGATGCCGAGATTGACCGGGAAGGCGTCGAACGACTGCATCATCCGGCCGATGTGCCACGGGCCCGGCGTACAGGTGGTCGCGAAAGTGCCGTGCGACGGCCCGGTGCCGCCGCCGAGCAGCGAGGTCACGCCCGACATCAGCGCGTGCTCGATCTGCTGCGGGCAGATGAAGTGGATGTGGCTGTCGAAGCCGCCGGCGGTGAGGATCTTGCCCTCGCCCGCGATCACGTCGGTACCGGGACCGATGACGATGGTCACGCCCGGCTGGATGTCGGGATTGCCGGCCTTGCCGATCGCACTGATCATCCCGTCCTTGATCGCGACGTCGGCCTTCACCACGCCCCAGTGATCGACGATCAGCGCATTGGTGATGACGGTGTCGGCAGCGCCCTGTTTGCTCGTCGCCTGCGACTGGCCCATGCCGTCGCGGATCACCTTGCCGCCGCCGAACTTCACCTCCTCGCCATAGGTGGTGAAGTCCTTCTCGACCTCGATGATGAGATCGGTGTCGGCCAGCCGGACCTTGTCACCGGTGGTCGGGCCGAACATGTCGGCATAGACGGAACGCTTGATCTTGACGGACATCGTTGGCCCCCAATCAGTTCGGTTTGTCGTGTTGTCGAGACACCGGCGATGCGCTCACAGCGTCCCTCGTGCATTCGTGACAGTCTCGTCGAACAGCGCGTCCAGCCGCGCATTGACGCCGCGGCAACCGGCGACGACCTGTTCGGCCCAGCCGACATATTCCATCAGTTCGAGCTGCTGCTCCAAGTCGGGCTCGAAGACGATGCGGGCGCGGATGTTGCTGATCTTGTCGGCGATCTTGATCTGCTTGGCGCCCGCGGACTTGGCCGGCGCCGCGATGACCTGGACGGCGCGCCGCTCGCTCTTGGGCAAGGTCATGTCGTCGGTGACTTCCTCGACGAAGCCTGCGACGCGCGTGCCGAATCGCTGCGCCAGTTCGTCGCGCGTGGTGTCGGTGTCCTCGATCGTGTCGTGCAGCCAGCCGGCCGCGACGAGCTCGGCATCCGCGCCATCAGTTGTTGCAGCCAGGATGTTCGCGACCTCGGCAAGATGATTGACGTACGGCTCCTCGTCGCGCCCCTTGCGCTGCTGGCCGGCATGGCGGCGCGCCGCCAGCTCGGCCGCTTCGGAGACGAGGCGCAGTCCGGTCAGCATCGGTCTACAGCTTGCCCATCACGTCGCCGCGGAAGCCATAGACCATGCGCTTGCCGGCGAGCGCCACCAGCTGGACGTCGCGGGTCTGACCGGGTTCGAAGCGCACCGCGGTGCCGGCGGCGATGTCGAGCCGCATTCCCCGTGCCTTCTTGCGATCGAACTTCAGCGCCGGGTTGGTCTCGAAGAAATGGTAGTGCGAGCCGACCTGGATCGGCCGGTCGCCGGTGTTGGCGACCGAGAGCGTCACGGTCTTGCGGCCGGCATTGAGCTCGATCTCGCCGTCCTGGATGAAGAGTTCGCCGGGGATCATGTGTTACCTCGCAGGTTTCCACTGCCTCATGGCCGGGCTTGACCCGGCCATCCACGTCTTTCCATTGAGATCGAAGAGCGTAGATGCCCGGGCCTTCGCCGCGCCGAAGCGGCTACGGCCGCGCAGGCGGGTCAAGCCCGGGCATGACGACCGAAAGAGTTGGGCTCGCCTCACCGGATCGGCTCGTGCACCGTGACCAGCTTGGTGCCGTCCGGAAACGTCGCTTCGACCTGGATGTCGTGGATCATCTCGGGGATGCCGGGCATCACCTGGTCGCGGGTCAGCACCTGGGCGCCTGACTGCATCAGCTCGGCCACGGTGCGGCCGTCGCGCGCGCCTTCCAGGATGAAATCGGAAATGATCGCGATCGCCTCGGGATGGTTCAGCTTGACGCCGCGCTCGAGCCTGCGGCGGGCCACGATGGCGGCCATCGAGATCAGGAGCTTGTCCTTTTCGCGGGGAGACAGGTTCATGCGGCTTCTCTGGTGATCGTCTTCTGGATAATCGCGGGTTGGTAAACGTCTAATTGAGCCACAGCCGCGGGAGCGGCACGGCCGAAGCACAGCCCAGCACCGACATCATGTCGGCGCGCAGGCTCGCGGCATCTTGGGCACAGAAGCGCGCCATTGCAAATCCATTCCAGGCCGACAGCCCGGCCTCGCCCCGGAAGGCCGGCAGGCTCTCCCGGATGCGCTCGATCAGCGCGGCATCGCCCGGCACGATCAGCGCCGTCCCGATGGCCGCCGCGCCCTTGGCGATCGCGGGCTGCGCCAGCTTGTCGCCGATATCGCCGTCGAGGCGGACGGTCTCCGCGAACACCAGCTTGCCGCCGCGCTTGAGCCGCCAGCGGTCGACGAACTCGCCCTCACGCATGCGCTCGCCCATCGCGGTGCGGCCGAACACGACGATCTCACACAGGAGCAGCGAAGCGGTCTCGGCAAGCTCGATGTCGATGCGGCGGTGGATGCGGGCGCGGTCGAACAGGATGGTCTCCTGCGGCAGCCACGAGATGTGCGCGCCGGCTTCGGCCTTCAGCGCAATGTCCAGCTCGGCCGGCGTCCCCGGAGCGCGATAGACCTTCTCGGCGGCGGCGCTCGACAGCGTGACGCGGCTGCCCTCGCCCGCCGCAACCTCGATCGCGAAGCGGTCGCCGCCGGCGATGCCGCCGGCCGTATTGACGAACATCGCCGAGAGGCCATCATCCTCCGGCGAGGGAAAGCGGACGCGCAGCGAGCCGGACTCATGCAGATGGTGACGCCGCGTCACGCCGTCCTGCAGTCGCACGTCGAAGCGCACCGCGCCACGGGCGCGGTTGGCCTCGAAGATGTCGGCGGCGGCGCCGGCGGGATCGGCCCGCATCGATCCCCTCCCCTGGGACCGGACGCGGCAAGGCCGCGCCCTGAGAGCTAGATGACGATCACAGCGCCATCTGGCGGCTGATCTCGGCCGGATCGAGGTTGGCGCGGGTGCAGGTGAACTTCACCGCGCCGCGATCCATCACGGCGAAGTTGTCGCCGAGTTCGCAGGCAAAGTCGAGATACTGCTCGACCAGCACGATGGCGATATTGCCGAGATTGCGCAGATAGGAGATGGCCCGGCCGATGTCCTTGATGATCGAGGGCTGGATGCCCTCGGTGGGCTCGTCCAGCAGCAGGACCTTCGGCCGCATCACCATGGCCCGCCCGATCGCGAGCTGCTGCTGCTGGCCGCCGGAGAGATCGCCGCCGCGGCGGCCGAGCATCGACTGCAGCACCGGAAACAGCGAGAACACGTCGTCCGGGATACTGCGGTCGGCCCGCTTCAGCGGGCCGAAGCCGGTCTTGAGGTTCTCCTCGACCGTCAGCAGCGGGAAGATCTCGCGGCCTTGCGGCACGAACCCGATGCCCTTGCGCGCCCGCTCATAGGGCTTCAGGTGCGTGATGTCGGCGCCGTCGAAGGTGATGCTGCCCGACGCCAGCGGATATTGCCCGACCAGCGCCCGCAGCAGCGAGGTCTTGCCGACGCCGTTGCGGCCGAGCACGCAGGTGACTTTGCCGGGCTCCGCCGCGATCGAGACGCCGCGCAGCGCCTGGGCGGCGCCGTAATAGAGATTGATGTCCTTGACGTCCAACATCGCCTAGCGCCCCAGATACACTTCGATCACGCGGTCGTTCGACGACACCTGGTCGATGGTGCCCTCGGCCAGGACCGTGCCTTCATGCAGGCAGGTGACCTTGACGCCGAGCTCGCGCACGAAGGTCATGTCGTGCTCGACGACCATGACGGTGTGATCCCGATTGATTTCCTTGAGCAGCTCAGCCGTCTGATGCGTCTCGACATCGGTCATGCCGGCCACGGGCTCGTCGACCAGCAGCAGCTTCGGGTCCTGCGCCAGCAGCATGCCGATCTCCAGCCACTGCTTCTGGCCGTGCGAGAGGCTGCCGGCAAGCTTGCGCCGGACATCCTTGAGCCGAACCGTCTCCAGCACCTTGTCGATTTGCTCCGCCTCGCCCTTGGAGCCGCGCCAGAACAAGGTGCCTTTGACGCTGTGATCGACATTGAGCGCCAGCAGCAGATTGTCCTCCACCGACTGGCTCTCGAACACCGTCGGCTTCTGAAATTTGCGGCCGATGCCGAGCTCGGCGATGCGGGTCTCGTCCAGGCGCGTGAGATCCGTCTTGCCGTCGAACAGCACCGTGCCCTCGTCGGGCTTGGTCTTGCCGGTGATGATGTCCATCATCGTGGTCTTGCCGGCGCCGTTCGGGCCGATGATGGCGCGCATCTCGCCGGGCTCGAGCGTGAGCGAGAGATTGTTGATGGCGTGGAAGCCGTCGAAGGAGACGTGCACTCCGTCGAGATAGAGCAGCGCGGAGGTCGATCTGGTATCCATCACGTTCATGCCGCTCACTCCGCCATCTTGGGTTCGGTGACGCCATCCTCGCGGGCGGCGCTGTCGGCATTCGGCCGCTTGGTGCCGAGCTGATCCCACCAGCTGTTGAAGGTGCCCACGATGCCCTTCGGCAGCAGCAGCGTCACCAGCACGAACAGCGCGCCGAGCATGAACAGCCAATACGGGGCCAGCACGCCCGAGGTGAAGAACGTCTTGGCATAGTTCACGACGACGGCGCCGAGCGCCGCACCGACCAGCGTGCCGCGGCCGCCGACGGCCACCCAGATCACCGCCTCGATCGAGTTGCCGGGAGCAAACTCCGAGGGGTTGATGATGCCGACCTGCGGCACATACAGCGCGCCGGCGACGCCGGCCATGCAGGCCGACAGCGTGAACACGAACAGCTTGTAGGACTCGACGCGATAGCCGAGGAAGCGCGTGCGCGACTCGGCGTCACGGATCGCGATCAGCACCTTGCCGAGCTTCGACGACACGACGGCACGGCAGATCAGGAATGCCAGGATCAACGCCAGGCAGCTCAGCGCGAACAGGGCCGCGCGCGTACCCTCCGCCTGCACGTTGAAGCCGAGAATGTCCTTGAAGTCGGTCAGGCCGTTGTTGCCGCCGAAGCCGAAATCGTTGCGGAAGAAGGCGAGCAGCAACGCATAGGTCATCGCCTGCGTGATGATCGAGAGGTACACGCCGGTGACGCGCGACCGGAAGGCGAGCCAGCCGAAGCCGAAGGCCAGCAGGCCGGGCACGACCAGCACCATCAGCGCGGCGAACCAGAACATGTCGAAGCCGTGCCAGTACCAGGGCAGCTTGGAATAGTTCAGGAACACCATGAAGTCCGGCAGGATCGGATTGCCGTAGACACCGCGGGTGCCGATCTGGCGCATCAGATACATGCCCATCGCGTAGCCGCCGAGCGCGAAGAACGCGCCGTGGCCGAGCGAAAGGATGCCGCAATAACCCCAGATCAGGTCGATCGAGAGCGCCAGGATCGCGTAGCAGACATATTTGCCCCACAGCGCCACCAGATAGGTCGGCACTTGTAGCGCGGACCCCTCCGGCAGCAGCAGGTTCGACAGCGGGATGAGGATGCCGCAGGCGGTAACGATCAGAAGAAAGATCGACGCTCCGCGGTCCAGCGACCTCGTCAGCACATGCGCCATCATGCTTCCACCGCCCGGCCCTTGAGCGCAAACAACCCGCGCGGGCGCTTCTGAATGAACAGGATGATCAGCACCAGGATCGCGATCTTGCCGAGCACGGCGCCCGCAACCGGCTCCAGGAACTTGTTGGCGATACCGAGCGTGAAGGCGCCGACCAAGGTGCCCCAGAGATTGCCGACGCCGCCGAACACCACGACCATGAAGGAGTCGATGATGTAGCTCTGGCCGAGATTCGGGCTCACGTTGTCGATCTGCGACAGCGCCACGCCGGCGATGCCCGCGATGCCCGAGCCGAGGCCGAAGGTGAGGGCGTCGACGCGCGAGGTTGCGATGCCCATCGACGCCGCCATGCGCCGATTCTGCGTGACGGCACGCATCTCCAGGCCCAGCGCGGTGTAGCGCAACATGGCCAGAAGGATCGCGAACACGGCCATCGTGAAGCAGAGGATCCAGAGCCGGTTGTAGGTGATCGTGATCTGCCCGAGCTCGAAGGCGCCGCTCATCCAGGAGGGATTGCCGACCTCGCGATTGGTCGGGCCGAACGCGGAGCGCACCGCCTGCTGCAGGATCAGCGACAGGCCCCAGGTGGCGAGCAGGGTCTCGAGCGGACGTCCGTAGAGAAAGCGGATGATGGTGCGCTCGATCACGACGCCGATCGCGCCGGCCACCAGGAAGGCGAGCGGCACCGCGATCAGCAGCGAATAATCGAACAGCGCCGGGTAGCGCGTGCGGATCACTTCCTGCACCACGAAGGTGGTGTAGGCGCCGAGCATCACCATCTCGCCATGGGCCATGTTGATGACGCCCATCACGCCGAAGGTGATGGCAAGCCCGATCGCGGCCAGCAGCAGCACCGAGCCGAGCGACAGGCCGTACCAGGCGTTCTGCACGCCCGACCAGATCGCGAGCGTGCCCTGGATCGAGGAGATCGCGCTCGCCGCCGCCTTGGCGACATTCGCCGGCTGGTCGCCGCCGCTGATCTCGGTGAGCAGCGCCAGCGCCTCCTGGTCGCCGCGCGCCTTGATGGTGGCGACGGCCTCGAGCTTGTCGACCTCGCTGGCATCGGACTTGAACAGCAGGATGGCGGCGCGGGCCTCGGCGAGCGCCTGCTTCACCGTACGATTGGTTTCCTTGGCGAGCGCCGACTCCACGGTCGGCAGCGTCGCCTCCTCGTGCGACTTGAACACGGACTTGGCCGCGGTCAGCCGGGTGTTGGTGTCGGGCGACAGCAAGGTCAGGCCGCCGAGCGCGGCATCGACGCTGCGGCGCAGCCGGTTGTTGAGGCTGACGGCCGCCGCGTTGTCCGGCAGCTTGTCGACGGCGGCTCCGGTCGCGGCATCGATGATCTTGCCGTCAGCCTGCTTGATGAAGACCTTCTTGGTCTCGGCATCGAACATCAGCCGCTCGTCCTGCAGCGCGCTGATGATCGGAAAGGCCAGCGGGTTGCCGGACACCGCGATCTCGCCCACGGCGTCGTCGGTGTCGGAGAAGTCGTCATTGGCGAATTTGGCGACCGATTCTTCGAAGCTGGCGGCAAAAGCCGGAGCGGTCGCGACGATCAAGGCAATGGACAGAAGAAGGCCGCGCACAAGCGCGAGAACAATGGCAGGCACTGGACCACCCCGGCAGGAGGAAGAGAGAAGGCGGCGGAGGTCGCCGCCTTCTCCGGTCTTGATGACGTCGCAAGGCTCAGATCAGGTGCCCGAGCCCAGGCACTTGTTGGTCTTGGTGTTGTAGTTGCCGCACTTCTTGCCGACCCAGTCGCCGATCAGGTCCTTGGAGCCATCGAGCTCCTTCGACCAGGCGTCGCCCGGGACGAGATCCTTGGTCTTGTAGACGACGCTGAACTGGCCATCGCCCTTGATCTCGCCGATGAACACCGGCTTGGTGATGTGGTGGTTCGGCAGCATCTTCGACACGCCGCCGGTCAGGTTCGGCGCCTCGGTGCCCGGGAGCGCGTCGATGACCTTGTCGGCATCGGTCGACTTCACCTTCTCGACCGCCTTCACCCACATGTTGAAGCCGATCACATGCGCTTCCATCGGGTCGTTGGTCACGCGCTTCGGATTCTTGGTGTAGGCCTGCCACTCCTTGATGAACTTCTCGTTCGCCGGAGTCTTGATCGACTGGAAGTAGTTCCAGGCGGCGAGATGGCCGACCAGTGGCTTGGTGTCGATGCCGGCGAGCTCTTCCTCACCCACCGAGAACGCGACGACCGGAATGTCCTTCGCCTTGATGCCCTGGTTGCCGAGCTCCTTGTAGAACGGAACGTTGGCGTCGCCATTGATGGTCGAGACCACGGCGGTCTTCTTGCCGGCTGAGCCGAACTTCTTGATGTCGGCAACGATCGTCTGCCAGTCGGAGTGACCGAACGGCGTGTAGTTGATCATGATGTCTTCCTGAGCCACGCCCTTCGACTTCAGGTAGGCTTCCAGGATCTTGTTGGTGGTGCGCGGATAGACGTAGTCGGTGCCGGCCAGCACCCAGCGCTTCACCTTCTCTTCCTTCATCAGGTAGTCGACCGCCGGGATCGCCTGCTGGTTCGGCGCCGCACCGGTGTAGAACACGTTGCGCTCGCTCTCCTCGCCCTCGTACTGGACGGGATAGAACAGGATGCTGTTGAGCTCCTTGAACACAGGGAGCACCGACTTGCGCGACACCGAGGTCCAGCAGCCGAACACGACCGAGACCTTGTTCTTGGTGATCAGCTCACGCGCCTTCTCGGCGAACAGCGGCCAGTTCGAGGCGGGGTCGACCACGACGGCCTCGAGCTTCTTGCCGAGCACGCCGCCCTTCTTGTTCTGTTCGTCGATCAGGAACAGGATCGTGTCCTTCAGCGTGGTCTCGCTGATGGCCATGGTGCCGGACAGAGAATGCAGGACGCCGACCTTGATGGTGTCGTCAGCGGCCATCGCCGGGCCGAAGCCGGCAGCGCCGAGAGCCAGGCCGGCAGCAGCAGCCAGCCAGCGACGGCGGCTGAACGGCGCCGTTAATTCCTGAGTGAGTCGAGTAAGCATGCGATAATATCTCCCTGACGCAGACGTGCTTCGCAGCCAAATCGGCCGGCGGTCTGCGGCGGAAGAATCGCAAGAAGCGTGCCATACCGTTCACATCTCGTAAGCCATTGAGCGAAATGTGGAACTCGGCGAATTCGCGGCGAAGGGTCGCATCCATCTGCCGCCATTTTGGGCATGCAAACTGACCAATCAGCCATCAGACAGCACTAAATTTATGCACGATGTTTGAAATGGCTAATTTTGAAGCAGCCCATTACCGCTTTCGGCAGCATACCGGAGAGCAGCGGCCTTGAAACGCGCCTCCATCTGTTCCATATAACTGATAGATCGAGGCGAATCGGCCGGATCTTTGCGAGCCGCGTGTTCTTTAGCTCTGACAGAGCTTCTGGCTCCGCATTCTCAGCACTCCACAATAGGCGCTCCAAACACGCGGGTGTCTCCAATCACCCGCCCGCGTCCGGCACGCATGCCGACGAGGGCATATCCTCTTATGGAAAGCCCCATCTTTTGACCTCCTTTCAGGACTTCAACCTCGCCGACGCGCTGACGCGCGCGCTGAAGGAAGAGAACTACACCACCCCCACCCCGATCCAGGCCCAGACCATCCCGATCGCGCTGCAAGGCCGCGATGTGATCGGCATCGCGCAGACCGGAACCGGCAAGACCGCCTCGTTCGCGCTGCCGATCCTGCATCGGCTGCTGGAGAACCGCATCAAGCCGCAGCCGAAGACCGCGCGCGTGCTGGTGCTGAGCCCGACCCGCGAGCTCTCGGGCCAGATCCTCGACAGCTTCAACACCTATGGCCGCCACATCCGCCTCAGCTCCACGCTGGCCATCGGCGGCGTCCCGATGGGACGCCAGGTGCGCGCGGTGATGCCGGGCGTCGACGTGCTGGTCGCCACCCCGGGCCGCCTGCTCGACCTCGTCCAGGGCAACGCCCTGAAACTGTCGCATGTCGAGTTCCTGGTGCTCGACGAAGCCGACCGCATGCTCGACATGGGCTTCATCAACGACATCCGGAAGATCGTGGCGAAGCTGCCGATCAAGCGGCAAACGCTGTTCTTCTCCGCGACCATGCCGAAGGACATCGCCGAGCTCGCCGATGCCATGCTGCGGGATCCGGCGCGGGTCGCGGTGACCCCGGTGTCCTCGACGGTCGAGCGCATCGCCCAGCGTGTGATCCAGGTCGATCACTCCGCCAAGCCGGGCCTGCTGGCCCAATTGCTCAAGGAGGAGCCGGTCAACCGCGCCCTGGTGTTCACCCGCACCAAGCACGGCGCCGACAAGGTCGTGAAGGGCCTGGAGAAGGCCGGCATCCCGGCCCAGGCCATTCATGGCAACAAGTCGCAGAACCACCGCGAGCGCACGCTGGCGGCGTTTCGCACCGGCGAGATCCGCACCCTGGTCGCCACTGACATCGCCGCGCGCGGCATCGACGTCGACGGCGTCAGCCATGTGGTGAATTTCGACCTGCCGAACGTGCCCGAGACCTATGTCCACCGCATCGGCCGCACCGCGCGCGCCGGCGCCGATGGCGTCGCGATCTCGCTGGTCGCCGGGCCGGACGAGATGTCCTATCTCCGCGACATCGAGCGGCTGACCAAGACCTCGCTGCCGCGCGAAGACCGCCGCACTCCTGGCCATCGCGAGGCGGCTCCGGCCGGCCAGCCGCAGCGCCAAGGCGCCCGTCAAGGCAATCATCAGGGAAGCCCCGGCGGCGGCCGTCCTGGCATGCAGAATGCGCGGACCAACGATGGGGGCAACGCCGCAAAAGGCCCTCGCCGACGTCGTCGTTCCAATGCTAAGGTGGCCTCTCTGCCAGGCAATCGTCAGGAGCCCCAGCGTCCGCCGCAAGGCGGCGGCAAGGCCGGGTCGATTCAAGGCGTTGCATTCCTGCATCGCGAAGGCAGACCCAAAAACCACGCTCACAATCGCAACCAACGGCCAAACTAGACGTCTATCGATCTGGAGAAAGACATGGCTAAGGAAGAGCTGATCCAGTTCGAAGGGCTGGTCACCGAAATCCTTCCCGACGCACGCTATCGGGTACAACTCGACGCGGGGCACGAGATCGTCGCCTACACAGCGGGCAAGATGAAAAAGAATCGCATCAAGACGCTGGCGGGCGACCGCGTGACCGTCGAGATGTCGCCCTATGACCTGGAAAAGGGCCGGCTGATCTTCCGCCACAAGGACGAGCGGCCGAGCACGCCGGGCGGCCCCCCGCGCGGCGCACCGCAGCGTGGCGGCCAGTTCCGCCGGCGCTGAGGCTTGGGGCGGAACGCCGTTCCGCCCCGTCTCCAGCTTGATGAACTCTTGCGCAATCAGCCGCAATTCAGCGTGCCGGCCTCAAGCCGGCGCGTCAAAAAATCCTGCGCCCTCGCGCAGCTCAGGATTGTTTTGCGGGGCCAATTCCAATAATATATCCCGCAATCGATTTTCGGCCGGACGAGATTAGCTATTACCGGTACAGCCGGTTCAGACGCTGACGACCCTTCCAAAAATTCGATCTAACCAGCCCAGGAATCTGGGTTACGCATTTGATATCTGAGAAGGGAACTACCCCGTGAGCATGGGAACCGTGAAGTGGTTTAACGCAACCAAGGGCTATGGCTTCATTCAGCCGGACGACGGCGGCAACGACGTGTTCGTGCACATCAGCGCCGTCGAGCGCGCTGGTCTCGGCACGCTGCGCGAAGGCCAGAAGATCTCCTACGAGATCGTCGCTGACCGTCGCTCGGGCAAGTCGTCGGCCGACAATCTCCGCGCCGCCAACTGAGCGAACCGCGCCAGGGCGATCTCACGATCGCCCACGACTGACGAAAGGCCGCCTCGTGCGGCCTTTTTTATTGTCCGCTGCTTTATTGTTCTCTGTTGAGGCAATCGGTCCCGCACCCACGCGGTCGTCTGCGCTGAGCCACATGCTCCGAGACAACCATTGACGCTTCCCGACGAGCGCCCCGCCTCGCCTCAGCAGGACGTCGCCGGGCTGTAATAGACGCAGGTCGACTGCCGCGGGCGGGTGTAGGCGACGTCGCTGAGATTGATGCCGGTCTTGCCCATCACGTAGCCCACGGTGGGGACGTATTGGTAGTTGACCTCGCTGAAGATCAGATAGGTGCCGCTGACCAGCAGATCGGCGGGGATGCCGACGGTGGTGCCGGCGGTGCGCGGCGCCGATCCCTTGCTCCACTTCACGGTCGCCTGCTTCGATGTCGGGTCGACATAGAGCTCGGTGATGGTCGCGTTCACCGGCGTCGTCGAATACGGATACATGATGCCGGTGGAGGCGGCGAAGAAGTTCGACATGTCGCTGTCGCCGACCGAGGTCGATTGCGAGGTCAGGTCGGACAGCGTGCGCGCCATCAGGGTGACCTTTCGGTCGACCGCGATAGCCGAGCAGAACTCGACCGTGCCGAAGAACATCACCAGCATGAGCGGCACGATGAAGGCGAACTCCGTGGCCGCGACACCGCGACAATCCGCCGTGAAAACATCGAGGCGACGCCGCAAGGCAAGGCTCAAAGACATGGCCGGCACTCTTCCAAACAGCAGATGAAGTCCTGAGATCCGATTGCGCACTCGGGAGTCGCTCGCGAACGTCATGAATAAGGCTCGTTCTTGAACGCTGCCGTGCCGACCAGCAGCCGCTTGCTGCCGGACAGATTGGCGATGTTGTAGCCGAGGCCGGTCACGTAGATCGGCCACTGGTAGAACAGCCTGACGACGACGATATCTCCGGCCGCGCCCGGGCTGTACGTCATGTTGTTGATGAAGTTGCCGGTGTTGTCGATCTGGTTGGCGATCGTGACGTTCCCGAACGAGGAGTAGCTCTTCACGTCGATATAGATCTTGTTGCAGTCGAACAGCGCGGGCACCTGGGTGCAGACATAGCTCGCGAACTGCGACTGGGTGTACGACCCCTGCTGGGCCTGCCCGGTCAGGATCATGCGGGCGGAGTCCTGCGTGATGGTCTCGAGGACCTGCCCGGCAAAGAACATCAGCGCCGTCTCGATGATCGCGAACAGCAGCGCAAAGAAGATCGGGGCGACCAGCGCGAATTCCAGCGCGGCCGATGCTCGCCGGTTGCGTCGAAACCGGCGCAGCAGCCGGCGCATCGATGCGGTCGAGGAAACGTTGGCTTGCATGGGGTCATCCAGATTGGAAAGGCACATCAACCTGGGTGAAAGAAATAATGCAAACTTCTTGGGAAAGGGTTTCCTATCATCCGGACAGGATGGCCGCGATGATCAACCGCTCACTAACCATGCTCCATGGCGGGCGTAACCCAATACAGCTACAACGGAAATTGCAGCCATCCCGACCGGCCCTCGCGTACCGGCGTCCGGCCTTGGCAGGCAGCACGCGTCGATCAGGCCGGGGCCCGATCGGCGCGTCGAAAGCAGGTGTATTTGCTCAGTTGGTCTTGGCCGCCGCGGCGCTGCCGCTGGCCGTGCTCGACATCGTGCCGGCCTGATCGAGCACCGACTTGAAGTAGTTGTCACCGTCGCCCAGGGTCACCCGGCGCTGGCAGATCGGCATGCAGCTATAGGTCTCGCGATCGACGCCGCGATACACGGTGACGAGCCGATCGGTCGGCCCGGCGACCTGGATCTGCCGGTCGATCAGCACCTGTCCACCGCGATCCATCGCGATGAAATTGGTGGCGCCGTAGCTCTTGCCGGTGACCACGATGATGCCGCCGCTCTGCAGGGTCACGTCGGCGATCATCGGATTTCCGACGACGAGCGTGGCGACCCGGTCGGGCAGCTTGACCAGCTTGGCCTGGTCGACGTTCACGGCGATGGCCGGATCAGGATCCGCCGAGGCGGCGGCCGGCCACAGCAGCATCGCGGCGACGGCGGCCCGCAGCGCGAGGGAAACAACAGGACGACACGACACACTCATCGACATACTCAACCCCGGGGCATTGACGAGCCGTCTCAAGCGATACGCAGCGGTGACGGCGCCCGACGCGGCAAATCTGCGCTCAATTGGTGAACGATCCGCAAACGCCGCCACCTGATGGCAGCCGTCCGGATCGACGCCGTCAGCGGCGGAACGGGAATGCCAACTGGCCACCGAACTCTCCGGGCATCGTCGCCTCGTCCTTGCCGTAGGTCTCGGGCAACTGCCCCTCCGGCATCCGGAAGGTGCCGAACAGGATATCCCAGATCGGGAACGTGCCGGCGAAATTGGTGTTGCCGCCCTCTTCCATCGGGGTGTGATGCCACCGGTGGAAGACGGGCGTGGCCAGGACATATTTGAACGGGCCGAGCGTCCAGTTGAGATTGGCGTGCACGAAGGCCGAATGGAAGGTCGTGAACGGACCGACCCAGATCATCACATTCGGCGAAATGCCGGCCGTCAGCAGGATGACGTCGACGGCGATGGTGCCGAGGATCAGATTGACCGGATGGAAGCGCGCTGCCGAAATCCACTCCAGATCCTCCGAGGAATGGTGGACCGCGTGGTACTTCCAGAACTCGCCACCGTGGAACAGGCGGTGGGTCCAATACAGCATGAAGTCGGAGAGCACGAGGAACAGCAGCCCCTGCAGCCATTCGGGCAACTGCGCCAACGGGCCATGGCCGTTCTCATAGAAGGCGATCAGCTCATCGGCATCGTGGATCTTGAAGATCACGCCGGCGCCGAGAACCAGCAGGCCGATGCGCAGCACCCGCGCGAACACCGGCACGAAGAACCAGTAAACGACGTCGGTGACGAGCTCGCGCTTCTGCCACCACGGCTTTCCCGGGTTGCAGGCCCAGAAATAGCTGAGCACCGAGAAGACCGCCGCCAGCACCAACGTGATCGGCAGCACCTTTTCGATGGTCTGGCCGAGCATCAACGCGACTTCCCATGGCAGACCAGACATCACATCCCTCATCACAAGATCTGTTCCGAGGGGTACTCCTTGGCGCTTAAGGAGCCGTGAACCTCCATGGCCCCGCCGGGGCAGCAGCTTCGCGTATCGCAGTGGCATGTCAGCACGCGCGACAGGATCTCACGCGTGTGACGGCACAGGACTCTTCTTCATATGGAAGCGGCCTCGGGAGCGTCAGCCGACCAGGCGCGCGCGGCTGTCCGCTGCACTCAATAGGTGTGAATTTGTCGCCTCGGGGAATTGTTTCGAAACTGAGCGGCGCGCTTAAATCAACGTTTACTGTGCACAAGAACAGCCATTTGTCGCCGTGTTTCGCCGATCGAATTAACTACGCCGAAATTCCTGCCCCCTAGGGTGTCCGCATGGTCACGGTGCTGAGAACGCCGCAACGACCAGAATTTGTTCGACCAGCCACGTGTACATGGAGTTACCCTATGAAGAATCTTCTTGCTCGTTTCGTGAAGGATGAGTCCGGCGCCACCGCGATCGAATACGGCCTGATCGCCGCCGGCATCTCGCTCGCGATCATTGCGGCGGTGAACGGTCTCGGCTCCAGCCTGAGCTCCAAGTTCTCGTCGATCAATACCTCGCTGAAGTAAGCGGTCATCACGACCGAGCAAAGAAGGCCCCGGCACTCCCGGGGCCTTTATCATTTCGACCTTCAGCTCCGCGGCGTTCAGTGATGCGTAACCACGTTTTGTCCACTGCCGCTCCCCGGCGTGCGTTCGCGCAGAGCGAAGCCGCGATCGGCTGGGTCTGTCTGGCCCTCGGTCTCTCCATCGTCGCGCTCGCACTCCGCGTCCTCAGCGTCTGGTGAAGCCCGCCGCTTGTCCGGCCATTTCCCGATCATTTATCTCTTCCGGCTAGCTTGTCGCAGCCGCGCATTCCGTGCCGCCTCGATGCCGCTGTGAGCCCATGACCCTCGATCTCGCACGCCTTCTGCTGTTCCCGGCCCTGATGGCGTTTGCCGCCGCGAGCGACCTGTTCACGATGACGATTTCGAACCGGGTCTCTTTCGCACTGATCGCGGGTTTCCTGGTGCTGGCGCCGCTCAGCGGCATGGGCATGACCGACATGCTGTTGCACCTCGGTGCCGGCGCAACGCTGCTGGTGATTGCTTTCGCGTGCTTCGCATTCGGCTGGATCGGTGGCGGAGATGCCAAGGTGGCTTCCGCCGCAGCCCTGTGGTTCGGCTTCGCGCATCTGATGAACTATCTGCTCTACGCCTCGATCTTCGGCGGTGTGCTGACGCTCGTCATCATGCAGTTCCGGCAATGGCCCCTGCCCTACATGCTCGCTGGGCAACCCTGGCTTGCGCGTCTGCACGCCAGGGAGAGCGGCGTTCCCTACGGCATCGCGCTCGCGCTGGGCGCGCTGATGGTCTATCCGGAGACCGAATGGGTGAAGGCGATCGACGCCGCGCGTCTCGCATTGCTCTGAAGGCACCGTGTCAACACGGTGTTAAGGCGATTTAGATACGCCTCATTAACCATGCTTTGACGAATAACTGCTCAACTCCCATTACGGCGGCGGAAGCGTCGCGGCGTAATGTGGAAAGTGAAGCGTATGAATACCGCACGCATCGTGGTTCTGACCATCGCTGTCGGCGCTGGCGGCGTGGCCGCATATCTCGCGAGCGGGTCCGATCGGCCAGCTGAAGTCGCCGCACCGGCGCCTCAGGTGCCCACCGTCGACGTCCTTGTCGCCAAAGCAGACATCAACCTCGGTCAGTCGATCAAGCCGGAAAACCTGCAGTGGCAGAGCTGGCCAGCCGCCACAACGAGTTCCAGCTTCATCCGGCGCAACGAGCGGCCCGAAGGTCAGAACGAGGTCACCGGCGCGATCGCGCGCGCCCCCTTCATCGCTGGCGAACCGATCCGCGAACAGAAGCTGGTCAAGGCCGACGGCTCCGGCTTCATGGCCGCGATCCTGCCCGCAGGCATGCGCGCGGTCTCGACGGAGATCTCGCCGGAGACCGGCGCTGGCGGCTTCATCCTGCCCAACGACCGCGTCGACGTGATCCTGTCGAAGCGTGAGCGCAACAACGATCAGCCCAATGCCGGAGATGTCATCAGCTCCGAGATCATCCTGTCCAACATCCGGGTGCTGGCGATCGACCAGGCGCCCAAGGAAAAGGACGGCCAGACCACGGTGGTCGGCAAGACGGTCACGCTCGAGCTGAAGCCGGAGCAGGCCGAGACGCTCGCCCGCGCCCGCCAGACCGGAACGCTGTCGCTGGCGCTGCGCAGCATCGCCGACGTCAACGTTGCCGACAACCGCACCGACGAGACCAGCCGCAGGCGCGGCGACAGTGTTGCCGTCATCCGCTTCGGTATTCCCAGCACGATGACGACGCAGAAGTGAGCAAGAGGACCACCACGATGACTTGCAGCGAAAATCAGCGGAAACTGCGGACCATGATGGTTCGCGCGCTGTCGTTTTCGGCCGCCGCTGCGCTGACCCTCAATCCGGCGCTGGCGCCGGTGATCGCGGCTGACTACCGCCCGGCCGCCGCCACGGCGGCGACGGCCTCGGCCGCCCCCGAGGGCCAGATCAACGCGCGCTTCCTGTCGCTCGGCATCGGCAAGTCCGTCGTCATCGACCTGCCGCGCGACATCAAGGACGTGCTCGTCGCCGATCCGAAGATCGCCAATGCCGTGGTGCGCTCGTCGCAGCGCGCCTACATCATCGGCGCCACGGTGGGCCAGACCAACATCGTCTTCTTCGACGCCAATGGGCAGCAGATCGCGGCCTATGACATCGCGGTCAAGCGCGACCTGAACGGCGCCCGCGCCGCCCTCAAGCAGATGCTGCCCAACGCCGAGATCCAGATCGACGGCCTCGGCGACGGCGTGGTGCTGACCGGGTCGGTGGCGAGCCAGATGGAGGCGCAGCAGGCCGGTGAACTCGCGGCCCGGCTCGCGGGCGGCGCCGACAAGGTCGTCAACTCCATCACCGTGCGCGGCCGCGACCAGGTCATGCTGAAGGTGACGGTCGCCGAGGTGCAGCGCTCGGTGGTCAAGCAGCTCGGCATCGACCTCTCAGGCCAGCTCAACTACGGCACCGCCGTGGTCAAGTTCGCCAACTCCAATCCGTTCACGGCCTATGGCAGCAACCTGGTCTCCAACAACGCCGTCAGTGCCGCCTTCGGCTCGACGCCGTCGGTCCAGGCCACGCTGCGCGCGATGGAAAATGCGGGCGTGATCCGGACCCTGGCCGAGCCGAACCTGACCGCGATTTCCGGTGAATCCGCGACCTTCATCGCCGGTGGCGAGTTTCCGGTGCCCGCCGGCTACTCCTGCGATCCGACGACACATGTCTGTACCACCCAGATCAGCTTCAAGAAGTTCGGCATCTCGCTCAACTTCACGCCGGTCGTGCTCAGCGAGGGCAAGATCTCGATGCGCGTGATGACCGAGGTCTCGGAGCTCTCCAACGAGAACTCGATCACCCTGTCGCAGGCGGTGAGTTCGACGACCACGAACTCGCTGACCGTCCCGTCGATCAAGACCCGCCGCGCCGAAACCACGCTCGAGATTCCCTCCGGCGGCGCCATGGCGATGGCCGGCCTGATCCAGCAGCAGACCAAGCAGGCGATCAGCGGAATGCCCGGCCTGATGCAACTGCCGGTGCTCGGCGCCCTGTTCCGCAGCCGCGACTACGTCAACAACCAGACCGAGCTGATGGTGCTGGTGACCCCGTTCGTGGTGCGCGCCGTCTCGCAGAAGGATCTCTCGCGACCGGACGACGGCTTCGCCGCCGCCTCCGACCCGCAGGCCGATCTGCTCGGCAGCATCAACCGCATCTATGGCGTGCCCGGCCGGACCGAAACCGGTCGCGGCTTGCGCGGCGCCTATGGCTTCATCACGGACTGAGCCGGGACCTAAGGACTTGCACCCATGACGATGAAATCCAGCCCAGCTCGATACCGCAGATTGCAGCTTGCCGTCGCGCTTGCCGGGACCGCGGTCCTGCTCGGCGCCTGCAATTTCCGCAGAGACCCTGCGGTCACCGCCAGCATTCCCGATGACTACCGGCTGCGTCACCCGATTGCGGTCCAGGAAGCCCCGGATTCCCTGGTCGTGTTCGTCGGCCAGGGCCGCGGCGGCCTGACGGCCGAGCAGCGCGCCGAGGTGATGGGACTGGCGAACAGCTGGATGCGCCAGGGCACCGGCGCGATCAGCGCCGACGTGCCGAGCGGGACGCCGAACGCCCGGGCGGCCGCCGATTCCATGCGCGAGATCCAGTCGCTGTTCGCAGCCGCCGGCATGCCGCCGCACGGCCTCACCGTGCGCAATTACCAGCCGAAGGACCCGCGCCAGATGGCAGCGATCCGCCTCAGCTATCCCAAATTGTCGGCCACGGCCGGTCCGTGCGGCCTCTGGCCCGACGATCTCGGGCCGTCGATCAAGAACAAGAACTGGTACGACAACAAGCCCGATTGGAACTTCGGCTGCGCCTATCAGCGCAACATGGCGGCGATGGTCGCCAACCCCGCCGATCTGGTGCAGCCGCGCTCCGAGACACCGTCCTATACCACCCGGCGGACCGCGTTCTTCGAGAAATACCGCAAGGGAGCGTCAACCGCGATCGCGTATCCCGAGGCGGACAAGGCCAAACTGAGCGACACAGGCAAATGATCAGCTACGCCCGACAGACTCCAGAGGAGCAGCCCGACGTCGTGCCGCCGCCGGCCGACGATCACATCGCGCCCGCGCCGCGTGTCTCGGTGCAGGCGTTCTGCGAGACCGTGGAGACGGCTGCCACGGTTCAGGCCGCCGGCGAGGACCGGCGGCTCGGCAAGGCGCACCTGAAGGTCCAGATGGGCGGCATGGCGGCCGCCATCGAGGCCTACAAGTCCGCGCCGACGCCCAACGTCATCATCCTGGAGACGGACACCCGCACGGACATCCTGGCCGGCCTCGACCAGCTCGCCACGGTGTGCGATCCCGGCACCCGCGTCGTCGTGATCGGCCGCGTCAACGACGTGACGCTGTATCGTGAGCTCGTGCGCCGCGGCGTCAGCGACTACGTGTTGTCGCCGGTGACCCCGATCGACGTGGTGCGGTCGATCTGCAACCTGTTTTCGGCGCCGGAGGCCAAGGCGGTGGGCCGGATCATCGCCGTCGTCGGCGCCAAGGGCGGCGTCGGCGCGTCCACGCTCGCCCACAATATCGCCTGGGCCATCGCGCGGGATCTGTCGATGGACTCCGTTGTGGCGGATCTCGATCTCGCCTTCGGCACGGCCGGTCTCGACTACAATCAGGACCCCGCCCAGGGGATCGCCGACGCAGTGTTCTCGCCGGACCGCATCGACATCGCCTTCATGGACCGGCTGCTGTCGAAATGCACCGATCATCTCAGCCTGCTGGCCGCGCCTGCGACGCTCGACCGCGTCTATGACTTCGGCGCGGAGGCGTTCGACGCGATCTTCGACACACTGCGCGCGTCGATGCCGTGCATCGTGCTCGACGTACCGCATCAATGGGCGGGCTGGACCAAGCGGGCCCTGATCAGCGCCGACGACATCCTGATCGTGGCGGCGCCGGATCTCGCCTCGCTCCGCAACACCAAGAACATGTTCGACCTGCTCAAGGCCGCGCGGCCCAACGATCGCATGCCGCTGTACTGCCTGAACCAGGTCGGCGTGCCCAAGCGGCCGGAGATCAACGCCAGCGAGTTCGCCAAGGCGATCGAAAGCCCGCCGATCGCGACGATCCCGTTCGAGCCGCAGATCTTCGGCGCGGCTGCCAACAACGGTCAGATGATTGCGGAAATGTCCCCCAACCATCGGACCACCGAGATGTTTCTACAGATCGCCCAGCGGCTGACCGGCCGCAGCGAGACCAAGAAGCCGAAAGGCTCCTTCCTGTCGCCTCTGCTGGAGAAGCTGAGGAAGTAAGCACGCGTGGAGTTCTAGGTCGTGTTTGGTAAGCGTAGCGGATTGGACGATAATACAAGGACGCTCAGGCCGGCCGCGCCGGCCCCTGAGCCGGCGCCGGCTGCGCCACGCGCAGCCTCTCCGGCCGTCGCGTCGCCTCCCCTGGCACCGACACGGGCCGCGCCTCCTCCCCCGCCGCCGGCCGTCGAGACCAGGCGCTCGGACAATTACTACCAGGTCAAGGCGACGATCTTCGGCGCGCTGATCGAGGCGATCGACCTGGCGCAGCTCGCCAAGCTCGACGGCGAATCCGCGCGCGAGGAAATCCGCGACATCGTCAACGAGATCATCGCGATCAAGAACATCGTGATGTCGATCGCCGAGCAGGAGGAACTGCTCGACGACATCTGCAACGACGTCCTCGGCTACGGCCCGCTCGAGCCGCTGCTGTCGCGCGACGACATCGCCGACATCATGGTCAACGGCGCCGGCACGGTCTTCATCGAAGTCAACGGCAAGATCCAGCGCACCGGCATCCGCTTTCGCGACAATCAGCAATTGCTGAACATCTGTCAGCGCATCGTCAGCCAGGTCGGCCGCCGCGTCGACGAATCCTCGCCGATCTGCGACGCCCGTCTCGCCGACGGCTCCCGCGTCAACGCCATCGTGCCGCCGCTGGCGATCGACGGTCCCGCGCTCACCATTCGTAAGTTCAAGAAGGACAAGCTGACGCTCGATCAGCTGGTCAAGTTCGGCGCGATCTCGCCGGAGGGCGCCGAGATCCTGCAGATCATCGGCCGCGTCCGCTGCAACGTGCTGATCTCCGGCGGTACCGGCTCGGGCAAGACCACGCTGCTGAACTGCCTGACCAACTACATCGATCACGACGAGCGTGTCATCACCTGCGAGGACGCGGCCGAGCTTCAGCTGCAGCAGCCGCATGTGGTGCGTCTCGAAACCCGGCCGCCCAATATCGAGGGCGAAGGCCAGGTCACCATGCGCGAGCTGGTCAGAAACTGTCTGCGTATGCGTCCTGAACGCATCATCGTCGGCGAAGTCCGCGGACCTGAAGCGTTCGACCTGCTTCAGGCCATGAACACCGGTCACGACGGCTCGATGGGCACGCTGCACGCCAACAACCCGCGCGAAGCTCTGTCGCGCTGCGAATCCATGATCACGATGGGCGGCTTCTCGCTGCCGTCGCGCACCATCCGCGAGATGATCTGCGCCTCGATCGACGTCATCGTGCAGGCCGCCCGCCTGCGCGACGGCTCCCGCCGCATCACGCACATCACCGAGGTGATGGGCATGGAAGGTGACACCATCATCACCCAGGACATCTTCCTCTACGACATGGTCGGCGAGGACGCGAACGGCAAGATCATCGGCCGCCATCGCTCGACCGGCATCGGCCGGCCGCGCTTCTGGGAGCGCGCGCGCTATTATGGCGAAGAGAAGCGCCTGGCGGCGGCGCTCGATGCGGCCGAAATCGCCAGCAAGGAGTGAGGAGAGAACCGATGAAGTTCCAGGCTCTGGCTCTCGCCTTCCTTGCCGCTACCGCCATCGGCGGCATGGCCTGGGTGTTTCTTTATCCGATGCTGTCAGGCGAACGAAAGGCCGAGCAGCGGCGCAGCACGGTCGCCAAGGCCGAGCCGGTGGTTCGCCAGGCCGAGCGCAATCAGCGCTCGCGCCGCGAACAGGTCGAAACCTCGCTGAAGGACCTCGAGGCCAAGGCGCAGAAGCAGAGCAAGGTGCCGCTCAACATGCGCATCTCGCAGGCCGGACTCGACTGGACCGTTCAGAAGTTCTGGATCATCTCCGGCGTGCTCGGCTTCTTCGTCTGCGCGATCACGTTCTTCTCAGGCGGTGGCGCGCTCGGCGCGCTCGGCATGGGCTTCGCGGCGGGGTTTGGCCTGCCGCGCTGGATCCTGGGCTATCTCAAGAAGCGTCGCGAGAAGAAATTCCTGGCCGCACTGCCGGACGCGGTCGACGTCATCGTGCGCGGCATCAAGGCCGGCCTGCCGCTGTTCGAGTCGATCAAGGTCGTCGCCGCCGACGCGCCGGAGCCGCTGCGCAGCGAGTTTCTCGCGATCATCGAGACACAGGCGATCGGCATGCCGCTCGGCGAAGCCTGCGCCCGGCTTTATGAGCGCATGCCGCTGCCGGAAGCCAACTTCTTCGGCATCGTGGTCGCGATCCAGCAGAAGTCCGGCGGCAACCTCTCCGAGGCGCTGGGTAACCTGTCGAAGGTGCTGCGCGACCGCAAGAAGATGGCCGAGAAGATCCAGGCGATGTCGATGGAAGCCAAGGCCTCCGCCGGCATCATCGGATCGCTGCCGCCGATCGTGATGCTGCTGGTCTATCTGAGCACGCCCGACTACATCTCGCTGCTCTGGACCCACCCGACCGGCCAGCTCATGCTCGTCGGCTGCGTGATCTGGATGTCGATGGGCATCCTGGTCATGAAGAAGATGATCAATTTCGATTTCTGAGGGGTGGACCATGGTCGACTTTCTGGTCTCCAAGCTGCACGATCCGCACTTCATGACGATGTTCTTCGCCGCCATCGCGGCGAGTTTGACCGTCTACACGCTGGTCATGCCGCTGTTCGCGGGCGAGAACCTGAACAAGCGCATGAAGGCCGTTGCTAGCGAGCGCGAGCGGATCAAGCAGCGCGAGCGCGAGCGCCTCAATGCCGGCGAGAAGGTCTCGCTGCGGCAGACGCCCAAACAGCTGGTCTCCAGGGTCGTCGAGGATTTCAACCTCACGAAATGGCTGGCGCAGGAAGCCGCGCGCGAGAAGCTGATCATGGCCGGCTATCGCGGCCAGGCGCCCTACATCACCTTCCTGTTCGCGCGACTCGTGACGCCGCTGGTGCTGTTCGTCGGCTCCGTACTCTACGTGTTCGTGATCGCGCATCTGGAGAAATCGATGCCGGTCAAGATCGGCATCTGCGTCGGCATGGCCTATCTCGGCCTGCAGGCGCCGATGCTGTTCCTCAGCAACGCGATCTCGAAGCGCCAGCTCTCGATCAAGCGCGCCTTCCCGGATGCGCTCGATCTGCTGCTGATCTGCATCGAGTCCGGCATGTCGATCGAGGCCGCGTTCCGCCGGGTGGCGATGGAAATCTCCAGCCAGTCGATCGCGCTGTCGGAGGAGTTCACGCTGACCACGGCCGAGCTCTCCTATTTGCAGGACCGCAAGGTCGCCTATGAGAACCTCGCCCGCCGCACCGGCCTCGAAGGCGTCAAGTCGGTCTGTCTCGCGCTCCAGCAATCCGAGCGCTACGGCACGCCGCTTGGCCAATCGCTGCGCGTGATGGCGCAGGAAAATCGCGACATGCGCATGAACGAGGCCGAGAAAAAGGCCGCCGCGCTGCCGCCGAAGCTGACGGTGCCGATGATCCTGTTCTTCCTGCCGGTGTTGTTCGTGGTCATTCTGGGACCGACCGGCATCAAGGTCGCGGCCATGCAGTAGCCGACGGCCCGCACGGCGAAATATCGCTTGCGGAGGCGGCGCCACTTTGAGAGGGAGGCGGAGCATTGATCGAGGTCTCCGCCTGATGTCCGACACTCTCCGCCGCGCCGATGGCGCCCGCGTCCTCGCCGATCTGAACGCGCTGCGCGCCTACGGCACCTACAAGACCGGCGTGCACCGCCCGACCTTTTCCGAGGCGCACCGGCAGTCGCTGGACTGGCTCGCCGCGCGCCTGCCCGACGCGCAGCTTTCGGCTGAGATCGACGGCATCGGCAACGTGCTCGGGGTGAGCGCGAAGCCGGGACCGAAGCTGCTGGCGGGCTCGCATCTGGAGAGCCAGAATTATGCCGGCTGGCTCGATGGCCCGCTCGGCGTGATCTACGCGCTGGAAGCGGCGCGCGTGCTCAATCCCGATCCCTCCATCGCAGGTGCCGTCGAGGTCGCCTCCTGGTGTGACGAGGAGGGCCATTTCGGCGCCTTCCTCGGCAGCCGCTCCTATGTCGGCGATGTCAGCGAGGCCGACATCGACGCCGCCCGCGACCGCAGCAGCCCGCGCACGATGCGCGAGGCGCTCGCCGAAATGGGCCTCGCGGGGCGTCCTCGCCTGCAGGCCGAGCGCGGCCGCCACATCGGCTATCTCGAAGCTCATATCGAGCAGGGCGATACGCTGGAAAAAGGCGAGCTCAAGGTCGGCGTCGTCACCTCGATCGTCGGCATCTGGCAGTACCGCATCGTCTTCACCGGCGAGCAGAACCACGCCGGCACGACGCGAATGGCGGTGCGCAAGGACGCGGGCCTCGCGCTCGCCAAATTCTGCGTCGACATCGATACGCGGTTTCCCTCCGCCTGCGGCCCACGCACCGTATGGACCACCGGCCGCATCACGCTCGATCCGGGTGCGCCGAGCATCATCCCCGGCCAGGCCGAGATGCTGTTCCAGATCCGCGACGACAATGCCGCCGTGATCGACCGGCTCGAAGCATTGCTGCGCGAGATGGCCGCGCAGGTCTCCGCGGCCGGCCCGTGTCAGGTCGCCGTCGAGCGCATCCGCACCGGCGCGCCGGCGATGATGGACGGCGGCTTCCAGGATGCGATCGAGGCGGCGAGCGCCGCGCTGGCCGGCGGCAAGTCGCTGCGGATGCCGAGCGGCGCCGGCCATGACGCCCAGGTGCTGGCGACCATCATGCCCGCGGGAATGCTGTTCGTACCGTCGATCGGCGGCATCAGCCATCACTGGACCGAGAACACCTCCGACACGGATATCGTCACCGGCGCCGACGTGTTCGTCGAGACCTGCCGGCGCCTGCTGGCAGGCGCGTGACGAGCCTCAGTCCGGCTGGCTGAGCGAGGCCATCGGCGCGGCGTTCCGCGCCTTGCTTTTGCCCTGGCCTTCGCGCTGGCCCTGGATCATCTGCTTCAGGTACGCGACGTTCGCCGCGGCCTCGTCCGGCGGCAGGTCGGCGCGCGCGATCTGCTCGGCCTCGGCGAAGCGGCCTTGCAGGCCGACGACGAGCGCGAGATTCTGCCGCACCCGCGCATCCGCCCGCTGCGAGCCATAGGCCTGGCGCAGCGCCTGCTCGGCGTTCGGCAGGTCGCGCGTCAGCATGTAGGACAGGCCGAGATTGGACAGCACCGACGGCTCGCCGGGCACGATCTTCAGCGCGCTCTCATAGTAGCGCCGCGCCTCGTCGTGGCGGCCCATCTGGTCCAGTGCGGTGCCCTGCACCGACAGCAGCTTCCAATCGGGATTGTCGGGCGAGTGCGCGCGCGACAGCACGTCGAAGGCCAGCTTGAAGTTGCCGTTGTCGGCGAGCGCCCGGCCATAGGCCGCGAGCACGGTCTTGTTGCCGGGATTGGCGAGAGTCGCCTGCTCGAGCACAGCGACCGCCTGCTCGCGCTGGCCGTTGGTGCGCAGCGCCTGGCCGTAGGCAACGGCCATCGCCGCATCCTTCGGATTGGCGCGATAGCGCTCGCCATAGACCTCGACCGCGCGCTGCGGCGTCGCGGGCGGCGGCGGCTCGGCGCTTCTGCCCAGCGAGCCCGTGACGTCGGACACGGTCTGGCAACCGCCGAGGCCGGCGGCGAGAAGCGCGGCGAAGGCGACCGACGCGAGGATGCGGCTCATGGCAGGCTGCTGACGCATTGTCACTGGACTCGAGGGACGTGCGAAATGAACGCGCCAGCAATAAACTGTTAACGCTAACAGCCGGTTAATGACCGAATGCGGGCATGGATGGCTGCTCTGCGCCGGTTTGCGGGCGATGCGGCCGGCAAGATTGCAGCGATCCTCAAACTCTGCGAAGTCTGCGTGAGCAGCGCGTCCGTTCAGGAACCATTAGGCATGCCCTCGATCTTTGAAACCGCTCCGGCCTCCTCCGCCATTCCGATCACCTTCGTGACGAAGGCACGCTGGCCCGAGATCCGCGAGAGCCTGCCGGCCGAGGCCCGCACCTTCGCCGAGGCCAATGTCTACGCGGCCAAGCCCGGCAGCTGCCTGATTCTCCCCGGCGCGGACGGCCGTATCGCGCAGGTGCTGTTCGGCATCGAGGACGCCGACGCCAGGCACCGCGATCTGTTCCGCCCCGGCACCCTGCCCGGCCTGCTGCCCGCCGGCACCTACCGCTTCGCCAATGCGCCGCATGATAGCAGGCTCGCTGCGCTGGCCTTCGCGCTCGGCAGCTATCGCTTCGGCCGCTACCGCAAGTCGGAGCCGCCGGAGGTCCGCCTCGTGCCGCCCGAGGGCGTCGACGCCGCCGAGCTCGACCGTCTCGCCGCTGCCGCGACATTGGCGCGCGATCTCGTCAACACGCCGTCCAACGACATGGGGCCGGAGGAGCTCGAGGCCGCCGCCAAGCAGGTCGCCGAGCGTTTTGGCGCGCGCTTCAGCAGCATCGTCGGCGACGACCTGCTGCAGCACAACTACCCGCTCATCCACGCTGTCGGCCGTGCCTCGACGCGGGCGCCGCGGCTGATCGAGCTCAAATGGGGCGACGCATCGCATCCGAAGGTGACGCTGGTCGGCAAGGGCGTCTGCTTCGACACCGGCGGGCTCGATCTCAAGCCGTCCAGCAGCATGCTGCTGATGAAAAAGGACATGGGCGGCGCGGCCAACGTGCTGGCGCTGGCGCAGATGGTGATGGACGCCAAGCTCAAGCTGCGGCTGCGCGTGCTGATCCCCGCGGTCGAGAATTCTGTCGCCGGCAACGCGTTCCGGCCGATGGACGTGTTTCCATCGCGCAAGGGGATCACGGTCGAGATCGGCAACACCGACGCCGAGGGCCGGCTGATCCTGGCCGATGCGCTGTCGCTCGCCTGCGAGGACAAGCCGGATCTCTTGATCGACATGGGCACGCTGACCGGAGCTGCGCGCGTCGCGCTCGGTCCCGAGCTGCCGCCGTTCTACACCAATGACGAGGCGCTCGCCGCCGACGTCGCGCGCTGTGCTGCGACCGAAAACGATCCGCTGTGGCGGATGCCGCTGTGGGCGCCGTATGACAGCTGGCTCGACTCCAAGGTCGCGACCATCATCAACGCACCGTCCGGCGGCTTCGCCGGCTCGATCACCTGCGCGCTGTTCCTGCAGCGCTTCGTCGAGCCGACGACGACATGGCTGCACCTCGACATCTTCGCCTGGACGCCGTCGGCCAAGCCGGGCCGCCCCGAAGGCGGCGAGTGCCAGGCGGCGCGTGCGCTCTACAAGCTGCTGAGCGAGCGCTATGGCTGATCCGCGCATCACGCCGGCGCGCGGCGACATCGCGGCGAGGCATCTCGAGGGACAGGTCACCGCCGAGCGTTTCGTCGACGGCGAGCCGCGCGTGGTGATCGATCCGATCGCGCCGCTGCGCCTGCAGCCGCAGTCCGGCGCCGAGCTGGCGACCCAGGCGCTGAAGGGCGAGCGCGTCACGATCTATGATCGCAACGGCGAGGGCTGGGCCTGGGGCCAGCTCGAACGCGACTTCTATGTCGGCTGGCTGCCTGAGGCTGCTCTCGCTACACCCACTGCGGCGCCGACGCACAAGATCAGCGCGCTGCGCAGCTTCGCGTTTCCCGGGCCGTCGATCAAGCTGCCGCCGGTCGAGACGCTGCTGATGGGAGCGGCTGTGGCTGTTGTCCGCGACGAGGCGAGCTTCGTGGTCACGGCGGACGGCTGGTTCGTGCCGAAGCGGCACGTCGCTGGACTTGATCATGCCGAGCCGGACTACGTCGCCGTCGCCGAGCGCTTCGTCGGCACGCCCTATCTCTGGGGCGGCAAGAGCAGCCTCGGCATCGACTGCTCCGGGCTGGTGCAGGTGTCGTTGAATGCTGCCGGCGTGGCATGCCCGCGCGACAGCGACATGCAGCTGGCGTCGCTCGGACGGGCGCTTGATGAGGCTGAGCCGCCGCGCCGCGGCGACCTGATCTTCTGGAAGGGCCACGTCGCGATTGTGCGCGACGCCGATACGATCGTGCACGCCAACGCGTTCCACATGGCCACGCAGTTCGAGCCGATCGCGGAAGCCATCGTGCGCATCAAGGCGAGCGGAAGCGATGTGCTCGCGATCAAGCGGCTGGATTGACTCGCCTCATCGCGCTGACGCGTCTCTCGATGAGATTGAGAGGCGCAAGCTCCCTCCTCCGTCATTGCGAGCGTAGCGAAGCAATCCAGAGTCCCGCCCACCATCCTGGATTGCTTCGCTACGCTCGCAATGACGCGGAGAAAGAGCAGCGCAAGAGTCCGATATACCTATCAAACAGCATGGCGGCGAGCGTCCGTACTCTCGCGACCTCATTGGCCCGAGCTCTGCGATAGTCATCCGCCCTCGAACGATGAGAGGACGCAGGGAAGGCCGGGTGCCGAGCGCACCCGTGGTTGCGTGCAAGAAAGCACGCGGTAGTCACCACAGGTACGGGCCGAACATCCGGCCTTCCCTGCGCGATGGGCTGCGTCTTATACGTGCTCTCCCCAGGGACCGGCTGTCTTGCCCCTGTCGGCCGCGGGCCTCATCAGCGCTCGCGACCTTGACGCCAGCATCGGGGCGCCAGGACCACACGACTTCGTCGCCCGCCTAATGCCGTTCGTCCGTGCGCACCTGCACACGCAGCATCACAGCGGCCATCGCATCCCGCACCGACGTCCGTGACGACGCGTACGCCCCTCTCGCGGGCAGGACGGGCGCAGTATGCACAAATTCCGAAAATAAGAAACAGGAATATTTTCCGCGGAGGGGCTGGACAAGTCTTCGAGGACGACGCCCGTCGGGCAAATCACCCCGTTGGATGCTTGAAAATTGGCATGTTGTGTCCTCATTGGAGCGAGCTATTCTGGGCGCGCGGAGTTCGTGAATGACAAAACAGAGGACACAATCGCTCGACATTGATGCGCAGCGTCGTGTTCTTGCCGAATTGTTCGCTCTCGCTGAACGCCACTGGGAATTTGTCTCGATCCTGGAACAGGCGGGCTGGGACGTCGTGAAGCCGCGGCTCGATTTCGAGGCTTCGTTCGCCGAGAGCGACGAGGAGCAATCCGAATTTAGGCGCTACGTCGTCGAACACGCGAAAATAAGCCTGGGAAATCCCAACATTCGCTTCCGCCTCCCCGAAGGCGAGCCGTGTTCGACCGCATACATGGACGATCTGCGTCGTCGTCACGAGGAGCAGTTCGGGACTCACCGGGCTTCCGGCGGGCCGTTATGGATGAAGCAACTCGATCGCTGCCTCCGCCGGATGGAACGGCTTCGGTATGAGGATCGGGCTGTTTACGATCGCCGCTTCGCGTGCGTGGAGGCGGAAGAGAAGCAACGGCGCGTTCGCGAAACCGCTCGACATGCGTCCGGATTGGCAAAGCAGTTCGGCGGGGAACTCGATCAACCTGCACGGTTCTACCAAGCCGTGATGGAGCGTGAGTCGAAGCCGTTGGGCTTCAGCGCCGACGCCGAGAGATCGGCGAGAGACCGCCCCGTGTTGTCGAAGGAGTTGATCGACGGGTGGGACCTCTGCCTGTCACCGGAGCCGCTGGCCTGGTTTCCGGGACGACAGGATGGGAAGGCGGAAACCATTCTCAGCCTCCAGGCCCGACGTCATCGCAGGCCGGCGGCCCATGCCAAGTGGGATCAGTCGCTCATCATCGAGTTCACGAAGTTGATTCGTCACTTCGATCTGCTTTACCGAAGCTTCGCATCGCTCGATGAGCTCGAGGTGATTCTCATGGCTCGAATGCACCTCTTGTCTTTGGTGATTGAGGACATCGAGGCGGGCTTGCGGGTTGGCCTGAGCAAGGTGTTGTAAGAGCTCAGAGTCGGCTGTCACCGCGCGAGTCAGAGTGAATTTCTCATGCGGACAGGGCTTGCTGCGGAATTGATCTAAGAAGATCTCGCCCAGGCCGAATCGAAGGCGGACGATCCAGTACACCGGGACGCCTCGGTGAATCTCTTCCGCCGCGGATTACTGGATGCCCCGCTTTCGCGGAGCATGACAGCGCGGGAGACGGCGCCGCCTCAGTGCGGTCATGCCGTCTCTGGAAAGGAGCCGCCTAACTTGGCGAGCCGTCCGCTGGTCAGATCCACCCTGTAAATGGCGCCACGCTCCAGGCGCTCACCCATTCCGATCTCGGCCGCCTCCTCGATGTCAGGGCTTCCGCACAACGCGCAGATTGTCACGTCGCTGCTGAACGCTGGAAAGGTCTGCAGACAGGAGCGGCATCTGTGAAAGAACGACAAGATGAACCCTCTCGGTTGGGCTGCCGGGCGACATCGACGGGATCAGGACGTGTTCGTGTCATCAGCAAATCGCTCGACGAGGTCGGACCAGAACGGAATGCGCTTGATCTTTGCAGGCCAGGGCCTGCTGCTCCAGCCCAAAAACTCCCGCTCGAAATAGTCGTTCAGATTGGCGCCGTAGTAAATCGCGTCGACACCATAGATTGAAAAGACCGGATTGCCCGCCTCGTGTGGCTGCTCAGGCAGATAGCGATGAGCAATGAGCGGGATGAGTTTGGGGGCCCGGGACACGATGTCCCGGAGCGCCTCTTCCCGGGCGCGTGCAGTCGAGGGCAGCCTTCCCCACTCCGACCACCACAACTGCCCGGTTTCGACAGCGTGGCGAAGGCTCTCGAACGGCCACTCGAGCGCGCGCCTGATCGCGCGCTCGTCGGTCCAGTCATGGCCATCAACCGGACGTCTCCGCGTCAGGAGCGCGATCAGATCGGGGGGAAAGACCAGCCCGAATCGGCGTTGCGCCCTGTCGAGCTCAGATTGCGTATAGCCCTTGGTCCAATGAACCGTGTCCCTGCCGGACATCCTTGTGCTTCCATTTGTTTCGGCACGATCCGCCCGCTTTGGCGCCTGGAGCGTGTTACGTTCTCACCAAATCGCATCATCGCCGCCTCGCGCTCGAGTCTGAGGCCGTAGCGGGCAACTTCGAGGTCAGCCCCGCTGTCACCCTCCCCTGGAGGGGGAGGGTCGATCGCGCGCGAAGCGGGCGAGCGGGGTGGGGTGAAACCGCGGACACCGGTGCAAGTGGAGAGATCACCCCACCCCGGCTCACACGCGCTTCGCGCCTGTGAGCCGACCCTCCCCCTCCAGCGGAGGGTGAGACCGCGACCGCCGTGCCTTCCCTCGCCGTCATCGGCAAGTTGGGCAAAAGAGCATGATGCATTTCCGCGTCATCGCCTCATGCTCTAACTTTGATAGATCATCAGAGCCCTCTCAGCGATCAGACGATCGACTTCAGGACGCCCCGTGAGTGACATTCTGTCCGTGACGACACCAGTGAGATAGCTCGCGATCGACGCAACATCGGCACCGTCTTGAAGCATGGCGAAGACCTGGAGAGCGTAACGATCATATTCGTCTTCGGGCGCCCCCCGACCGGAGACGCCGATCGGGTCCCATTCGGACCGCAAAAGAGTTCTGATGAGATCCAGCTTGGACGACATTGTCTCGCGGTGGTCCGGGTGCGGATGTCTGTGATCTTTTACGGCGCCGCCGCCCCGTTCCCCGCCGTCTCGTTCCGGAACGCCGCCGCGAACAGCGCGCGCGTGTAGTCGGTCTGCGGCGCCTTGAACAGCTGCGCGGCCGGCCCTTCCTCGACCACCTTGCCGTGACGCATCACGATCAGATGGCTGGCGAGCGCCGCCACGACGCGCAAATCGTGCGAGATGAACATGTAGGTCAGCTCGCGCTTGCGCTGCAGCTCGCGCAGCAGCTCGACCATCTGGGCCTGGAACAGCATGTCGAGCGCGGAGGTCGGCTCGTCGAGCACGACGAAGCTCGGCTCCAGCACGACGGCGCGGGCGACCGAGATGCGCTGGCGCTGACCTCCGGAGAACTCGTGCGGGTAGCGGAAGCGGGTCGCGGGATCGAGGCCGACGTCTTTCAGAGCCTTCACGACCTTGGCCTCGCGCCCGTCCTCGGACAAATCCGGCTGATGCACGGTCAGGCCTTCGGCGATGATGTCGCCGACCGACATGCGCGGGCTGAGCGCGCCGAACGGGTCCTGGAAGACGATCTGCATGTCCCGGCGGAACGGGCGGACGTCCTTGAACGACAGCCCCTGGATCTCCTTGCCGAGAAACACGATCGGGCCGTCGGAGGAGATCAGCCGCAACAGCGCCAGGCCCAAGGTCGTCTTGCCCGAGCCGGACTCGCCGACGACGCCGAGCGTCTCGCCCTTGCGCACGGCGACGCTGACGCCGTCGACCGCCTTGATGTGACCGACGGTGGAGCGGAACAGGCCGCGCTTGATCGGAAACCAGACCTTGAGGTCCTTCGCCTGCATCACCACCGGCTGATCGGGCCGCGGCGGCGCCGGGTCGGGCTTCGGCTCGGCGGCGAGCAGCGCCTTGGTGTAGGGATGCTGTGGCGCGGTGAAGACCTGCTCGACCGGTCCCTGCTCGACGATCTTGCCGCCATTCATGACGCAGACGCGATCGGCGATGCGGCGGACGATGCCGAGATCATGGGTGATGAACAGCAGGCTCATGCCGAGCCGCGCGCGGATGTCGGCGAGCAGCGCCAGGATCTGCGCCTGCACGGTGACGTCGAGTGCCGTGGTCGGCTCATCGGCGATCAGCAGGTCCGGCTCGTTGGCGAGCGCCATCGCGATCATCACGCGCTGGCGCTGGCCACCGGAGAGCTGATGCGGATAGCTGCCGAGCCGCGTCTCCGGCTCGGGGATGCCGACCTGCGTCAGCAGCTCCAGCACGCGCTTGCGCGCCGCACTGTTCGAGATCGGCTGATGCAGTTGCAGGATCTCGCTGATCTGCCGCTCGATCGTGTGCAGCGGATTGAGCGACGTCATCGGCTCCTGGAAGATGATCGAGATGTCGCTGCCACGGATCTCGCGCATGTCGCCTTCGGACAGCGGCAGCAGATCGCGGCCCTTGAAGCGGATGCTGCCCGAGGGATGCGAGGCCACCGGGTAGGGCAACAGCTTCAGCACCGAGAGCGCGCTGACCGACTTGCCCGAGCCGGACTCGCCGACCAGCGCGACGCATTCGCCGCGCTTGATGTCGAAGGAGACGTGGTCGACAGCGGTCGACGCGCGGCCGCCCTGGTGGAACGCCACCGAGAGATCGCTGACCGACAAAAGCGGCTGGGTCATCGCATCCATGTCATCGTGTCCATGTCATCGCATCCCTGGCGCTCACCTGAACGTCTTGCGCGGATCGAAGGCGTCGCGCACGGCCTCGCCGATGAAGATCAGGAGCGACAGCATGATCGCGACCGAGAAGAAGCCGGTGAGGCCGAGCCACGGCGCCTGCACGTTGGCCTTGGCCTGCGACAGCATCTCGCCCAGCGACGGCGATCCCGGCGGCAGGCCGAAGCCGAGGAAGTCGAGCGCGGTGAGCGTCATTACCGAGCTGGAGACGATGAACGGCAGGAACGTCATGGTCGCGACCATCGCGTTCGGCAGCAGATGCCGCCACATGATGACGACGTTGGAGACGCCGAGCGCACGGGCGGCCTGGATATATTCGAAATTGCGGCCGCGCAGGAATTCGGCGCGGACGAGGCCGACCAGTGACACCCACGAGAACAGCAGCATGATGCCGAGCAAAGTGAAGAAGCCGGGCACCAGCACCGCGGACAGGATCAAGAGCAGATAGAGATAGGGGATCGCGTTCCAGATCTCGATGAAGCGCTGGAACAAGAGATCGACCCAGCCGCCGAAATAGCCCTGCACGCCGCCGGCGGCGATGCCGATGATCGACGAGAAGAACGTCAGCAACAGGCCGAACAGCACGGAGATGCGGAAGCCGTAGATCAGACGCGCGACGACGTCGCGCCCCTGATCATCGGTGCCGAGCCAATTGTATTCGAGATCCCGGCAGCTCTTCAGCCCCTTCTTCTCGACCACCGCCTTGCACTGCGATTCCTTCAGCATCCAGGTCGGCGGCGACGGCGCCGGCGTCGGCAGGTCGAGATTGTGGGTGGCGTAGGAGTAGCGGATCAGCGGCCAGATCACGGTGCCGCCCTTGTCGGCGATCAGCTTCTGCAAATACGGATCGCGATAGTCGGCGGCGGTCTCGAAGTCGCCACCGAACGCGGTCTCCGGATAGGAGACGAAGGCGGGAAAATACAGGTGGCCGTCGAACTTGATCAGGAACGGCCGGTCGTTGGCGATCAGCTCGGCGAACATCGAGACGATGAACAGAAACAGGAAAATCCACAGCGACCAGTAGCCGCGGCGGTTGGCCTTGAAATTCTGCCAGCGGCGCTGGTTGAGCGGCGACGGCTTGAAGCGGTGCCGCGTCGGCGGCACGGCCTCGCCGAGCGGCGCCTGGGTCGTGGTTTCGATCGGTGCGGTCTTCAGCATCGTCAGACCTCCCGCGCGTCGAAGTCGATCCGCGGATCGATCCACATGTAGGTCAGATCCGAGATCAGGTTGATGGCGAGGCCGAGCAGCGAGAAGATGAAGAGATTGCCGAACACGACCGGATAGTCGCGGTTGAGGATGCTCTCGAACGACAACAGGCCAAGGCCGTCGAGCGAGAAGATGGTCTCGATCAGCAGCGAGCCGGAGAAGAAGGCGTGGATGAAGGTGCCGGGGAAACCGGCGATCACGATCAGCATGGCATTGCGGAAGACGTGGCCGTACAGCACCTGGGTCTCGCTGCAGCCCTTGGCGCGCGCGGTCATGACATATTGCTTGCGGATCTCGTCGAGGAACGAGTTCTTGGTGAGCAAGGTCATGGTCGCGAAGGCGCCGAGCGCCATCGACACCAGCGGCAAGGTCAGGTGCCAGAAATAGTCGATGATCTTCCAGTACCAGGGGAAGTTGGCCCAGCCGTCCGAGGTCAGGCCGCGCAGCGGGAAGATGTTGAGGAACGAGCCGCCGGCGAACAGGATGATCAGCAGGATCGCGAACAGGAAGCCGGGAATGGCATAGCCGATGATGATGACCGCTGACGTCCAGACGTCGAAGCGCGAGCCGTCTGCGACAGCCTTGCGGATGCCCAAGGGGATCGAGATCAGATAGGTCAGCAGGGTCATCCAGATGCCGAGCGACATCGAGACCGGCAGCTTCTCCTTGATCAGCTGCAGCACGGTGGTGTCGCGGAAGTAGCTCTTGCCGAAATCGAAGCGGGCGAAGTTCCAGACCATCAGCGCGAAGCGCTCCGGCGCCGGCTTGTCGAAGCCGAACTGCTTTTCGAGCTGCTTGATGAAGGCGGGATCGAGGCCCTGCGCGCCGCGATATTTGGAGTTGGTATCACCGGAGCCGACCTGGCCCGGCGGCCTTGCGCCGAAATCCGAGCCGCTGCCGCCTGAAATGCGCGAGGTGCCGCCGGTGTCGGCGCCGGTCAGTTGCGCAATGACGCGTTCGACCGGGCCGCCCGGCGCGAACTGCACCACGACGAAGGAGATGAAGAGGATCCCGAGCAGGGTCGGGAGCATCAGAAACATGCGGCGAGCGATATAGGCAGCCATGAACTACTTCGCCTGCTCCAGCTTTGCGGC
Source organism: Bradyrhizobium sp. HKCCYLR20261 (assembly GCF_051168435.1). NCBI lineage: Bacteria > Pseudomonadati > Pseudomonadota > Alphaproteobacteria > Hyphomicrobiales > Nitrobacteraceae > Bradyrhizobium > Bradyrhizobium sp. HKCCYLR20261. The sequence continues at coordinate 550,649 of NZ_JBNPUZ010000001.1, forward strand.
CTTGGCGGCATCGTACCACCAGATGTCAGGGGCGCCGACGCCGGAGCCGTATTTCGGCGGCTTCGGCGGGTGGCTGAACTGATCCCAATAGGCGATCGGATGGGTCTGCCGATACCATTGCGGGATCCAATAGTGCCCGGCGCGGAACACGCGATCCAGCGCGCGGCAGGCGAAGGTCAGATCGCTCCGGGTTTCCGCGGCGATCACCTTGGCCACCAGCGCATCGACAGCGGGATTGCTGATCCCGGCGAGATTGTAGGAGCCCTTGGTCTTGGCTGTGTCCGAGGTGAAATAGGAGCGCAGACCGTCGCCGGGGGTCGGCGACATCGACAGCCGCTGCACCGTGATGTCGAAATCGAAATCCTCGACCCGGGCGCGGTACTGCACGGCGTCGACGATGCGCAGATCGGCATCGATGCCGAGGGTCTGCAGGTTTTTGATCAAGGTGCCGTGGTGCGGCTTGAACGAGACCTCGTCGATCAGGAACTCGATCGAGAACACTTCGCCGGACGGCAGCATCCGCTTGCCGTCCTTCACCGGCAGGCCGGCCTGCTGCAACAGTTGCGTGGCCTTGCGCAGCAGCGCGCGATCCTGGCCCGACCCATCCGAGGCCGGCGGCACGAACGGCTCGCCGAACACCTCGTCAGGAATCTGGCCGCGGAACGGCTCCAGCAACTTCAGCTCCTCCGGCGACGGCGGCCCGACCGCGACCATGTCGGAGTTCTGGAACGGCGACACCGTGCGCGCATAGGCGCCGTACATGATGGTCTTGTTGGTCCACTCGAAGTCGAAAGCATAGGTCAGTGCTTGGCGGACGCGCGGATCGGAGAACTTGTTGCGGCGGGTGTTGATGAACCAGCCCTGCCCGCCCGACGGCGTCTCGTCCGGCAGCAGCTCGCGCTTGACGCGGCCGTCCTTGATGGCGGGGAAATCGTAGCGCGTGGCCCAGATGCGCGAGGTGAACTCCTCGCGGAACAGATAGCTCTTCGCGGTAAAGCCCTCGAAGGCGACGTCGCGGTCGCGATAGAACTCGTAGCGCACGGTGTCGAAATTGTAGAAGCCGCGGCTGACCGGCAGGTCGGCCGCCCACCAGTCCTTGACCCGCTCGAACTCGACGTAGCGGTTCACCTCGTATTTGCCGACCTTGTACGGCCCGGAGCCGAGCGGCACCTCGAGCGTGGATTCGTCGAACGGCCGGCTGGCGTAATAGGTCTTCGAGAAGATCGGCAGGGTCATGACATAGAGCGGCACGTCGCGCGCGCGCTTCTCTGCGAAGCTCAAGACCACCGTGGCATCGTCGAGGGCCTCGGCCTTCACGAAGTCGCGCAGCTGCACGACGATCAGCGGATGGCCTTTCTCCTTCAGCGTATTCAGCGTCCAGGCGACGTCCTGCGCGGTGATCTTGCTGCCATCGTGGAAGCGCGCTTCGGGCCGCAGAGTGAAGCGGTAGGACGATTTGTCGGCCGAGATCGCGACCGACTTGGCGACCAGCCCGTACACCGCATCCGGCTCGTCGCCCGACGGCACCATCAACGACGCGAACGTCATGCTCATGCCCTGAGCGCCCTCGCCCTTGAGGATGTAGGCATTGAACGAGTTGAAGGTATAGTAGGACTGGTTGTAGGCGCGCACCGAGGGGATCAGCGAGAACATCCCGCCCTTCGGCGCGTCGACATTGACGTAGTCGAAGTGGCGGAAGTCGGCCGGATATTTCAGGTCGCCGAACGCCGAGGCGCCGTGCGACTCCGGGCCGTACTCCGCGGCGACAGCCGGCCTGACGAGCGGAGCCGTGAGCGCGCCGAGCCCGAGGCCGAGCACGCCACGGCGCGACAGATGCAACAGCGTGCTCAAGAGCGCTTCACCTTGGCAGCCTTGTCGGCGTCGTACCACCACAGCGACGGCCAGCCGGTGCTGGCATATTTCGGGAACGGCTCGAAATGGCTGAAGCGGTCCCAGCGGGCGCTGCGCAGGAACGGATAGGTGAACTGCGGTACGACGTAGAAATTCCACAGCAGAACGCGGTCCAGCGCGTGCGTGGCCGCCTCGAGGCTCTTACGATCCTTGGCGAAGATGATCTTCTCGATCAGCGCATCGATCGCCGGGTTCTTGATGCCGACGGTGTTCTTCGAGCCCGGCTCATCGGCCGCCTTGGAGCCCCAGAAGTCGCGCTGCTCGTTGCCGGGCGACAGCGACTGGCCCCAGACGTCGGTGATCATGTCGTAGTCGAAGGTGCGCACCCGCTGCTCGTACTGGACGTTGTCGACCTGGCGCACCGTCACGGTGACGCCGAGCCGCTCCAGCGAGGGCTTGTAGAACAGCACGATACGCTCGGAGGATGGGTCCTGCACCAGCAGCTCGACCGCCACCTGCTTGCCGGCGGGATCGACCAGCTTGCGGTCCTTGATGTCGTAGCCGGCCTCCTTGAGGAGCTTTGTCGCCTCGCGCAGATTGGCGCGGACATTCTCAGGATTGCCGCCGACCGGATTCTGATACGGCGTGGTGAACACCTCCGGCGGCACCTTGTCGCGCAGCGCCTCGAGCAGTTCGAGCTCCTGCCCCTGCGGCAGGCCCGAGCAGGCGAGATCGGTGCCTTCGAAATAGCTGTTGATCCGCTTGTACTGGCCGAAGAACAGCTGCTTGTTCATCTCCTCGAAGTCGAACGCGTAGTTGAAGGCGCGGCGCAGCCGGGCGTCCTGGAATTGCGGACGGCGCAGGTTGAAGATGAAGCCCTGCATGCGGCCGGAATCGCGGACCGGGAATTCCTCCTTGACCGCGCGCTTCTCAGTGATCGCCGGGAATTCGTAGGCCGTGGCCCACTGCTTGGCCGAGTTCTCGGTGATCCAATCGGCCTGGTCGGCCTTGAAGGCCTCGAGCGCGACCTGGTTGTCGCGGAAATATTCGTATTGCAGCTCGTCGAAATTGTGCTGGCCGATCCGGACCGGCAGGTTGGCGCCCCAATAATCCTTGACGCGCTCGACCTTGATCGAACGGCCCGGCACGAAGTCCTTGATGCGGTAGGGGCTCGACCCGAGCGGCGGCTCCAGCGTGGTCGCAGTGACGTCGCGCTTGCGGCCCTGCGAATCCGTGCCCTCCCAATAATGCTTGGGCAGCACGACCAATTCGCCGACGATGTGCGGCAGCTCGCGATTGCCGGGGCCGTCGAAGGTGAACTTGACCTCGAGATCGCCGGTCTTCTCGGTCTTGACGACGTGACGATAGTAGGACGAGTAGAACGGGCTGTTCTTCTTCAGCACGTCCAGCGAGAAGATGACGTCCTCGGGCGTCACCGGCTTGCCGTCGTGCCAGCGTGCCTCCTTGCGCAGGCGATAGATCACCCAGGAATAGTCGTCAGGATAGGAGGCGGCCTCGGCGAGCAGACCGTACTCGGTCGAGATCTCGTCCTGCGACCGCGTCATCAGGGTCTCGTAGGGGAGCATCGCGGCCGCGGCGATGTTGCCCTTCACATACATCACGACGATGTTGAAATTGTCGAAGGTGCCGAGCGAGATCATCCGCGCGGTGCCGCCCTTCGGCGCGTCGGGATTGACGTAGTCGAAGCGCTTGAAGTCGGCCGGGTACTTCACCTCGCCGAACAGCGACAGGCCGTGGCGCCAGACCATCTGCTCGCCCGCCTGCGCCTTCGCGGCGTCGAGCGGGGCGAGGCTGGCGGCGGCGCCGAGCGCCGGGGTCATCGCAGCGAAGGCGCTGCTCTGCAGGAGCTGTCGTCGGGTAATCGTCAAATGAGACTTCCTCTGAGTAAGACCGCCTGGAAACAGCTCGGCGGCGTCGCCCGCGGCTGCTCCCGATCCAACGTCTGATCGTAACCCAATCCGGACGGGACAGGTTGCGCCGGCCGAAGCGGGGCGCTCCGGACCGTCCGAACCCGTTCCATTCAGGGGACCAATATACGGCAAGGTTTCGACCGATAACCTTGCTTTTTCCTCATGATACCGGGTTGTGAACGACCGGCATGCGACCAAAGGTCCCAAATGCGGCGAAATTCGCTTCCCCCACAAGCAAAACGGCCGGGCAAGGCCCGGCCGTTTGCAATGCGAGATAAGTCGCGGGTTACTTGGCTGCGGTCGGCAGCGGCGCCGGGTTGTCCGACAGCGAGTTCAGATAGGCCAGCACGTCGGCGCGCTCGGAGTCCTTCTGGATGCCGGCAAAGCCCATCGCGGTGCCCGGGACATAGCCCTTCGGGTTGGCGATGAACTGGTTCAGTGCATCGATCGTCCAGGTGCCGCCCTTGGCCTTGAGCGCCGCGGAGAAATTGAAGCCGCGGCCTTCGCCGACGTGGTCGCCGACGATGCCGTAGAGGTTGGGGCCGACGGCATTCTTGCCGCCCTTGTCGAAGGTGTGGCAGGAGGCGCACTTCTTGGCGGCGACGGCGCCCTTCTCGACCGAGGCTGTCTGCAACAGCTTCTCGATCGGCTCGGCGGCGGCCGGCGCGGCGCCCGGCTTGCCGGCGCTCTCGGCCTCCTTCACGACAATCTCGAAGCCCGGCTTCTCCGGCATCTTCGGCGCGAAGATCGCGCCCGCAGAGAAGCTCGTGACCAGCACGACGAGACAGGCGGCCAGCACGGCGCCGAGGATTTTGTTCAGTTCGAAGGAGTCCATTTTGGAATCAGGCTCCGAGGGCGGATTTCATTGCTTTGAGGCCGCGTGGCCGCGGCCGTGAATCGCCCCAGGATTTCGAGAAGGCATCGAGCAGAATCGAGCCGTCGCGCCTCCCCCTGCGGCAGAAGTGAGATATCGGTTTGCCCGTGCTCTGGCAACCCGTATAAGCGGGCGGTTTTTGCTGTCCCCACCCTCGTCCGGACGCGCTGTTGCGACCGGCTCCGAATGCGCTTTCCCGGATGTCCCGCTCCAAGATTCTCGTCCTGATTCCCGCCCGCATGGCCTCGACCCGCTTGCCCGGCAAGCCGCTGCTCGACATCGCCGGCGTGCCGATGATCGTCCAGGTTCTGCGACGCGCGGAAGAAGCGGCGATCGGCCGCGTGGCGGTGGCCACCGACACGCCCGAGATTGCCGCGGCCGTGACGGCGGCGGGCGGCGAGGTGGTCATGACCAGGGCGGATCATCCCTCCGGGTCCGACCGCATCTATGAGGCGATGTGCAAGCTCGATCCGGCCGGTGAGACGGAGATCGTGGTCAATCTGCAGGGCGACTTCCCGACCATCGACCCCCGCAGCATCAGCGACGTGCTGCCGCCGCTCGACGACCCCGCCGTCGACATCGCGACGCTGGCGGCCGAGATCCACACCGAGGAGGAGAGCCTCAACCCGAACGTCGTCAAGGCGGTCGGCTCGCCTCTGTCGGGCCGGCGCATGCGCGCGCTATATTTCACCCGGGCTACGGCGCCGCATGGCGACGGACCGCGCTACCATCACATCGGCCTCTACGCCTACCGCCGCGCGGCGCTGGAGCGCTTCGTCCGCCTGCCGCCGTCGCCGCTGGAGCAGCAGGAGAAGCTGGAACAGCTCCGCGCGCTGGAGGCCGGCATGCGCATCGACGTCATGGTGGTCGATGCCGTCCCGCGCGGCGTCGACACCCCGGCCGACCTCGAGACCGCCCGCCGGCTGCTGTCACAGACCTAAGCTGCTACAAGGCCCCACATGAGCAAGATCTTGAAAATCGCATTCCAGGGCGAGCCGGGAGCCAATTCCCATATCGCCATCTCCGAGGCCTATCCGACCGCCGAGGCCATGCCCTGCCCGACCTTCGAGGACGCGCTCAGCGCGATCTCGTCCGGGGAGGCCGATCTCGGCATGATCCCGATCGAGAACTCGGTGGCGGGGCGCGTCGCCGACATCCACCATCTGCTGCCGGGGTCGGGCCTGTACATCATCGGCGAGTGGTTCCTGCCGATCCGCCACCAGCTGATGGCGCTGAAGGGGACTAGGCTCGCCGACATCAAGACCGTCGAGAGCCACGTCCACGCGCTCGGCCAGTGCCGCCGCATCATCCGCCAGCTCGGCGTCCGGCCGATCGTCGCCGGCGACACTGCCGGAAGCGCGCGCGACGTGTCGCAGCGGGGCGACAAGAGCGTTGCCGCGATCGCCTCGCGGCTCGCCGCTGACATCTATGGCCTCGATATCCTCGCCGAGGACATCGAGGACGAGGCCCACAACACCACCCGCTTCGTCGTGCTGGCGCGCGAGCCGCAATGGGCGGAGCAGAACTCCGGCCCGCTGGTGACGAGCTTCGTGTTCCGCGTCCGCAACCTGCCGGCCGCGCTGTACAAGGCGCTCGGCGGCTTCGCGACCAACGGCGTCAACATGACCAAGCTCGAAAGCTACATGGTCGACGGCAATTTCTTCGCCACGCAATTCTACGCCGATGTCGACGGCCATCCCGAGGACAAGGGACTGGCCTTCGCGCTGGAGGAGCTGAAGTTCTTCTCGCGCGAGCTGCGCATCGTCGGCGTCTATCCGGCCCATCCGTTCCGGGCGACGTTCAGCGAGCGGCTGGAAGGCTAGGCCGTCAATCCGGGATGGTCCGACGGACCCGACCGGAATCTCGAGTGGCAAAACTTAACTCGGGATTCCGGGTTCAAGGCCTGCGGCCTTGCCCCGGAATGACGCCGAGAGGATGCAGGGCTTACGCCGCCGCCTGCCGCTGCAGGCCGAAGGCGTCGGCGAGCAGGGTGTAGGAGCGCTTGCGGGCCTCGTGGTCGAAGATCGCGGTGATCACCATCAGCTCGTCGGCCTGGCTCGCCGCGATCATCGGATCGAGCTTGGCGCGCACGGTCGCCGGTGAGCCGACGAACAGCCGCGAGCGGTTGCGGGCGATCGAGGCGCGGTCGGAGTCCGTATACGGATAGGCCGCCGCTTCCTCCGGGCTCGGCAGCGGCAGGAACTGGCCGCGGTCGCGACGGAGACGGTTGAGGTCCATCGACGACGCCAGCCGCTCGGCCTCCGCATCGGTCTCCGCCGTCACGACCGCGACCGCCAGCACCGCATGCGGCTGCGAGCGCCAGCGCGACGGCGTGAAATGCGCGCGATAGGTGCGCATCGCGTCGATCGCATCGTGATTGGCGAAATGATGCGCGAAGCCAAAACCCATGCCCATCTGCGCCGAGAGCTCGCTGGAATAGTCGCTGGAGCCGAGCAGCCAGATCGGCGGCAACGGCGCATCGTCGGGCATGGCGATGACGTTGTTGTAGGGATGGCCGGCGGGAAACTCGCGTGTCTCCCACAAGGTCAGCTCGTGCAGCCGCTCCAGGAAATCGTCGCCTTCGCGGCGATCGAGCCGGCTCCTCAACGCATAGGCCGTGGTGCCGTCGGTGCCCGGCGCGCGGCCGAGGCCGAGATCGATCCGGCCGGGAAACAGCGCCTCCAGCATCTTGAAGCGTTCGGCGACCACCAGCGGCGCGTGGTTGGGCAGCATGACGCCGCCGGAGCCGACGCGGATGTGCTTGGTGACGGCAGCGATCTGCCCGATCATGATGTCGGGCGACGGGCTCGCCACCGAAACAAGGCTGTGATGCTCGGCGAGCCAATAGCGGACATAGCCGAGCTGGTCGACATGGCGGGCCAGATCGATGCTGTTGCGCAGCGCCGCTGAGGCGGGCGTGGCCGTCGTCGTGACAGAGAGGTCGAGGACTGAAATCGGGATCATGGCTTCAACCTAGTGACTGCGCGCCGGCCCACAATGGCCGAACTGCGTCGGTGACCTGCCGGAAACGCAGGGATGACGGCCTGACAAATAGTGGGATGAATAAGCTGTATACAGCCATAGAATAACACTGTCCCACCCACAATCGACTCATGAATTCGCCAATTGAAGCTCCGAAAGACTGATTTTGCTAAGTTTTCTTCGCCCACTTTACGATCCACGAACTCCAGAGAATCGAGCGATATTCGAATGATTGTGGGCTAAATCCCATTTCTGGTGGGCTGTCGCTTGCGACTCACTTCCCTTATCTTGGCTCATCCAGCGGGCGATCCGCTCTCAAGTTGAAATTTACGCGCCATCGGGAACCTGCGCCGCCATGACCGACCTCGCCACCGCCATCACTGACGGACATTCCGCGATCATCAGGCCCAAGATCTCGTTCGAGTTCTTCCCGCCGAAGACCGAGGAGATGGACCGGACGCTGTGGACCTCGATCGAGCGCCTGGCGCCGCTGGAGCCGAGCTTCGTCTCGGTGACCTATGGCGCCGGCGGCTCGACCCGCGAGCGCACCCACGCCACCATCGCACGCCTCCTCAAGGAGACCGCGCTGCTGCCGGCGGCGCATCTCACCTGCGTCGGCGCCTCCCGCGGGGAGATCGATGAGGTCGTCGACCGCTATCACGAGGTCGGCGTCCGCCACATCGTCGCCTTGCGCGGCGATCCGCCCGGCGGCATCGGCACGCCCTACCAGGCCCATGCCGAGGGTTATCAGAGCTCGCCCGATCTGGTCGCCGGCATCAAGAAGCGCCACCCGGACATCGAGGTTTCGGTCTCGGCCTATCCCGAGAAGCATCCGGAGAGCCGCGACTTCGACGCCGACATCGATATGCTGAAAGCGAAGGTCGATGCCGGCGCGACCCGCGCGATCACCCAGGTGTTCTTCGACAACGACGTCTACTTCCGCTACCTCGACCGCGTCCGCGCCCGCGGCATCGACATTCCGATCGTGCCCGGCATCATGCCGATGCACAATTTCAAGCAGGCGCGCGGCTTCGTGACCCGCAACGGCACCAGCGTGCCGGAGTGGCTGGCCGAGAAGTTCGAGGGTCTCGACGATGATCCGGAGACCCGCAAGCTGATTGCGGCCACCGTCGCCGCCGGCCAGGTGCACAAGCTCGCCAAGCATGGCGTCGACACCTTCCATTTCTACACTATGAACCGCGCCGACCTCGTGTTCGCGATCAGCCATCTGCTTGGCATCCGGCCGAAGTCCGTCAACAAGGTCGCCGCCTGATGTCCCCTCCTGTTTCCAATGCGCGTACCGCCTTCCTCGCCGCCGCGCGCCAGCGCATCCTGATCCTCGACGGCGCCATGGGCACGATGATCCAGGCGCTGCAGTTCGATGAGGCTGCGTTCCGCAGCGAACGCTTCAAGGATTTTCATCGCGACCTCCGCGGCAATAACGACCTGCTGATCCTGACGCAACCCGAGGCAATCGAGGACATCCACGCGCAGTATCTGCGCGCCGGCGCCGACATCGTCGCCACCAACACCTTCTCGGCGACGTCGATCGCGCAAGCCGACTACGATCTCTCCGACATCATCTACGAGCTCAACCGTGAAGGCGCGCGCCTGGCGCGCAATGCGGCCACGCGTGTTGCGGCCGAGGACGGCAAGCCGCGCTTCGTCGCCGGAGCGATGGGCCCGACCAACCGCACCGCCTCGATCTCGCCCGACGTTTCCAACCCCGGCTATCGCGCGGTCACCTTCGACGATTTGCGCATCGCCTATGGCGAGCAGGCGCGCGGACTGCTGGACGGCGGCGCCGACATCCTGCTGGTCGAGACCATCTTCGACACGCTCAACGCCAAGGCGGCGCTGTATGCGATCGCGGAGCTGTGCGAGGAGCGCGGCATCGACGTGCCCGTGATGATCTCTGGCACCATCACCGACAAGTCAGGCCGCCTGCTGTCGGGTCAGATGCCGGAGGCGTTCTGGAATTCGGTGCGTCACGCCCAGCCGCTGACGATCGGCTTCAACTGCGCGCTCGGAGCCGAGGACCTGCGCGCCCACGTCGCCGATATCGGCCGCGTCGCGGATACCTTGGTCTGCGCCTACCCCAATGCCGGCCTGCCCAACGAGTTCGGCCAATATGACGAGACTCCGGCCTATATGGCGCGGCTGATCGGCGAGTTCGCTGCGTCCGGCCTCGTCAACATCGTCGGCGGCTGCTGCGGCACCACGCCGGACCATATCGCGGCGATCGCCGCCGCTGTCGCTCCGCACAGGCCGCGCGTCGTCCCTGACATCGCGCCGCGGCTGCGGCTGTCGGGCCTGGAGCCGTTCGAGCTGACGCCCGCGATCCCGTTCGTCAATGTCGGCGAGCGTACCAACGTCACCGGCTCGGCCAAATTCCGCAAGCTGATCACCGCCGGCGACTACACCGCGGCGCTGCAGGTCGCGCGCGACCAGGTCGAGAACGGAGCCCAGGTCATCGACGTCAACATGGACGAGGGCCTCCTAGATTCGGAAGCCGCGATGCGGACCTTCCTCAACCTGGTCGCCGCCGAGCCTGATATCGCGCGCGTCCCAGTGATGGTCGACTCCTCGAAATTCCACGTCATCGAGGCCGGCCTGAAATGCGTGCAGGGCAAGCCGGTGGTGAACTCGATTTCGCTGAAGGAAGGCGAGGAGAAGTTCATCCACGAGGCGAAGATCGCGCGCCGCCACGGCGCCGCGGTCGTCGTGATGGCGTTCGACGAGACCGGTCAGGCCGACACCTATCAGCGCAAGACCGAGATCTGCGCCCGCGCCTACAAGATCCTGGTCGAGACGGTCGGCTTCCCGCCCGAGGACATCATCTTCGATCCCAATATCTTTGCGATCGCCACCGGTCTCGAGGAGCACAACAACTACGGCGTCGACTTCATCGAGGCGACGCGCTGGATCCGCCAGAACCTGCCGCATGCCCACATTTCCGGCGGCGTCTCCAACCTGTCGTTCTCGTTCCGCGGCAATGAGCCGGTGCGCGAGGCGATGCACTCGGTGTTCCTGTATCACGCCATCAAGGCGGGCATGGACATGGGTATCGTCAATGCCGGCCAGATGATCGTCTATGACGACATCGATCCCGAGCTGCGCCAGGTGTGCGAGGACGTCGTGCTCAACCGCGATCCCGGCGCGTCCGAGCGGCTGCTGGCGCTGGCCGAGAAATTCCGCGGCCAGGGCAAGCAGACCAAGGAGGCCGATCTCGCCTGGCGCGAATGGCCGGTCGACAAGCGCCTCTCTCACGCGCTGGTGCACGGCATCACCGAATTCATCGAGCTGGATACCGAGGAGGCGCGCGCCGCATCGACGCGTCCGCTCGACGTCATCGAAGGTCCGCTGATGGCCGGCATGAACGTGGTCGGCGACCTCTTCGGCGACGGCAAGATGTTCCTGCCGCAGGTCGTAAAGTCGGCGCGCGTGATGAAGCAGGCGGTCGCCTATCTGATGCCGTTCATGGAGGCCGAGAAGGCCGCCAACAAGGGCCGCGCCAACGAGCGCTCCAATGCCGGCAAGATCGTGCTCGCCACCGTCAAGGGCGACGTCCACGACATCGGCAAGAACATCGTCGGCATCGTGCTCCAGTGCAATAATTTCGAGGTCATCGACCTCGGCGTGATGGTGCCGGCCGCGAAGATCATCGACACCGCCAAGGCGGAGAATGCCGACATCATCGGCCTCTCTGGCCTGATCACGCCGTCGCTCGACGAGATGGCGTATCTCGCCTCCGAGATGGAGCGCCAGGGGCTGAACGTGCCGCTCTTGATCGGCGGCGCGACCACCAGCCGCGTCCACACCGCCGTGAAGATCGACCCGAACTACCAAAGCGGGCCGGTGGTGCATGTCAACGACGCCAGCCGCGCCGTCGGCGTGGCCTCCTCGCTGCTGTCGGCGGAGCGCAAGGACGCCTATGCGGCCGAGATCCGCACCGAGTATCAGAAGATCGCGGCCGCGCATCTGCGCGGCCAGGCCGACAAGAAGCGGCTGTCGCTCAAGGACGCCCGCGCGAACGCGCCGAAGGTCGACTTCACCAAGGCCAGGCCGGTGAAGCCGACCTTCCTCGGCACCAAGACTTTCGTGGACTACGACCTCGCCGAGCTCGTGCCCTATATCGACTGGACGCCGTTCTTCCAGACCTGGGAGCTGGCCGGCCGCTTCCCGGCCATCCTCGACGATGCCAAGGTCGGCGAGGCCGCGCGGGCGCTGTACGACGACGCGCAGAAGATGCTGAAGCAGATCGTCGACGAGAAGTGGTTCACCGCGCGCGCCGCGATCGGCTTCTGGCCGGCCAACGCTGTCGGCGACGACATCGTGCTGTATGCCGATGACAGCCGCACCAAGACGATCGCAACATTGCACACGCTGCGCCAGCAGCTCGAGAAGCGCGAGGGCCGCTTCAACACCGCGCTGTCCGACTTCGTCGCCCCTGCCGGCTCCGGCGTGCCGGACTATGTCGGCGGCTTCGTCGTCACGACGGGGCTCGGCGAGGACGCGGTCGCCGACCGCTTCAAGAACGCCAATGACGACTACTCCTCGATCCTGGTCAAGGCGCTGGCCGACCGCCTCGCCGAGGCCTTCGCCGAGCGCCTGCACGCCCGCGTGCGCCGCGAGTTCTGGGCATATGCCCCGGACGAGACGCTCTCCGCCGACGATTTGATCCTGGAGAAGTATGAGGGCATCCGCCCCGCCCCCGGCTATCCGGCGCAGCCTGACCATACCGAGAAGGCGACCTTGTTCGAGCTGCTCGATGCGGAAAAAAACGCCGGCGTGCGGCTCACCGAGAGTTTTGCGATGTGGCCGGGCTCGTCGGTCTCGGGCCTCTACTTCGCCTCGCCGGAGAGCTTCTATTTCGGCGTCGGCAAGATCGAGCGCGACCAGGTCGAGGACTACGCCGCACGCAAGGGCATGACGGTGGCCGAGGTCGAGCGCTGGCTGGCGCCGATCCTGAACTACATCCCGGCGCGCGGCGTACAGCCGACCGAGACGCCCCGCCCGGTCGCCTCGCCCGCCCCCGCCAACGATGCGGCCCCTGCCGAGCTGGCCAGCCACCCCGTGGACTGCACCTGCGCGGTTCATCTGGCCTGGCGCAAGAAGGCGGTTGGCGCGAAGTAGCCCGCACTGTCTCGATACAACACCTGTCGTCCCCGCGAACGCGGGGACCCATACCGCGTGATCTACCCGTCGTCTGCGGTGGTCGATACGGCGCGCGACAGCTTCTTCCTGGGGTTATGGATCCCCGCCCTGGCGCACGTCAGATCTTGCGTCGTCCGAACGTCCTGGACGTGGGAGCATCGTGCTGTGGCCACGCCACGCTCGCCGGGTCAGTGCCTTCGAAGCGATCGGCCTTCGCCGAGGAGGCCGCGACGAAGCGCAAGATCAGCCGGGCATGGGCGGCCAGCTGGGCGATGATGCGCGGGATGAGACTAGGGTTCGTCACGCAGATGGCGACAAGGACGAACAGCCATGCCCAAAGCGGCGTCGAGTTCGACTTGCGGCTCTCGACTGCCGCAGACGGCTGATCGGATGCACCGGCTGTCCGGGGAGCACCGAACGTACCGGACAAGTCGCCGCCGCGGCTCGCCGGCTGGCTCGCTTCGGACGGAACCGCCGGGGCGGTCCTGGCCGGGCATTTTCCGTCGCGATAGGACGAGCCGATGCAGAACGGACCGGACTGCGTGATGCGGGCCATCTCGACCAGGCTGGCCGGACTGTACAGATTGACCAGCGTGGAGAGGTTGCCGTCCTTCGGCCAATAGGAATAGACCGCGCCGAAACTGCCGATGACGAGCATGACGAAGACCAGGGGCGCCACGCCGATCACGTTGCGGCGCTCGTCGAGCTTCCGCTCCTCCCAGGCGATCGAGGCATTGTGCCAGGCGCGAAACGTCTCGCGGTCGAACAGATACAGCATCAGGAGGTTGGTCTCGGGCTGCGCCGGCTTCTCCAACGGCCGGCCCGAAGCGTCGAGCGGATAGAGCGACAGGGCCGAGCGTGGACGGCGTCCGAAGCGCGGCGCCGACGGCACACGGCTGTCGCGCCGCCGCCGTGCCGGACTCATCAGCTCGCGGCCGAGCGCGGCGATGGCGTCAAGCCGCTCGGCGATGCTGGGATGGCTGCCGCCGGCGTGATCCGCAGGTCCGTCGAACAGGAGGCCCTCGACCCGCGCGCTGCCGTGGAACATGCCGCGGCCGCCGATCTTGCGGATGGCGCTGAGCAGCGCTTCGGGAAAATGCGTGACCCTGATCGCCTCGCCATCGGCGATATGGTCACGCCCGAGCTTCAGGCTGCGCCGCGCGGCGCGCGCGAGCCGCAGCGAGGTCACGGTCGCGATGCTGCTGGCGAGCAACAGCGGCAGCATCGGCGGCACCAGCACGGCGACCAGGATCTGGCGCCAGTGCTCGAACCGCAGCGGATTGTTCATCTGCAGGATGACAGCGGTCCGCATCAACGCGTGATTCGCGGCGAGCAGCCTGGTGTCGCCATGGCGGATATGCGACGCCTCATGCGCGAGCACCGCCGCCAGTTCGTCGTCGTCGAGCTGATCGAGTAGGCCGCGCGTCACCGCGATCAGGCCGGCCTTCGGCCCCTCGCCCACGGTGACGGCGTTGGGCTCGCTCGCCTCGATGACGCCGAAGCGCGGCAGGCGGACTCCGAGCGCGGTGCACTGCTCCTCGGCAATGGCGACGAAGCGCGGTTCCTCCTGGCGCGAGACCAGCCGCACGCCGAGCGTCTCCATCACGGCCTTCGCATGGCCGCGATACATCCACCAGAACATCAGGCCAGTGGCGAGCGCGATCGGCAGTGCGTAGCGGACGGCATAGCCGGCCGGGTTGGACAGGATGGTGTGCTCATGGTCGGCGACGAGCAGATAGATCGTCAGCGCGAAGGTGCCGATCACCTCGAACGACACGACATAGGCCAGCATCAGCAGGGCCGTGCAGCGCCGGTTGTAGGCGGCGTGCGTGACGTAGCCGTGGACGGCCATGGCGCCCGCTCCTCAGGTGATCACAGGCTGATCTTGACCGGACCGGCGAATTCGGAGCGGCGCTCGCCAAGCGTGAACTTCTCGCGCGCGGCGCTCCCGCACAACCAGGCGATGACGTTGCTGGGGAAGGCGCGGCGGACCGAGTTCAGTTCCTCCACCGCCAGATTGTAGAATTTCCGCGCCGCCGTGATGCGCTCCTCGATCCGGATCAGATCGCTGCGCAGCGTGCTGTAATGCGCGGCGCTGGCCAGCGCCGGATAGCTTTCGCTGACCGAGAACAGGTTCTGCAGGACATTGGCGATCTGCGTGTCGGCCTGGATCACCGATCCGCCGCCGCCGGTGAGCGCCTCCAACGCATCGACGCGGGCCTCCAGCACGTCGCGGATCACGTCGTGCTCCTTGGTCGCGAAGGCGCGGACCACCTCGACGAGGTTGCCGATCAGCGCGTGCCGCTCGATCAGGAGCGCGTCGACGTCGCCGAACGCCGCATCCGCCCGCTCGTCAAGCTGGCCCAGCAGCGCGTGCTGCGCGCGGATCTTGAGCAACAGCCAGAGCACCGCGCCGGCGAGCAGCCAGGCCCACCAATAGTCCAGCGCGACGTTGGCGGCGCGGGTCACGCGCCCGGAGAAATCGATGGCCTGGAGAAAGTTTTCGACTGAAAAGGAAGACATGAAATACCCCCGAGACGCGATTTTTCGGCAAGCTTTACATCCGTCCCCTCTA
Source organism: Bradyrhizobium sp. HKCCYLR20261 (assembly GCF_051168435.1). Taxonomy (NCBI): domain Bacteria; kingdom Pseudomonadati; phylum Pseudomonadota; class Alphaproteobacteria; order Hyphomicrobiales; family Nitrobacteraceae; genus Bradyrhizobium; species Bradyrhizobium sp. HKCCYLR20261. The sequence goes on from NZ_JBNPUZ010000001.1 coordinate 566,019, forward strand.
AGACTTTGCACCGCGGATCGCTCAAGTTGTAATGAGATTCCTGTCCTGTTTCAGATTGTACCCGGGGCCAGGCATCTCGCCTGACGGCAAGACCGCCCTCGGCGCGAAGAGTTGGCGCGGCCTCACCCACCCACAACCGTCGTCCTGCCCTCGTTCGCAATTCCCCCCGCGGCGCCAGGACCCATCACGCATGATGCATCTGTGGCACACGGTGGCTGAGATCGAGCGCATCACTGCTGGCTGTCAATTATGGGTCCCGGCCTCAAGGCCGGGGCGACATTGATTTTGACGCATCCTGGTCGGCTTACCCGCGGGCCTGAGCGCTGCCCTAATCCCGTGTCCCCCGCGCCACGGCTGCCCCGAATGACAAAGCGCCACAGCTGATCGCCCCCGATCCGGCGTGGACATCGCCCCCGTAACCGGCTGAAATGCCCTGGGGGGCGCCGGGTGGTTTTGGTTCATGTCGTTGCAGTTCAGGCTTGCGTCGCGAAACCTGTTCCATGACAGGCTGCGCTTCGTCGCGACCGTGATCGGCATCATCTTCTCGATCGTGCTGGTGACCGTGCAGATGGGCCTCTATGTCGGCTTCCGCCGCATGGTGACGACCATGATCGACCATTCCCCGGCGCAACTCTGGATCATGCCGGTCGGCACCAAATGCTTCGAGGATCCCTCGCTGCTCGACGAGCGGCAGCGGTTCCGGGCGCTGGCGGTTCCGGGCGTCGCCGAGGCGACGCCGCTCGTCATCGGCTATGCGCAATGGCGGCTGCCGCAGGGCACCACGACGCCGGTCTTCGTGGTCGGCTCGGAGCTGCGCGGGCTCGGCCTGCATCCCTGGAACGTGGTCGAGGGCCGGCTCGACGATCTCTCGGTGCCTGGCGCGGTCGCGATCGACCAGACCTATTTCGAGCGGCTCGGCATCACGGGCGTTGAGCAGACCGCCGAGCTGCGCGACCGCAAGGTGCAAGTGATGGCGGTGAGCAAGGGCATCCGCTCGTTCACGACGACGCCTTACGTCTTCACCGACGTCGAGCGCGCGCGCAGCTACACGGGGACGACGCCGAGCAAGGCGTCCTATCTGCTGGTGCGGCTGGCGCCCGATGCCGATCTCTGGAAGACCCAGCAGGCGCTGCGCGACAGCATCGGCAATGTCGAGGTGCTGACCGCGGCCGAGTTTCGCAACCGCAGCCGCTCGTTCTGGCTGTTCGGCACCGGCGCAGGCGCGGCGCTGTTCGCCGGCGCGCTGCTCGGGGTCATCGTCGGCACTGTGATCGTGGCACAGACGCTGTATTCGAGCACCAAGGACCACATCAACGAATTCGCCACCCTGCGCGCGATCGGCTCGTCCAGCCGCTACATCTACACGGTCATCATCTGGCAGGCGCTGCTCAGCGCCATCGTCGGCTTTGCTGGCGCGGCCGGCATCGGCAAGATCGTCGCGGCCGCGACAGCGGAATCAGCCCTGCCCGTGATCATGACGCCGATGCTGACCGTGGCGCTGTTCCTGCTGACGGTGACGATGTGCGTGGGCTCGGCGGTCGCTGCGATCGTCAAGGTGATGCGCATCGATCCCGCCATGGTGTTCTCGCGATGACCGACGTCGTGCTCGCGGCCACCGATCTCGTCCATCACCTTGGCCAGGGCGCCGGCCGGGTGCAGGCGCTGAAGGGCGTGAGCTTGGCGTTGAAGGGCGGCGAGCTGGTGCTGCTGATGGGCCCCTCCGGCAGCGGCAAGACCACGCTGCTGTCGATCCTGGGCTGCCTGATGACGCCGGACGCCGGGACGGTGCATATCGGCGGCCACGCTGTCGCCGGGCTCGATGCGGAGGCGCTGGCAAAACTCCGGCGCGAGCGCATCGGCTTCATCTTCCAGTCGTATCACCTGTTCCCGACGCTGAACGCCGAGGACAATGTGCGGCTCGCGCTGGACGTCCGCGGCGAGCGCGCGCGGGCGGCGAAACTTGCTTCGCGCGACGTACTGGCCACCGTCGGTCTCGGCCACAAGCGCAAATCGCTGCCGCGCGAGCTCTCCGGCGGGGAGCAGCAGCGCGTCGCGATCGCGCGCGCCATCGTCGGCAAGACGCAGCTCATCCTCGCCGACGAGCCCACCGGCGCGCTCGACACCGCCAATGGGCAGGCGATCATGACGCTGCTCGCCGACATCGCCAAGGATCCGTCGCGCGCCGTGCTGGTGGTGACACACGATCCGCGCATTCTCCCGTTCGCCAGCCGCGTGATTCATATCGAGGATGGCCGCATCGTTCGCGAGGAGGCCGTGGCAGACTCGATGAAGAAGGTCTCGAACGCATGAACAAGCCCGGCCGAACCCACCAGGCTATCGCGCTGCTGCTGGCGGCGTCCACCGCGCTCGCGGTCGCGCCGCGCGGGATCATCCTGGAGGCGCGCGCCGCGAACGCCCAGGAGGAGCGCTGGCTCGCGGTCGCGCCCGGCCGCGTCGAGCCGGCCTCCGGCCTGATCAAGCTCGGCGCGCCCGTGGTCGGCGCGATCCAGGAGGTGCTGGTCAAACCCGGCGACGCCGTGTTCGCCGGCCAGGCATTGGTGCGACTCACCGACGCCGAGGCGCGCGCGCAACTCGCCAGCGCCGAGGCGCAGGCCGCGATGCGCAAGCGCGTCCGCAACAAGGAATCCACGCCGTCGGGCGCAGGGCCTCGGCGACGCGCCGAGGATGGCGTCGCGGATGCGCAGGCGGCTGTGTTCGACGCACGCATTGCGCTCGACAAGGCCGTGGCCGAGCGACGTGCGGACCGCGGCGCGGACAGCGACGTCGATGCAGCGCGCACGCAACTGACGACTGCTCAGGCCAAGCTGGATCAGCAGACCGATGACCTGCGCAAGGTCACCGCCGACGCGCCGCTGCCGGTCAGCGCCGAGGGCCAGCTCAACGTCGCGCGCAGCGAACTGCAGGCGGCGCGCGCCGGCTTGGAGAAGCTCACCCTCCGCGCGCCGCTCGACGGCACCGTGCTGCAAGTGAACGCGCGCGCCGGCGAGATTGCCTCGCCGCAATCGACACCGCCGCTGGTGCTGCTCGGCGACATGTCGTCGCTGCGGGTGCGCGCCGAGCTCGACCAGCGCGATCTCGACAAGATCAAGCCGGGCCAGCAGGCCGTGGTCCGCTCCGACGCGTTCCGCGGCCGCGACGTCGCCGGCAAGGTCGCAGCGGTCGCGCCGCTGGTCGAGAGCAGCCGCACGGCTGCGCTCAGCCAGCGCAACATGACGGACGTCGATGTGGTCGAGGTGCTGGTGGACTTGGCCGAGCCGGGGCCGTTCGCGGTGGGGATGAAGGTGGATGTGTATTTCAAGCCGTGAGGGCTGGTGTGCTTCCACGACCGACGCACTTCACGCGCATCGAGCTGCGTCCGGTTAAATTGAGCCGATCTGCCGCCGCTGGCGCGCTGCACCTCGCCCCGCCAGGGCGAAGCGAAGCTTCGCTAGGGCGGGGAGAGGTCGGATTGCATCGAAAGATGCAATCCGGGTGAGGGGGTACAGGTCCATCCACGAACACGCCCGGCGCGTGTGCCCCTTCCTAACACCTCCCGTGTGGCGGCCCCTCACCCCGACCCTCTCCCCGTGAAAGACGGGGAGAGGGAGCGCACCGCCGCCGTGGCGGCGACAGAATCGGTTGAACTAATCCCCGCTCGGCGGCGCGAGCGGCTGGACGATCTCCTGGAACGGAGGGAGGGCTTCGCATCTCGCGGCGTGGGCCGCCAACACCGGATAACGCTTTGCGTCGAACAGATGCGGATGCGCCTCCGAGGTGAAGCGTAGCGCGCAGGCGACGGCGATGTCGGCGTGGCCGATACCCTCGCCATACCAGTAGTCCGTCGTACCATCCGTGCGCTCCGCCTCCAGCATGGCCAGCACGCCGGCGATCTGCGTTTCGCAACGCTCCACCCACAGCGCAAGCCGATCCTTGCGCAGCACGCGCTCGTAGATCAGGCTGACGGCCTTGTCGGCAAGCCCGGTGGCGAACGCGATGGTGTGCAACTGCTGACGGCGCAACGCGCCGCTCGGCGCCAGCATGGCGCGCCTGGGGCCGACGGTCTCGTCGAGATGATCGAGGATCGCCGCGGAATCGATCAGCGCCTCGCCATTGTCGAGCACCAGCACCGGGACGCGCAGCAGCGGATTATACGGCGCGATCTTGTCGGCGTCGCCGAAGGTCGACCACGGCTTGTGCTCGAAGGGTATGTCGTAGAGCCTCAGCGCAATGGCCGTGCGCCGGACGAAGGGCGAGTCGTATTGGCCGATCAGGAACATGCGGCATCCTCCTGCTCCCGGTATTGAAGCGTCATTCGGCCCGATTGTCAGCTGCCAACTTCAGCCCAGCAGCGGCACATGGCCTGCGACTTCCCGCGGCAGCGTGCCGTCGAGGCGGGGATCCGGTGCGATCTCGATCTGGCGGCGATAGGGCCGGAAGCCGGCGCGCTGATAGAAGGTCAGCGCGCGCGGGTGATCGAAGCTGCAGGTGTGAACCCAGAGCCGCGTGAGCGGCTGCGCCCAGGCGCGGCGCAGCGCGTGGTTCATCAACAGGCGTCCGGCACCGGTGCCGATCAGCTTCGAAGTGACGCCGAACAGCGCCAGCTCGCATTCGTTGGTCTTGCGGAAGTCGAGCTCCAGCAGGCCTTCGTCGCCGCCGTCATGCGCGAGCGTATAGATCTCGACTCCGGCTGCGCGAATGACCGCCGCCAGTTCGGCATCGCTCATCCGCAGCCGCAGCGACCAGAGCCACTCCCGCCCGACGCGCGCATAGAGATCGCGGTACCAGTCGAGATCCGGCTGCGCGACGCGCCGGATGCTCCAGTCGCCGACGGGATCGGGCGGGATCACCGGCGGGGCCTGCATGTCGAGCGAGGTCACCACCGCGGCGATCCTGCCGGCCGGGATGTCGAAGATGCCGTCGAGACCTGCAGCCACGCCCCTACTCGCCCTCGTCGCTGGCCAGCACGCCCTTCACCGCGCGGGCCCAGCCGGCGAGCTTGCGCTGGCGGGTGGCCGCGCTCATCGCCGGCCTGAAGCGGTGCTCCAGCCGCCAATTGTCGGCGAATTTTTCCGGCTCGGGATAGACGCCGGCGTTGAGGCCGGCGAGATAGGCCGCGCCCAGTGCCGTCGTCTCCTGGATCATCGGGCGATCGACCGGCGCGTCCAGCAGATCGGCGAGCCGCTGCATGGTCCAGTCCGAGGCGGTCATGCCACCGTCGACGCGCAGCACGATGGTCGCAGCGGACGCATCCGGCCAGTCGGCGCGCATCGCCGCCCAGAGATCGTAGGTCTGGTAGCAGACGCTTTCCAGGGTCGCATGCGCGAGCTCGGCCGGACCGGTGTTGCGGGTGAGGCCGAACAGCGCGCCGCGGACGCGCGGATTCCAATAGGGAGCGCCCAGGCCGACGAAAGCCGGAACGAGATAGACCGACTGCATCGAGTCCGACTTGTCGGCGAGCGGGCCGGTCTCGGCGGCGTGCTTGATGATCCCGAGACCGTCACGGAGCCATTGCACCGCGGAGCCGGCGACGAAGATCGAGCCTTCGAGCGCGTAGGTCCTGACGCCGTTGAGCTGATAGGCGATCGTCGTCAGCAGCTTGTTGTTCGACTTCACCGGCGTCGCGCCGGTGTTGAGCAGCGCGAAGCAGCCGGTGCCGTAGGTCGACTTCATCATGCCCGGTGTGAAGCAGGCCTGGCCGATGGTCGCGGCCTGCTGGTCGCCGGCGATGCCGGCCACCTTGATCGGGCCGCCGAACAGGTCCGGCGTGGTGGTGCCGAAATCGGCGGAGGAATCCTTCACCTCGGGCAGCATCGAGCGCGGCACGCGCAAGAGCTTCAGCAGCGTGTCGTCCCACTGCCCGGTGTGGATGTTGAACAGCAGGGTGCGCGAGGCATTGGTGGCGTCGGTTGCATGCACCCGGCCCCCGGTGAGCCGCCACAGCAGGTAGCAGTCGACGGTGCCGAACAGGAGCTCACCGCGCTCGGCGCGCTCGCGCGCGCCCGGCACGTGATCGAGGATCCAGGCCACCTTGGTGCCGGAGAAATAGGGATCGATGATCAGGCCCGTTTTCGCGCTGACGTCGGGCTCATGGCCTTCTGCCTTGAGCCGCGCGCAGATGTCGGCGGTGCGGCGGTCCTGCCAGACGATGGCGCGGTGCACCGCCTGGCCGGTGGCGCGGTCCCACACCACGGTGGTCTCGCGCTGGTTGGTGATGCCGATCGCGGCGATGTCCGCGGGCCCCAGGCCCGCCTTCTCCAGCGCGTCGCGGCAGGTCATCACGGTCGAGGTCCAGATGTCCTCGGGCTCATGCTCGACCCAGCCGGAGGCCGGGAAATGCTGCGGAAACTCCTGCTGCGCCACGGCGGCGATGGAAATGTCGGAACGGAAGACGATCGCGCGCGAGGACGTGGTGCCCTGATCGATGGCTAGCACGAAGGACATGGGTGTTTCTTCCCGGCAGGATGGTTGCGAATTGGGCGGACAAGCAAGCGGATCAGGCGCGCGAGGTCAAGGTGCAGCCACTGCGCTTCTCACCGGAATGACGCCGCAACGCGACCGGCAACCGCTACAGCCAGCCCCGCCTGCGGAATTGCCAATACAGTACGCTGCACACCACGGCGATGAAGCCGAGGACGGCGTAATAGCCGTACTGCCATTTCAGCTCCGGCATGTGCTCGAAATTCATGCCGTAGATGCCGGCGACCGCCGTGGGCACCGCGAGGATTGCGGCCCAGGCCGCGAGCCGGCGGGCGATGTCGGTCTGCTGCGCCTGGCCGGCCATCATGCTCGCCTCGAACACGAAGGCGAGGATCTCGCGCAGCGAATCCGCGTCCTCCTCGGCGCGCTTGGCGTGGTCGAGCACGTCGCGGAACAGCGGCGCCATCTCGGCGTCGATGGCGACATTGTCGACATGCTCCAGCCGCTTGCAGACGTCGACCACGGGACCCACGGCGCGGCGCAGCCGCAGCAGGTCGCGCCTGAGCCGATAGAGCCGGTCGACCTCGTGGCGCGCCAGCGGCCGCTGCAGCACGACCTCCTCCAGCGTCTCGACCTCGGCCATGATGCTCTCGGTCACCGGGCGGTAGTTGTCGACGATGAAATCAAGGATCGCATAGAGGATGTAGTCCTCGCCCTTGGCGAGAGATCCGGGACAGCTCTCGCAGCGCTCGCGCACCGCGCCATAGGAGGTCGAGGCGCCGTGGCGCACCGAGACGACGAAGCCGGGGCCGACGAAGATGTGGGTCTCGCCGAAGACGATGTGATCCTTCACGAGTTGCGCGGTGCGGGCGACGATGAACAGCGCGTCGCCATAGCGCTCGACCTTCGGCTGCTGGTGCGCCTTCGAGGCATCCTCGATCGCGAGCTCATGCAGCCCGAACTGATAGGCCACCCGCTGCAGCAGCGCAGCGTCCGGCTCGTGCAGCCCGATCCACACCACATGGCCCGGCCGCCTGCTCCAGGCGCCGGCATCCTCGATCGGGATGTCGGCGACGCGGCGGCCATCGGCATAGACGCCGGCCGCGACCACGCCGGGCTCGCGCGGCCCTTGGCCCGATGGCTGAATCGCGACGTGGCGCATCCCCGGTTCTCCGCTCTCGAGACCTACTTTCGACGCGAGGACTCGCTGGGTCAAGCGGCGCATCAGGTGACGCCGGTCGGGCCGTCGAGCAACTGCCTGACGCGGCGGACGAGGTCGGTGCGGCGATACGGCTTGTTGATGATCTCGAACTCGCCGATATTGGCGTCGGCGCGCTCAACCGCGGCGTCGGAATAGCCGGTCGTGAGCAACACCTTCAGCTTCGGCTGCCGCTTGCGCGCCTCGCGCGCCAGCACCGTGCCGTTCATGCCGCCGGGCATCACGAGGTCGGTGAACAGCAGGTCGAAGCGGACCTCCGAATCCAACAGCTCCAGCGCGGCTTGCGCATTGGCGGCGAGCTCGGTGCGATAGCCGAAATCCTCCAGGATCGAGCGCGCCAGCTCGGCCACGTCGGCGCGATCCTCGACGATCAGGATGCGCTCGCTGCCGGTGCGGTCCATCGCCATCTGCGGACGGATCGAGGGCGCAGCGATCTCCTGCTCGGTCGCCGGAAACAAGAGCTGCACCGTCGTGCCATAGCCGACCTCGCTGTAGATATAGGTGCTGCCGCCGGACTGACGGGTGAAGCCATAGACCATGGCAAGGCCAAGCCCCGTGCCCTTGCCCTCCTCCTTGGTCGTGAAGAACGGCTCGGCGACGCGGGCGAGGATGTGCGGCGGGATGCCGACACCGTCGTCGGACACTTTCAGCGCGACGTAGCGGCCGCCCTTGGGCACGCCGAACTGCACGACGTCTTCTTCCGAAATCTCCTTGTTCTCGGTGCGGATCGTCAGCGTGCCGCCATCGGGCATCGCATCGCGCGCGTTGACGAACAGGTTGAGCAGCGCGACCTCGGCCTGGGTCTGGTCGATGCGGCTGTTCCACAGGCCCGGCTGCGCCTTGACGACGATGCGCACGCTCTCGCCGAGCGTATGCCGCGCCATCTGCACCAGGCTCTCGATCATGTTATTGAGGTTGATCGGCCGGCTGTCGAGCCGCTGCTTGCGCGCGAACGACAACAGCTGCTGCGTCAGGGTCGCGGCGCGATTGGCGGCAGTGCGGATGTTCTCGACCGCGCGGCGATGCCGCGGCCCGAGCTCGCCGACGGCGCCCTGCAGGGTCTCGGTATAGCCGATGATCACCTGCAGGATGTTGTTGAAGTCATGCGCGATGCCGCCGGTGAGCTGGCCGATGGCCTCCATCTTCTGCGACTGCACCAGCGCGCTCTCGGCGTCGCGCCGGCGCGAGACGTCGAGCTGCGAGCCGAAGAAATACACCAGCTCGCCGTCACGGTTGTAGACCGGGCTGATGAACAGCGCATTCCAGAACGCCGCGCCGTTCTTGCGATAGTTCAGGATCTCGACCGCGATGTCGCGGCGGGCCGCGATCGCGCTGCGGATCGCGGCGATCGTTTCCTGGTCGGTATCCGGCCCCTGCAGGAAGCGGCAATTGGTGCCGACGATCTCGCCGGACTCGTAACCCGTCATCTCCAGGAAGGCGCGGTTGGCGAACAGGATCGGATTGTCGGGCTGGCGCGGATCGGTGACGATCATCGGCATCCGCGTCGTTTCCACGGCCGCGAAGAAGATGTCGTGGCGCTCCGACGACAGATCGGATGCGTCGCCGCTGTCGACGACCGCGCGGACGCGCTGCGGCTTCTCTTCTGACATTGTCTTCCCAGCTCCGACTGCCTTGTGTCTCTGCGCCCGACGACGCACAGGCGGCCGCGATGCACCCTTGATATGCCGCTGAGTGGGAACGGGTTCCCGCCTCACTTGCCTGTGCTGAATCCGGCGATGGGCGCTCACGCGAAAGCGACAACCCGCCGCGGGAACCATTTGGGGAACGCCTTGGAGCACCGTTCGCGTATCTCCCGTTACGCTCGACGGTTCCGATCCGGCGCGCTACATCACCGCTCCGATCATCGGAGATGGGCAGGAGAAACGGCCATGGCAGAACACAAGGTGGCGCTCGTGACGGCGGGCGGCAGCGGCATGGGCGCAGCGGCCGCGCGCCGTCTTGCCGCGGACGGATTTCACGTCGCGATCCTGTCCTCGTCGGGCAAGGGCGAGGCGCTGGCGGGGGAGCTGCGCGGCCTTGGCATCACCGGCTCCAACAAGTCCAACGACGATCTCAAGCGCGTCGTGGATGGCGCGATGAACCGATGGGGCCGCATCGACGTGCTCGTCAACAGCGCCGGCCACGGCCCGCGCGCGCCGATCCTGGAGCTGACCGACGAGCAGTGGCACACGGGGATGGATACCTACCTGCTCAACGTCATCCGCCCCGCGCGCTTCGTCACGCCGATCATGCAGGCGCAGAAGAATGGTGCGATCATCAACATCTCGACCGCCTGGACGTTCGAGCCCTCGGCGATGTTCCCGACCTCGGCGGTGTTCCGCGCAGGGCTCGCCGCGTTCACCAAGATCTTCACCGACACCTATGCGGCCGACAACGTCAGAATGAACAACGTGCTGCCAGGCTGGATCGACAGCCTGCCGGCCACCGAGGAGCGCCGCCAGACCGTGCCGATGCGTCGCTACGGCAAATCCGAGGAGATCGCCGCGACCATCGCATTCCTGGCCTCAGAGGGAGCGGCCTACATCACCGGCCAGAACATCCGGGTGGACGGCGGGTTGACGCGCAGCGTGTGAGGGCGCGGCGCCCCCACGGACACAGCTCCGATCACAGCGTTGGACCCTCTCCATCTACACGCCTCTCGGCGTGTTGATGATTGGTGTGCAGGACCCGCTTGGGGTACCAGAACCTCATGGTGAGGAGCGCCGCGCCGACCTGGGCGATGCGAGGCAAGATCGTCGCCCGCGGCGCGTCTCGAACCATGAGGCCGCAGTGGGGCCTCGCCCTTCGAGACGCCCGCCTCAAGGCGGGCTCCTCAGGGTGAGGGTTATCATGGTCGCGCGTGGCGAGAGTTGATATCTAAGAAGCTTCGCCTTGGCCCCGCCACATCACTCCTGCTTCCCGCACAAGCATCGCTCGTCAAAACATCTCGAAATATTCGCGCTGCTCCCAGTCGGACACTTCGGCGTTGAAGCGCTCGATCTCCGCGTTCTTGATGAAGGTGTAGTAGTCGATGAAGGTGGCGCCGAAGACGTTGCGGAAGAAGGCATCGTCCTTCAGCGCGTCGACGGCCTCGCGCAGCGATTTCGGCAGCAGGCTCGCTTTGGTCTCGTAGGGCACGTCGGCTGACGGGCCGGGATCGAGCTTGCGGTCGACGCCGTCGAGGCCGGCTGTGATCTGGGAGGCCATGTAGAGATAGGGATTGGCGGCGGGCTCGCCGATACGGTTCTCCAACCGCGTGGCGGGATCACCGGCGCCGCCGAGCACGCGGATCATGACGCCGCGGTTATCGCGGCCCCAGATGGCGCGGTCCGGCGCCAGCGAATAGGAGCGGTAGCGCCGGTACCCGTTGATCGTGGGCGCCGAAAACACGGCGGCTGCGCGCGCATGCGCGAGCAGGCCGGCCATGTAGTGGCGGCCGAGCGCGGAAAGTCCCTCGGTCTCCTCCGTCATGAACGCGTTGCCGCCGTCGCGCGCCACCAGCGACTGGTGCAGGTGCCAGCCCGACGACATCACGTTGGGAATGCGCGGCCGACACATGAAGGTGGCGTGATAGCCATGGCGCTGCGCGATCTGCTTCACGGCGCTGCGGAACAGCACCATGGTGTCGGCAGGTTCGAGACCGATGCCGGGCTGCAGCACGAACTCGCACTGGCTTGGGCCATACTCCAGCTCGATCGAGCGCAAGGGCAGGCCGAGCGCGGTGAGATTGGCCCTGATGATCTCGAGCGCGGGCTCCATCTGATCGAAGCGCTGCTCGGTGAGATATTGGTAGCCCTGGGTCAGCAGGCTGACCGACGGCGGCACGCCGGGCTGTCCGGGCGAGCCGGCATCACCGGGAGCGAGACGCGGGTCCTCGACCTTGAAGATGTGGCACTCGACCTCGAGGCCGGCCTTGAACTGAAGCCCGCGCGCATCGAGCGCCGCCAGCGCGGAGCGCAGCAGGTTGCGCGTCGCGAACGGCACCGGCGTGCCATTGGCGAAATACAGGTCGCACAGCACCCAGCCGGTGCCCGGCGACCAGGGCAGCACGCGAAACGTGGTGGGATCGGCGACCATCAGCGCATCGCTGCCGCCCTGCATCTCCGTCATGCCGAAGCCGCCGCCGGCGGTGAACACCGGAAACACTGTGCGATGCGAGGTATCCTTGGCGAGCAGAGTCGTGGTGATCGCGCAGCCGGACTCGAGCGAGGACAGCGCGGCATCGACGGCCAGCGTCTTGCCACGGAGGATGCCGTGCTGGTCGGGAAAGGAGAGACGGATCGTGGTGAGCCCCTGCTCCTCGGCGATCCGGCGCATGCGCGTTGCGGCCTCGGCCTGCTCGGCGGTCCACAACTGATGCTTGGCGACGAAACTCAACGATGGCTCCTGAGTGGAGTGGCAACTTGCATGATCAATTTCCTGCCCGCAAGCGGGCACTGTCCTTACCTCTCCCCGCTTGCGGGGTCGCGACGAGCTTCGCTCGCGCTGAGAGGTCGGATTGCATCGTTAGATGCAATCCGGGTGAGGGGGCTCTTCGCACGGTCGGTGGGTGTGGCTGCCCCTCACCCCAACCCTCTCCCCGTGAAGAACGGGGAGAGGGAGCGCACCACTTGCGGGGCGAGAGCACGGGCACATCAACGAAAATGATGTCACGACCGCGCTGGTTACTCGGCAGCACTCAGATGCGGGGCGAGGCGGATGATATCCGCCGGCACTGGCGCGGCCCAGGGGGCGTTGCGGCGGCGGCGGACGTCGACTTCCATCCAGTAGGTTTCCCAGCCGCGGGTCGGGCCGATGCCGTCCATCGTCGCCGGCCCCTGTACGCTGCGCGCCTCGGCCGCGTCGAGAAACAGCATCGGCTTCTCGCCGCCGGCGGCCGCTTCGATCTGCTCGCGCAGCAGCCGGCGATACTGGATGATCGCCTTGTCCGATTGTCCCAGATGCTCGCGGGTGCGGTCCTGGATGCGGCCCATCGACTCCACCGCCCATTGGTCGTGCACGTTGATGTCGTTGCCCATGCCGGTGTAGGTCTCGGTCGCCTGCTCCCGCGGATCGAAGCCGTAATCGTTGCTCTTGTTCTTGCGCGAGCGATAGTCCGGCAATTCATAAAGCTCGAGGCGTTGCGCCCGCATCTTGGCCTTGTCGACCGGCGCGCCATAGCTGGTGAAGATCGCGTACCAGTAGCAGGTCTCGTCATCGACCGGCACGTGCCACTGCGTGATCGTCATCTCCGTGCTCATCGGAATCACGAAGGCATGCGGGAACAACTGGTTGGTGACACGGACGTGGGTGCGCTCGGCGTCGATCTCGCGCAGCGCGATGATGCGCAGGCCGTATTCGGTGCGCTCGACATTGATGATCGGGCGATCATATTCGCGCAGCACCTTGGTCATCGGCAGTTCGCTGTCGGCGGAAGCGCCGCGGAACTGCTTGCCGTAGGCGGTCGAGGTGTCCTCGTCCTCGAAGAAACGGTGCAGGAACGAGGCGTGCGCCGGATCGATGCCGACCTCAAGCGCCTGCAGCCAGTTGCATTCGATCAAGCCCTTGAAGGCGAAAGTGTAGGTATCCGGCGCGGTGAAACAGTCGAGATCCGGAAACGCCGGCGCCTCGCCCTCCCCGAGCCAGGCCCAGAGGATGCCGCCCTTCTCGACGACGGGATAGGAGCGCTGCTTGACGTTCTTGCACAGCGGCGAGCCGGCCGGCTCTGCCGGGGTCTCCAGGCAGTTGCCCTCGACGTCGAACAGCCAGCCATGGAAGGCGCAGCGCAGGCCGCCATTCTCGCGCCGGCCGAAGGCGAGATCGGCGCCGCGGTGCGGGCAATCGCGGTCAAGGAGTCCGTAGCGGCCTTGCTCATCCTTGAAGAGCACGAAGTCCTGCCCGAGCAGCTTCACCGCGCGCACCGGCCGCTCGCCCGCGAGCTCGTCCACCAGCGCCGCCGGCTGCCAGTACATCCTCATCAGTTTACCGGCAGGCCTGCCCGGTCCGATGCGCGTGATGAGGTCGTTCTGCTCCTGGCTCATCATGATGGCCGTTCCTCCTGTTGCGTCTCAAGTCGGGCGTTGACGTCACGCGATCATCCAATAATGTTCGCTAGACGAACACATGTTCGCCAAGATTAGATTCGCTTTAAGTGGGGAGAAGCGCAAGTGAAAAAGCTACAACCGAAGCCGAGAGGCAAACGGGCAGCAGCTTCACCGCGTGCCAAAACAACAACAACAGCGGATCGTGTCAGGCCGATGCCTAAACTGAAGCGGACTGATGAGGAGAAGAAACAGGCGCGTGGAGACGGGCCTGAGTTCGTCGAAGCGCTCGATCGGGGACTGCGGGTGATCCAAGCCTTCAGTCGCGAGGGCCGGCCGATGACATTGAGCAAGGCCGCCGAACTGACGGGGCTCGCGAGAGCGACGGTGCGGCGCATCCTGCTCACGCTCAAGGCCTCCGGTTTCGTCCATGGTGACGACCGGCTGTTCTCGCTGACGCCGCGGGTGCTGCTGTTAGCATCCAGCTACCTCGCGTCGAACCAGATCAACACCGTGGTACAGCCATCGATGGATGTCGCGGCCACGGCGGCGCATGAGGTCTGCTCTCTGGCGGTCCTCGATGGCGAGCAGGTGGTGTTCATCGCGCGCGCGACGCCGACACGGATGTTCTCCGCCGGAATCGAAATCGGCCATCGGCTACCTGCCTATTGCACCTCGGTCGGACGCGCGCTGCTCAGCCGGATGCCGGACGACCAGTTGCGGCAGGCCATCGAGCGGATGACGCTCGCGCCGATGACGCCGCAGACCATCACCGACCAGGAGGCGCTGATCGAATCGATCGTCGCCGTCCGCAGCGACGGCTATTCGCTGGTCGACGGCGAAGCCGAGCACGGCTTCCGCTCGATCTCCGTCCCGATCCGCCGCTACGACGGCGCCATCGTCGCCGCGGCGAATATCGGCGGCCACGTCGACCGGATCACGGTCGACGAGATGAAAGAACGCTTTCTGCCGCTGCTGAAGCAGCTGGCCGCGACGGTCCAGCCACTGCTGGTCTGATCCTTCGTCCATTGTCCTCAAGCCGCCAGCAAGATCAGGGCGCCGTCTGCATGGGCGGCGCCCCGGCGCCGTGCGCGCGACCGGCGTTTCGTGACTTCGCACGCGGGCTCACGTGCGGCCTGCGCCTGATCCGAGACGCTCGCGCATGCGCTCCCGCGCCGTCGGACAACCAATCCTCCGCATCATCGCCGCCTGCGTCATCGCAGCGAGAACCGGCTTGGCGCGCCGATTGCAGTCGCTGGCGCGGCGACGTGAGGTTACGCGGCTTTCGAACTAATCGTTGTAGTCGCAGCCCTGCATGTTCGAGCGTCTCCTGCCAATTACGTGATATTATCGTGGCCATCGGCGCGCCTGCCATGATTGCCAATGCCTCCAGGTATCATCACGCTACTGACAGCGGTGATCCGGTGCGGAACGGAAGTAATTAGATCGGGCACAAAGAGGCGCACCTTGGTCAAGGCCATCCATTTGCCGCGAACGGTCCTGCAAGGGCTTGTCGCTCCGCCGCCGGCGCGCGGTCAGCGGGCGAGAGGGACGAGGGCATGGACGCAGGACCTCGTGCATTTGCGACTGGCTCAACCCTCCTCCGACGGCGCCGCGCCCTGTTCCCCGGCACCACGTTCCGCCGCCGGCCGCGCCGGACTGCGAGGGTTACGCTCAGTCCCCGGCCCCGCTCGGGCTTCCGGCAGATCCAATGATCCCAAGCGGCGCGATTGCAGCCGATACGATCGTTCGGCCGACCTCGCCGAGATCGTCGCTCCGGCGACGCCGCTCGAAGCGGAGGACTTCGTTGGACATCGGCGGCGTGTCGCGCAAAGATGGCACATCGGGCGAATGACACCCGAGCAGGACGATGAATGCCGCTCCAGGGGGAAAAGCCATGGCTGAAACGCTGCCGCTCGTGCTGGTGCCAGGGCTGATCTCGTCGCCCAGGATCTACGCGCCGATCATCCCGGCGCTGTGGCGCGCCGGGCCGGTCATGGTTGCCAACCACATCCGCGATGACAGCATGGCCGCGATCGCGCGCCGCATCCTCGCCGAGGCGCCGCCGCGCTTCGCGCTCGCGGGCCATTCGATGGGGGGCTACATCGCCTTCGAGATCATGCGCCAGGCGCCGGAGCGCGTCGGCCGGCTGGCATTGATCAACACCCAGGCCCGGCCCGATACGCCCGAGGCCAGCGCCCGCCGCCGCACCATGATCACGCGCGCAAAAGAGGGCGAGTATCACGCTGTGGTCGACGAGCTGTTCGCGGGCTTCGTGCATCCGTCGCGCCAGGACGATCCGCGGCTGCGCCAGATGGTCCACGACATGGCCGACGAGGTCGGCATCGAGGGTTTCGTCCGGCAGCTCACTGCGATCATGGCCCGCCCGGATTCGCGGCCGACGCTGACTGCGATCCGCTGCCCGACCCTGGTGCTGACCGGCGACACCGACAACACCATTCCGAACAGCCTGTCGAAGGAGATGGCCGACGGCATCGACGGCAGCTGGCTGGTCGTGCTGGAGAATTGCGGCCACCTGCCGCAGCCCGAGCAGCCGGAGGAGACGGCGCAGGCGTTGATGGAGTGGCTGCGGGGGTAACCCTGCCGCTGCGCCGATCAAGGATCAGAACGATCACCGGTGGCAACTTTCCCAGATGAAGCGTATAATTCGACCATGCTGGACAACGCCAAGATCGCCGAGATCGCTCGCGAGATTGCCACTGCAAATTTGAGCAGCTCGGCCGCAGTCACTAACGTCACGACGGCGCCTTACGCGGATTCTGAAGGTCGTGACGCGCTGCGGATCACGATCGTGGTGAGCCCCATTGAAGGAACCGACATTGGTGGAGAGGCCGTGCTGGACACGTTAGTCCAGATCCAAGAGCAGCTCCAGGCCGCAGGAGAGGACCGTTTCCCGCTGATCGAATACGAGGCGGAGAACGAAGTCTTTGGCGATACTTAATCCGGAGCATCTTTTCCAGCAGGCAGAACAGTTGATCGTTCCGCCGGCCGCTGGACCGCCACGGCAGGTGAACATTCGTCGCGCAATCTCTGCTGCCTACTACGGACTGTTTCATGCGACGTTGATCGCTGCTGCAGATCAATTCGTCGGCAAGACGAAACAAGGGACGTCTTCATACGCTCTCGTCTACAGATCCGTAGATCATCGCGACCTCCGACTACTTTGCGAAGAGGTCAAGAAGTCGAAACTTTCCGCGAAATACCTCCCGTTTGCGCCTGCTGGAGGCTTTGGAGCAAACCTCCAAGCTTTCGCATTCGGTGTTCTGGAGCTGCAAGAGAAGCGGCATGAAGCCGATTATAATCCGATGATCCGCGTCAAAAGCCTGGACGCGCAGGTCGCCATCAGAATGGCGCGGGCTGCGCTGACGAGGTTCGAAGCCGCCCGCACACAAAACCAGGACGCGTTCCTGACGTTGCTGACTTTGTTGCTCTTCCCGCCGCGCTGAGCGGGACATGGCTACGTGTTCCCGACTCGCCCGTTGCTTACCCGCAAACCATCCACGAATACATCCAGCAGCCGCAGCACGCTTTGCTGCCAGCCGGTCTGGTCGTGCATGTAGCACATGCCGATTAGCGCGCGGAGGACGTCGTCGGCGGTGATGTCGGCGCGGATCTCGCCGGCATCGACGGCGCGGGTGAGCAGCGCGCCGATCGAGCGGGTGAGATGGGCGTGCGAGAAGGCGGCCAGCTCGGAGTTCGCGGTCATGACGATCGCGAGCGCGGCCATCATGCCCTTCTTGGTGGCGACGAACTGCACCGTCGAGCGCAGCCAGCGGCGGAGCGCATCGACCGGCGACGGCTCGCTCTTCAGCTCCTCGGCCAGTTCCGCAAGCTGCTCGACCTCGCGGCGATACACCGCCTCGAACAGATCCTCGCGGGTGGGGAAATGACGATACAGCGTGCCGATGCCGACGCCGGCCTGGCGCGCCACCGCTTCGAGGCTCGCCTCGGCGCCGCCGACGCTGAACACCGCCTTGGCGGCCTCCAGCACGCGCTCCCGATTACGCTGCGCATCCGCGCGCGGCTTGCGGTGGCGCTCTTGTGGTTTCGTCTCCATCTCACCAGCTCTTGATGACGGACCGTTCATGTGCCCTTGCTAAACGGAGGAGTCCTCCGTATAACTAGACCTGCCACCCGGGACAGCCAACTTTTCCTCAGCTCGTCGTCCCGCGGTCGCTGGATCTGGACGGACATACGCCCGTAAGGCGGTGCCCGCTGCGATCCGATTAGGCCATCGCTTCGATCGGAACAACGCATGAATATGACTGTCAGACTCACCGTCAACGGTGAGCCGCGCACCCTTGCGCTCGACGATCCCCGCATCACCCTGCTCGACCTCCTGCGCGAGCGCCTCCACCTCACCGGCACGAAGAAGGGCTGCGACCGCGGCCAATGCGGCGCCTGCACCGTCCTCGTCGACGGGCGCCGCATCAATTCCTGCCTGACGCTTGCGCTCAGCCTCGACGGCGCCGCCATCACCACCATCGAAGGGCTCGCCACGGGCGACCAGCTGCATCCCGTGCAGGAGGCCTTCATTGCTCACGACGCGCTGCAATGCGGCTTTTGCACGCCGGGCCAGATCATGAGCGCGGTCGGCCTCATCCATGAAGGCCATGCCGGCGATGATCCCGAGCGCGTGCGCGAGGGCATGAGCGGCAATCTCTGCCGCTGCGGTGCATATGTCGGGATCGTCGAGGCGGTGCTCGACGCCCAGGCGACGCTCACGAACACGAAGGAGCGCGTGGCATGAACCGGTTCGACTATGTGAAGCCGGCGACGGTCGCCGAGGCGATCGCGGCGGCCGGCGCGCCCGGCGCGGCGTATCTCGCTTCGGGCACCAATCTGCTCGACCTGATGAAGGGCAATGTCGTCCGGCCGGCGCGGCTGGTGGACATCACCCAGATCAAGGAGCTCACGCGGATCGAGCGGCTTGCCAATGGCGACGTCAGGATCGGCGCGCTCGTGCGCAACGCCGACCTCGCCTACGACGCATCCTTCGCGCGCGATTTCCCCGCCGTGGCGGAAGCGCTGCTCTCAGGCGCGTCGGCGCAGCTGCGCAACGCTGCGACCGTCGGCGGCAATTTGCTGCAGCGGACGCGCTGCGCGTATTTCTACGACACCGCCTCGGCCTGCAACAAGCGCACGCCGGGATCGGGCTGCGATGCCCGTGACGGCGAGAACAGCCAGCACGCCGTGCTCGGCTGGAGCGATGCCTGCATCGCCACCAACCCGTCGGACTTCTGCGTGCCGCTCGCGGCGTTCGATGCGATCGTCGAGATCGAAGGCGCAGCTGGCCGTCGCGAGGTCGCGCTGGAGGCATTGCATCTGTTGCCCGGCACCACGCCGGACCGTGAGACCGTGCTCGCTCCCGGCGAGATGATCGTCGCGGTGCGGCTACCCGCTGCCGCGCGCGGCTTCGCCAGCCACGCGCGCTATCTGAAAGTGCGCGAGCGTAACTCCTACGCCTTCGCCGTCGTCTCGGCTGCGGCCGGCCTCGTCATCGAGAACGGCCGCATCAAGCAGGCGCGTCTCGCGCTCGGCGGCGTCGCCGCCAAGCCATGGCGCGCGCATGACGCCGAGGCGCTGCTCGCCGGCCAGCCGGCCGAGCACGGCTCGTTCGAACGCGCCGCCGATGCGGCGCTGCGCGAGGCCAAGCCATCCGGCGACAACGCCTACAAGATCCCGCTCGCACGACAGTTGATCGTGCGCGCCCTGCAGGCCGCAGCCGCCGGCACGCCGTCGCGCATGCCGGCGCTGCCGGCCTCTCCCTTCTCCGCCGTTCCAGGAGCGCTTCATGACGCCTGAGCTCAATCTCTCCCGCGATCCCGCCCATCTCCGCCACGGCTCCAATGTCGGCCAGCCGCTGTCGCGCGTCGATGGCCTCGCCAAGGTCACGGGCCGCGCGACCTACGCGGCCGACAACAACCCGCCCGGCCTGCTCTATGCGGTGTTGGCTGTCAGCAGCATCGCGCGCGGCCGCGTTGCGTCACTCGACGTCGACGCCGCCAAGGCGCATGCCGGCGTGGTGGAGGTGATGACCTCCGCCAACCGGCCGCCGCTGTATTCCGACCCCGACGGCAAGCCCAATCCGTTCTCGTTCCGCTTCGAGGCGCTGCAGAACGATCACGTGCGCTATGCCAACCAGCCGATCGCGGTCGTCATTGCCGAGTCGCTGGAAGCCGCGACCGAAGGCGCCGCCCTGCTCGCGCCGCGCTACGAGGCGGAGCCGGCGCGTATCGGCCTCGATGCTGAAGCGGCCTATGTGCCGCCGGTCGTCGGCATGGGCTTCCCCGCTGAAGAGCGCCACGGCGATGTCGAGTCCGCGCTGGCTGGGAGCGACAAGCAGATCACTGCGATCTACGAGACCCCGCCGCATTATCACAACGCGATGGAGCCGCATGCTGTTGTCGCGGAATGGCAGGGCGACCGCCTCGTCATCGACACGCCGACGCAGGGCCTCGTGCTGATGCGCGCGCGCCTCGCCGAGCTGTTCGGCATCGCGCCGGAGAACATCCTGATCCGCAGCCCGTTTCTCGGCGGCGGCTTCGGCGGCAAGGGCCTGATGGCGGGGCCGCAGGTGCTCGGCATTCTCGCCGCCAAGCTGGTCGGCCGGCCGGTGAAGCTCGTGGCGCGGCGCGAGCAGCTCTACGGTCCGTTCGGCCACCGTTCGCCGACGAAGCAGACCTTGCGCCTCGGCGCCAGCGCGTCGGGCCAGCTCGCCGGCATCCATCACCACGCCCGGATCGCGACCTCGAGCTTCGAGGACTTCTACGAATCGGCGGCCCACGTGACGCACACGCTCTACGCCGCCCCGGCGATCGCGACCACCTATGACGCCGTGCGCATGGACACCGGCACGCCGCTGTTCGTGCGCGCCCCCGGCATCGCGCCGGGCTCGATCGCGCTGGAGAGCGCGGTCGACGAGATGGCGGAGGCCTGCGGCCTCGATCCGCTCGCCTTCCGCGTCAAGAACTACGCCGAGGTCGAGCCTTCGACGGGCAAGCGGTTCTCATCGAAGGCGCTGCGCGAGTGCTACACGCAGGGTGCCGAACGCTTCGGCTGGTGGGAGCGGCCGCTGAAGCCGCGCATGATGCGCGACAAGGACGGCTTCCTGGTCGGCTGGGGCATGGGCACGGCGACGTTCCACGCGCTGATGTTCGCGGGCCAGGCGCGTGCCGTGATCCGGCGCGACGGCTCCGGCGTGGTGGAGAGCGGCTCCCACGACATGGGCCAGGGCGCGTGGACCGCGTTCGCGCAGATCGCGGCTGATTCGCTGGCGCTCGAGCTCGACCAGGTGACGTTCAAGGCCGGCACCTCCGACCTGCCGGATGCCGGCATCGCCGGCGGCTCGGCGCATACGGCCACTGTGGGCACCGCGATCCACAATGCGGGCGCCGCCGTCATCGCCAAGCTCGCCGAGCTCGCCACCTCAGACCAGCGCTCGCCGCTGTTCGGAGCCGGCAATGCCGGCGTCATCGCCCGCAACGGCCGACTCATCCGGCGCGACGACGAGGGCCGCGGCGAGAGCTATGCCGACATCCTCGCCCGCGCCGGCCTCGACGAGGTCGACGGCGCAGGCTCAGGCCTGCCGGATCCGGCCGCCAACGAGCAGTACGCGATGCATTCGCATGGCGCCGTGTTCGCCGAGGTGAAGGTCGATCCGGATCTCGGCCAGGTCCGCGTCACCCGCATGGTCGGCGCCTTCGCGGCCGGGCGGATCATCAATCCGAAGCTGGTGAAGAGCCAGCTCGCCGGCGGCATGATCTGGGGCATCTCGCTGGCGCTGCATGAGGAGGCCGTCACCGATCGCCGCAGTGGGCGCATCATGAACGCCAACCTCGGCGAGTACCATGTGCCGGTGAATGCCGACGTGCCGGCGATCGAGGCGTTCACGGTCGAGGAGCACGATCCGTTCGTGAACCCGCTCGGCATCAAGGGCGTCGGCGAGATCGGCATCACCGGCTCCGCCGGCGCGGTCGCCAACGCGGTGGCACATGCCACCGGCATTCGTGTCCGGCGCTTTCCGGTGCGGATCAGCGACCTCGTGCGACGGGATTAAGCGACAACACGCCCGACAAAAAGAAAAGCCTCCGCCTGGTCAGGCGGAGGCTTTTTCGTTGAGCAGCGGCTCAGGCCGCCTCGCGCATGAAGGACGACCTGAACCAGGTCGCGAAGGCCTCCCGCCCAGCGCCAAGATCGAACTCGACCCGCAACGCGTCGCGGTCGCGGGCGCGAACCAGATAGGGCACATCGTGGCCGAAGCCTGCGAACTGCAGAACCCCGCGATCGCCGATGCCCGGCTCCGGCTCGAAGCGGAACCAGGCGCCGCCCTCGGAGATGTCCACCAGTTCGGCCTTCACCGGCCCCTTGGTGTTGTCGATCACCTTGATCGGCAGGCTCGACCTGAATCGCGGGGCGTGCCGGCGGTCCGCCTCGGCGGTCGTCGTCCTGACCACCTTCACCAGGGTCTCGCGCAGCGAGGTCAGGCTGGAGGCGACCTCGCCGATCGCGCCCCTCACCTCCGCGGCGCGGTCGTTCACCATGCCTGCGTCCTTGCCGACATTGCCGATCTTGGACGACACGTCGCGCGCGGCGCTCGCCGAGGAGTGAACCGAACGGCTGATCTCCTGCGTCGCGGCGTGCTGCTCCTCCATCGCGGCGGCGATCGAGGCCGCCACCTCGTCGATCTCGGAAATCTGGCTGCCGATGCCTTCGACGACGTCGATGGTCGCCCGCGTCGTGGCCTGGACCTCGCCGATCAGACGCGAGATCTCCTCCGTGGACTTGGCGGTCTGATCCGACAGCGACTTGACCTCCGAGGCCACCACCGCGAAGCCGCGGCCGGCGTCGCCCGCGCGCGCCGCCTCGATGGTGGCGTTGAGCGCCAGCAGATTGGTCTGGCCGGCGATGCCGCCGATCAGGTTCGACACCTCGGCGATCTTGTCGACCGCCTGGGTCAGCGACATCATCGTCGTCTTCGCCTTCTCGCGCCCGCCCACGGCAGACCGGGTCAGGGTGCTGGCGCGGGCAACCTGGCTCGAGATCTCGCGGATCGCCGAGCTCAACTGCTCGGCCGCCGACGAGACGGTCTGGGCGTTCGCGAGCGACTGCTCCGAGGCGGCCGCGACGGACTGGGCATCGGCGGAGAGTTCGTGCGCGAGGTCGGACAGACCGCTTGCGACCGCCTCGACCTGGCGCGAAGCGCTGGCCGCAGCGTCGACCGAAGTGCCGGTCTCGCGCTCGATGACATCGGCCATGTTCAGCATGGCCCGCTTCTTGGTCTGCTCGGCCTCGGTCCGGTCGCGATCCTGCTTGTCGCGTAGTTCATTGTTCTCGAGCGCGTTGGTCTTGAACACGTCGAGCGCGCGCGCCATCGCGCCGATCTCGTCGCCGCGCCCGGCATAAGGAATCTCCGTCGCCAACTCGCCCTCGGCAATCCGCCGCATCAAGCCGGTCATGCGCGACAGCGGCCGCACCACGCCGATGACGAGACCCGACATGCCCGCGACGACCAGCGCCAGCACGATGCCGGCGACGGTCCAGACCACGATGGAGATGCGGCTGTCCTGATCGGCTGCCGTGCCCTCCATGTCCGAGTTCAGCTTGTTCGCCTTCTCCACCAGCGCATCGATGACAGCGCGGTGGGCGGCATAGGCGGCGCTGAGCCGGGCGTAGGCGGCGTCGG
Organism: Bradyrhizobium sp. HKCCYLR20261; assembly: GCF_051168435.1. Lineage (NCBI taxonomy): Bacteria > Pseudomonadati > Pseudomonadota > Alphaproteobacteria > Hyphomicrobiales > Nitrobacteraceae > Bradyrhizobium > Bradyrhizobium sp. HKCCYLR20261. The sequence continues at coordinate 589,381 of NZ_JBNPUZ010000001.1, forward strand.
CTTTCGCCGTGTCGCCGGTGCGAAGCGCTGGGATCAGCTCGCCTTCGGCAGCCCGCCAGAACTTGCCCACCTCGGCATCGGACCGTTCGACCAGCAGCGACTTCAGTTCAGATTCGAGCGGGGAAGTGGTCCAGAACGCCTTGCGGTCCTCATAGTCCTTTTTGAGCTGCGCCAGCTTGCCCACATGGGCATCCAGATTCTTGGGCTCACGCAAAGCCAACGTCGCTTCGAGATAGGCCTCGATGACGTATTCCGGCGGCGGCAGGATGTCCGCGACCAGATCATTGCCAAGCTTGATCTTGCTGTAGAGCGGCCCGCCGACCTTCAGCTCGCGCAGCGCATAGGCGCTGGTGAGCACCACGGCTCCAAAACCCAAAGCGAGCACGAGACCGAACGCGGCAATCACCGCGGCGATGGACAGACGCATCTTCATGTCGGACGCACATTCCTGATGAGAGAATAGCGATCGCGGCAAGGCTGGGCAGCCTCACCTCGTCGTCATTGACGAGATCGCCATTCGGCCGAACACCGGCACTGAATTCAAATGCCGAGAGGTTCGACAACCATTCTTCAAGGAATGTAAATTTCGTCCTCCGTAGGATTACTGACTCGATCGGCGTCAGCGTGCGCCGGCCGACCGCGGGGCGGCCCCACCAGAGGTGGTGTTCCGGACCGTATTGGTCAGCACGGATTGCAGCGACGCCATCGTGGACCCGACCTGCGCGATCGCGGTGCGGACTTGGGCCGCACGGTCATTCACCGCCTCGGCGCCGCGTCCCACGTTCGCGATCTTGGCCGAGACATCCTTGGCGGCCGCGGCGGACGCGGCGACGGATCGGCTGATCTCGCCGGTGGCGGCCCGCTGCTGCTCCATGGCGGCTGCCACCGAGGCGGCCACCGTGTCGATCTCGGAAATCTGCCCGCCGATGCCCTCGACCGCTTCGACGGTCGCGTTGGTCGCGCTCTGCACCTCCGAGATCAGGCGCGAGATTTCCTCCGTCGACTTGGCGGTCTGATCCGACAGCGACTTGACCTCGGCGGCAACGACCGCGAACCCGCGTCCGGCCTCGCCGGCGCGTGCCGCCTCGATCGTGGCATTGAGGGCCAGCAGGTTGGTCTGCTGCGCAATGCCGCGGATCAGATTCGACACCTCGGCGATCTTGCCGACCGCTTCCGAGAGCGAGTGGATGGTGCTGGTGGCCCTTTCGCGCCCTGTCACCGCGGTCTTGGTGATGGCGGTCGCGCGCGCCACCTGGCCGGCGATGCCGGTGATCGCCGCGCTGAGCTGGTCGGCCGCAGAGGTCACGACATGCGCGCTCGACAGCGACAGCTCCGACGCGGACGCCACCGCCCGCGCATCGGCAGAGAGGTCGTGAGCCAGGCTGGCCAGCCCGCCCGCCGCCGCCTCGACATCCCGCGACGCCCCGGCTGCGGCACCCACCGAACTGGTGGTCTCGCGCTCGATCACCTCGGCCATGGCCAGCACCGCGCGCTGCTTCTCCTGATCGGCGGCGCCACGATCGATGTCCTGCTGCTGCAGCCGATCCTTCTCCACGGCGTTGGTCTTGAACACGGTCAGCGCCCGGGCCATGGCGCCGATCTCATCGCCGCGTTCGGCGAACGGGATGTCCACCGCCAGCTCGCCGCCAGACAGTTGCCGCATCAGCCGTGTCATGCGCGCCAGCGGCCGGACGACGCCATGAACGAGACCATACAGGCCGGCGACGACGACCGCGAACACCAGTGCGGCCAGCGCCGCGCCGAACCAGGTGATCGAGCTGTCACTGCGCGCAGCGACGGCCTCCATGTCACCGATCATCTTGTTGGCATGCTCGACGATGCCGTCGACCACGGCGCGATGGCCGGCATAGGCGTCGGTCAGCCGCTGATAGGCGAGCTTCGCCTTGGCCGCGTCGCCGCCGCGCAGCGCCGGCACCAGATCACCATCGAGCGCCTGCCAGAACCGTCGCACCTCGGCATCGGATCGCTCGACCAGTTCCGCCTTCAACTGCGGCTGCAGCGCCGAGCCGACCCAGAACGTACGCCGGTCATCATAGTCCTTCCTGAGCCTGGCCAGTCGCGCGACACGGGCCTCCAGGCTGGCGGGATCGAGCACCGCCAGCGTCGCTTCCAGATAGGATTCGATGATGTATTCGGGCGGCGGCAGGATGTCGGCGATGAGATCATTGCCGAGCTTGATGCTGTGATAGATCGGCCCTCCGACCTTGAGCTCGCGCACGGCATAGATGGCGGTCGCGACCACCGCGCCGAGCCCCACGATGACGACCAGGCCAAAGGCCAGGATCAGGGCGGAGATCGACAGCCGCATCTTCATGCAAAACATCCTTTTTCAGCAATGCGGTCATCGCCGCCACGAGGCCGGCCCGAGCCACGACGCGCGCCGGCCCACCCGCGCGAACGTCACGCCGAGCGGACGCATGGTTAATTAAGGCACGATAATTTATGGTAAATTTCAGGTTCCATACGAACTCGCAATACTACGGGACCCACAGCTTCGGGCCGAGCTCGTCTTGAACCACAACTCCCGCTGTCGTCCCGGCGAAAGCCGGGACCCCTGCCCCCAGGGAGCGGTTTGGAGCAGGCTGGTCATTGGCTTTATCGCGCCTCGCGCCGCTGCTGCCTATGGCTCCCGGATCGGCGCCATGCCGCGCTGACGCGCGCCCTGGCCTGTCCGGGACGAAGGTGCGGGTGGAGCACGGGATTCCTAACTCTTGCCGATCTGCTGCGCCGTCTCTGACCTGGCGCAAGGCGCCGCGCGACGAGCCGGCCAGAATGGCGGAATCGTCTGATCCCCGAGGAGCCCATGTCGAAACCCGTTCCGGACAAGGCCGAAGTCGCGCTCGAATATCCCGACAAGTTCTACGTCGGCACGTTCGAGCATTCCTCCCGCTTCGAGGCCCGCCTCGAACCAAGTGGCCTGGCGCTGACCCTGGAGCGGCCCGGCCCGGAGGACGTCCGCAAGTCGATCCACATCCATTTGAACTGGGGGCTGCTTGCCGCGGTGCTCGGCGACATCGCGGCGAATATCGATTCGCTGCCGACGGACGACCTCCTGCATCGCGACCAGTTGCGCGACTCCGTTGCCACGCTCCATGCAGCTCTCAACGCGCGTTAACCAGTTGTGCCAAGGCGACACAGCGATCGCCCCGGTCTACCCGACATTCACGCTTCGTTATCACTTTGCTAACTACGTCGAGACCTTTGCCCGCTCACAGGCTGGGTTCGAAAGCACTGTGCTGCGCGAGTGACAGCATTTGACTCGAAAGCGATCTATCTCCGATCCATCGACGGCGCGCCATTGCGCGAGCCTTGTTAGTCAGGTGTTGGAGACCCGCCATGAAGAAGATCCTGTTCGCAACCGCAGCCCTCGCCGCGCTCGCCGCTTCGGCTACCTCCGCCCTCGCCGCCGATCTCGGCGCCCGCAACTATCCGTATGCGACCAAGGCCCCGGCCTATGCCGCGCCGATCTACAACTGGACCGGCTTCTATCTCGGCGCCCATCTCGGCGGCGCGTTCTCCAGCGACAACAACTATTCCGGCCTTGCCACCGGCAACAATTCGAACGGCCGCTTCCTGGGCGGCTTGCAAGTCGGTGCCGACTGGCAGTTCGCGCCGACCTGGGTGATCGGCGCCGAAGGCCAGTACAGCTGGCTGAGCGGCAGCGTCGGCGCGGCGTTCCCCGGCGGCTACACCTACACCAACAGCCAGCGCGGTCTCGGCTCGATCACCGGCCGCTTCGGCTACACCTGGGGTCCCGGCCTGGTCTATGTGAAGGGCGGCTACGCCTATTCCGACAACAACGAGAAGGTGACGCTGGCCGGCAATCCGATCGGCTTCGCCACCTCGGGCGACCACCGCAACGGCTGGACCGTCGGCGGCGGCCTCGAATACATGTTCGCGCCGAACTGGTCGGCCAAGGCCGAGTATCAGTATTACAATTTCGGCAGCGCCACCTTCGCGGCGCCCGCCGCGCTGGTTCCGACCGGCAGCTTCACCACCGACGACCACACCTTCAAGGCCGGTGTGAACTACCGCTTCAACTGGGGCATGCCGGTGGCGGCCCGCTACTGATCTGCAAGGCGTCAACGACAACAAACGACGGGAAGGCCGGCAGCGATGCCGGCCTTTTTGTTTGCCCGTTGTGTTCGAACAGTTCACCGCGCGGAACTCATAAACATGGCCAAACCCTTAAATCCCGCGCCGTGAAAAGTGGTTCTGCGCAAAAAATCAGCATCGACGAGCTAATTCCTCGGATTTGTTAACCGCCGACGGCGATACTCCTCGCAAGCTTCAGCTCTAAGTAGCGTGCGTTCGGGGGAACAAAGATGGCGATTCGGTTCAGCGTAGGCAGGGTGTTCGGATTCCTGCGGCCCAGATGGGGCGTCCGCGGCAGTCTGTTCGCGGCCTTTGCGGTGATCGCCGGCATGGCGATCGCGATCAGCGTCGCGGCGGGACTGATGCTGCGCCAGATCGGCGGCACCATGGTCGAGCTGTCCGGCCGCGACATTCCGCGCCTCACCTCCAGCCTGCAACTGCTGGCGCAGAGCGCGAGCCTCGCAAGCCTCGGTCCGGCCCTGCTGGGATCGCAGAGCGAGGACGCACTCAACGATCGCCTGAAGAAGATGCAGGAGATCCAGAAGGCCGCCCAACAGCGCCTCGGCGAGATCAGCGCGCTTGGCGCCGAGAAGAGCGTGATCGCCCCGCTCGCGGAGACCATCAAGAACATCAACGAAGCCAATCAGAGCCTGGTGTCGGCGGCCCGCGAACGGCTGGCCGTCGCGGCCACGCACAACAAGCAGTACGATTCGCTGCGCAAGGCGCAGGACGAGTTCACCAAGGCGGCCAACGAGCCGATGCTGGATGCGCAGACCCAGCTCAACGCCGTGCTCGGCGCCGCCGAGGTCTCCGCCGACGACGCCACCGCGGCGGCGCGCTTCGTCGAGCAGCTCGGCAACGTCATCGCATCCGGCAACCTGATCGTGGCGCAGATGGCGGCCGCGTTGTCCGCCAATGACAGCGACACGCTGGACACCGTCGAGCGGCAGTTCAAGGACTCTGCAGCGCAGTTGAAATCCAACCTCGAGCTGCTGCCGAGCGGCCGCAGCACCAAGGCGATCCACGACGCCGCGATGAAGCTCGCCGCGCTCGGCGAAGGCAAGGAGCGCGTGTTCAAGACCCGCGAGAAGGAGCTCGACGCCAACGACTACGGCCAGACGGTGCTGGAGGAGACGCGGAAGCTCAATGTCGGCCTCGACATCAGCGTGCAGCAGCTCGTCGAAGGCGTCCGCAAGTCCACGGAAGGATCGACCAGCGCGGCGGGCCAGAAGATCGAGCTCGCGACGCTCGGCATGATCGGCGCGGGCGCGGCCACCCTGCTCGGCTCAGTGCTGTTCGTCTGGCTCTATGTCGGCGGCAACATCCTGCGCCGCATCAAGCGGCTGCAGCAGGCGATGCAGACCTTGTCGAGCGGCGACCTCGACAGCGAGATTGCCGCGTCCAAGCAGCGCGACGAAATCGGCGCCATGGTCGACACCTTGCAGGTGTTCCGTGACAACATGATCCAGGCCCGCACGCTGGCTGCTGCTCAGGAGCGCGAGAGTGCCGCGAAGGCCGAACGCGCCACGCGCATGGAAGCGCGGATCGCCGAGTTCGAGGCCACCGTGCGCAGCGCGCTTGGCAATCTGCAGAATTCCGCGACCGCGATGCAGAGCACCGCGCAGAGCATGTCGCAGACCGCGGATCAGTCCAACTCGCTGGTCAGCGCGGTCGCCGCCGCGGCCGAGGAGACCTCGGTCAACGTGCAGACCGTGTCGGCCGGCACCGAGCAATTGTCGTCCTCGATCGCCGAGATCGGCCGCCAGGTCGTGACCTCGGCGCAGATTGCCAAGAAGGCGGTCGAGGAAGCCGGCGCCACCGACTCGACGATGCAGGGTCTCGCGGAGAATGCGAGCCGCGTGAGCGTCGTGGTCGACCTGATCCAGGCGATCGCCTCGCAGACCAATTTGCTGGCGCTCAACGCCACCATCGAGGCCGCGCGCGCCGGCGAAGCGGGCCGCGGCTTCGCAGTCGTCGCCCAGGAGGTGAAGAGCCTCGCCAGCCAGACCGCCAAGGCCACCGACGAGATCCGCACCCAGATCGCGGGGATGCAGCAGGTGGCCACGTCGGCCGTGGCCGCGATCCGCAACATCGGCGGCACCATCGCCGAGATCGACAACGTCACCACCGCGATCGCCGCCGCCGTGGAGCAGCAGGGCACCGCCACGCATGAGATCGCCCGCAACATCCAGCAGGCGGCCTCGGGCACCAGCGAGGTGTCGCACAACATCACCGGCGTCTCCAGCGCCTCGGCGCAGGCCGGCACGTCCGCGAACGAGGTGCTCAGCGCCTCCGACGCGCTGCGCCGCGAGGCGGAGACCTTGCGCGCCGAGGTCGATGCGTTCCTGACCAACATCAGGGCGGCGTAGTTGCAGCCCGGGCCTTGCCCTTCGAGACGCCCGCCTTCCGGCGGGCCCTCAGGGTGAGGGTTTGAAGTCGGCACAGGGAAACCGGAGAAAAGATCGAAACGAAACCTCGCTCTTCATGGTCGGTGTGCACGACCCGCTTCGGTGCCAGAGCCTCATGGTGAGGAGCGCCGCGCCGATCGTGCCAGCATGAGGCGGGAAAGTCGCTCGCGGCGCGTCTCGAACCATGAGGCCCCCGCCTGCCGCGCCCCGGAATGCCACGCAGCCATGTGTCTCCGGCGTGTTTTTTCGGCTGGCGCTCGCCCGCGGCGGCCGTTAATCGATGAGACATGACCAAGACCGACACCGCCACTTCCTCCGCCGAAGCCCTGCGCTACCCCTGGGAGCAGCATCCCGGTGAGGACCAGGTCGTCGAGGTCGCGCCCGGCGTGCTGTGGCTGCGGCTGAAGCTGCCGTTCCGGCTCAACCATGTGAACATCTATCTGCTCGCCGACGGCGATGGCTGGGTCGCGGTGGATTCCGGCTTCGGCAATGAGGAGTCGATCGCCGCCTGGACGCAACTGCTCGACGGCCCTCTCAAGCATGTGAAGATCAGCCGGCTGATCGTCACCCATTCGCATCCCGACCATGTCGGGCTCGCCGGCTGGATCGTCGAGCGCTTCGCCTGCCCGCTGCTGATGTCGCAGGTCGAATACCTGCAATCGGTCTATCATCAGAGCCGCCACGCCGAGGAGCGGCGCACCGCGCAGCATCTGTTCTTCCGCCGCCACGGCATGGACGAGACCCTGACCGACAAGCTGCTCGGCCGCGGCCAGGATTATCTCAAGCGTGTCTCGGTGCTGCCGGCCTCCTACAAGCGCATCTCGCATGGCGACGAGATCCAGATCGGCAGCCGCCGCTTCAAGGTGATCACCGGCGGCGGCCACGCGCTCGACCAAGTGATGCTGTATTGCGCCGCCGACAAGCTGTTCCTGTCCGCCGACCAGGTGCTGAGCAAGATCTCGCCGAATGTCAGCGTCTGGGCGGTCGAGCCGGACCAGAACTCGCTCGGCGAATATCTGGCGTCGCTGGCGAGCCTGACCACCACACTGCCCTATGATCTCCTGGTGCTGCCCGGCCATGGCGTGCCGTTCTACGGCCTCAAGACCCGCATCAAGCAGCTCGCCGATCATCACGAGGAGCGCTGCCGGATGATCGCGGACGCCTGCCGCGACGAGACCAAGACCTCCGCGCAGCTGGTGCCGGTCGTGTTCCACAAGCACGTGCTCGACCCGCACCAGATGGGCTTTGCCGCCGGCGAGCTGATCGCGCACGTCAACTACATGCTGGTCGAGGGCCGCCTGACCGCCCGCGAGGTCGACGGCGTGCTGCACTATCGCACCACCTGAGGCTGCCGCGCGCTCGCCGCAATGCGAGCGTGGTGCTGTCCAGATCGGGCGATCCCTGTGTGAACCTTGGACAAAACGCCCAACTCCTGCCGTGGGATTCCGGCTCGACAGCCGCTCTGGAAAAGCTCTAAGAAGGCCTTAAGCCCCCGCTGCTTAGAGGGTCCGTTCCAGGCGCTGCGCTGCAGCGCAGCACGTCAGGTCTCGCGATGGACTACAGCCAGTACTTCAGTGCCGCCCTCGGTCGTCTGCATGATGAGCGCCGCTACCGGGTCTTCGCCGATCTCGAACGCATCGCCGGCCGGTTCCCGCATGCGACCTGGCACTCGCCGAGCGGTCCGCGCAATGTCGTGATCTGGTGCTCCAACGATTATCTCGGCATGGGCCAGCACCCGAAGGTGGTCGGCGCGATGGTCGAGACCGCGACCCGCGTCGGCACCGGCGCCGGCGGCACCCGCAACATCGCCGGCACGCATCATCCCCTGGTGCAACTGGAAGCCGAGCTCGCCGACCTCCACGGCAAGGAAGCGGCGCTGTTGTTCACCTCCGGCTACGTCTCCAACCAGACCGGCATCGCGACGCTCGCCAAGCTGATCCCGGACTGCCTGATCCTGTCGGACGCGCTGAACCACAATTCGATGATCGAGGGCGTGCGCCAGTCCGGCTGCGAGCGCCAGATCTGGCGCCACAACGATCTCGCCCATCTCGAGCAGCTGCTGATCGCCGCCGGCCCGAACCGGCCGAAGCTGATCGCCTGCGAGAGCCTGTATTCGATGGACGGCGACGTCGCACCTTTGGCCGCGATCTGCGATCTCGCCGAGCGCTACAACGCGATGACCTATGTCGACGAGGTGCATGCCGTCGGCATGTACGGCCCGCGCGGCGGCGGCATCGCCGAGCGCGACGGCGTCATGCATCGCATCGACATTCTCGAAGGCACCTTGGCGAAAGCGTTCGGCTGCCTCGGCGGCTACATCGCCGCCAAGGGCGAGATCATCGACGCCGTGCGCTCCTACGCGCCGGGCTTCATCTTCACGACCGCGTTGCCGCCGCCGATCTGCTCGGCCGCGACGGCCGCGATCAAGCATCTGAAGTCGTCGAGCTGGGAGCGCGAGCGCCATCAGGACCGGGCCGCGCGCGTCAAGGCGATCCTCAACGCCGCCGGCCTGCCTGTCATGGACAACGACACCCACATCGTGCCGCTGTTCGTCGGCGATCCCGAGAAGTGCAAGCAGGCCTCCGACCTGCTGCTGGAAGAGCACGGCATCTACATCCAGCCGATCAACTATCCCACCGTCGCCAAGGGCACCGAGCGCCTGCGCATCACGCCCTCGCCCTATCACGACGACGGCCTGATCGATCGCCTGGCGGAGGCCTTGCTGCAGGTGTGGGAACGGCTGGGATTGGCGCTGCACAAGAAGCCGCTCGCGGCGGAGTAGATTCGACTTGTTGTGGTGAGCCCGCACACGTCAACGCGACGGCGGTGCGCTCCCCTCCCCCTTGCGGGGAGGGGTCGGGGGTGGGGGTCCACGAGTCCCGCTGGTCGTGAGGGCCCGGGCTCACAAGCCTGCAACTATCGAAGTCAACTTCAAATGGGACGACGCGCGCCTCATTGAATTCAGCGCCCGGAGACCCCCACCCCCGACCCCTCCCCGCAAGGGGGAGGGGAGCAGACCGACCCCGCTGCGACGACGTCGGCTCTCATGTTCATGAGGCGAACGCCCGCCCTTAACGACGCCGCTGCATTCCCCCCGCCCCTGCCACATCGCTATCGCCCCACCTCCCCCAACGCGCTAAGCTCGCCGTCCAATCCCTAGGGCGGAGCGATCGAGGAGTTCGCGCGACACATGCTGCACGACTGGGGCGTGATCCTGGCCGCGTTCGGCTATATCGGGTTCCTGTTCCTGGTCGCGAGCCGCGGCAACCGGGCCGGGGGGCGGCGGCCGTCGCGGCTGGCCGGGCTGATCTACCCGCTGTCGCTCGCGATCTACTGCACCTCCTGGACGTTCTTCGGCTCGGTCGGCTTCGCCTCGCGCACCAGCGTCGATTTCCTCGCGATCTATCTCGGCCCGATCCTGATGGTCGGCGCCTGCACGCCGCTGCTCCGCCGCGTGATCCATCTCGCCAAGACGCAGAACATCACCTCGGTGGCCGACCTCGTCGGCGCGCGCTACGGCAAGAGCCAGGCGGTGGCGGCCACCGTGGCGCTGATCGCGATCATCGGCTCCGTGCCCTACATCGCCCTGCAGCTCAAGGCCGTCGCCTCCTCGCTGCAGACCATCCTGATCGACGACCGCGCCTTCGCCCATATCCCGATCGTCGGCGACATGGCGCTGATGGTGACGCTCGCGATGGCTGTGTTCGCGGTGCTGTTCGGCACGCGGCAGACCGACGCCACCGAGCATCAGCACGGCCTGATGCTGGCGGTCGCGACCGAATCGATCATCAAGCTGGTCGCCTTCATCGCCGCCGGCGCCTTCGTGACCTTCGTGATGTTCTCGCCGGTCGAGTTGATCGAGCGCGCGATGAAATCGCCGGAGGCCGAGCGCGCGCTGGAATATGTGCCAGGCATCGGCAATTTCCTCACCATGACGCTGCTGTCGTTCTGCGCCGCGATGCTGCTGCCGCGCCAGTTCCATGTCAGCGTGGTCGAGAACGCCAGCGACGCCGAAGTGTCGCGCGCGCGCTGGCTGTTCCCGCTGTATCTCGTCGCGATCAATCTGTTCGTGATCCCGATCGCGCTCGCCGGCCTCGTCACCTTCCCATTCGGCGCCGTCGACAGCGACATGTACGTGCTGGCGCTGCCGATCGAGGCGGGCTCGCAATGGCTGTCGATCCTGGTGTTCGTCGGCGGCCTGTCGGCGGCGACCGCGATGGTGATCGTCGAATGCGTCGCGCTGTCGATCATGGTGTGCAACGACATCGTCGTGCCGCTGGTGCTGCAGCGCCAGGAGGCGCAGCGCGAGATCGGCCGCGACTTCGCCGGGTTCCTGCTCGGCACCCGCCGCATCGCGATCTTCGCCATCATGGTGATGGCCTATTTCTACTACCGCGCGCTCGGCACCGCGCAGCTCGCCGCGATCGGCCTGCTGTCGTTCGCGGCGATCGCGCAGCTCGCGCCGAGCTTCTTCGGCGGCCTGTTGTGGCGGCGCGCCACCGCGCGCGGCGCGATGGGCGGCATGCTGGTCGGCTTCGCGGTGTGGCTCTACACGCTGTTCATCCCGAGCTTCCTCGACACCTCCACCGCCGGCATCCTGTTCCTGCAGCACGGCCCGTTCGGACTCGAGGCGCTCAGGCCGCAGGCGCTGCTCGGCACCGATTTGCCGCCGCTGCTGCATGGCGTGCTGTGGAGCCTGTCGCTCAATTTGCTGACCTACATCGTGCTGTCCTTGGCGCGGCAACCGTCGTCGATCGAGCTGCTGCAGGCCGATCTGTTCGTGCCGGCGGAGCTGACGCCGAGCGCGCCGAGCTTCCGCCGCTGGCGCTCCACCGTCACCGTGCAGGACATCCAGAGCACGGTCGGCCAATATCTCGGCCCCGACCGCGCCCGCGCCTCGTTCGAGGCCTTCGCGCTCCAGCGCAACATGTCGCTGGACCCGGCGGCGCCCGCCGATTTCGAGCTGCTGCGCCATGCCGAGCACCTGATCGCCTCCTCGATCGGCGCGGCGTCGTCGCGCCTCGTGATGTCGCTGCTGCTGCGCAAGCGCACGGTCTCCGCCAAGGCAGCGCTGAAGCTGCTCGACGATTCCCACGCCGCGCTGCATTTCAACCGCGAGATCCTGCAGACCGCGCTCAACCACGTCCGCCAGGGCATCGCGGTGTTCGACGCCGACCTGCAGCTGATCTGCTCCAACGGCCAGTTCGTCGATCTGCTCGGCCTGCCGCCGCATCTGGTGCAGATCGGCAGTCCCTTGCGCGAGATTCTCGAATTCATGGGCACGATCGGCGCGCCGACCTATGAGGACAGCGAGGCGCTGCTGGCGCGCCGGCTCGCCGCCTACACCACCGAGGGCGAGCCGTATCTGGAGCGCCTCGCCGACCGCCACATGGTGATCGAGGTCCGCACCAACAAAATGCCGGACGGCGGCCTCGTCATCACCTTCACCGACGTCACGCCATCGTTCGAGGCGGCCGAGGCGCTGGAGCGCGCCAACGCCACGCTCGAAAAACGCGTGCGCGACCGCACCGAGGAATTGACACGGCTGAACTCGGAGCTCGCGGTCGCCAAGAGCGCTGCGGAAGATGCCAACATTTCCAAGACCCGCTTCCTCGCCGCCGCCAGCCACGACATCCTGCAGCCGCTAAACGCGGCGCGGCTCTACGTCACGAGCCTGGTCGAGCGCCAGACCCCGGGCGAGGACTCGCGCCTGGTCGAGAACATCGACGACTCTCTCGAAGCGATCGAGGAGATCCTCGGCGCCCTGCTCGACATCTCTCGGCTCGATGCCGGCGCGATGACCCCGTCGGTGTCGAGCTTCAAGATGGCCGATCTGATGCGCTCGCTGGAGATCGAGTTCGCGCCGGCCGCGCGCGCCAAGGGCCTCGATCTGATCTTCGTGCCGTGCTCACTCCCGGTCGAATCCGACCGCCTGCTGCTGCGCCGTCTGCTGCAGAACTTCATCTCCAACGCCATCAAATACACCCCCAATGGCCGCGTGCTGGTCGGCTGCCGCCGCCACGGCACCTCGCTGCAGATCGGCGTCTACGACACCGGCGTCGGCATTCCCCCGGTCAAGCGCGGCGAGATCTTCAAGGAATTCCACCGCCTCGAACAGGGCGCGCGCATCGCCCGCGGCCTCGGCCTCGGCCTTTCCATCGTCGAGCGCATCGCCCGCGTGCTCAATCACGGCATCGCGCTGGACTCGCGGCCCGGCCGCGGCTCGGTGTTCTCCGTCACCGTGCCGATCGCAAAAGCCATCAACCACACCGCCGCCGTCACCAGTGCCACGCCGCTCGCCAAGACGCCGATCGCGGGCGCGCTGATCGTGTGCATCGAGAACGATCCGGCGATCCTCGACGGCATGCGCACTCTGCTCACCGCCTGGGACGCCGAGGTCATCGCTGTCCCCGATCCTGAATCCGCGGAAGAGGCCATCGCCGCCCGCAACGGCGCCGTCACCGGCCTCTTGGTCGACTACCACCTCGACCGCGGCAACGGCATCGCCGCGATCCGCGACATCCGCCGCCGCTTCAACGAGGCGCTGCCCGCGATCCTGATCACCGCCGACCGCAGCCCCCACGTCCGCGCCGCCGCCCGCGACGAGAACATCGCCGTGCTCAACAAGCCGCTGAAGCCGGCGTCGTTGCGCGCGCTGCTCGGGCAGTGGCGCATCCAGCAGATGGTGGCGGCGGAGTAGCCGGGCCAGCAATGACCTAGGGCACCTGCTTGACCCGGGCTGAGCCCGAGACATGCGAGTTGAGCCGCGCCACCGCGCCGTGCAGCCGCACCACCGCGCTGCCGGAAACCGAGATGTCGGCGTCCTGGCGCGGCGCGAGGTCGACATCGCCGCTGCCGCGAACCGTCACATTGGCGCGATCGGCGACCAGCCGGCCAAGATCGGCGCGCCCGGAGCCCGCCGCCTCCAACGAAATGGTCTGCGCCGTTCCGCTCGCAGTGACGGTCCCGCTGCCGCGCAGCGTAGGGCGGAGCGAGTCCTGCCTGCTGTCGGCGAGCTTAAGATGGCCGCTGCCATGCAGGTCGGCTGTGGTCGTCCCGATCGCGAGGCGGCCGAGATCGACCTCGCCGGAGCCGGCCGCCTCGACGCTCGCCTCGCGGACGCGGCCGCTGGCCGTCACAATGCCGCTGCCGCGCGCCGCGATCTGCACCGCATCCTGCTGGAGGTCGGCGAGATCGAGGCTGGCCGATCCGCTCACGGTCCAGGATGACACCGCGGGGCCGGAGAGCTGGACGACGAGATCGTCTGCCCTGAGGCAATCGAGCGTGTTGCCCCACGCGACCGGATCCCATTCAAGCTGGCCGTTGTTCAGCCGCACGTGCTCGACGATCCCGGGATCGCCCGCGACGCTCGCCTGCGGCGACGGCCCTGGCTTGAAATGCACCTGCGCCGGAATCCTGATCACGACGGCGCTGCTGCCCGACCAGCCCAGATCGACCGTGCGGCGCTCGCGCGAGTCGGCCGTGGTCGACGAGGGCATCCCGGCGCAATGGCGCGGCGTCCCTGCCCACGACCGTCCCGACCAGTTGATGCGTGTCCATGGCAGATCACCGCCATCGACCCAGTCCTGCGCCGACGCCAGCGCTGTAATGGTGCCGCACACGACCGCGATGCTCAGCGACACCGCCGCAATCCGTCCAAGCCGTCCACCCATCGCGCACCTCAGATCCGTGACTAGGCCAAATCATGTTCCGGCTTGAGCAGCCGGTAGTGCAGCCGGGCATAGTTGCCGAGCATCCTCACCGCGGCGTTGAGCGCGAGCAGCAGCAGCGCGCCGCAGCCGACGCTGCCGGCGACGAGGCCGATGCCGGCCACCGCGCGCAAGGCCATCGCGGCCATCGAGGCGAAGTGCCCGGCCTTGAAGAGACTGAGCAGCAGTCCGAGGCCAACGACGCCGAGCACGAACACGACGAGAGCGACGGCGACCGTGAAGAGCAGCACCGCGAACAGCAGCGGCAGCAGCAGCAGGATGTCGACCGTCGCCAATCCGCCGAGCGCGAGCAGCACGGTGGCGGAGTTGCCGAGGGTGCGGTGATTTTCCCAGAGACGCAGCCCAGTCTCGGCGCGCAGCTCCCGCGCCAGCCGGCGCGGATCGCCCAACGCCGCTGCGACCTCCACCTCGTCGCGTCCGGACGCGGCGGCTTCGTCGAAATAGGACATGTAGTCGGCGACGATCTCGTCGACCTCGCGCGCAGGCAACCCGGCGAGACCGTCTCTCAGGAGAGAGAGGAACGTGACGCGATCCATCAGCGGTCTCCCAGCAGTTTGTTGACGGCGTCGGCAAACGAGCGCCACTCGCGCTTCTGCGCCGTGAAAGCGGCGCGTCCGGCCGGCGTCAGCCGATAGTATTTGCGCGGCGGACCGCTGTTGGATTCCGCAAGGCGCGTTTCAACCAGCTTGTCATCCTGCATGCGCCGCATCAGGGGATAGATCGTTCCCTCGCCCATGCCCACGCCAGCGGAGAGCGAGCTGGCGATCTCATAGGCATAGCTCTCCCCCCGCGCCAACAGCGCCAGAACGCACAATTCGAGCGCTCCCTTCTTGAGCTGCACCTGCATCTGTTCGGTCATGGATGAATAGATATCACGAGGTACCTTGCGTTACAAGGTACAGATTTATGACAGGTAGCGGCGCCATGACAAGGTTGGGGCTTGGCGGGAAGCCGGCGTGCAGGCCGGCACGCGCGCCATTGGCCGCATGATCGCGCGTCCTCACGCGTTGGGAGACTCGATGGCCAGAGCAGACGAGCGGACCACGGCCGCCGCTATGCTGTCCGCGCGCTCATCCGCTCCACCAGATAGTCCACGAACACGCGCACCCGCGCCGGCGTGTTGGCGCCGCCGACGAACACCGCGTGGAAGACCTCCCGGTCGCCGGGATTGTATGCCTCGAGCAGCCGCACCAGTCGGCCCTCAGCAATCGCGTTGCCCAGGCTGAAATCGCCGACGCGGGCGATGCCGACGCCATCGCGCGCGAGCTCGGTCAGCGTGTCGCCGCTGTTGGCTTCGATGGCGCCGCGCAGCTTCAGCGCGTAGTCGACGCTGTCGCGCCGGAACGGCCACACCGGCTCGGCGCGTCGGAAGCTGAAATTCAGGCAGTTGTGGTTGTGCAGATCTTCGGGCGTCTGCGGCACGCCCCAGCGCGCGAGATAATCCGGCGAAGCCACGATGCTGCGGCCGTTGTCGCTGAGACGGCGCGCCGTGAGCGCGCTGTCGGCCAGCGGGCCGCCACGGATCGCCACGTCCGCTTGCCCCGCCGCGATGTCGACGAGGCCGTCGCCGAGATGGATGTCGACCAGGATGTTCGGATAGCGCCGCACGAACTCGCCGAGCAGCGGCACGATGCAGAGGCGGCCGTGCGAGATCGCCGCGCTGACCCGGATGCGCCCGCGCGGCGCGCCCTGGTCGGCGATCGCCTGCTCGGCCTCGTCGAGGTCGGCGAGGATGCGTCGCGCGGCGGCGAGATAGGCCTGCCCCTCGGCCGTCAGCGTCAGCGCGCGCGTCGACCGCAACAGCAGCCGCGCGCCGAGCCTGATCTCGATGCGGTCGAGCGTGCGGCTGACCGCCGATGGCGTCAGGCTGAGGGCACGCCCCGCAGCCGAGAAGCTGCCGCTGTCGGCGACGGCGCAGAACACCTCGAGATCGCGGGCACGATCGGCGCTGGCCAGCATCATCTTTGCGTCCAGATCAAAAATCCTTGGTGTGACACCCCTCTAATACCGCGAACCGCTCCAGTCTAGCTTTGCCTGCATCGACAGACCCCAAAGGAGACCACCATGACCCTGCCCCGCCTGCTGCAACGAACCGCCCTCGCCGCCACCGCGCTCATCGCGCTGGCCGGCGCAGCCCTGGCCGACGCCACCGAGGCGCCCGGCCAATTTCCGGCGAGCTTCCGCACCCAGGAGATCCCGACCAACGGCACCACGATCCACGTCCGCGTCGGCGGCACCGGGCCGGCCGTGGTGCTGCTGCACGGCTATGGCGACACCGGCGACATGTGGGTGCCGCTCGCCGCCAAGCTCTCCGCCAACCACACCGTGATCGTGCCCGATCTGCGCGGCCTCGGCCTCTCCGCCCGCGCCGACAAAGGGTTCGAGAAGGCCAACCAGGCCGAGGACATCGCCGGCGTGATGGACGCGCTGGGCGCCCGCACCGCCGAGGTCGTGGCGCACGACATCGGCAACATGGTCGCCTACGCGCTGGCCGCGCGGCACTCCGACCGGGTGACAAAGCTGGTGCTGATGGATGCGCCGGTGCCGGGCATCGGCCCGTGGGAAGAAATTTTGAAGAACCCTCTGCTGTGGCACTTCCGCTTCGGCGGCCCGGACATGGAGCGCCTGGTCGAGGGCCGCGAGCGCATCTATCTCGACCGCTTCTGGAACGAGTTCTCGGCAAATCCGAAGAACTTCCCGGAAGCCGCGCGGGTCCACTACGCGCAGCTCTACGCCGGCCCGGGCCGGATGCATGCCGGCTTCGGCCAGTTCGCCGCGTTCGACCAGGACGCGATCGACAACCGCGCCTGGCTCGCGGCGCACGGCAAGCTGACGATGCCGGTTCTGGCGATCGGCGGCGGCGCATCGTTCGGCGCCACGATGGCCGCGGTAACAAGGGCCGGCGCCGACAACGTGCAGGGGCTGGTCATCGACGGCTCCGGCCACTGGCTGATGGAAGAACAGCCGGCAGCAACGGTCGCCGCGATCGACGCCTTCCTCAACGCGCCGTCGTCGCGCTGATCTCACAGGGCCTCTCCAATCCCATGCAAGAGGACGCCGAGCATGACGACGCAGTCCCTCGACGAGGCGATTGGAGAGGCCAACGCCTCGCACAAGCCCACGGTCATCTTCATTCATGGCCTGTGGCTGAAGCCCAGTTCGTGGGACCGCTGGGCCGAGCTGTTCAGCGCGGCGGGCTATGCCGCGCTGGCGCCCGGCTGGCCCGCGGAGATTGGCGGCGCCGCCGCCCCCGAGACCATTGGCGAAGTGGCCGCCCACTTCGCCGCGATCGCAGGCAGGCTCGACCAGCGGCCGGCCCTGATCGGCCATTCCTTCGGCGGCCTGATCGCGCAAATTCTCGCCGGCCGTGGACTATCAGCCGCGACCGTCGCGATCGATCCGGCGCCGTTCCGCGGCGTGCTGCCGCTGCCGATCCCGGCGCTGCGTTCGGCCTGGCCGGTGCTGCAGAACCCGGCCAATGCCGGCCGCAACGTCAGTCTCACGCCCGAGGAATTCCGCTACGCCTTCGCCAACGCGGTGCCCGAGACCGAGAGCGACGACCTCTACGCCGCGTATCAGGCGCCGGCCCCCGGCCGCCCGATCTTCCAGGCCGCGAGCGCCAACCTCAACCCCTGGACCGAGGCCCGCGTCGACAGCGAGGCCGCGAACCGCGGACCGCTGCTGATCATCTCCGGCGAACAGGACCACACCGTGCCGCCTTCCGTCGCCCACGCGGCCTATGAGGTGCAGAAACGCAACCCGCACGCCGTCACCGAGTTCGCCCAGCTTCCACAACGCGGCCACTCGCTGACCATCGACAACGGCTGGCGCGAGGTGGCGGAGACGACGTTGAGGTTCGTGAGGCGCTTTGTGTAGCGGGTGTCGGCGGCGTGGTCGGAGGACACTCGGGCAACGGAGCCCAACTTAGGATATTTATGCTTTACGTAACTCATAATTTCTGTTAACCTATCTCCATGATTGTCGGCTACCGGGATAAAAGGACCGAGCGCTTTGCCAATGGCGAAGCCGTTAGGGAATTTTCTGGTTTTGCCAAGCAGGCTGAGATACGGCTCGACCGGCTTGAAGCTGCGACGAGTTTGAAGGATCTCGGCTCGCTACCGGGAAATCGGCTGGAGGCGCTCAAAGGCAATCGCCAAGGCCAGTACAGCATCCGCATCAACTATCAATGGCGGATATGTTTCGAATGGCCGCCCGGCTCGCCCGGCCCTGTCAATGTCGAAATCGTCGATTATCACTAGGAGGCACACCATGGCACGCGCCCCCATCCATCCGGGAGTTCATCTCGCCGAAGAGCTCGACGAACTCGGCATGTCAGCTGCGGAGTTATCGCGTCAGCTCGACGTGCCCGTCAATCGGATCACCGCGATCATCAACGGCCAGCGAGGGATCACGGCGGATACGGCGCTGCGACTCGGCCACTGGTTCGGCAGCAGCCCCGAATTCTGGCTCAACCTGCAGAAGATCTACGAACTTCGGCTTGCGCAGCGGGAGGTGGGCGAAGTTGTGAAGAAATTGCCGACACGCGCAAGGGCCGGTTAGCCGCCGTGAATCCGGGTCGATCGGCAGCAGGCTTCACATCGCTATCTCGCCAGCGACCGCAACTTCTCCAGCCTCTCACGAACCTCGATCCCGTCTAGGTTCAAGATGGGTCCAGCAGAGCCGGTGAGGACTGTGATGTTTGGCTCGCCATCTCGCAGAAAGAAGATGTAATCAGCTCCCGCCAGCAGAGGGAGCGTGCAATTGCCATATCCAAATGGTGCGCTCCTCACCCTTCCGTCCTCCGGCGGCCTTCCCTTGATGACCTCGATCGTTTGGACCGACGCTTCGATGATCTGCTTGTAGCCTCCCTTCATATCGCCTGGCGCAGGACTCTCTTGGACCGACGTGAGGTGCACGACAAGGACCGCGGAGGCGCGCGAAAACCATTCCTCCTCGGTCGCGAGCGACATGGAGGAGCAGGCAATCCCTGGCGATATTTGCACCATCCAAAGGGCGGCACATCCAATCACCAGCCCTGAGCATTGTCTCCGCGACGTCAACCTGAACATGAGATGCTCGCGATTGCCTAAAAGCGATCCAAGACCGGCATTCCAACGCCTCCGCCACCCCGGTGCGGACGCTCGAAGAAGCCGGGCGGCGCGGACGGGACGGAGTCGATGCAAGTCTTCGAGCAGCCGTGGATCAGGAGTGGAACGACATCCGTGCCCACGCGCTGCGTCGTCCAGAACAGTTGCGGGGCACTCTCGCCGAACGGCCGATCACAAACGCTGCAAGTCGAAGGAAGCAGAGATTCGATTGGACGAGACAGGGGCGGGAATGGCAGCCTCGTCCGTCGATTGCCATAAAGCGCGCGCGTGCTCATCCGGCTGTCGACAAGCTGGCTGCATCGCGTCACTTCGTAAGGCAGCCAATGCAGCGAATATGATGTGTAGACGTCCAGATTTCGCAGCGATGTCATCTGGGCGATCTCGGGCGGAAGCCGCCGCAGATGGCTGCCATACAGGCGGACGTCGGTCACCTCAGTGAGCGACGCGATTTGGGGCGGCAGCGTGATGACACGCATCCAGTCTTCCCAGGGCATGTCCGCGGAGGGCTCGAAAATGGGCGCACAGGTTCGCGCGATCCGATCGATCAGATCCGTGACCCGCTCCCAACCCGCCGCACGCCGATCCTGCGCTTCCACATGCATGTTCGGGACAAGCGGCGTTCCCTTTTTCTTCCTCACCACCAAGCAAGCACAATGCTCGCGCCGCGTTATTCGTGCAAGCGCCGCCTCGGTAACGGCACCGATCGACAACAAGCGGGGATCTTTCTGTGTCACCGGACTTGCCCTTCCCCAGCCAATGCCACGGCCGAACCTCGCGCCTCATTAGCACAGGATTGAGTTGGCACGATGTGCCGGCCGTCAATCGCATTCATCGAGACTGTCGAGGGCGAGACCGGCTCCGATCTGCCCATCATTCGGCCCGAACAACCAAGATTTTCATTTCTTTTTCCCAGAAATCATGCTATCCCTTGAGTCGTCCCGTGCCCGCCATGAGGGGCGCTTCGCGATCGTCACGAACGTGGGGTGCGGGATGCGGTGGGCGCGTCGGGTTGCAGCGGGCTTAGGGCTCGCGGACGAACGATCCGGCGCGCACGGTCAAGCCGTGTGGTCCTGGCATCCCGGTGCTGATGCCAAGTCCGTAGCGACGATGTTACGGACGACGGGGGCAAGAACGCCGGTCCCCGGGGAGAGCTCGGAGCAGCCGTCAAAACCATCGCGCAGGGAGGGCCGGGTGTGTTCGGCCAGACCTGTGGTGACTGCCGCCTGCTTTTTTTGTTGCAGGCGGGCCACGGGCGCGGCCAGCGCCCGGCCTTCCCTGCGCCCTCTATCTTGAGGAGGGCGAGTAAAGCTCAAAGCTCGGACGCTGATGGCGCCGCGAGACTGAGGAGGTGTGTCGCGATGGATCTAACAAAGACCCTGGCTTCCTGCTCAACTCGATCCTTGGCTCCCGCGCCGAAAATGCCGCTCCTCACCCTGAGGAGCGCGCCCGAGGCGCGCGTCTCGAAGGGCGAGGCCTCGGTCGGGCCTCATGGTTCGAGACGCGCCGCGCCAGAGACAGTGTCGTCATACGTCAAGATGCGTGCGGCGCGGCGCTCCTCACCATGAGGATTTAGCGCGGAGTGCGGCGCCGCAGATGGTCATGCCCAGCGTGCTTATTGAGACGATCAGCCCCTCACTTCCCGGTCGGGACATCCTGCCGCCAGGCACTTCCCGCGATCTTCGCGGCCGCAATCACCGCCTGCGTGCGGCTCTCGACGCCGAGCTTCTGCAGGATGGCCGAGACATGCGCCTTGATGGTCGCCTCGGAGACGCCGAGCTCATAGGCGATCTGCTTGTTGAGCAGCCCCTGCGACAGCATCATCAGCACGCGCACCTGCTGCGGCGTCAGCGTCACCAGGCGGTCGCGCAGCTTGGTCATCTCCGGATCGGCGCCGGCGGCGAGATCAGTGTCGGGCGGCAACCAGATTTCGCCGTCCATCACCTTCATGATGGCGTCGCGCAGGACGTCCACGCCGAAGCGCTTCGGAATGAAGCCGGAGGCGCCGAAATCGAGCGAGCGCCGGATCGTCGCGCCGTCGTCGCTGGCCGACACGATCACCACCGGAATCGCCGGATATTGCGCGCGCAGGTAGATCAGGCCGGAAAAGCCGGAGATGCCGGGCATCGTCAGGTCGAGCAGGACGAGGTCGACCTCGGAATCCTTCTCCAGCAGCGCGGTCAGGTCGTCGAACGAGCCGGCTTCGTCGATCACGGCCTCGCTGAGCACGCTCGCAACGGCTTGCCGCAGCGCGTTGCGGAACAGCGGATGATCATCGGCAATGACGAGATGGGTGGTGGCAGTCGCCATGAATCCTGACTTGACCAATCCTGACTTGAGCAATCCTGACCTGATTTCTCGCTGGCGACGCCATGCTGCATCTGCACGCTCGCCGACCTCTTGCGGAAATACTCGCCCGGCCACCGGTTGCATGCAAGCATGCAATTCCACTTGCGGAGAAGGCAGTTAATCCACGCCTTGTGCAACGCAACATCACTAGCATGGCGACCGCACAACGAACTTGATCCGCCGCAATGTCCCCATCTTTCCGATCGCGCGCCGCAGGCAGGGCCGAAAGTCGTATTGGGGCGGGTTTCACTGCAATGTTACTGAAGGCGTAAGGCCTCCGCGACGTCAGCCGTCCAAGTCCGGCATGCGGAGACGAAGCCATCATCACAACGATCTTGGGGAGCGAATGCCAATGTCAACAATGGTCGCCACACCAGCGAGAACGGGAGGCATGACGAAGGACGAACGCTTCGTCATTCTGGCTTCCTCGCTCGGTACTGTCTTCGAGTGGTACGACTTCTACCTGTACGGGTCCCTGGCCTCGATCATCGGCGCGCAGTTCTTCTCCGCCTATCCGCCGGCCACCCGCGACATCTTCGCCCTGCTGGCCTTCGCCGCCGGCTTCCTGGTCCGCCCGTTCGGCGCCATCGTGTTCGGCCGCATCGGCGACATCGTCGGCCGCAAATACACCTTCCTCGTCACCATCCTGATCATGGGCTTGTCGACCTTCGTCGTCGGCATCCTGCCGAACGCCGAGACCATCGGGTTCGCGGCGCCGGTGATCCTGATCGGTCTGCGCCTGCTGCAGGGCCTCGCGCTCGGCGGTGAATATGGCGGCGCCGCGACCTACGTCGCCGAGCACGCTCCGATGGGCAAGCGCGGCTACTACACATCGTTCATTCAGACCACCGCGACGATGGGCCTGTTCCTGTCGCTGCTGGTCATCCTGGCCACCCGCACGATCATCGGCGAGGCGGACTTCGCCAAATGGGGCTGGCGCGTGCCGTTCCTGGTGTCCGTGCTGCTGCTCGGCATCTCCGTCTGGATCCGTCTGCGCCTGAACGAGTCGCCGGTGTTCCAGAAGATGAAGGAAGAGGGCAAGAGCTCAAAGGCGCCGCTGACGGAGTCCTTCGCCAACTGGAGCAATGCCAAGATCGTGCTGCTGGCCCTGATCGGCGGCACCATGGGCCAGGGCGTGGTCTGGTACACCGGGCAGTTCTACGCGCTGTTCTTCCTGCAATCGATCCTGAAGGTCGACGGCTACACCGCCAACCTGCTGATCGCCTGGTCGCTGCTGCTCGGCACCGGCTTCTTCGTCTTCTTCGGCGTGCTGTCGGACAAGATCGGCCGCAAGCCGATCATCATGGGCGGCTGCCTGATCGCGGCGCTCACCTTCTTCCCGATCTTCAAGATGATCACCACCAACGCCAACCCGGCGCTGGAGAAGGCGATCGAGGCGACGAAGGTGGAAGTGGTGGCCGATCCCGCTGGTTGCGGCGACCTGTTCAACCCGGTCGGCACCCGCGTCTTCACCGCGCCTTGCGACACCGCCCGCGCCTTCCTCGCCCAGTCCTCGGTCAAGTACTCGACCGTTCCTGGCCCGGCCGGCTCCGGCGTGAAGGTCACCTTCAACGGCAAGGAAGTGCCCTACACCGACGCCAAGACGGGTAACCCGGCGCTCACCGCGGCGATCGGCGAGGCTGGCTATCCGAAGGCGGGCAACCCGGCGATCGTGAAGATGGCGCATCCGTTCGACATCTTCCGTCCGCAGGTCGCAGCGATCATCGGCCTGCTGCTGATCCTGGTGATCTTCGTCACCATGGTCTACGGCCCGATCGCGGCGATGCTGGTCGAACTGTTCCCGACCAAGATCCGCTACACCTCGATGTCGCTGCCCTATCACATCGGCAACGGCTGGTTCGGCGGCCTGCTGCCGGCCACCGCCTTCGCGATCGTGGCCTCGACCGGCGATATCTATGCCGGCCTGTGGTACCCGATCACGTTCGCAGTGATCACGGCGGTGGTCGGCTTCCTGTTCCTGCCGGAGACCAAGGACGTCGACATCCAGGCGAAGTAATCAGTCAGGCGAGCGGCATCCCCGCTCGCCTCGCTTTCTCAGTCGAACGAACGGCCGCGGATCGCTCCGCGGCCGTTCCGCATTTCAGCCGAGGGGTTTTCTCTTTTGAGGTCAAACCGCGCCGACGAACTGCAGCACCACCTCGCGGGCGTGCGGCCGCGCGCGATGCTCGATCAGATAGATCGCCTGCCAGGTGCCGAGCAGCATGCGGCCGTCCCGCACCGGCACCTGCAGCGACACCGAGCTCAGCATCGTCTTGACGTGGGCGGGCATGTCGTCGGGGCCTTCGGTGTCATGCACCCAGCCGGCATCCTCCGGCGCGAGCCGCGACAGCGCGGTGGTGAGATCGCGCAGCACGGTCGGATCGGCGTTCTCCTGGATCGTCAGCGACGCCGACGTGTGGCGGATGAAGACCGTGACCGCGCCTTCGGCCGCAACGATCTCGCGCAGGAAGGCCTGGACGTCGCGCGTGAGGTCGGTGAAGCCGCGGCCGGCGGTCTGCACTATCAAGCTCGATGTCACGACGCTGTTGATGGCGACGCGCGACGGCGTCGCCCGCGTGATCGATCCTGCAGCCATACGTTTTGCCTCACCTGTCCAAGCTCAGATCCTGCCCGAGACGTCCTTCTGCACCCGGTTGGCCATGTCGAGCAGCCGGCGCCAGGCCTGCTCCAGAAAACCCATCATGCGGTCCATGTCCTGGTCGCTCGGCAACGGGATCTCGAGCTTGCGCGTTCCATCGGCAGACTTGGAATCCGATTTGGAATCCGACGCTTTGGGCTCGGCCTTCTTCAACTGATCCGACTTGGGCAGCGCCTGGTCCTTCGGCAGCGGCTCGTCGATCTTGCCGGAGATGCTCTGGTCGCGCGAGGCGAGTTGAGCCTTCAGCTTCTCATTCTCCGCCTGCAGCCGACCGATCTCGGCATCCAGCGCCGCGCGTTCGTCGGGGACGGCGTAGCAAGCCCAGCCGGAGCCGGAATTGTTGTTGCAGGTCGAGACCGCGCCGGTCCGGGTGTCGAGCCGGACCACGCCATCGGGCGTCGTCGACATCGTGTAGCGGCCCTTGTCGCCGTCTGGCGCGGCGTCATCGGCCCATGCGGGCCCGCCCAGGCCACCGAACGCCAAAAGGACCAAGAAGAGGACCAAGGGAACCAGGAGAGGCTGCCGATAGGGTTGCATGAGATTCATGACTGGCCGAGCCTCCAAGGCGCCACGACGCGCGATTCAGGACGGCGGCCATGCACGCCTGCATTGTGTCGACGCCATGACATTCCGCTCCGTGCGATGAGCTGCCACAGGCCGAACCGCCGTTCCCGACGTAGGCGTGACGCATGCGGATTTCAACGCGGCGGCGGGTGGTGCAGGCGGCGCAGGCCTGGAACCAACGTCATGCGCGCGCGTCGCGCAGGCGCGGTGGTGACCGCGCCGATCGGAGCAGCATTGCAACTGCACAGAACACTGTTGATGCGGCGCGGTGACACGTCGGCCCGATCTGACGAAAAAGCCGAGAAAACGAGCAAATTCAGGCATCTAACAGTTCAACACGCAATCTTGACTTGGGGGGATGCGGTCAGTATGGTCCGCGCGGCTTTAAAGGGCGATGGGGCGCTATTTCCTGAAACTCGCAGCAACGGCTCGGGTCTCCACACATGGCGGACAAGCACATGGCGGATGGCACGAACGAGCGCAGCGGACACGGAGATCGCGACAAGTCGCCCGATGAGGTTGCGCTTTCCGCAAGGCTCGGAAGTCTCGACCAACGGTTGTCCGAATTTCGCGACGGCCGAAAGGTAGGGGCTGATCAACCTGGAAACAGCGGCGGTGACACTGCAGCCCGGGCTTCGGCCATGGCGCGTGGCCTGCGACTGTCCTCCGAGTTGATCGCCGGTGTCCTCGTCGGCGCGGTGCTTGGCTGGGGCTTCGACCGCTTGCTGTCGACATCGCCCTTCGGATTTATCGTGTTTTTCCTGCTCGGCTTCGCCGCCGGCGTGTTGAACGTGGTCAGATCTGCAGGCGTCGCCCCCGACAGGCCCCGCCAATGAGATCCGTGCGGAAGACCTCAGGGCGGAAGACCAACGAGTGAATTGCAAAGCGCCGGCGTGGCCGGTGAACAACTGAGACGCCACGCGGATGATCGATCCGATCCATCAATTCCAGCTTAACAAGATCTTCACGATCGGCCATATCGGCAATCAGGAGATCGCCTTCACCAATTCGTCCGCGTACATGCTGCTCGCGGTCGTGCTCATCGCCGTCATGATGATGGCCGCCGGACGCGCGCTCGTCCCGGGCCGGTTCCAGTCGATGGTCGAGCTGTCCTACGAGTTCGTGGCCAACACCATCAGAACCAGCGCCGGCTCGCACGGCATGACGTTCTTCCCGCTGGTGTTCTCGCTGTTCATGTTCATCTTCGTCTCGAACATCGTCGGCATCATTCCCTACACCTTCACCGTCTCCAGCCACATCATCGTCACCTTCGCGCTGGCGCTCCTGGTGTTCCTGACGGTCATCATCTACGGCTTCTACAAGAACGGCCTGAAGTTCTTTAAGCTGTTCGTGCCCTCCGGCATCCCTGCGGTGATCCTGCCGCTGGTGGTCGTGATCGAAATCATCTCCTTCTTCTCCCGCCCGATCTCGCACAGCGTCCGTCTGTTCGCCAACATGCTGGCCGGCCACGTCACCTTGAAGGTGTTCGCGAGCTTCGTGACCATGCTCGGCGCGCTCGGCTTCGTCGGCAAGGTCGGCGCGCTGCTGCCGCTCGGTCTCACGGTCGCCCTGACCGGCCTCGAGCTGATGGTCGCGTTCCTCCAGGCCTACGTCTTCACGATCCTCACCTGCATCTATCTCAACGATGCTATCCATCCGGGCCACTGATCCGGCCCTCTCTACCTAACCTCTCAAAGGAGTTCGTCATGGATCCGGTCGCAGCGAAGTACATTGGCGCGGGCATTGCCTGCATCGGCATGGGTGGCGCGGGTGCCGGCATCGGCATCATCTTCGGCAACTACCTGTCGGCTGCTCTGCGCAACCCGTCGGCCGCCCAGGGCCAGTTCGGCAACCTGATTTTCGGCTTCGCGGTGACCGAAGCGCTCGGCATCTTCTCGCTGCTGATCGCCCTGCTCCTGCTGTACGCCGTCTAAGACGGCCTGAGCCGGACAGGAGAAGCCCGTGGCTGAAAGTCATGGTGAGGCCAAGGGCGGCGCGGCCAAGGGCGGCGCAAGCGCCCATACCGAGGCCGATGGCGGACATGGGTTTCCTCCGTTCTCGAAGGAAACCTTTCCCTCCCAGATCGTCTCTCTGGTGATCGCCTTCGTGGCGCTGTACGTGATCGTCTCGCGTGTGGCGCTTCCGAAGGTCGGGGCTGTCATCGACGCCCGACAGAAAGCGATCGACGGCGACCTGGCCGAAGCGCAGCGGCTGAAGGATGAATCCGAAGCCGCAATGAAGGCGTATGAGACCGAGCTGGCGACGGCTCGTGCCCGCGCCCAGGCGATCGGTGCCGAGACCCGCGACAAGCTCGCGGCCTCCTCGGATGCCGAGCGCAAGGCGCTGGAAGACAGCCTCGCCGCCAAGCTCGCGGCGGCCGAGACGTCCATCGCCACGACCCGTGCGACCGCAATGAGCAATGTCCGTGGTATCGCCTCGGATGCCGCCAGCGCGATCGTGCAGCAGCTCACCGGCAAGGCCCCCGCGGCCAAGACGGTGGAAGCTGCGGTCGATGCATCGTTGAAGGGAACAGCCTGATGCATTTGCTCGCTGATCCGGAAACCTGGGTTGCGATCGCTTTCGTGATCCTGATGGGCCTGTTCGCCTATCTCGGCGTCCACCGCATGGTCCTGAAGGCGCTCGACCACCGTGCCGAGCGCATCAAGAACGAGCTGGACGAGGCCAAGCGGCTCAAGGACGAGGCGGCCAAGGTGCTCGCCGACTACAAGACCCGCCGCGCCAGCGCCGAGCGTGAGGCCGAGGAGATCGTCACCAGCGCCAAGGCGGAAGCCGAGCGCATCGCGGCGGACGCCAAGGCCAAGATGGAAGACTTCGTCGCCCGTCGCACCAAGGCCGCCGAGAGCAAGATCGCCCTTGCAGAGGCTCAGGCTCTGGCCGATGTCCGGGCCGCCGCGGCAGACGCCGCCGTCCAGGCCGCCGCGACCGTGCTGTCGCAATCGGTCAAGGGCGCTCTCGGCGAAGACCTCGTCGCCAAGGGCATCGCCGAAGTCAGCCGCAAGCTGAACTGAGCGGCGCCCCAAACATTCAACATCTTTCAAGAGGCCGGTGCTCCGCACCGGCCTTTTGCTTTTCCAAACCTCTCTCCGCCGTCGCCCCCGCACCCGTGGAGGTCATCACTTCCGCTTCTTGCCGCGCTCCGGCGCCAGCGCCTGCGGATCGAAGCCGATGTAGAAGACGTAATTGTCGGCGTTGGAGCCGGGCGGCGGCACCGGATAGACCATGTCCTCGGCCACGATCGTGAACGGCACGCTGCCGTCGGCGGTCATCTGCACCGTGGTCCGGTAAGCCTTGGTGGCGATCACCTTCTCGCCGATGCCGCCCTGCACCACCGCGATGCGCATGGGGATATCGACCGTCGCGGGCGCGCCGGCCGGGCCGGCCACGACACGGCCCTGGATGCCGATCTTGCCGATGATCTCGGCGCCGTTGAGGTTGCACTCGCGCGCGGTCTTGGTGATCGACGCCTGAAATCTGACGTCATTGCCGACCGCCTGCTTGCCGGGCGCGGCCACCGAATAGGTCGAAGCTCCCGCGCGGATGTTCACGGGCGGGCAGGTCAGCCCATCCGTGGGATCGTCCGGCGGCCCGCCGCTGGCCGGCAGATTGGACTGGCCCTTGTCATCCGAACCGCCGCCGAACAGGCTCTTGAACCGGTCGGTCAGCGATTGCGCCGCGGCCGGCGGCGCGGCGCCCGTCGCGCCCAGGGCCAGAAGCAGGGCGGCCAGTGTCCCAACCCGAATCACACATGTCTGTCGCATTCTCGAAATCCCCGGCATCTCGGTCGTCCGGCCCCCCACGCGCACTGGCGATCCTAGCGGAACATGGGGCAGCCGCACTGGCCGTCTATACCCATTTCAGAGCGCCGGACCAGCCCCGATCCGCGACCTCCCGACGCCCGCCCGATCACAATTCAGCCCCTGAAATCCTCCTGCAGCAGGCCATAGAGGTAGTGGTCCTGCCAGACCCCGTTGATGCAGAGATAGCGCCGCGCCAGCCCTTCCCGGGTGAAACCGCACTTCTCGAGCACACGGATGGAGGGCGTATTGGTCGGAATGCAGGCGGCCTCGACCCGGTGCAGATTGAGCTCGCCGAACAAGGTCGGCAGCAGCAGCTTGAGCGCCGTGGTCATGTAGCCGCGATGGGCATGCGGCTGCCCCATCCAATAGCCGATGGTGCCGGCCTGCACGATGCCGCGGCGGACATTGGCCAGCGTGATGCCGCCCAGCATGGCGCCATCCTGCTCGCGGAAGACGATGAACGGATAGGAGCGGTCGGCCGAGATGTCCTCGGCATAACGGCGAAGCCGGCGGCGGAAGCCGGAGCGCGTCAGGTCGTCGGACGGCCAGATCGGCTCCCACGGCGTCAGATATTCGCGGCTGATCTCGCGCAGCCGCGCCCATTGCGCGTAATCGGCCATCTGCGGCGAACGCAGCAGCAGGCCGTTGCCGCGCGGAGCGAGCGCAGCCGGTCCACTGGACGGTAGACGGAACAGGGCCATCGGTGATGCTCCCCCTGCGTTTCAGCTCCCGAATCCACCGTCGCAGCGCCCGGCGGGGACGACCCGCCCGATGCCTTGCGTGTGAGGACCCATGCTCAATGCAGTTGGGCCTTCGACTTCGGCCCGGTCAGACCTTCGGCGAAACTCACCGCCGTGTCCAGACCCCTGCCGGTCCCGAGCGCAACCACGGCCGGCTTGCTGCGTGCGAGGAGCGCACGCGCGGCATCGCGGGTGCTTTCGACGCTCACGGCCTCGATCTTGGCGACCATCTCCTGCAGCGTCTGCGGCCTGCCATAGGCGAGGATGTGACGCGCGAGCTGTTCGGCGCGGGCGCTGCAGCTTTCCAGCGCCATCAGAAGCCCGGCCTTCATCTGCGCCTTGGCGCGGGCGACCTCGGCCTCGCTCAGCGTCTCCACCGCATTGCCGATGATGTCGACCACGACCTCCATCATTTCCGGCGCGTCGGCAGGATCGGTGCCGGTGTAGAGGCCGAAGAAGCCGGTGTCGCTGTAGGGCGCGTGGAACGTATAGACCGAGTAGCAGAGCCCCCGGTTCTCGCGGACCTCCTGGAACAGCCGGGACGACATGCCGCCGCCGAGGATGTTGGTGAACACCTGCAGCGAGAACAGCGACGGATCGGCCTGCGGCACGCCTTCGAGCGCGAGCGTCAGATGCGCCTGCTCGAGGTCGCGATGCACCACGCGCGAGCCGCCCTTGCCGAACGCCGCCGGCTGCGGCTTCGGCGCGGGACCGCCATTGAAGCTGGCGAACCGCTTGGTCACGTCCTCGACCACGCGCTGATGATCGACGGCGCCGGCCGCGGCGACCACCATGTCAGGCCCGCGATAATGCGTCGAGAGATAGCCGTGCAGCTTGTCGCGGTCGAACGCCTCGAGCGTCTTGGCGGTGCCGAGCAGCGAGCGGCCCATCGGCTGATCCGGGAAACAGAGCTCGTTGAGATGCTCGAACACGACGTCGTCGGGCGTGTCCTGCGCCGCGCCGATCTCCTGCACGATCACGTTCTTCTCGCGCTCCAGCTCCTCGGGCACGAAGGACGGATTGGCGAGGATGTCGGAGAGCACGTCGAGCGCCAGCGGCACGTCGGCCTTCAGCACGCGCGCGTAGTAGGCGGTGGTCTCGGTCGAGGTGCCGGCATTGAGGTCGCCGCCGACCGCCTCGATCGCCTCGACGATCTCGCGCGCACTGCGGGTCGTGGTGCCCTTGAACGCCATATGTTCGAGGAGATGCGAGATGCCGTGCTCATCCGGCTTCTCGTCGCGGCCGCCGACCCCGGCCCAGACGCCGAGCGCCGCCGTCTCCAGATGCGGCATCGTGTCGGTGACGACCGTCAGCCCCGTCGGCAGCTTGGTGACTTCCACGCCCATCATGCCATTCCCTGCTTGGCGGCCCGGCTGACCGAGCGGATGAATGTCTCCACCTCGGCCTGATCGTTCCGCATGATCCTTGAATCCTCGCGCTTGCTCATCAGCCCCTCCAGCCAGACCGGCAGATGCGGACGCTGTCCGCAGGCGGCCTCCACCGCGTCGGGGAATTTGGCGGGATGCGCTGTCGCGAGAACGATGTTCGGGACGGACAGATCCGTGCCGTCGCGATCGGCCACGGCGAGCGCGACCGCGGTGTGCGGATCGACGAGATCGCCCGCCTCGCGGAAGGCAGCGCGAATCGCCGCCGCCGTCTCGGTCTCGTCGGCACGACCGGCATCGAAATCGGCGCGGATCGCCGCCAGCATCGCATCGGGAAGAACGAAGCGGCCGGACTGCTTCAGACCCTCCATCAGCCGCCGCACGGTGCCGGCGTCGCGGCCGCCGGCCTCGAACAACAGCCGCTCGAAGTTCGACGACACCTGGATGTCCATCGACGGCGTGGTCGTCTCATGCACCTCGCGCACCTCGTAGATTCCGGTGGCCAGCGTGCGGGCGAGGATATCGTTGACGTTGGTGGCCACGCGGAGCGTGCGCACCGGCAGCCCCATGCGCTTGGCGACGTAGCCAGCGAAGATGTCGCCGAAATTGCCGGTGGGCACGGTGAAGTCGACGGCGCGATGCGGCGCGCCGACGGCGACCGCTGACGTGAAGTAATAGACGACCTGGGCGACGACACGGGCCCAGTTGATCGAGTTGACGCCGGACAGCGAAACCGAATCGCGGAAGCCGTGATTGTTGAACAGGCCCTTCACGATCGCCTGGCAGTCGTCGAAATGGCCTTCGATCGCCAGCGCATGCACGTTCGACGCGCCTGACGTCGTCATCATGCGGCGCTGCACCTCGGAGATGCGGCCGTTCGGGAACAGCACGATGAGATCGGCATTGTCCCGGCCGGCGAAGGCCTCGACCGCGGCGCCGCCGGTGTCGCCGGAGGTCGCGACCACGATCGTGGTGCGCTCGCCGCGCTTGGCCAGCACGTGGTCCATCAGCCGCGAGATCAGCTGCATCGCGACGTCCTTGAACGCCAGGGTCGGGCCGTGGAACAGCTCGAGCACGAACTGGTGCGGGGCGATCTGGTCGAGCGGCACCACCGCAGGATGGCGGAACGTGGCGTAGGCTTCGTTGGCCATGCGGCCGAGCTCGGCGTCAGAAATCTCGCCGGCGACGAACGGCTTGATGACCTCGACCGCGACCTCCCAATAGGGCCGGCCGAAGAATCCCGCGATGGTCTCCGCCGACAGCTGCGGCCAGGTCTCGGGCACGTACAGGCCGCCGTCGCGGGCGAGCCCGGTCAGCATCACGTCGCAGAAGGTGAGCGCGGGGGCTTCCCCGCGGGTCGAAACATAGCGCGTCAAACCGCTCTCCTGACCTGCGTCACCAGGCCATAACCTGTTGATTGAACTCGATATCGGAACCGCCTGGCGGCAACATGGTCCGGCACCATAATGGTTTTGGGGAGGCTGCGAAACCGGTTGTTGGGCCGGGAATGGTCACGACGGCGGGTTACGGCGGGGTTACGGGGCGGGCAAGAGCTAGGTCGCGCACACCCATCTCCTCCGGCCTCGACGCTCGGTCTCGCCTCCCCGAAAGCTGTCATCGCCCGGTTCAAGCCGGGGCGATCCAGTACGCCGCGCCGCCCGTGATCGAGCGCGCCGCCGCGGCGTACTGGATCCCCGCCTGCGCGGGGATGACGACGGTGGTGGTGGCGATCAACCGGGCCGCATTCGCGACTGCTCGACGAAAACATCGGTCGTTCCTCCGTCATTGCGAGCGCAGCGAAGCAATCCAGGGTGGTGGGCGGGACTCTGGATTGCTTCGTCGCTGCGCTCCTCGCAATGACGTGGAGAGAGCCAGCGATTTCCCAAACAGCCCGCCCGCGGAACCGTCTGATCCTGGCACGCGCAGCTTTAACTCCTCGCGACGCCATCAGCGCCCGAGCTCTGCGGAAACTTCTCCCTCCATGAAGCAGAGGGCGCAGGGAAGACCGGATGCCGGCTGGCACCCGCGGCCCCCGTGCGAACAAGAATGCACGGGGCAGGAACCACAGGTTCAGCCAGAGCGACCCGGCCTTCCCTGCGCGATGGGTTACGTATTATACGCGCTCTCCTCGGTGCACCGGGCTTTCTGGCCACCGTGAGCGACAGCGCCTAAGCGCTCCCGCAGGACACCAGCGTCGGGGTGTCAGGACCACGCGACTTCGCCGTCCGTTCAGGCCGCACTCGTCAGTTGCTGCCCGCCCGTCCATCGCATCCCACCTCACGTCCGTGACGACGCGTACGCCCCTCGCAACGAGGCGGGACGGAGCGATACAACCACGATTTCGGAAAATATGAAAGTGAAATTCTCGAGCGAGCCGGGCTGAATACGTTGACCGCGCTGGATTCGCTGAGAAAAACGGATTTCACGCACAGCCGAACTTATCAGTTCGTGTGACCGCCCGGCGGCGGTCCTGACTGCCCGTCGGGCGACTCAGGTCCGACGAGATCAGGCCGGCACGCTTTGTGGGCCGGCCCAGTCTGCCGGCTTTCGGTGTCGTCCATAACCACCATCCGCACGGTGAAGTCACGCTGTGATGGGAGCACGCGTTTTCGACGAGGTGAAGCGGAGCCGCGCGGCGACCGGTCCTTCGGCCCCTCTTCACTTGCGGGCGCCGGCCGCCTAGGATTCCGAGACAACGATCGAGCGCGAGTCCCGTCATGATCATCCAGCGTATCGCAGCCTTCACGGACGGCTCACGCGGCGGCAATCCGGCCGGCGTCGTCATCGGCGACTCCTTGCCCGAAGCTGCCGTGATGCAGGCGATGGCGGCGGAGATCGGCTATTCCGAGACGGCGTTCGCGGCGCCTGATGGAGACACATGGCGGGTGCGCTATTTCGCACCCGAGGCCGAGGTCGATTTCTGCGGCCATGCGACGATTGCGCTGGGCGCGGCGCTGGCCAGGCAGCAGGGCTCCGGCCTCTTTGCGTTGCGGCTCAACCATGCCGAGATCACCGTTGAAGGCGTGCATTCGGCAACGGAATGGAGCGCGGCGTTCAGCTCGCCGCCGACGCGCACGCGCGCGCTCTCCGCGCTGGCGGTCGAGGAGATCCTGGCGCTGTTCGGCCTGACGCATGACGATCTCGATCCGCGGATTCCGCCGGTCCTGGCTCACGCCGGCATGGATCACCCGGTGATCGCGCTGCGCGAGCGCGGCCGCCTCGCTGCGATGAGTTATGATTTCAGCCGGGGCCAAGAGCTGGCGCAACGCGAGCGCTTCTGCACCTTTGCCCTCATCCATGTCGAGACGCCGCAGCTCATCCACGCCCGCAATCCGTTCCCGTTCGGCGGCGTCTATGAGGATCCCGCGACGGGTGCTGCCGCCGCGGCACTCGCCGGCTATCTGCGTGAGCTGGCCTGGCCGGCGCAAGGGCCGATCATGATCCGCCAGGGCGAGGACATGGGCGTGCCGTGCGGGCTGCAGGTCGACCTGGACGGAGCGGCAGGTGCGCCGGTGAAGGTGGCCGGCAGCGTGCGGGCGATCGAGACATAGCGGTCGCCCGCTTGCGCTGCAGCGATGCGGGGCGGCATTGGTCCCGCATCTTGCTTCGCTCATGCGGGCGACGAGCTCGGCGGTCGTCGCTCAGACCGATGCGGCCTCACTCGCCTTCGCATCGGCCTCCGCGAACACCGCCTTGGCCGCGAACAGCCCGTTGAGCGCGGCGGGAAAGCCGGCATAGACCGCCATCTGCATGATCACCTCGGTGATCTCGTCGCGGCTGAGGCCGACATTGAGGCCAGCGTGAATATGCACCTTCAATTGCGGGCTGGCATTGCCGAGCGCGGTCAGGGCCGCAATGGTCGCGATCTCGCGGCTGCGCAGATCGAGACCGGGACGCGAATAGATGTCGCCGAACGGAAACTCGATCACGTAGGTGGCGAAGTCAGGCGCGATGTCGGCGAGCGCGGCGATCACGTTGTGCCCGGCCTCGCCGTCGATCCTATCGAGCGCGCGCCGGCCGCGCGCCAGCCGGTCCTGATCGGTGTCGGCGCTGGAGGACGTCTTGCTCGCGGTTGCGGATCGGTTCGGGATGGATTGCGTCATGCTCATCAGTCCTCTCGCTGCTGCCGGCATAGCCGGCGATCTTGCCGTCGAGAACGAGAAGGCAATCCTGCAACGTGGCGACCTGCGCCCGAACCGCCTCGCGATGCCGCTCCAGCAGCCGGCGTCGCTCCGGCTCGGTGGCGGCGCCGCCCGCGCGCAACTCCGCATAACGGAGCATGTCCCGGATCGGCATTCCCGTGGCCTTGAGACGGCCGAGGAATTCGATCCAGGTCAGGATCGATGCGTCGTAGTCCCGCTGGCGGGCATGATCGCGATCGGCCCTGGGCAGCAGTCCGATCCGCTCGTAGTAGCGGATCGTGTGGGCGGTCAGCCCCGACTGCCTGGCCAGTTCGCCGATCTTCATGCGCGCTCGATCTCCATTCACGACGCCCGACAGGCTACGGGTTCGAGCGCACTCTAAGTCAAGCGGCGTTTTGCCGGCGCGATCGTAGCGTAGCCCGCATGAGCGTAGCGACATGCGGGGACCAGCAAGGCGGTCGAGGTGATCCCGCATGTCGCTTCGCTCATGCGGGCTACGGGGGTCATCGATCGGCCCTGCGCCGTCCCCTGGCCCAGATCGCGAAGGCGGCGATCAGCGCGGCGGCAAGCGAGAACCAGGTGATGGCATATTGCATGTGCTCGTCGCGCAGGTGCGGCGACAGCGGGCCGGGCTTGGGAATGCCGTTGTCCGGCACGGGCGATTCAAGATCGATGTAGAACGGCGCGACCTCGCCCCAGCCGAGCGCGCGGGCCATGGCGAGGTGGTCGCGGGTGAACCACAGGCGCTTGTCGCGATTTTCGGCGGCGGTCAGCAGGCCGGCGGCTTCGGGGAAGCGCAGGTAGCCGGTCAGCGTCACCGGCGCGCCGGTGACGAGCTTGCCGACCTGGCGGTCCTGGATGCTGCGCTCCTGCATGGTGTTGGCGACGAAGCCGGCGTCGATCACGATGGTTTCGCCGGACGCGAGGCGGGCCGGCAGGAAGGCCCACGTGCCGGGGCCGGAGACGTCCTCGCGCACGGCGGAGCCGGCGCTGTAGACCATGGCGTCGGGGAGCTTGGCGTAAGTCGCGATGAAGTTGACGCGCCGGAATTCGTCGCGCTCGGGCGCAAGCTTTGGCCAATCGTTTGGTGGCGGCAGGGGCGCGGGGGCAGCGGCCACGCGTTCGGTGAGGGCTGCGATCAGCGCGTGCTTGGCTGAGCGGCGCTGGAGCTGCCAGACGCCGAGGCCAATGAACAGCGCGACCATCACGACGGTGAACGCGGCGAAGGCGCGGGCGGAGGTTTTGGGACGGGGAGAGGTCATGAGGTCGCTGGGTTGGTGGAGTCGAGCGTCTTTCGGAGTGGATGACCCGGCAGATGAGCGGCGGGCTCGGTCCTCACCTCTCTCCGCCTGCGGCAGGGCTATCGCATATGGTCAATCTGAGTGTGTCGCGAAACCGTCTCCACATCGTCATGCCCGGGCTTGTCCCGGGCATCCACGTCGTTCTCAGCATGCTGGACGACGTGGATGGCCGGGACAAGCCCGGCCATGACGACGCGGAGGGAGATGGGCGCAAAACATCGATCGCCATATGCGATAGCCCTGCCGCCTGCGGGGAGAGGTCGGATTGCATCGCCAGATGCAATCCGGGTGAGGGGGTACAGGTCTCACCGCGAACACTTCCCGTGTGGCGGCCCCTCACCCCAACCCTCTCCCCGTAAGAACGGGGAGAGGGGGCGCACCTTCGGCGCGGTTGATATCTTCACTCCCAAGCAGATTGGCTCTTCGCCTGCTTCCGGTCCCTCATTGCGGGGTCTTGTCGACCAGGCGGCCGGGGGCGGCCTTGTGGTGGAATTGCAGGGCGATCAGCAGCGATTTCATTGCGCGCAGCGGCAGCAGGGTCGTCACCAGGATCAGCGGGCCCCACAGCGCGGCATGAACCCAGAACGGCGGCTGGTACTTCACCTCGACGATCAGGGCGGCACCGACCACGATGGCGCCGGCCAGCATCATGATGAAGATCGCCGGACCGTCGCCGGTGTCGATGAAGGCGTTGTCGAGGTCGCAGACCTCGCAACGCTTGCGCAGGTTGAGGAAGCCGTCGAACAGCTTGCCCTGGCCGCAGCGCGGGCAGCGGCAGGCGAGGCCGCGCAGGATGGTCTGGGCCAAGGTGACGGGAGGATGAGCGGTCATGGTGTCTTGCCCCAGGGGTGGCGGACGCGGCGCGCCTCTCGGTGATACAGCCGGCGGCCGCGAACGCGGATCACTTTTGGATCAAGCGGCGGGAGCCGCCCAACGAAAAGGGCGGCCCGACGGCCGCCCTTCCATATCACGTTCGGCGTAACCGATGCGCCGTTCGCGTCAGTGCGCGCCGTGCGCCATCGACTCGGCGCCGTGGCCCCAGACGTAGATGCAGAGGAACAGGAACAGCCACACCACGTCGACGAAGTGCCAGTACCAGGCGGCGAACTCGAAGCCGAGATGCTGCTTGGGCGTGAAGTGACCGGCATAGGCGCGGATCAGGCAGACGATCAGGAACACCGTGCCGACCAGCACGTGGAAGCCGTGGAAGCCGGTCGCCATGAAGAAGGTGGCGCCGTAGATGTGGCCGGCGAACGAGAACGTCGCGTGGCTGTACTCATAGGCCTGCACGCATGTGAAGGTCGCGCCCAGCAGCACGGTGAGGATCAGGCCGTATTTCAGGCCCTTGCGGTCGCCCTCGAGCAGCGCGTGATGCGCCCAGGTCACGGTGGTGCCCGAGGTCAGCAGGATCAGCGTGTTGAGCAGCGGCAGGTGCCAGGGATCGAAGGTCTCGATGCCCTTGGGCGGCCAGACGCCGCCGATCAGCGCGTCGCGGGTGGCCTGCACCTCGAAATTCGGGAACAGCGCGACGTTGAAATAGGCCCAGAACCAGGCGACGAAGAACATCACCTCAGAGGCGATGAACAGGATCATGCCGTAGCGGTGGTGCAGCTGCACGACGCGGGTGTGGTCGCCCTTGTACTGGGCTTCCTTGATGACGTCGCCCCACCAGCTCGCCATGGTGTAGAGCACGCCGATGGTGCCGATGCCGAACACGATCGGCGCGGCGCCGAACATCTTGTGCATCCAGGCGATCGCGCCGAACGCCATGATGAAGGCCGACACCGAGCCGACGAACGGCCACGGGCTCGGATCAACCAGATGGTAGTCGTGATGCTTGGCGTGCGCCTCAGCCATGGCAAGTCTCTCCCCAGATCGATGCCGGTCGCCCCGGCACGCAGTCGTTCAAGATTGGTCCCCGGATATCGGACAGCCGCGTGGTCATAGGTTGCCCCGCGGCTTGTCCGGCTCGCCCGCGGCGACCGGCTTCGGCGCGGCATCGCGGACGGGATAGAAAGTGTAGGACAGCGTGATCGTCTTCAGCGAATCGTTCTCGTGGTCGGCCGTGATCGCCGGATCGACGTAGAACACGACCGGCATCTCGCGGGTCTCGCCCGGCGCCATGGTCTGCTCGGTGAAGCAGAAGCAGTTGATCTTCTGGAAATAGGCGCCCGAGGTCAGCGGCGTCACGTTGTAGGCGGCCTGCGCCATGGTGGTGCGCGCCGCCTGGTTGGTGACGGTGTAGTACACCGTCACCACCTCGCCGATCGCGACCTCGATCTCGGTCTTCTCCGGCTCGAATTTCCAGGGCAGCCCGCCGGCGACATTGGCGTCGAAGCGCACGCTGATGCGGCGCGCCAGCGGCGCGGAAGACGGCGCCGAGGTCGCGACCTGGGTGGTGCCGTTGAAGCCGGTGGCGCGGCAGAACCAGTTGTAGAACGGCACGGCCGCATAGGAGGCGCCGACCATCAGCACCACGACCGCGCCGCAGATGCCGCCGACCAGCGCGTCGCGGCCGATGCCGCGCGGCGCCGATGGCGGTGCGGCCGGCGCGTTGGTCGATTGGCCCTGGTCGGTCGTGTCCATCGCGAACCTCTACATCGGCCGTTTCAGCACGATCGGGCCCTTCACCATGGTGACGGCGAAGAACAGCACCACGAGCACGCCGAGCGCGAGCGCAATGGCGATCGAGCGGCGGCGGCGGCTGCGCAGCTGCGCCTCGGTGAGGACGATGCCCTCGGGCTCATTCGGATCTGCCATCGCGGTCGCCATGCTTTCCTGCCCCGCGCTCCCTCACCAGATCAGCGGTGCGATCATGCGCGCGATCGCCTCGAGGCCGAGCGTCGCGAACAGCGCGAACAGATACAGGATCGAGAAGGCGAACAGCTTGCGGTTGGCGCGCAGCGAGGTGAGGCGCTCACGCTTGCGGAACACCTCGATGGCGAGCCACAGCATGCCGGCGCCGAGCGCCAGCGACACGACGCCGTAGACGGCATCGAAATAGCCGAGCGGCCAGGGCGCGGCGGCGACCGCCACCAGCACGATGGTGTAGAGCAGGATCTGCAGCCGGGTGGCGTCGGGACCTGCGACCACTGGGAGCATCGGCACGCCGGCGCGGGCATAGTCGTCGGTGCGGAACAGCGCCAGGGCCCAGAAATGCGGCGGGGTCCAGAAGAAGATGATCAGGAACAGCCAGAGCGGCTCCGGCGCGATTCCGCCGGTGGCCGCAGCCCAGGCCACGACCGGCGGCAGCGCGCCGGCGGCGCCGCCGATGACGATGTTCTGCGCGGTCCAGCGCTTCAGCCACAGCGTGTAGATCACGACGTAGAAGAAGATCGTGAAGGCGAGCAGCGCGCCGGCGAACCAGTTGACGAGGATGCCGAGCGTCAGCACCGAGAAGAACGACAGGGTGATGCCGAAGGCCAGCGCCTCCTGGCGGGTGACGCGTCCGCGCGGGATCGGGCGGTTGGCGGTGCGCGACATCAGCGAGTCGATGTCGCCTTCCAGCGCCATGTTCAACGCGCCGGAGGCGCCCGCGCCGACGGCGATGCACAGCAGCGAGGTGATCGCCAGCACCGGGTGGAAATGGCCGGGAGCGATCAGGAGGCCGATCAGCGCCGTGAAGATCACGAGCGACATCACCCGCGGCTTGAGGAGCGCGAGATAGTCGCCGACATCGGCCTCGGAAATCCGCGGGCCGACGGCGATGGCGTTCTGATCGATGACCGACACGATGAATCCAGACTTCAATTCAAAGGCGCTGAACGAGAGACTTCAGCACGTCGCTTCAGAGATCCGGTCGAGGCCAGCAACGGCGCAGCGGCCGGAGAGATCGACGCGGCGCCGGAGGGCGCCGCGTCGGAGAACGGGGATCACTGCACCTTCGGCAGGACCTCGAACTGGTGGAACGGCGGCGGCGACGACAGGGTCCATTCCAGGGTGGTCGCGCCCGGTCCCCACGGATTGGCCGCCGCCTGCTGCTTGCGCATGAAGGCTTCGACCACGCCGTAGATGAAGATCAGGACGCCGAAGGCCGAGATGTAGGAGCCGATCGACGACACCAGGTTCCAGCCGGCATAGGCATCGGGATAGTCGACGTAGCGGCGCGGCATGCCCGACAGGCCGAGGAAGTGCTGCGGGAAGAACACCAGGTTCACGCCGACGAAGGTGACCCAGAAGTGCGCCTTCGCGATGCCCTCATTGTACATGTAGCCGAACATCTTCGGGAACCAGTAGTACCAGCCGGCGAAGATGGCGAACACGGCGCCGAGCGACAGCACGTAGTGGAAGTGCGCGACGACGTAGTAGGTGTCCTGCAGCACGCGGTCGACGCCGGCATTCGCCAGCACGACGCCGGTGACGCCGCCGACCGTGAACAGGAAGATGAAGCCCACGGCCCACAGCATCGGCGCGCGGAACTCGATCGAGCCGCCCCACATCGTGGCGATCCAGGAGAAGATCTTCACGCCGGTCGGCACCGCGATCACCATGGTGGCGGCGACGAAATAAGCCTGCGTCGCCGAGGACATGCCGACCGTGTACATGTGGTGCGCCCAGACCACGAAGCCGATGCCGCCGATCGCGACCATGGCGTAGGCCATGCCGAGATAGCCGAACACGGGCTTGCGCGAGAAGGTCGAGACGATCTGGCTGATCATGCCGAAGCCGGGCAGGATCAGGATGTACACTTCGGGGTGACCGAAGAACCAGAACAGATGCTGGAACAGCAGCGGGTCACCGCCGCCATCGGGAGCGAAGAAGGTGGTGCCGAAATTGCGGTCGGTCAGCATCATCGTGATGGCGCCGGCGAGCACCGGCAGCGACAGCAACAGTAGGAACACCGTCACCAGCACCGACCAGACGAACAGCGGCATCTTGTGCAGGGTCATGCCCGGCGCGCGCATGTTGAAGATGGTGGTGATGAAGTTGATCGAGCCCAGGATCGACGACGCGCCGGCAAGATGCAGCGACAGGATCGCGAAGTCGACCGCGGGACCGGGATGGCCCGACGTCGACAACGGCACATACATCGTCCAGCCCGCACCGACGCCGTTGGCGCCAGGCTCGCCCTCGACGAAGGTCGACATCAAGAGCAGCGCGAACGAGGCCGGCAGCAGCCAGAACGAGATGTTGTTCATGCGCGGGAACGCCATGTCCGGCGCACCGATCATCAGCGGCACCATCCAGTTGCCGAAGCCGCCGATCATCGCGGGCATGACCATGAAGAAGATCATGATCAGGCCGTGCGAGGTCACGAACACGTTGTAGGTGTGGCTCTCGTGGAAGAGCTGCACGCCCGGATACATCAGCTCGATGCGGATCGCGACCGACATCGCGCCGCCGATCAGGCCGGCGAACACGGCGAAGATCAGGTACATCGTGCCGATGTCTTTGTGGTTGGTCGAATACAGCCAGCGCCGCCATCCGGTCGGATGGTCGTGCGCGTGATCGTCATGGCCGGTGTGCGTCGCTACGTTCGTCGCCATTGTCCAATCCTCAGTGTCCCCGTGGGCCGCGCGCGGCGGCCCTCAATGTCTTGCGTTCGTCCCCGCGACTTACTGCGACACGCCCGCGGCGGACGCGTAGGTCGCGGCCGGCGCGCTGGCGTACTTCTTCTTGGCGTCCTCGATCCAGGCCGCGAACTCCTGGTCGCTCACGACGCGCACGGCGATCGGCATGAAGGCGTGATCCTTGCCGCAGAGCTCGGAGCACTGGCCGT
Organism: Bradyrhizobium sp. HKCCYLR20261; assembly: GCF_051168435.1. Lineage (NCBI taxonomy): Bacteria > Pseudomonadati > Pseudomonadota > Alphaproteobacteria > Hyphomicrobiales > Nitrobacteraceae > Bradyrhizobium > Bradyrhizobium sp. HKCCYLR20261. The sequence continues at coordinate 631,417 of NZ_JBNPUZ010000001.1, forward strand.
AATACATGCCGACCTTGGTCGCCTTGAACCAGGTCTCGTTGAGGCGGCCGGGAATAGCGTCGATCTTGATGCCGAAGGACGGCACCGCGAAGGAGTGGATGACGTCGGCGCCGGTGGTCTGGACGCGAATCACCTTGTTGACCGGCACGACCATCTCATTGTCGACCGCCAGCAGACGCGGCTTCTTATCCTGCGCCATCAGCGAGTCGAACTCGAACTTGCCGTTGTCGGGATAGGCGTAGCTCCAGTACCACTGCTTGCCGGTCGCCTTGATGGTCAGGTCGGCCTTCGGCACGTCGAGTTCGAGGAAGAGCAGGCGGAACGACGGCACCGCGATGGTGACGAGGATCAGCACCGGGATCAGCGTCCACGCCACTTCGAGCAGCGTGTTGTGCGTGGTGCGCGACGGCACCGGATTGGCGCGTGCATTGAACTTCACGACGACCGCAACCAGCAGCGCCAGCACGAACAGCGTGATGATGGTGATGATCGTCAGCAGCAGCCCGTGAAACCAGGTGATGTTCTCCATCACCGGCGTGGCCGCTTCCTGCAGCTTGTATTCCCACGGGGCCGGCTGCCCCGTCTCGGCAAACGCCTGCCCACCCGACACGAGCGTCATGCCCGCTACGGCCAACCCCAGCAAGGCGCTCAATTGGCCTTTCGACATCTTCATGTCGTCGCGCTCCCTTCAGAACTTTCCCCCTCGGCGCACCGCGGTTTTACGCAGCGCGCCGTCGATCCGCTCTCCTGACGATTGGCCTTCGGGCGGATGCTTGAGAAAAGCACCTCGGCCAGTTCACTGGAATGACGAAATCTTTCTTCTCAAACCATAATTCTTGACCTATCGCAATGCAGTCTTAAGCCGGATATCGCGTGCGACGCGCGACATCGACATAGGTCAGTTTTTCCGAGAAATTGCCGCACGCCGTGGTTTCCCGGACAACGGGCGCTTGACAGCCGTGCAGCGCGATGTAGGCAACGGAACAAAGGCCGTTTGCGAGGCTGATTCGGCGAGGCGCAGCGGCAGTGTCCCGGGTGCGGCCATATTTCGTATCGTTTCGCGCCGTAGGCTGACGACACTGTCCTCATGACGCCATCATTGCCGTATCATGGCGTCGGATGCGCAGACCACCCACAGGAAATTGTCATGGCACCGACCCGGATCAGGGTTTCAACGGACAGGACAGCTGACATGCCGATCCCAGCTGCGAATGACTCGCGCCGTTCGTGCCGATTCAGCTCCACGCGCGCGCGCCTTGCGGCAATAACCTCAGTAATCGCCATGCTCGCTGCGACTGCAATCGGCATGCCTCAGTCCGCACACGCGCAGGGCGCCGTGCGCTCGGTGCATGGCGACTGGCAGATCCGCTGCGATACGCCGCCGGGCGCGCAGAACGAGCAGTGCGCGCTGATCCAGAGCGTCGTCGCCGAGGACCGCTCCAATGCCGGGCTCACCGTGATCATGCTGAAGACGGCGGACCAGAAGAGCCGGCTGATGCGCGTCGTCGCGCCGCTCGGCGTGCTGCTGCCGTCCGGCCTCGGCCTGAAGCTCGACAACCAGGATGTCGGCCGCGCCGGCTTCGTGCGCTGCCTGCCGAACGGCTGTGTCGCCGAGGTGGTGCTCGAGGACAAGCTGCTCGGCCAGCTCAAGACCGCGAAGACCGCGACCTTCATCATCTTCGAGACGCCGGAGGAAGGCATCGGCTTCCCGCTCAGCCTGAACGGCCTCGCCGACGGCTTCGACAAGCTGCCGTGACGGGGCGGCACGTCCGCCCGCTTTGACACATTGACGTGATCACGAACGTAATCGCGCGCCTCACCCCGTGGTGTCCAGCGCCAGGGCCATCACCAGCAGCGTCTTGTCGAAGCCGTCGTCGCCGGCTTCGCGCGGCTGCACCGCCTTCAGCAGGAAGCCGGCCTTCTGGTACAGCCGGATGGCATTGGTGTTGCTGCGGTAAACCGTGAGCTCGACGCGCGAGAAGCCCGCCGCCCGCGCGGCCTCCAGCGTGGCCGCCATCAGCCGCCGCCCCAAGCCCTGATGCCGGAACTGCGGCAATAGGCCCATGCCGAGCACCCCGACCCGGGCATCGATTGGCCCTGATTTGGGCGTCACATCGCACCAGCCGACGACCTCGCCGGCCGAGAGCGCGACGAATTGCGGGTATCCCTCGTGAATGTTGTTCAGAATGAAGGCGCGCGTGGACTCCAGCGGCGGCGCCTGCACGAACGACAGATAGCGCCGCTCGCGCGCGACAAAATCGAGCGTGCGATGGAAGCTCTCGATATGGGTGGCAGTGATGGGAACGATCTCAACCATGTCAGTTCGGTAATCATCCAGCCCCTCGCGCCCCGACGTCAAAACAACTATCTTGGAATGAACGCTCCGACAACGGATTGACCCATGACAGCTCCCACCACCTCTCTGCTCGAGCGCGCCAATCTGGATCGTGATGCGGTCCGGAACGAGGTCGCGCGCGGCCTTTCCGGCGCCGATGACGGCGAATTGTTCTTCGAATACAGCCAGACCGAGGCGCTGATGTTCGACAATGGCCGGCTCAAGCAGGCGACCTATGACACCAGCCAGGGATTCGGCCTGCGCGCGGTCAAGGACGATGCGGTCGGCTACGCCCATTCCTCCGACGTCTCGCTGCCGGCGCTGATGCGAGCGGCCGATGCCGTCAGCGCCGTGCGCGGCGGCTATTCCGGCACCTTCGCGAGCGCGCCGCCGCACACCAATGTTCGGCTCTATGCCGATGACAATCCGCTCGACGCCCCCGGGTTCGAAAGCAAGGTCAAGCTGCTCGGCGAGATCGACGCTTATCTGCGCGACAAGGATCCGCGCGTGCGCCAGGTGACGGTCAGCCTGGGCGCGACCTGGCAGGTGGTCGAGATCCTGCGACCCGACGGCGAGAGCTATCGCGACATTCGCCCGCTGGTGCGCGTCAACGTCTCCGTCGTCGCCGGCCAGGGTGACCGCCAGGAGAGCGGCAGCAAGGGCTATGGCGGCCGCGAGCCGTACGCGCGCTTCATCGAGACCAAGGCGTGGCGCGAGGCGGCCGACGGCGCGCTGCGCGAGGCGCTGGTCAACCTGGAATCCGTGCCTGCCCCCGCCGGCGAGATGGACGTCGTGTTAGGAGCCGGCTGGCCCGGCGTGATGCTGCATGAAGCCGTCGGCCACGGCCTCGAGGGCGACTTCAACCGCAAGAAGACCTCGGCCTTCGCCGGGCTGCTGGGCAAGCCGGTCGCCGCCAAGGGCGTCACGGTGGTCGACGACGGCACCATGGCCTCGCGCCGCGGCTCGCTGTCGATCGACGACGAGGGCACGCCGACCAGCCGCACCGTGCTGATCGAGGACGGCATTCTCGTGGGCTACATGCAGGACCGCCAGAACGCGCGGCTGATGAACATGGCGCCGACCGGCAACGGCCGCCGCCAGGGCTACGCGCATGTGCCGATGCCGCGCATGACCAACACCTACATGCTGGCCGGCGAGCGCGATCCGGCCGAGATCATCGCCTCCGTCAAGAACGGCATCTACGCGGTCAATTTCGGCGGCGGCCAGGTCGACATCACCTCGGGCAAATACGTCTTCCAGTGCACCGAGGCCTACAAGATCGAGAACGGCAAGGTCGGCGCGCCGGTCAAGGGCGCGATGCTGATCGGCAATGGCCCGACCGACCTCAACCGCATCAGCATGATCGGCAACGACCTCGCGCTCGACACCGGCATCGGCACCTGCGGCAAACAGGGCCAGGGCGTGCCGGTCGGCGTCGGCCAGCCGACCTTGCGCATGGATCGCATCACGGTCGGAGGCACCGGACGATGAGCCTCGACAAGATGTCCACGGGCAAGACCGCCACCAAGGCGCCGCGCAAGGATACGACGACCTGGGGCGGACAGATCGCGCAGCTCGCCGCCGTCGTCATGATCGTGTTCGTCGCCAAGGGCGCGATCGCCGAGCCGTTCTACGTGCCGTCGGGCTCGATGGAGCCGACACTCCTGATCGGCGATGCCCTGCTGGCGTCGAAGTTTCCCTACGGCTACGGCACCTCGTCGCTGCCGATGCAGATCACCCTGCCGGAGACCGGACGGCTGTTCGGCGAAACGCCGAAGCGCGGCGATGTCGTCGTGTTCCGCTGGCCGGGCGACAATTCGCAGGCCTGGGTGAAGCGCGTCGTCGGCCTGCCCGGCGACCGCATCCAGATGCGCCAGGGCCAGCTCTACATCAACGGCGAGGCCGCGGCGCTCAAGCCGGACGGCATCGGCGATGCCGAGGACGACAGCGGCCGCAACGAGCCGGCCTATCGCTACGTCGAGACGCTGCCGAACGGCGTGTCGCACTTGATCTTCAAGATGCGTGATAACGGCCGGCTCGACAACACGCCGGAAGTGACCGTGCCGCCGGGCAAGCTGTTCGTGCTCGGCGACAACAGAGACAACTCCGCCGATAGCCGCGTCTCCTTGCGCGACGGCGGGGTCGGCCTGTTGCCGATCGACAATCTGGTCGGCCGCGCCGACGCGGTGGTCGGCTCCTGGGACCTCGGCTTCAAGAACCAGCCGGTCTGGGCCTGGCTGTCGGGCTTCCGTCTCGATCGCTTCTTCACCGCCGTTCGCTGAGCGGACGGCGCTCGTGACCTTCGACGATGTCAGGGCGCTCGCGCTGGCATGGCCGGAGGTCGAGGACGGCACGTCCTACGGAACGGCGGCGCTGAAGGTGCGCAAGAAGCTGCTGGCGCGGCTGAAGGAGGATGGCGACAGCCTCGTCCTCCCCGGCGTGCCCTCCGACGAGCGCGCGACGCTGGTCGAGAGCCGGCCAAGACTGTTCTATTTCACCGATCACTATCGCGACTATCCGATCGTGCTGCTGCGGCTGTCCAAGGCGACGATCGCTGACGTCGAGCCGCTGTTGCAGCGGCAGTGGCGGACGCTGGCGTCGAAGAAGGCGCTTGCGGCGTTCGATGGCGGCTGAGCGCTGCCATTTTCCGACATCCATTGCGAGGCGTATGGTGATGTCCGCGTGAGCGGACGGTATTTGCGTGCTATCAAGCGGCATGACCGAGGATGACTTCGTCACAGCAGCGCTCCGCAATCCCGTCAACGCCGCGCTGATGGATCTGCTGCGTGCGACGGCTTTGCCCGACGCGTGGATCGTTGCCGGCTGCCTGATCCAGACAGTGTGGAACGCGCGGAGCGGACGTCCGATCTTTCATGGCATCAACGACTACGATATCTTCTACTTCGATCCTGACACGTCATGGGATGCCGAGGACGCCGTCATCCAACGCGTCGCATCGCTTCTTCAACACCTCGATGCCAAGGTCGAGGTGCGCAACCAGGCGCGTGTGCATTTGTGGTACCCCATCAAGCACGGCCGCCCCTACCCCGCCTTGGCGCGCTCGACCGACGGCATCGACCGCTTTCTCACCGTCAACACGCAGGTCGGCCTCCGGCCAACAGCGGATGGATATCAGCTCTATGCGCCCAAGGGCCTGGATGATATCGAGGCGATGATCGTGCGGCCGAACTACACGGCCAATTTTACGGCGGCGAACTACGCAGCGAAGGCGGCACGTTGGAAGGCGCTGTGGCCGGAGATCACGGTCATCGCCGCCGAGGAATAATCCGGCGGGATCGCAACAGCTCTATCCACGCGTCATTCCGGGGCGCGCGCAGCGCGAGCCCGGAATCCATTTCTCGTCAGGGCGCGCGGTCAGATGGATTCCGGGCTCGTGCCGCTGCGCGGCCCGCCCCGGAATGACAGCGAGTGTGTGGCGCTGTCGGCGTATCCCACTTGCTAGATCGACGTCGTCAGCGCCGTCAGCCACGCCGGCGAGTTCTCGACCAGCCAGGCCTCGAGTTGCTTGTCGGCGCCGCTGAGAATCGCAACAGCTACGATCACAAACGCCGCGCCCATCAGCATCTTGCCGAGTTGGCCTGCCGACAGCAGCCGCGTCCGCAGGCGCATGATGGTCGTGCGCGAGAGCAGTCCGAGCACGACCAGCGGCAGGCCGGCGCCGAGCCCGAACGCCAGCATCGTCAGCGTCGCGCGGACGAGGTCCCGCCCTTGCGACGCCAGCAGCGACGCGGCTCCGAGAGTCGGCCCGACACAGGGCGACCAGACCGCACCCAGCAGCAGCCCGATCACGAACTGGCCGCCTGCGCCCGAGGCCGCGAAGCCTTGGGAATGCTGGTCGGCCCAGCGCTGCACCGGTCCGCCGGCGACCGCGAGTTGCGCCTGCCAGGACGGCACCAGCAGAACAATGCCGATCGCAAGCATGAGAATCGCCGCGACGACGCGGAACACGCCGGCATCAAGGCCGAGGCTGCTGCCCGCCACCGCAATGAACAGGCCGATACCCGTGAACGACAGCGCCAGTCCGCCCGCGAGCGCCAGCGCGCCGCGCGGATGCACTGATGCCGCGGCGCCGAGCACGATCGGCACGAGCGGCAGCACGCAGGGCGACAGGATCGAGAGCAGGCCCGCCACAAAGGCCAGCGCCAGCGCGATCATGGCGCGTCACAGGCTCTTGTCGAGCAGCGCCGCGATCGAGGCTTCCTTGGTGTCGCCGACCGAGCGACCGGCCTCGCTCGCGCCCTTGAAGACGATCAGGGTCGACTGCATCTGAGCGCCAAAGCCTTTCACGACCGGCTTCTGGTCGTCGAAATCGACGCGGAAGATCTTCAGGTCCTTGAACTTCGGCTCGGCCGCGAGCCTGTCGATGATCGGCTTCTGCGCCTTGCAGGTCGGACACCAGCCGGCATGGATCTCGATCAGGATCGGCTGGCCGGCCGTCTGTGCCGCCTTGAAAGCCGCGTCAGAATAGGGGGTGGTGTCGACCGCGAAGGCCGCCCCCATGCCTACAGCGGCAACGATGGCAGCGACCGCTGCGGTGGCGAAGATTCTGCGCGAAAACATCATGGCTCATCCCGATCCCAGCGTTGCGACAGGCAGCCGGCAGCAAGAGAACTCCGGCGCCGCCATTCACTACGGACGGGACCGATGCGACGTTACGCCTCGATGGACGAATTTTCGGCGGCTAAGGGGGCGATGCGTCAGCGCACCACGCCGGAGGTAAACCCGGCCCGCCGCCGCGGCGGCTTGATCTCCTTCTTCAGGAAGCAGTGCGCTTCCTTGCCGGCATAGCCGGGGCGGGCGAAGGTCCAGGCGCGGCATTTGTTGTCGCCGGTGCAGGCCGCCTTGCAGATCTCCTCGGCGTCGGCGGCCTTCTCATCCTTCTTGTCGGCCGCCTTCTCCCCACCCTTGTCGGCGGCCTTCTCGGCCTTGTCGCCGCCCTTCAGGTCGGTGGTCTTGATGTCGAAGCTGCGATAGTCGCCGCCGGGCCGATCGATCGAGGTTTCCACCGCATCGTTGCGGACCTCGACGACGCCGGCGCCGCGCACACCGGAGACGCAGCAATTATCAGGCACCCGGGCCGGGACGCTGTTCTTCAGCCAGCACACCGCGCCCGCTTCCATCACGGTCGGATAGTTGAAGCTCCAGGCGCGGCAACGCCGGTCGTGCTCGCACAGCAGCGCGCAATCGGCCGGATCGCCCGAGGCGATCGGCGCGCTCATGTAGTCGCCACCGGGGCGGTCGGAATAGGTCTGGGCTTCGGCGGACGTCAGGCAAGCGACGGCAAGCAGGCAAACGAATGCCTGCCTCCATGCCCCGATCAGGCGCCCCGCGCGCCACCGCTGAACCATTGGACCCATTGTTAACGTTCGAGTTTTTCTGACGTATTCTTGGACCGTCATTTGATGGCCACGAACCTGTATGGCCGATGAACGGGAGCGACGGGTCAGAACAGCCGGAGGCAAAGCAGAGGCAAAGAACGGCCTGACGGCCTTCACGATACACAACGAAACAAAAAACAATGCAGATGCCACGTTCTTCGCGTGGCGGAACCGGTTTAGCGCACGCAGCCGCGGAGGCCGCGTGCGCCAAGATGCTCAGCGCAACCGCGTCTGGTCAGAACGCATATTCGTCATAGGCCGGCTCGACCGAACCGTGCCAGGGACCGTTGAACTTCTCCAGCATCTCCTCGGCCGGCGAGCGGCCGCAATCGATGATCTGGTCGAGCGGCTCGAGATAGCGGCTTTCGTCGCGGCCGAGATGATCGACGCGGTTGCGGCGGCGCAGGCCGAGATGCGCCAGGGTCAGGCACTCCTTGGCGACCTCGAACACATAGCGGTTGCGGATGCGCGCCTTGAAGCCGAGGCGGGGAACGTCGTCGCGCAGGTTCTGGCGCTCGAAGGCGGTCCAGTTCTTGACCAGCTCCCAGGCCGCATCGAGGCTCTCATCGTCGTAGAGCAGGCCGACCCAGAACGCCGGCAGCGCTGGCAGACGGCCCCACGGCACGCCGTCGGCGCCGCGCATCTCCAGATAGCGCTTCAGCCGCACTTCGGGAAACGCCGTGGAGAGATGATTGGCCCAGTCCGACAAGGTCGGGCGCTCGCCCGGCATCGCCGGGTTCTTGCCCTCGAAGAAATCGCGGAACGAGGTGCCGGAGACGTCGATATAGTCTTCCTCGCGCTTGACGAAATACATGGGCACGTCGAGCGCGTAGTCGACCCAGCGCTCGAAGCCCATGCCGTCCTCGAACGCCCAGGGAATCATGCCCGAACGCTGATTGTCGGTGTCACGCCAGATCTCGGAACGGAATGACAGGAAGCCGTTCGGCTTGCCTTCGGTAAACGGCGAATTGGCGAACAGCGCGGTCGCGATCGGTTGCAGCGCCACCGACACGCGCAGCTTCTTGATCATGTCGGCTTCGGAGGAGAAGTCGAGATTGGTCTGCACCGTGCAGGTCCGGAACATCATGTCGAGGCCGTAGCTGCCGACCTTCGGCATGTAGCCGCGCATGATCTTGTAGCGGCCTTTCGGCATCACCGGGATTTCGTCACGCGACCAGGACGGCGTCATGCCGAGGCCGAGGAAGCCGATGCCGAGCGGGGTCGCGATCTCGCGCACCTGCGCCAGATGCGCCATCAGCTCGCTCTGGGTCTGATGCACGGTCTCGACCGGCGCGCCTGACAGTTCGAACTGGCCGCCCGGCTCCAGCGAAATCGCGCCGCCGCCGGTGACGTCGTAGAGCCCGATGATGTTGCCGCGCTCCATGATCGGCTCCCAGCCGAGCAGGAGCTTCATGCCTTCGAGCAGCGCGCCGATGCCGCGCGCGCCCTCGTAAGGCACGGGGCGATGCCCCTCCAGCGTGAACGGCGTCTTCTCGTGCTCGGTTCCGATGCGGAAGGCGGACGGCGGCTTCACGCCCGCTTCCAGCCACGCCACGAGTTCGTCGCGCGACTGCAGCGGGGTCATATCGATCTGGTCACGCGCCATGGGAGTCTCGGTGGAAGCGCGCGTCGAGGATCGCGCGGGGTGACAGGAACGGCCGCGGCCCCGAGGGGACCGCGGATGTGGATGGCATCGGATGGCTCATCGGGGCGACGCGCCTTCTGCGGCAGAGAGTTGCGCGGCTTGGCCGCAGGAACAGCCGAGACGGTCGAGCAAGGTGCACAGCTTGGCCGCGTCGGCATCCGACAGCTTCGAGCCGACATGCTTCTCGATCGCGGCCGAATAGGCCGACCACATCCGCGTTCGCAGCTCGCGGCCGGCCTCGGTGATCTCGACGAATTGGCCGCGCTTGTCCATCTTGCATTCGCGCCTGACCACCAGACCTTCGTCGACGAGACGGTCGATCAGCCGCGAGGTCGAGTATTGCGGAATCAGCATCTGTCGCTCGAGCTCGACCGGGCGCAGCTCGCCCGAGGGGGCCCGCGACAGCTCGAGAAGCGCATCATACCAGGCGAGCGGCGGGAAACCGGCCTTTTTCAGCTCCTGCTCGACGCAGTCGAGCACCCGGCTCTGGACCCGCATCAGGCGGATCCAGGCGGCGGTCGCCTCGGTCGATGGTTTGCGTTTCATGGGCCGGCTCGTATCCTCTGGGTCCCGTTCTAGCGCATTCGATGCAGCTGCATCAATCTTGACGATTGGATGCAAATGCATTTAAGGGCCGATCACTGCCCGTCGGTTCCATCAAGAACGGCCTCAAGGAGGAATACAGGATGAAACTTTATTATTCACCCGGCGCCTGCTCGCTCTCGCCCCACATCGCCCTGCTCTAAGCCGGCCTCCCCTATGATCTGGTCAAGGTCGATTTGCGCGCCAAGACCCTGGAAAATGGCGATGATTATCTCAAGATCAATCCGAAGGGCCAGGTGCCGGCCCTGGGTCTGCCGAGCGGCGATGTCGTCACCGAGGGACCGGTGATCGTGCAAATGATCGCCGACTAGGCCACGGACAAGGGCCTGGCACCGGCGCGCGACAGCGGCGAGCGGTACAAGCTGCTGGAGTGGCTCAACTTCATCACCTCGGAGCTGCACAAGAATTTCGGCCCGATGTTCTCGCCGGTGCTCGCCGACGACGCCAAGGCGTTCTTCAAGGACCGCGTGATGGGCAAGTTCAAATATATCGACAGCCAGCTCGCCGGCCGCGACTATCTGATGGGCAGCCAGTTCACGGTGGCGGACGGCTACCTGTTCACGATCCTGACCTGGGCGGAGCGGATGAAGTTCGATCTGTCGGGGATGCCGAACCTGGTGGCCTACAAGAACCGCGTCGCGGCCCGGCCGAAGGTGCAGGAGGCGCTGACGAAGGAAGGGTTGATGAAGGCGGGGTGAGCGATCGCCTTTGAGGAAACGACGGTGCCGCTCCAAAGCCGGTGAGCTCCCCTCCCCCTTGCGGGGAGGGGTTGGGGGTGGGGGTCCACACGGGGACTCTAACCGTGTCCATGGACCTTCGGTCCCTACGTTGAGGCTGACCTAATGTCTCTTCCGTTCGACGTTTCTCAGCTGACCGTGAAACAACGTCTCGATCTCATCGAGCTGTTGTGGGACAGCCTGACGGCTGAAGACGTGCAACTGACTTCGGCTCAAGCAGCCGAATTGGCAAACCGCATGACTAGCTTCAATGCGGATGCACGAAACGCCGTGCCGTGGGAGGATATAGAGCGCGAGTTTACGAGCAAAGCTCGTGCTGAGACTTCGAGGTGAAGGCGGTTTTAGTCAACTGAGACCTTTTCCTGAGACCCCCACCCCCGACCCCTCCCCGCAAGGGGGAGGGGAGCGCACCGTCGATCTGGCGCGGATGGGAGTTCTCGTTACAGGCAGCTGATCGCCGTCAAGCCGCCGCCTTCTTCGGCGGGAAGCGGCCATAGAAGGTTTCGTTCTTGGCGGCCATCTCCTCCAGCAGCTTCGGCGGGGCGAAGCGGGAGCCGTATTTCGCCGTGTATTTGTGGCACAGCTCGACGAACTTTTTCGTCCCCATGAAGTCGATGTAGGACAGCGTGCCGCCGGTGAACGGGGCAAAGCCGAAGCCGAGGATGGAGCCGACATCGGCCTCGCGCACGTCGGTGATGACGTGGTCCTCGACCGTGCGCGCGGCTTCCACCGCCTGCACCACCAGGAAACGTTGCTTCAGCTCCTCGACATCGAGCGTATCCGGATCGAGATGCTTGGGCTGCAGCTTCGCCAGATCCGGCCACAGGCTCTTCTGACCCTTGCCCTTCTCGGGATAGTCGTAAAAACCCTTGCCGTTCTTGCGGCCGAAGCGGCCCTGCTTCTCGACCAGCTCGACCATCAGCTTCTTGTGGTCCTGGTTGATCGCGTTGGCGCCGAGATCGTGCTCGGTCGCCTTCATAATCTTCAGGCCGAGGTCGAGCGCGACCTCGTCGGACAGCGACAGCGGGCCGACCGGCATGCCGGCCATCTTGGCGGCGTTCTCGATCATCGCGGGCGGCACGCCTTCGAGGAACATCTCGTTGCCCTCGGCGATGTAGCGCATCACGCAGCGATTGGCGAAGAAGCCGCGGGAATCGTTGACCACGATCGGCGTCTTGCCGATGGTGCGGACGTAGTCGAGCGCAGTCGCCAGCGCGACGTCGCCGGTCGCCTTGCCCATGATGATCTCGACCAGCATCATCTTCTCGACCGGCGAGAAGAAATGGATGCCGATGAAGCGGCCCTGGTCCTTGAACTCCTCGGCCAGCGAGGTGATCGGCAGGGTCGAGGTGTTCGAGGCGAAGATCGCGCCGTCCTTCAGATGCTGTTGCGCCTTGGCGTAGGTCTCGGCCTTGACCTTGCGGTCCTCGAACACGGCCTCGATGACGAGGTCGCAATCCTTCAACGCGGCATAGTCGGCGGTCGCGGTGATGCGGCCCATGATCGCCTCGGCCTCGCCGGGCTTGGCGCGGCCCTTCTTGACGAGACCGTCGATCACGCTCTGCGCGTGCGCGCGGCCCTTGTCGGCGCTCTCCTGGTCGCGGTCGATCAGCACGACCTCAAGGCCGCCACGCGCGGATACGTAGCCCACGCTCGCGCCCATGAAGCCGGCGCCGATCACGGCGATCTTCTTGATCTTGGTCGCCGGCACGTCGGCCGGACGGCGAGCGCCCTTGTTCAGTTCCTGCATCGACAGGAACAGGCTGCGGATCATCGCCGCCGCTTCCTTCGAGCGCAGGATGTAGCTGAAGTAACGCGATTCGACGCGCAGCGCGGCGTCGATCGGCAACTGCAGGCCTTCATAGACGCAGCTCATGATGGCGCGCGCGGCCGGATAGTTGTCGTAGGTCTCGCGGCGGTAGATGGCGTTGCCCGCCGGGAACATCATCATGCCGTTCTTGGAGAACACCGGGCCGCCGGGCAGCTTGAAGCCCTTCTCGTCCCACGGCGCGACGGCCTTGCCGCCGCCCTTGATCCAATCCTTGGCGGCCTTGATGAGATCCGCCGCGGGCACGATCGCATCGACCAGCTTAAGCGCCTTGGCCTTGTCGAGCGTCAGCGCCTCGCCCTTCAACAAGAGGTTCATCGCGTCCTGCGGCTGCACGATGCGCGGCACGCGCTGAGTGCCGCCGGCGCCGGGGAACAGGCCGACCTTGATCTCGGGCAGACCGAGGCGGGTCTTCGGGTTCTCGGCCGCGACACGATGGTGGCAGGCCAAGGTCAGCTCGAAGCCTCCGCCGAGCGCGAGGCCATTGATGGCGGCGACCCACGGCTTGCCGGAGGTCTCCATCGCGCGGTAGATCTGCGAGAAGCGCCGGCTGTTGTCGAACAGCATCTGGTTGGCGGCTTCCTCGCCCTTGCTCTTCAGCACCTCGAGATAGGTGCGGTTCATGCCCTCGAGCATCGAGAGATCGGCGCCGGCGCAGAACGCCTCCTTGGCCGACGTGATGACCACGCCCTTGATCGCGGGGTCAGCAGTGGTGTCCTTGACCAGCGTCTCGAGCTCGATCGCCGAGGTCTCGTCGAGCACGTTCATCGAACGGCCCGGAATGTCCCAGGTGATCAGCGCAATGCCGTCGGCATCGGTTTCGAGTTTGAAGTTCTTGAAGGCCATGTGGTGCTCCCAGATACGAAGGGGGTGTGCTGATCCAGCATCAGCCCCGGGGGGAATTCTGCCCCCCTCCCCCTTGCGGGGAGGGGTTGGGGGTGGGGGTCCTCACGGGGACTGGAGCGCGTGGCACCCCCCTCCCCGACCCTCCCCCGCAAGGGGGAGGGAGCCCACCGTCACACCCGCTCGATGATGGTCGCGGTGCCCATGCCGCCGCCGATGCACAGCGTGACCAGCGCCGTGGCCTTGCCGGTGCGCTCGAGCTCGTCGAGCACGGTGCCCAGGATCATCGCGCCGGTGGCGCCCAAGGGATGGCCGAGCGCGATCGCGCCGCCATTGACGTTGATCTTGTCCTTGTCGATCTCGAACGCCTGCATGTAGCGCAGCACGACGGACGCGAACGCCTCGTTGAGCTCGAACAGGTCGATGTCGGACTTTGTCATGCCGGAACGCTCGAACAGCTTCTCGGTCACGTCGACCGGACCGGTCAGCATCATCGCCGGCTCCGAGCCGATGTTGGCGAAGGCACGGATCTTCGCGCGCGGCTTCATGCCGTACTTCTCGCCGGCTTCCTTGCTGCCGAGCAGCACCGCGCCGGCGCCGTCGACGATGCCTGACGAATTGCCGGCGTGATGCACGTAGTTGACGCGCTCGATCTCCGGATGCGACTGCACCGCGACCGCATCGAAGCCGCCCATCTGCGCCATCGCCGCGAACGACGGCTGCAGTTGCGCCAGCGACTGCATCGTCGTCGACGGACGCATGTGCTCGTCCTTGGCGAGGATGGTCAGGCCGTTGATGTCCTTGACCGGCACGACCGACTTGCTGAAGCGGCCCTCTTCCCAGGACTTCGCCGCGCGCTGCTGGCTCTGAACCGCATAGGCATCGACGTCGTCGCGCGAGAATCCGTATTTGGTGGCGATCAGGTCGGCCGAGATGCCCTGCGGCATGAAGTAGGACGGCACCGCCATCGACGGATCCATCGGCCAGGCGCCGCCGGAGGCGCCGATGCCGACGCGGCTCATCGATTCCGCGCCACCGCCGATGACGAGCTCATGCTGGCCGCTCATGATCTGAGCGGCGGCGAAGTTCACGGCGTCGAGGCCGGAGGCGCAGAAGCGGCTGATCTGCACGCCCGGCACGGCCTCGCCGAGGCCGGCGTTCAGCGCGGCGAAGCGCGCGATGTCCGAGCCGGCCTCGCCGACGGGATCGACCACGCCGAGCACGACGTCATCCACGGCGTCCTCGGGAATGTTGTTGCGGTCCTTGAGCGCCTTCAGCGGCACGGTGGCGAGCGCGAGCGCGGTCACCTCATGCAGGGCGCCGTCGGACTTGCCGCGGCCGCGGGGAGTACGCACGTGGTCGTAGATAAAGGCCTCAGGCATCACGCCCTCCTCATCTGGTCCAGTTTGTCGTTGTCAGCATAAGGCGAAGGCCGGCACGCACCGCGCACCGGCCTTCTCCGAAATCAGAAGGCTTCCGCCGGCAATTCCATCACGGTCGCGCAGCCGGCCTGCAGGCGGGCGAGATGCGCCGCCGTCTCGGGCAGCACGCGCTCCATGAAGAAGCGGCCCGTCACCAGCTTGGTGGTGAGATAGGTCGAGCTGTCGCCGGCGGCGATCTTGTCCTGTGCCACCTTGGCCATCTTCGCCCACATGTAGCCGAAGGTGACCAGCGCGAAGAGATGCATGTAGTCGGTCGCCGCCGCACCGGCATTGTCCGGCTTGGTCATGGCGTTCTGCATCAGCCAGGTCGTGGCCTGCTGCAGATGGCCGAGCGCCATCGACAGCGGGGTGATGAACGGCTTCATCGCGTCGTTGCCGCCGTGCTCCTTGGCAAACGAGCCGACCTCACCGAAGAACGCCATGACCGCGCGGCCGCCGTCGCGCGGCAGCTTGCGGCCGACGAGGTCCAGCGCCTGGATGCCGTTGGCGCCCTCATAGATCATCGCAATACGCGCATCGCGCACGAACTGCTCCATGCCCCATTCGGCGATGTAGCCGTGACCGCCATACATCTGCTGCGCCTGGACCGCGTTGGCGAAGCCCATGTCGGTCATGTAGCCCTTCATGACAGGGGTCATCAGACCCATATGATCATCGGCCGCTTGGCGGTCCTTCGGATCCTGCGAGCGATGCGCGACGTCGCTCTTCAGCGAGGTCCACACCACCATCGCGCGCGCGGCCTCATTGAAGGCGCGGATCGACAGCAAGGTGCGGCGCACGTCCGGATGCACGATGATCGGATCGGCGGTCTTGTCCGGCGCCTTCGGGCCGGTCAGCGAGCGGCCCTGGATGCGCTCGCGCGCATAGGCGACCGCGTTCTGATAGGCGACCTCGGACTGCGCGAGACCCTGAACGGCGACGCCGAGCCGGGCCTCGTTCATCATCACGAACATGCCCTGCATGCCCTTGTTCTCTTCGCCGATCAGCCATCCCGTGGCGTTGTCGTAGTTCATCACACAAGTCGAGTTGCCGTGGATGCCCATCTTGTGCTCGATCGAGCCGCACATCACGCCGTTGCGGGCGCCAACCGTTCCGTCCGGATTGACCAGGAACTTCGGCACGACGAACAGCGACACGCCCTTGATGCCGGCCGGCGCGCCCTCGATGCGGGCGAGCACGAGATGGATGATGTTGTCAGCGAGATCGTGCTCACCGGCGGAGATGAAGATCTTGGTGCCGGAGATCTTGAAGCTGCCGTCGTCCTGGCGCACCGCCTTGGTGCGCAGCAGGCCGAGATCGGTGCCACAATGCGGCTCGGTCAGGTTCATGGTGCCGGTCCATTCGCCGGCGATCATCTTCGGCACGTAGGTCTTCTTCTGCTCCTCGCTGCCATGCACGATCAGCGCGGCGGTCGCGCCCATGGTGAGGCCGCCATACATCGAGAACGCCATGTTGGCGGAGCACTG
The DNA here is from genome assembly GCF_051168435.1 of Bradyrhizobium sp. HKCCYLR20261. Classification (NCBI taxonomy): domain Bacteria; kingdom Pseudomonadati; phylum Pseudomonadota; class Alphaproteobacteria; order Hyphomicrobiales; family Nitrobacteraceae; genus Bradyrhizobium; species Bradyrhizobium sp. HKCCYLR20261. The sequence continues at coordinate 647,715 of NZ_JBNPUZ010000001.1, forward strand.
GAATTCGTTGACGGTCTGGCTCAGCGTCACCGGCAGGCCCTGCCCGCCATATTCCGTCGGCGCCGACAGGCCGAGCCAGCCGCCGTCCTTGATCTGCTTGTAGGCGTCCTTGAAGCCCTTCGGCGTGGTGACGCTGCCGTCGTCATGCCGCTTGCAGCCTTCGAGGTCGCCTGTGCGATTCAGCGGGTGCAGCACTTCCTCTGCAAGTTTGGCGGCCTCGCCGAGGATCGCCTCGCGGACATCGGCCGAGGCATCGGAGAAGCCCGGCAGATTGTCATAGCGATCGATCTGGAACACGTCGTTGAGCAGGAAGGTCACATCTTCCACGGGGGCTTTGTAGATCGGCATCGGCGTCTCCGGCAGGAAGGCTGAAGTTTCAGACTGAGTTTGCGGACGCGGCGGATAATGCAGGCCGCGGACTGTAGCGATTTCGAGGGACTTGCGGCAGCCGTTGATTTGCGGCTGTCGGTCGCGTCACGAGTGTGTGTCAGGAGGGTTTGGTCATCGCCGCCAATTGCTCACCCATGAGGCGGTGCAGCAAATTGATCGCCTTGAGCGGGCGCACCATCACCTTGAAGTGAGTAATCAGGCCGGCCTCGTCGAATGTGATGATATCGACGCCGTTGAGCTTGATGCCTTCGATCTCGTTCTCGAATTCGAGCACGGCGCCCGTGGCGTTACGCCACTCCCCGACATACTTGAATCCGGGACCACCCAACACTTTCTCAGCACTTGCGAGATATTTGAACGTGATGTCGCGGCCGCGCTGCGGCGTGTGCACGACGGGACTTTCGAACACGGCGTCCGGATGCAGCAGCTCCCGCAACGCACCGAGATCGTGAGACCTCATATAGCCGTACCATCCGTCGAGGCCGGTCTTTGTCATTGGGCGTCTCCTCGGGGCGGAACAGGCCAGCACCACAACCACCCCATATGCACATTGACGCATATGCGCCGATGTGCATAATGTCAAGCGTGGAACGGGGCGGACAACGATCAGAAAAACGGGAGCAGTTTCCGGCCATGGCCCTCGGCGACGCCATCCTCGCCTGCCTTACTGAACATCCGATGACGGGCTACGAGCTCGCCAAGACGTTCGATTCCTCGATCGGCTTCTTCTGGAAGACGGACCATCAGCAGATCTACCGCGAGCTCTCCCGGCTGCGCGACCGCGGCTACATCCAGGGCCGCGAGGTGGTGCAGACGGGCAAGCCGAACAAGCTGGTCTATACGCTCACGCCCGAGGGCCGCGCGGCGTTCCGCGCCTGGGCGGCACGGCCAAGCACGCCGGCCTCGACCAAGGACGATCTGCTCGTCCGGCTGTATGCGCTGGGAGCCGCCGACATTGCACCGATCCGGGCCGACCTGATGGCGCGGCTCGAGCATCACCGCGACCGCGCCGAGCGCTATGATCGCATTCTCAAGAAGCACTATGCGGACGGCAGCGTCGCGCCGGCCGACATGGGCAAGCTGCTCAACCTGCGGCTCGGCCTGCGCCACGAGCGCATGGTGGCGGAATGGTGCGAGGAAGCGATCACCGCGCTGTCGGCTCTCTCCACCACCGGCGGCGTGCGGCCGCTCGACTCCTCCCGTGAAAGCGCCGGATAATCCGCGTCTTGCGAGCGCCGTCGCAAAAGTTCTGACCGCGCTCGCGGTAAACTTAACTCGTTATTTACCGTAAAAGTCAAAAGTCGGGACCTGAAGCAGACGATCTGCGCGGACCCGTTCATGTTCACGTCCGGGACGCGTGGGGAGGCTGGAGGCGCTGGGTGGAGCGCTGGAAGCGGAACCGGACGAGACATGAATTCGCGCGTACCGTGGAGTAATGAAGGCATCGACCCGTCCGTCCGCGAGAGGGCCGAGGCCGCGGCGCAACGCGCCGGCATGACGCTGGCCGACTGGATCAACTCCACGCTCGGCGCTTCTGCTCCGCCGGATTTCCGCGGCAGCCACGCACCGCGCAGCGCGCCGCCGGTCAGCCGCGACGCCCGTGAGGTTGCCGACATTCATCAGCGGCTGGATTCGATCGCTCGCCAGATCGAGCAGATGTCGCGTCCGGGCCCCCGCAAGGACGCACCGCGCGACGAACAGGGCGTGGCGCGCCAGCTCAATGACGCCATCTCCCGGCTCGACGCACGCTTGTCGCAAATCTCGACGCCGCTGCGCGCAGCTCACACCGAGGACCGCTTTCGCGGTCCCGATGGCGTCGAGCGCGCCGCGGCACAGCTTTATCGTCCCGCACAACCGCTGAGTGCCGGTTCGTTCGATGTGGCCGTGGCCGAGATCAGCGCCCGCCAGAGCGAACTCGACAATGCGCGCCCGCTGCCGCCGCATCAGGCGCCGCCCACGGCGCCCGCGATGGCACCGGCGTCCGCCCCCTTGATGACGCCGGCCAGCGCGCCGCAAGCCGCGTCGGCCAGCACCGCGCCCAGCAGCGACTTTTCCCTGCTCGAACGGCATCTGCTGAAGATCACGAGCCAGATCGAGGCGCTGCATCGTCCCGAGGATGGGATCGAGCAGTCGATCGCCGGCTTCCGAACCGAGCTCTCCGAGATCCGTCTCGCCATCACCGAGGCGATGCCGCGGCGTGCGATCGAGTCGATCGAGAACGAGATCCGTTCGCTGTCGCGTCGCATCGATGAGAACCGCCAGAGCGGCGTCGACGGCCAGGCACTGGCCGGCATCGAACGCGCGCTGACCGACATCCGCGAGGTCGTCGGCTCGCTCAAGCCCGCCGAGCAGCTCGCCGTCTATGACGAGGCGATCCGCAATCTCGGCGCCAAGCTCGACCTGATCCTGCGCAGCAATGACGACCCCGGCACGGTACAGCAGCTCGAAAGCGCCATCGCCGCGCTGCGCGCGATCGTCGCCAATGTCGCCTCGAACGATGCGCTGGAGCGGCTGTCCGACGATCTGCGCCAATTGTCGTCGAAGGTCGATCAGGTCACCCAGGCACGCGACAACCAGGACTCCTTCCAGAATTCGTTTGCCGCGCTCGAACAACGCATCGCGGCGCTGACCTCGACTCTTGAAAATCGCGAGCCGCCGGCCGCGGCGCACGATCACAGCGCCCAGATCGAGGATGCGCTGCGCGGCCTGTCCGATCGCATCGACCGCCTGCAGGTCGGCAATGACGGATCGTCCGCGATCGCGCATCTCGAACAGCGCATCAGCTACCTGCTGGAGCGCCTCGAGGCCGCCAACGACCCGCGCGGCGGCAACATGTCCCGCGTCGAGGACGGGCTGCAGGACATCCTGCGCTATCTCGAACGCCAGCAGGCGACCTTCGCGGCGCTGGCCGAGAGCCGCTCGCAGCGCGAGACGTCGCAGGACGGCAGCCTGATCGACATGGTCAAGCGCGAGCTGTCGGATATCCGGTTCAGCCAGACCGAGACCGATCGCAACACACAGGACTCGCTGGAAGCCGTTCACAACACGCTCGGCCATGTCGTCGACCGCCTCGCGATGATCGAAGGCGATCTTCGCAACGTGCGCACGACCGCGATCCCGCCTGCCCCGCCGCTGGTCCCCGCGATCGAGCCGCAGATGCCCGCGCCACGGGCGCCCGCGCCGCAGGCCTTCGCCGAGCCGCCCAAGCCCGAACCGGCCTACCGGCCGGAGCTGCCGAATCCGGCAGCCGCCCAGCCCGCCGCTCACATCGTCAACGCGGCGCAGGGCCAGCAGACCTACGCGGCTGCGCCGCGCGACTTCCATGCGGCAGCGGCCCCATCGCCGGCTCCGATGCCGCCGCCGATCCCGCCCAAGGCGATCGCCGACATCCTCGAACCGCATGCCGCGCAGGCCGCTCAGGCGGCGGCCCGCCCTGCCGCGATCATTCCCGAGTTGCCGCCGGATCACCCACTCGAGCCGGGCACGCGCCCGCCCGGCCGGACCGCCTCGCCCGCTGAACGCATCGCCGCGTCCGAAGATGCGCTGAGCGAGTTGCCGGCCGGCAAGCGCGAACCCGTCTCGACGTCGAGCTTCATCGCCGCCGCGCGCCGCGCTGCCCAGGCGGCGGCTGCCGCGCAGCCGGTCGACGCCAAGAAGGCGAAAAAGGACAAGCCGAAGGAAAAGGAAAAGGCCAAGGAGCCGCCGAAAGAGGTCGTCAAGGAACCGGCCAAGGCCAAGGTCAAGGAGAAGACCAAGGAGAAGCCAACGGTCGCACTCACGGCCGAAGGCGACGAGGAGGTCTCGACGATCGGCTCGAAGATCCGCTCCCTGCTGGTCGGCGCCAGCGTGGTCGTGATCGTGCTCGGCACCTTCAAATTCGCGATGTCGCTGCTCGACAGCGGCAGCACGCCGCCGCCCGTCTCCCCGATGGAGACCCAGGGCGAGGCGCCGCGCGCGCAGATGCCATCGGCCTCGCCGAGCCTGTCGCCGCGTCCGACGACGCCCGACCAGAATGGGCCGTCGCTGACCTCGCCGACGCCGATCGATCGCCAGTCCTATAACCGGGCGATGCCGAGCGAGGCGGAGACGATCGCGATGCTCGCGATCCCCCAGGACATCGAGAAGCCGGCGACCGTTCCGGCTGCTGCAACGTCCGACATCACCGGCACGGTTCCGACCGCAGCCAACGGCCAGAAGCTCGGCCTGGTGCAGGTGCCGGCATCCGAGAAGCTGCCCGATGCCATCGGCGGCCTCGCGCTGCGCGGCGCAGCCCTCAAGGGCGATCCGACGGCGGCCTACGAGGTCGGCGTCCGCTTCGCCGAGGGCAAGGGCGTCGGTGCGAACTACGAGGAGGCCGCGAAATGGTATGACCGCGCCGCGCAGGCCGGACTCATTCCAGCCGTGTTCCGCCTCGGCACCTTCTACGAGAAGGGCCTCGGTGTGAAGAAGGACCCGGACATCGCGCGCCGCTACTACGTCGTGGCCGCCGAGCGCGGCAACGCCAAGGCGATGCACAATCTGGCGGTGCTCGACGCCGACGGCGGCGGCAGGGGCGCCAACTACAAGAGCGCCTCGCTCTGGTTCCGCAAGGCCGCCGAGCGCGGCGTCGCCGACAGCCAGTTCAACCTCGGCATCCTCTATGCGCGCGGCATCGGCGTCGAGCAGAACCTCGCCGAGTCCTACAAATGGTTCAGCCTCGCGGCCTCGCAGGGCGACGCCGACGCCGGCCGCAAGCGCGACGACGTCGCCAAGCGGCTGGATGCGCAGTCGCTCGCCGCAGCCAAGCTGGCGATCCAGACCTTCACGGTCGAGCCGCAGCCGGACGACGCGGTCAACGTTCCGGCGCCGGCCGGCGGCTGGGACGGCAACCAGGCGATCGCCAAGGCTGCCGCGGCCAAGGCCGCACTCGCGAAACGCGCCGCAGCCACTCCAGCGCGTTGATTCGCGAAACCTCACGCCTCGTCGGCTCTCGGGCCGGCGGGCCGCAACGGTTGCTCTCCCCCCGCCGCACGCCACCCTTACGGCGACCCTTCGCCGGCCATAGTCTCGCGCCGCGCCACGGTGTAGGTCAGGCACGAGGCGCAGCGGCCCGCGCTGAGGTGGGAGTGGAGTGACGTGACAACCGACGACGGCCAGCCGAACCACAATGCCTTCCGGCACTCACCGACCGGCCCGCGCGTGGCTCCGCGCCCCCAGCCGGATCGTCCCGCCGTTCAACGGCCGCGGCAAGCGCATGTGACCGATGACTCTCCGCCGAGGTTCCCGTGGCGCCGCCTCGCATCGGCCATCTTCATCGTGGCGATCCTGCTCAGCGCCGGCATTCGCGCCTATCGCGACATGTCGCGTCCCGACGCCTGGTCGTTCTGGAAGGATCAATACGTCTCCTCGAGCCTCTCCTCTGCGCTGGTTGCCAACACCGCGATCAACGGCGACCGTGCCGTCCTCGCGGTCCGCGGCGAAATCGGGCCAGCGGCGGCGATCTGGCTGCGCGAGCGCCTCGACGAGGCTCATCTGAAGCCCGGCGATGTCGTGCTGTTGTCCTCGCCCGGGGGCAATCTCGACCAGGGTGTGCTGATGGGCGAGGTCATCCGCGCGCGCGGCCTGTCGACCGCGGTGGGCGCCGTCGACAAGAGCGGCCGCATCCGTCCCGCCTCCTGCGCGAGCGCCTGCGTCTTCACCTTCGCCGGCGGCCAGACGAGATATGGCCTCGATGGCTCGGCGCTCGGCGTGCACCGGTTTACCTCGGCGGCCCGCGGCGACGATGCGGTCGCCGACACCCAGCGGGTCACCGGGGCGATCCTCGGCTATGTCACGCGGATGGGCATCTCGCCGCAGGTCATCGAGGCGATGTCGCAGACCCGCGACATCCGGTGGCTTGAGCCCAACGAGGCCGAGGCCATGAAGCTGGTCACGACGCCGATCAAGGCGCTTTAGGGCCGATCGTTCGGGCTCCGGGTCCCCCGACTTTGCGCGGCAATGCCTGATCCCTTCAGCGGCTTTTTCGGCTATGCAAGACCACGGCACCTGCTTCGCACGCGCGGGATGCTCCGGTCGAACGCTCGCAGGACTGCGCGGATGCAGATCTACCTTCCCATCGCCGACATCCCGGTCAACATCTTCCTGCTGCTGGCGATGGGCGCGGCCGTCGGCTTCGTCTCCGGCATGTTCGGCATCGGCGGCGGCTTCCTGATGACGCCGCTGTTGATCTTCGTCGGCATCACCCCGGCCGTGGCGGTGGCCTCCGTCTCCAGCCATATCGCCGCCTCGTCCTTCTCCGGGGCGCTGTCCTATTGGCGCAGGCGCGCGATCGATCCGTTGCTAGCTGCGGTGCTGATGATCGGCGGCGCGCTCGGCACGGCGCTCGGGGTGTCCACGTTCACGCTGCTGCGCGCGCTCGGCCAGCTCGATCTGATGATCGCCCTGTCCTATGTCGCGCTGCTGACGACCGTCGGCGGCATGATGTTCTGGGAAGGCCTGCGCGCGATGATGCGGGCGCGGCAGGGCGGAATGCCGACAGTGCGCCGTCCTGGCAGCCATGTCTGGATCCACGGCCTGCCGCTGAAGATGCGCTTCAAGCGCTCCAAGATCTACGTCTCCGTGATCCCGGTGATCGGCATCGGCCTTATCATCGGCTTCCTCGGCGCCGTGATGGGGATCGGCGGCGGCTTCATCCTGGTGCCTCTTCTCATCTACCTGCTGCGCGTGCCGACCTCCACTGTCATCGGCACCTCGATGGTGCTGACCTTGGCCACCATGATGATTGCGACCATGCTGCATGCGATGAGCAATCATCTGGTCGATGCCGTGCTGGCGCTGATCCTGATGATCGGCGGGGTCACCGGCGCGCAGTTCGGCGCCCGCGCCGGGCAGATGATCCGCGGCGAGCAGTTGCGGCTTCTGCTGGGCTTGTTGATCCTGGCCGTCGGCATCCGCTTCGCGATCGAGCTGGTGATCCGGCCCGAGGACCTGTTCACGATTCGCGAGACCGGAGGCAGCTCATGACGCAGCTCCGCCGCGCCGGGCTCGCACTGACGATCCTGCTTGCGAGCGCGGCATCGGGTCACGCCGAGCGGCTGATCGTCTCGGTCTCCAACCACCGCGTCACGGTGACGCCGAACTATGCCGGCGAGGAGCTGGTGCTGTTCGGCTCGGTCGAGAGGGACGCGCAGACACCGCCGGATCGAACGGCTTACGATCTCGTGGTCACCGTGCGCGGGCCGCGGGCCGACATGGTGACCCGGCGCAAGGAGCGCAAATTCGGCATCTGGATCAACACCGATTCGCGGCAATTCCTGAAGGTCCCCGGCTATCTCGCCCTGTTCGCCAACCGGCCATTCGATGCGATGGCCGCGGCGGAAGTGCAGCGGCGCCAGCAACTCGGCCTCAACAACGTGCTGCTGACCCAGCGGGTGGGACCAGATTATGCCGACGTCGTGCCGAACGACGTGTTCCGCAGCGCCTTCGTGCGGCTGCAGTCGCAGCATGGGCTGTATCGCGAGGACACCTCCGCGGTGACGTTCCTGACGCCGACCCTGTTCCGCACCGGCATCCCGCTGCCCGCAGCCGTTCCGATCGGCACCTATGAGGTCGAGATCAAGCTGCTGGCGCAGGGCGCGATGATCACAAAGACGGAAACCGCGTTCGAGATCGTCAAGGTCGGCTTCGAGCAGTTCGTCGCCAGCTCCGCGCGCCAGAACGGTTTTGCCTACGGCCTCGTCACGACGGCCATGGCGCTGATGACCGGATGGATGGCGTCGATCGTGTTCCGGCGGGATTAGGCCGCGGCGGCGCGCGCCGGCGCGCGCGTGACCAGATAGATGCCGATCGCCACGGGAACGACGCCGAGCAGGTCCTGCAGCGCTACGTGCTCGCCCAGCACCAGGAAGGCGAAGATCATCGCCAGCGGCGGCATCACGAAGTGGTAGGCGCTGGCCGCCGTCGCGCCGCACACCTTCAGCAGGTGGAACCACAGCACATAGGCGAGGATCGAGCCGCCGAGCACGAGGAAGGCGAAGGCGCCGAGCAGCTGCGCATTCGGCGTGACGTCGTGAACGCTGGAGATGCCGAGCGCGACCGGCCAGAGCACGAGTCCAGCCGAGAGATTCTGAATGCCGTTGCCGACCCACAGGCTGCCCTTCGGGGCGAGCTGCTTGAACAGGATGGTGCCGGTGACGATCGAGGCGAGCGCCGCCAGCGTGTAGAGAATGCCCTCGAGATGATCGGTGCCGACCGACATGCGGTGCCAGACGATCATCGCAACGCCCAGCGTGCCGAGCGCCAGCCCGGCGATCTTGCGCAGGGTCAGCGGCTCGCCGAGCAGCAGTGCGGCGAACACAGCGGTGAACACCGGATTGGCCGAGACGATCAGCCCGCCGAGGCCGGCCGATACTGTCTGGAGGCCCATGTAGCCGAGGCCGAGATAGAGCGCGTTGTTGGCGATGCCGAGGACCGCGAACACCGCCGCATCGCGCCAGCCCATGCGCAGCTCGCCGCGGATGAGCGAGACCGCCAGGATCATCACACCCGCCAGCGAAAACCGCGCGGCGAGCAGCAGCAGCGGCGGGCAATAGGTGACGCCGATCTTGCCGGCGACGAAGGCGAAGCTCCACAGCAGGCAGAACAGGCCGATCTCGAGCGGCAGCAGGTTCGACTTCATCGGGGTCACGGCAGCCGGAGAGGATACGGACGACATCGGCGGGCTCCTTTGCCGCCGGTGTAGGGCCGTTCTTCCGCATTTGGAAATTAAATGATAGACTGAAACTCAGTGGAATTTCGAATGGAGGTTCCCGATGCTCGATCTGGAGCTGTTGCGCAGCTTCGTCTCGGTGGTCGAGGCCGGCGGCTTTACCCGGGCCGGCGAACGCGTCCACCGCACGCAATCGACCGTCAGCCAGCAGATCCGGCGGCTGGAGGAGGATCTCGGCCAGACCCTGCTCAACCGCGACGGCCGCGAGGTGACGCCGACCGAGGCCGGCGAGCGGCTGCTGTCCTACGCCCGCCGCCTGCTTGCTTTGGCCGAGGAGGCCCGCGACGTCGTCGCGCGTCCCGGCCCTGACGGCGCGGTGAAACTCGGCATCCCCGAGGATTTCGCCGCCTACCGGCTGGCCAAACTGCTCGCTTCGTTCTCCCGTGCCCACCCTGATCTCAGGCTCGATGTCCGCGCCGATCAGAGCCTCAACCTCAAGCGCGACATCGAGCGCGGCGATCTCGACCTTGCGCTGTTGAAGCGGGGCGTCGACGATACCCGTGCGGCGGTCGCGGCGTGGCCCGAGCAGGTCTATTGGGTGACCAGCAGGAGCCATCCGGTCAACCTCGATGCCCGCTCGGTGCCGCTGATCGGCTTCCCGCTCGGCTGCATCTACCGGACCCGCGCGATCCACGCGCTGGAGAGCCGGGGGCTCGCCTGGCACATGGCCTACACGTCATCGAGCCTCGCCGCGATCCAGGCCGCGGTGGCCGCTGGCATGGGCTTGAGCATCCTGTCCGAGATGTCGGTGCAGGCCGAGCATCGCGTGCTAACGACGCGGGAAGGTTTTGCGCCGATCGACCGCACCGAAGTCGCGCTGCTGGCGTCGCCGAATGCGAGCCCGGCGACGTTGCGGCTCGCTGACCGGCTGGCGGAGTTCTGCGAGAAGGTGCAGGCGAAGGCGGCGTAGCTATCGCCACGCGGGCAGTGTGTTCCCTCTCCCGCTTGCGGGGGAGGGCTAGGGAGGGGGCCACTCCGGCGGCGGTGCACGTGGCGCCCCCTCTCCAACTCTCCCCCGCAAGCGGGGGAGAGGGCGCAGCGGAGTGCGCGGCGGGCCTCATCGCTTCGAAGCTTGAATGATCGAAAGTGACCATTCCACCTCACTCATAACGCCATTAGTCCAACTAATAACACCTCGCCGCAGCGATGCTGTGCAGCCTCGTATCACCCAGCACATGCGCGATGAACGCGCGCTTCGGGAACAGCTTTGCAAACGCCGCATCGCGCACGCTGAGGCCGCCGGCATAGGCGCCGAAGGCGGGCATCACGGCGCGGGCGCCGTCGGACACGAAGCAGCGGCGTTCCAGGGTGCGGGCGCGGGTCGCCACGCGCGCCTTGGGATGCAGATGGCCGGCGATCTCGCCGTGCGCGCCGGTCGGCTCGTGGCGGAACGTGACGGCACTGATCGTGATCTCGTCGGCGACCTCGCCGCCGATGCCATGCGGCGCCGGATCATGATTGCCGGTGATCCAGATCCAGTCGCGGCCGACCTGAAGATTCGCAATGCAGGCGCGGTCGTCGCCGGTCAGGCGGGTATGCGCGTCGCGGTCGTGAAAGCTGTCGCCGAGCGCGATCACGGTGCGCGGATCGTAGTGCGCGATGACCGCTTCGAGCCGGCGCAAGGTGGCCACCGTGTCGAACGGCGGCAGCAGGGTTCCGCGCGACGCGTAGCTCGAGCCTTTTTCGAGGTGCAGGTCGGAGACGACGAGCAGGCGCTGCTCGTCCCAGACGAGTGCGCCGGAGAGATCGACACGAAGCGAGACACCGGCCAGCTCGAGCGTCGCGCATCGAGACGGCTCGATGTGATGATGAGATGAAGAGATGCCGACCGAGCGACTCACGAGCGCCGTTCCCCGGAGCTACCCCCCTCCCCGGCCCTCCCCCACAAGGGGGGAGGGAGCAGACCTTCCGCGCGGCGCATTGCGTGCCCCAGACTGATACCTACCCCATCGCCTCCTTGACGAGTTCCTCGGCGGCTTCCGCCAGGAGCTCGTCGGCGGCCTCGCCATAGACGGATTCGCGGCCGATTTCCAGCATCACCGGCACCGCCAGCGGCGACACGCGATCGAGCGGGCGATGGGTGATTCGGCCCTCGATTCGCGCGAGCATATCACCCAGACGGCGCAGATCGAGCAGGCCGGTGGCGGCATCGGCGCGCGCGGCGCGCAACAGCATGTGATCGGGCTGATGGCGGCGCAGCACATCGTAGACGAGATCGGTCGAGAACAGCACCTGGCGGCGCGTCTTTTCTTCCGTCGTCGAGCGCCGCGCGATCAGGCCGGAGATGATGGCACATGAGCGGAAGGTGCGCTTCATCAGCGCAGATTCATCGAGCCACGCTTCGAGATCATCGCCCAGCATGTCCGGATCGAACAGCGCCGCGAGATCGAGCCGGCCTTGGGCTACCATCAGCGACATGTCGCCGAGCCCCCACACCGCCAGCGCATATTCATTGGCGACGAAGCCGAGCGGCCGGGCGCGCGCGCGCTCCAGCCGCCGCGTCAGCAGCATGCCGAGCGTCTGGTGCGCGAGCCGGCCCTCGAACGGATAGCAGACGAGATAGTTCTTGCTGGAACGCGGGAATGTCTCGACCAGCAGCTCGCGCCGCGCTGGGATGCGCGACACGTCGGTCTGCAACGACAGCCAGTCGCGCACCTGCTCCGGGAGCTGCATCCAGGCCCGGCGATCATCGAGGAGGCCGCGGACGCGCTCGGCCAGATAGGTCGAGAGCGGAAACTTGCCGCCCATGTAGGACGGCACCTTCGGGTCGGCATCGTTCGCGCGAGAGACGTAAACCTGGTCTTCGGCGAGCGTCTCGTAGCGCACGATCTCGCCGCCGAACACGAAGGTGTCGCCCGGCGTCAGGCCCTCGATGAAATACTCCTCGATCTCGCCGAGCAGCCGGCCGCCGCGCGCGATCGCGCCTGTGGTGCCCCCCTTGGCCCCGGCGCGCGAGCGCACCAGCCGCACCTTGAGCATCGCCTCCTCGACGATGGTGCCGACATTCAGCCGATAGCTCTGCCGCACCTTCGGATTGGCGACACGCCAGCGCCCTTTCGTATCCTGCTTGATGCGCGCGAAGCGCTCATAGGTCTTCAGCGCGTAGCCGCCGGACGCGACGAAATCGACGACATCGTCGAAGTCGGCGCGTGACAGCATCGCATAGGGCGCAGCCGCGATCACTTCAGCATAGAGCTCGTCGCTCGCGAACGGCTCGCCGCAGGCGCAGCCGAGCACGTGCTGCGCCAGCACATCCAGCGCGCCGGTGCGCAAGGGCGGTGTGTCCTGCGCATTGTCGGCGACGGCATCGATCGCGACCGAGCATTCCAGCACCTCGAAGCGATTGGCCGGCACCAGCACCGCGCGCGAGGCCTCGTCGAGCCGGTGATTGGCGCGGCCGATGCGCTGCATCAGCCGCGAGCAGCCCTTGGGCGCGCCGACATTGATAACGAGATCGACGTCACCCCAGTCTACGCCGAGATCGAGCGAGGAGGTGCAAACCACGCCGCGCAGTTTTCCAGCGGCCATCGCGTCCTCGACCTTGCGGCGTTGGGCGACGTCGAGCGAACCATGGTGAAGCGCGATGGCGAGATTGTCGTCGTTGATGCGCCAGAACTCCTGGAACAGCATCTCGGCTTGGCTGCGGGTGTTGACGAAGACGAGCGTGGTCTTGTTGGCCTTGATCAGCTCATACATCTCGGCCATCGCGTGACGCGCGGTGTGGCCGGCCCAGGGCAGGCGTTCGCGCGTGTCGAGCATCTCGACGACCGGCTGCGCGGCGCCGCCGGCGACGACGACATCCGCGGCCGCCTCGGCACCGATTGGCTGCGGGACCAGGAAGCGCGCGAGCTGTTCGGGCTCGGCCACCGTGGCCGACAGCCCGATCATGCGCATCTCGGGCGCGAGCCGCCACAGCCGCGCCAGCCCGAGCGACAGGAGGTCGCCGCGCTTGGAGGTGACCAGCGCATGCAGCTCGTCGAGCACGACGCGCTTCAGCGAGGAAAACAGGAACGGCGCGTCATCGGAGGACAGCAGCAGCGCGAGCTGCTCCGGCGTCGTCAGCAGGATATCAGGCGGATAGCGGCGCTGGCGCTGCTTGCGCGACGCCGGCGTGTCTCCGGTGCGGGTCTCGACCTTGATCGGCAGCCCCATCTCGGAGATCGGGGATTCGAGATTACGGGCGATGTCGACGGCGAGCGCTTTGAGGGGCGAGATGTAGAGCGTGTGCAGCCCGGCGGGACGCGGCAGATTGCGGCCGGTCGTGGTGACTTTGATGGAGCTCTCTGCCATCGCGGGAGGTTGCGACGACGGGCCCGCTATCGGCACCGCCGCCGGAGGCCCCCCTCCCCGCCCCTCCCCCACAAGGGGGGAGGGAGTGGAGAGCGCGGAATGCTTGGCGAGAGCGGCTCGGGTGTTTGTCCTTGCAGCGGAGCCGAGCTCGACCAGGGTCGGGAGGAACCCCGCGAGGGTCTTGCCGGCGCCAGTTGGGGCGATCAGCAGTGCGGAACGCTGCGCGCGGGCTTTGTCCAGCAACGCCAGCTGGTGCGCGCGGGGCGACCAGCCGCGCGCCGCGAACCATTTCAGGAAATGGTCAGGCAGCGCGGCGCTGTCGTCTTGGGGGGCTGGTGAGACGCGAGGCGGCACCGGGAGAAGGTAGGCAGTCATGCGGGCTTCGTCGAGGGTCGGGTCCGCAGCGCGGCAACCATCCGAGGTTCGCACCGCACTCACTCCATGGAACAGCCGGGACATGCGGATGCATCCTCGCGGCGAATGGCGCCCGAGATTGATGATGAGCTGTCCCTCTTGATTGCAGAGGGCGCAGGGAAGGCCAGGCGTCGGCTGACGCCTGCGGCCCGCCTGCTGAAAAGAATGCAGGCGGCAGGTACCACAGGTGCAGCCGGAAAACGCCCGGCCTTCCCTGCGCGATGGTTTTCACGCTTACTTCGTGCTCTCCTCGGGGACCGGCTGATTGACCCCGTCATGTCAGCAGCGCTTCCGCGCCGGCATCCACTTGACCTCGGCACCGGGAGGCCAGGACCACACGACTTCACGTCCGCCGAACGCCGTTCGTCCGCGCAAGCTGTCGCTCACGCTGCAGCATCGCAGCGGCCACCGCTCCCCGCCCCGCGTGTCGTGACGATCGCGCGCTACGCCCCTCGGCTTGGGACGGGATGGCGGGATATGATCATGATTTCTGTAAAGACGCAACCGAATTATTTTTTTTGTAATTCAATCGGAATGCCGGCGGCGCAGACTTCAGCAGGATGACAACCGCGCCCATCTCTCCACGCGTCATTCCGGGGCGCCCGCAGGGCGAGCCCGGAATCCATAACCACCGACGGGAGTATGGATTCCGGGCTCGTGCCGCTGCGCGGCCCGTCCCGGAATGACACCGAGCGTGAGGCGATGACCGTGCCACATCGTCATTGCGAGGAGCCAACGGGTCCGCGCAACGCGCGGCCCGATGACAGGCTCCGCGACGAAGCAATCCAGACTGCGTCTGTGGAGGGACTCTGGATCGCGTCGCTTCGCTCGCGATGACGGCTCACGATGAAGCGCGAGCCGCGTCGCCTACTCCGTCATCGGCTTCTCGGAGATGTTCCAGTCCTTGCCGTCGAAGATCGAGATGTAGAGCGTCTTCATCGGCGTGTAGTCGTCGGGCGTGTAGGCGTAGTTGACGCCGTCGAGGAAGTAGGGCGAGTGGAAGCCGGCAAGCGTGGTGGCCTGCTTCAGCACGTTCTCGCGGGTCAGGGTGTCGCCGCAGCGGCGCAGGATCTCGGCCATCGACGCGGCCTGGCCATAGCCGGCATAGGCGATGCTGTTGTCCGGGTCGATGTTCGGGACATATTTCGCGCGCAGCGCCTCGAACGCCTTGACGTAGGGATCGTCCTTCCATTGCGGCACGCCGGCATCCTTGGAATAGCGGATGGCGACAATGTCCTTGGCGTTTTCCAGCCCCGCGGCCGAGAGGATCGAGCGGCCGGTCGAGCCCGCCGACAATAGCTGCAGCGGCTTCCAGCCGAGCTCGGCGACCTTGCGGATCGACTGCGACGTCGCCTTGCCGGTGGAGATGTTGTAGAATACGTCGGCGCCCGACTTCGACAGATTGATCAGCTGCGAGTCGACCGTCGGCTCGGTGAGATCATAGGTCTGCTCCATGATCACCTGGGCCTTGCCGCCGGCATCCGCCAGCACCTTCTTGAACGGCCCCAGGAAGTCGCGGCCGAAATCGTCGTTCTGGTAGAGGATGCCGATCTTGGCATCCGGCTTCACGCTCAGCACGTGCTTGGCGAGGATGCGCGCCTCCGTCGGATACAGCGGCAGGCCGGCCATGGTCCATTTGAAGTTCTTCGGATCGTTCCATTTGGAGGCGCCGGTGTTGAGCAGCAACTGCGGCACGCCCTTCGAGTTGAGATATTTGTGCACGGCCGTCTGCGGCGCGGTGCCGAGCGAGCCATACAGCGCCAGCACCTCCTCCTGCTCGACGAGGCGGCGCGTCGCCTCGACGCATTTCGGCGCGCTGTAGGCGTCGTCCATGGTGAGGAACTTGACCTTGCGGCCGTTGATGCCGCCCTGTTCGTTGAGCATCTGGAAATAGGCCTCGCCGATACGACCGAGCACGCCATACAGCGAGCCGGGGCCGGAATGCGGGATGGTCTGGCCGATCTTGATCTCGGTATCGCTGGCGCCGGCGTCGTATTTCTTCTCGGCCGCCCAGACGTAAGGCGAGGCGATGGTGGAGGCGCCGATGGTCGCGAGCGCGGTGGCGCAGAAATCGCGCCGGGTCAGATGTTTTTTCATTGTTGTCTCTCCCTAGACTGCCGGCATTTTTTGGCATCGGGAGAGCCGCGGCAAGAGCGAAGTTGCCGCATCGCGCACTGCGTGCAGCGCATTCAGTAGCGTGTAGACTCAAGTCCTCATCGCGACCACCGAAAGCCCGCGCACCGGCGCCTGATCTTCGGTCCGCGGCGAGGCCGGTTCGAGATGCGCGAGCTTCAATCCGACCTTCGTGATGATGCCACGGATATATTCCGCACCATGGGCATAGCGCAGTCCCTTGCCCATGATCACGCCGTCACCCTCATGAGTCTCGACGGTGAAGGCCAAGAGGCCGCCGGGCATCAGCACGCGCCTGGCTTCGCGCAGCACGGGACCGAGATCGCCGACATAGACCATCGCGTCCGCCGCAAGCACGAGATCGGCCGATGCATCCGCCTGCCGCGCGAGGCCGGCCGTCATGTCGTCGACATCGAGCGCGGCATAGAGCCCGGTGTCGCGCGCCTGCGCGATCATGCCGGCGGAGAGATCGATGCCGATGAAGCTGTCGACGTTGCTGGCGAAGGCGGCAGCGCCGAGGCCGGTGCCGCAGCCGAGATCGATGGCGCGCTTGAAGTAGGCCGGCTTCTTCTCCGCGGCGCGCACCGCGAGCACCGCCTTGAACAGGATCGCCGGCGCGCGATAGTGCAGCCGCTCGATCAGCTCGCTCTCGAAGCGCGGCGCGTATTGGTCGAACAGCGACTGCACATAGGCCTTCGGCATGTCCGTGAGCGGCGTGGCGCCGAGCTGCATCAGCCGCACGGCGGCGCCGTGGCGGTCATCCGGATCGGCCGCCACAGCGTTCTGGAAGGCTGATATCGCCTTGTCGGTTTCGCCGAGGTCGACGCGGATCTTGCCGAGTTCGAACCACGCCGAGGCGAAGTTCGGCGCGACCTCGATGGCCTGCTCCATCACCTCGGCGGCGGCGGCGAGATCGCCCTTGATCTGCAGGTCGCGGGCGAATTCGTAGCGGCGGTCGGCGATCAGGTCGCCGGAGGAGAGGAACAGGCGGTGGGGCATCGGGGAACCATGGTGTGGGCGGCGCTGTCATTCCAGGAGATGGATGCGCGGGTCAAGCCCGCGCATGACCAGCCGGAATGTCGGACCGGCTGAATTTCTCCAACCGGGACCTATATGAGCACCATGCGTCCGCAAGACATCCTGCTGCCCGTTCCCTCCGGCCTGTGCTGCAAGGCCGGCGGCTTCCACATCGATCCCGTGCGCCCGGTCGAGCGGGCGCTGATCACGCATGGCCACTCCGATCACGCCCGGGCCGGCCACGGCGCGGTGCTGGCGACGCAGGAAACGCTCGATATCATGCGGCTGCGCTATGGCGAGAATTTTGCGGGCTCGACGCAGGCGATCGGCTATGGCGAGGAAATTCGGCTCGGCGACGTCACCGTCAGCTTCCACCCGGCGGGCCACGTGCTCGGCTCGGCGCAGATCAAGGTGTCCGCCGGCGGCACCTGCATCGTGGCGTCCGGCGACTACAAGGATGCGCGTGATCCGACCTGCGCGCCGTTCGAGCTGGTGCAATGCGACGTCTTCATCACCGAGGCGACGTTCGGTCTTCCCGTGTTCCGGCACGGCGATACGGCGCTGGAGGTCGATAAGCTGCTGGCCTCGGTGGCGCTGTTTCCGGAGCGCGCGCATCTGGTCGGGGCGTATTCCCTGGGCAAGGCGCAGCGGGTGCTCGCGCTGATCCGCGAGGCCGGCTACGACGCACCGATCTATTTGCATGGCGCGATGGAGAAGATCACGCGCTACTATCAGGACAAGGGCATTCCGCTCGGCGAGCTCCGGCCGGTGAAGGGCGTCAAGAAGGCGGAGCTTGCGGGCACCATCACGCTCGCACCGCCGAGCGCGACGTCCGATCTGTGGACGCGGCGCTTTCCGGATCCCGTCACCGCGTTCGCCTCGGGCTGGATGCGGGTGCGCGCCCGCGCGCGGCAGCGCGGCGTAGAGCTGCCGCTGGTGATCTCCGACCATGCCGACTGGGACGGGTTGACCGCGACGATCGCGGCGACGGGCGCGGGTGAAGTCTGGGTCACGCATGGCCAGGAGGACGCGCTGGTGCATTGGTGCCGAAGCAAGGGGCTCGCGGCGCGGCCGCTCGACCTCGTCGGCTATGGCGACGAGGAGGAGAGCGAGGTGGTGGCTGCGGAGGAGGCCGAGGCATGAACCGCTTCGCCGAGCTGCTCGACCGCCTCGCCTATGAACCCGGCCGCAACAACAAGCTGCGGCTGCTGACATCGTATTTCCGCGAGGTCGAGGATCCCGACCGCGGCTATGCCTTGGCGGCGCTGACCGGCGCGCTGTCGTTCAAGCACGCCAAGCCGGCGCTGATCCGCGACCTCATCGCGGCGCGCACCGATCCGGTGCTGTTCGCGCTGTCGTATGACTATGTGGGGGATCTGTCGGAGACGGTCGCGCTGATGTGGCCGAAGCGCCCTCCGCAAGCTCGGTCTTCCCCCTCCCCCGCTTGCGGGGGAGGGCCGGGGTGGGGGCGCTCCGGGGACGGACCTTCCGTGGACATGCCCCCACCCGGATCGCCAGGCGCGCCCGGCGATCCGACCTCCCCCGCAAGCGGGGGAGGTGTTGAGCCGCATGCAGCCGGGCACAACAACCGACCGCCGCCGACGCTGACCGAGGTCGTCACCACACTGCGCACGCTCGGGAAAACCGAGATGCCGAAGCAGCTCGCGCAGTGGCTGGACGAGCTCGACGAGACCGGGCGCTGGGCGTTGCTGAAGCTGGTCACCGGCGCACTTCGCATCGGCATCTCTGCGCGACTGGCCAAGACGGCCGCGGCAGCCCTTGGCGACAAGGACCCGCATGACGTCGAGCTGGTCTGGCCCGGTCTCGCGCCGCCTTATCTCGATCTGTTCGCCTGGCTCGAAGGCCGCGGCGACAAGCCGGTCAATCGTGATCCCGCGCCGTTCCGGCCCGTGATGCTGGCCCATGCTGTCGAGGACGGCGACTTCGCCAGCATGACTGCGAGCGACTACATCGCGGAATGGAAATGGGACGGCATCCGCGTGCAGGCCGTGAGCGGCCGCGAGAGCGATGGCCGGATGGTGACCCGGCTGTATTCGCGCAGCGGCGAGGACATCACCGCGAGCTTCCCGGATCTGCTGCCGTCTCTGCACCTGCCGGGCGCGATCGACGGCGAGCTGCTCGTGGTGCGCGACAAGCGCGTGCAGAGCTTCAACGTGCTGCAGCAGCGGCTGAACCGCAAGACGGTGTCGCCGAAGCTGATGAAGGAATATCCGATCCACCTGCGCGCCTACGATTTGCTCGGCGATGAAGAGAATGATCTGCGCGAGTTGCCGTTCGAGCAGCGGCGCGAGCGGCTCGAAGCCTTCATCAAGCGGCTCGACGAGCCGCGCGTCGATCTGTCACCGACGGTCGCGTTCTCCACCTGGGACGAGCTGACGGCTGCGCGCGCCGATCCCGCATCGGCCGGCGCCGGCGACGATGCCGAGGCGGTCGAGGGCGTGATGCTGAAGCGGCGGGATGCGGTCTATCTGCCGGGCCGGCCGAAGGGGCAGTGGTGGAAGTGGAAGCGCGATCCGCACATCATCGACGCCGTGCTGATGTATGCGCAGCGCGGCCATGGCAAGCGCTCGTCCTATTACTCCGACTACACGTTCGGTGTGTGGACGGCCGGTGAGGCCGGCGATCAGCTGGTGCCTGTCGGCAAGGCCTATTTCGGCTTCACCGACGAGGAGCTGCTGCAGATCGACCGCTTCGTCCGCCGCAACACCACCGAGAAGTTCGGCCCCGTGCGCCACGTCGTGCACGAGCCCGAGCAGGGCCTGGTGCTGGAGGTCGCGTTCGAGGGCCTGCAGAGATCACCGCGACACAAATCCGGCGTCGCGATGCGCTTCCCCCGCATCAACCGCCTGCGCTGGGACAAGCCGCCCCGCGACGCCGACCGGCTGGAGACGCTGGAGCGGATGTTGAAGAGCGAGGCGGCGGGGTGACGAGCGCTCGCTTGTTCGACCCCAGGTGCATGACGAATCTGAGACTCGTCATGCCCGGGCTTGACCCGGGCATCCATCCTCTTATCGGAGGAAGATGGATGGCCGGGTCAAGCCCGGCCATGACGATCTTTTAAACCACGACCATCGTGGCGAAGATCATAGCGCTGAACATTAAATGCCGGTAAGCGGCTTGCGCCGCTGAGACCAGTTCCCCACCTGCCCTGCCGTGCTTTATGATCGGGCACGAATCCGCCGGTGACCCGGCCTTCGCACTGGCTTGGAGACGATGACATGTCGAACGACATCAGGGATTATCCCGGCCGCGCCCGCAGCTCGGATGGCCTGTATCGGTTTCTCGGCGGCTCTCCCGTGGGGGTGGCGTTCCGGCTGGTGCTGCTGTCGATCCTGGTCGGCGTGGTGCTGTCGGCGATCGGCTTCGATCCGCTCAACATTCTGCATAGCATCCAGTTGCTGTTCATCCGGCTCTACGAGCTCGGCTTCGACGCCTTCAACTGGCTGTGGCGCTACTTCCTGCTCGGCGCCGTGATCGTGATCCCGATCTGGTTCCTGTCGCGCATTTTCGCGCCGCGCGGACGGTGAGCGGACGCAGCCGATGCAACTTCGCTTCGTCGGCTGCGGGGACGCGTTCGGCTCGGGCGGCAGGTCCAACACCTGCTTCCATCTGACGGGCGCGGCGACCGACCTGCTGATCGATTGCGGTGCCTCGGCGCTGCCGGCACTGAAGCGGCTCGGCATCGCCTGCAACGATGTCGGGCTGATCCTGATCACGCATTTCCACGGCGATCATTTCGCCGGTCTGCCCTTCCTGCTGCT
The DNA here is from genome assembly GCF_051168435.1 of Bradyrhizobium sp. HKCCYLR20261. Taxonomy (NCBI): domain Bacteria; kingdom Pseudomonadati; phylum Pseudomonadota; class Alphaproteobacteria; order Hyphomicrobiales; family Nitrobacteraceae; genus Bradyrhizobium; species Bradyrhizobium sp. HKCCYLR20261. The sequence continues at coordinate 668,487 of NZ_JBNPUZ010000001.1, forward strand.
CGACGCGCAGTTCTCGCGGCGGATGCAGCCGCTGGTGATCGCAGGCCCTGCCGGCATCGCGACACGGCTGACGCAGGCGATGGAAACGATGTTCGAGCATTCGTCGCGCACGCCGCGCAAGTTCGAGCTGTCGGTGATCGAGCTGGCGCCCGGGCAGCCCGTGCGGTTCGGCGAGGTCGGCGTGACGCCGTTCGCGGTCGTGCACGGCAACTCCGGCGGTCCGTTTCTCGGCTACCGCGTCGAGGCGGAAGGCCGGATCGTCGCCTACACGGCCGACACCGAATGGACGGACAGCCTGGTCCCGCTCGGCCGCGACGCCGACCTGCTCATCGCCGAGGCCTATACGTTCGACAAACCCGTGAAGAACCATCTCAGCCTCGCGGCACTGGAGGCGCATCTCGCGGAGATCAGGCCGAAACGGCTGGTGCTCACCCATATGAGCGACGACATGCTGCGGCGGGTGGCGAGCCTCACTCACACGGCGGCGCATGACGGTATGACGATTGATCTATAGCTTCATACCGGGCGCAGCGACTATGCTCAGCACAGACCAGGGCTGAAATCCGCCGCAGCAGCGCGGCGGATGGGCCGGCATGGTGAGCGAGCATTCCGTTGCATTCTCCCGCGCCCCACCGATCGACCGTCACCAGCGCGCAGGTGTTCGACATCGCAGGCCCCGCGATGATCGCCAATTTGACGACGCCGCTGATCGGCATCGTCTCGACCACGGCGATCGGCCGGCTCGGCGAGGCCGCGATGCTCGGCGGCGTCGCGATGGCCTCGGTGATCTTCGATTGCCTGTTCTGGCTGTTCGCCTTTCTGCGCGCCAGCACGCTGGCCTTCACCGCGCAGTCGCTCGGCGCCGGCGAACGGGACGAGATCCTGATGGTGCTGATTCGCGGCCTGGCACTGGCCGCGGTGATTGGCCTCGGACTGATCATGCTGCAGGTGCCGCTCGCCGCAATCATCTTCGACATCATGGGCGGTAGCGACGCCGTTCTCGGCGCCGCCCGAATCTATTTCGTGGTCCGGATCTGGTCGGCGCCGCTCGCGCTCGCCAACTACGTGCTGCTCGGCTGGCTGGTCGGACTGGCGCGCGCGCGTCTGGCGCTCGGTGTCCAGGTCGCGATCAACCTGATCAACATGGCCGCCACCATCCTGCTGGTGCAGGTGTGGGAGGCCGGCATCGCCGGTGCCGCGATCGCCGCCGTCATCGCCGAGGCCGTCGGCGTCGTGATCGGCCTCGTGCTGGCGCGGCGATTGGCTTCGACGGCGAGCGGACTGTCGCTGCCGTCGCTGCTCGACCGCGCCAAGCTGATGCACATGATGGCGGTCAATCGCGACATCATGATCCGCACCGCGGCGATGATCGTGGCCTTCCTGTTCTTCACCTCGCAGGGCGCGCGCGCCGGCGACACCACGCTCGCCGCCAACGCGGTGCTGAACAATTTCCTGCTGGTGGCGGCGTTCTTCCTCGACGGCCTCGCCAACGCCGCCGAGCAGCTTTGCGGCCATGCCTATGGTGCGCGCAACCGCGGCGCCTTCGCCGGCGCCACGCGGCTGGTGCTGGCCTGGGGCTTCGGCTTCGCGCTCGCGGTGGCCGTCATCTTCGTGCTGTTCGGACCCGTGCTGATCGACGTGATGACGTCGAGCGACGCCGTGCGCAGCGCCGCGCGCGACTATCTGCCCTATGTCGTGGCGTCGCCGCTGCTGTCGGTGTTCGCCTTCGCGTTCGACGGCGTCTATATCGGCGCGACCTGGGCACGCGACATGCGCAACCTCATGATCGCGGCGCTGATCGTGTTCTTCGGCACCTGGCTCGCGCTGCGCGGCTTCGGCAACACGGGATTGTGGATCGCGATGCTGAGCTTCTACGCGGCGCGCGGCGGCTTCCAGGCGGCACGCTATCCGGCGCTGTTGAGGATGTCGTTCGGGAAGAGCCCAGCTCGTCCGACAATATGAGCTGTCATCATCCGCGAAGGCGGATGATCCAGTACGCCGTGCCGTCTCGATTCAACGACAGCCGCCGCGGCGTACTGGATCCCCGCCTGCGCGGGGATGACAGCGGTCGGTGAGGCGACAGCTCGGCTGCACTAAACCGGCCAGTCCTCCGCCGTGATCGTCGCGGCATCGGCGCCGACGATCTCCGACAGCGAATCTCGCCCCGTCCGCAGCAACGTCGATGTCAAATCCGCCTTGATGCTCTCGACCAGGCCGAGACCCTTGTAGACCAGTGAGGAGTAGAGCTGGATCAGGCTGGCGCCGGCGCGGATCTTGGTCAGCGCGGCGCCGCCGGTGTCGATGCCGCCGACGCCGATCAGCGGGAAGGCACCCTCGACGCGGACGAAGGTTTCCGCGACCATGCGGGTCGACAGCCGGAACAGCGGCCGGCCGGAGAGACCGCCCTGCTCCTTGGCGCGCAGCTGCTCGCGCAAGGAGTTCGGCCGGGCGAGCGTCGTGTTCGACACGATCATGCCGTCGACGCCGCGCGAGCGCGCGACGTGAACGACATCGTCGAGCTCGGCGAGGCTGAGATCGGGCGCGATCTTGAGCAGCACCGGGGTGTCGCCGGCCTTGCGGCGGACGCGGTCGCGGGCCTCCAGCACCTTGGACAGCAGCTCGTCGAGCTGCGAGGCCTGCTGCAGGTTGCGCAGGCCCGGCGTGTTCGGCGAGGAGATGTTGACGGTGAAATAGCTCGCCACCGGCGCGAAGGTCTCGATCAGCCGGACATAGTCGGCGACGCGGTCGGTGGAATCCTTGTTCGCCCCGACATTGACGCCGACGATGCCGCCCTGGCTGGCGCGGCCGGCCAGCCGGCGCAGCACGGCTTCGGCACCGTCATTGTTGAAGCCCATGCGGTTGATCACCGCCTCGTCGCGCTCCAGCCGGAACAGCCGCGGCCGCGGATTGCCGCTTTGCGGCCGCGGGGTGACCGAGCCGATCTCGACGAAGCCGAAGCCGAGCCGCAGCAGCGCGTCGGGCACCTCGGCATTCTTGTCGAAGCCCGCGGCCATGCCGACTGGATTCGGGAAGTTGAGCCCGAAGGCGCGCACCGCCAGCTTGGCATCATCCGGCCGCGGCTTGATCGCCGGCAGCAGCTTCAGGCCCTGGATGGCGAGCCGGTGCGCATCCTCGGCGTCGAGCCAGCGGAGCAGCGGCAGCGAGAGCTGGTCGAAGGCGCGGATCACGGCTGAAGTTCCGGGATGTCGTGGCCGCCGTCGGCACGGCTGTGCATCTGGTGAACGGCGGTCACGGCGCCGACGTCGAGCTCGCCATAAAGATGCGGGAACAATTCGTCATTGCGCGAGCGCTCCCAGCGCAAGCCGGGGCCGAGCACATCCGCTTCGACCTCGACCAGGAACAGCGCGCTCTGCCCGAAAAAGTGCTTGCGGGCGGTCTCCGGGACCTGCGACGCGGTCGAAAAATGGATGAAACCGTCGCGCAGATCGTCGGCACTGCCGCGATAGACACCCTGCCGCTCTGCCTCGCGCCAGGCCGAAGCTGAGCAGATTTTGTAGATTTTGGGCACGTTGACGCGTCCTGGCTTGATCTTGAGTTTGCTGCGGTTTTCGGGATGCGGCCGACCGTATCGGCAGGCACCTTCGAACTCAAGCATCGATTGTCCCGCGGTCGCCGGCCACGGCCCGCATAAGTTGTCCCCGTGGCAACACGGATAAGCCTGGATGTAGGACGGTTCCTCAGTAAGGATTAACCCGATTCGGCTCTCTTCAGCCGGTGCGATTCGCCGTCGCGCCGAGGCCCTGACGGGCCGCACCGATTGCCTGCATCACAGCTTAGCTTTGGAGATTTCCATGAACCGCCGCAACGCTTTGAAGGCTCTCGCCGGGCTCGCTCTATGCCCGGTCTGCGCCCAGCCTGGCTTCGCCGCCGAAGGCGCGCCGCATTGGAGCTATGAGGGCGCGACCGGCCCCGCCAAATGGGGCGATCTCGACGCCGCCAACAAGGTCTGCAGCGTCGGCACGCAGCAATCGCCGATCGACATCGAGAACCCGACCAGGGCGCGGCTGCCGGACTTCAAGCTGTCCTGGGCCAACACCGCCGACACCATCGTCAACAACGGCCATACCATCCAGCTCAACTTCGCCGACGGCAGCGGCACGCTGAAGCTCGGCGGCACCACCTACAAGCTCCTGCAGGTGCACTTCCACCGGCCGAGCGAGCATCATATCGGCGGCAAGAATTTTCCGATGGAGGCACATTTCGTGCACCGCGCCGCCTCCGGCGGACTCGCCGTGCTCGGCGTGCTGATGACCACCGGCCGCCCGAATCCTGCATTCTCTCACATCGTGGCGACGATGCCGGAGAAGGAAGGCCCCGCGGTCAAGGCCGATCCGCGCATCAATCCCAACATGATGCTGCCCAACCGCCGCATCCACTATCGCTACGCCGGCTCGCTGACGACGCCGCCCTGCTCGGAGGTCGTCGAATGGCTGCTGCTGGCCGAACCGATCCAGGTCGCCGAAGCCGATGTGGCGAAGTTCGCGAAGCTGTATCCGATGAACGCCCGCCCGGTGCAGAAGCTCGACCGCCGCTTCGTGCTGCAGGGGGTGTAGGTCGATCTGCTACGGCTGCTTCGAGGTGAGGCAGCCCCCGCATTCCGCTGTCGTCCCGGCCTCCGAGCCGGGACCCATACCGCGGGATGCTGATTGGATTAGAAGGAGGCGGAGATTCTCCGCCAAACTCAAGCCGGTGGTTATGGGTCCCGGCTCAAGGCCGGGACGACACCGTTTGTGTGGCGAGCAGCGTGGCTCTCACGCCGAGCGCGCCAGCGCGCCGTCGATCATCGCCACCGCGTTGTTGATGCCGTAGACCGCGACGAAGGAACCGAAGCGCGGGCCCTTCTCCTGGCCGAGCAGCACCTGGTAGAGCATGTTGAACCAGTCCAGCGAGACGCCGGGCCGGCCATCCTTGCCCTTCTTGGCGTGATCGAGGAACGGCTCGCGGCGGCCGATCTCGTAGACCACGTTCTGGATCTCCTCCGCCGTCGCCTCAGCGGGCAGGTTCGACAACGCGTCGCGCAAATCCTGCAGCGCCACACGCTCGCCCTCGGTCGGCTCGCGGAACGTCTTGGTCGGTGCCACGAAGTCGCGATAGTAGTTGATGGCGTAGCCGACCATCGCGTCGAGCTTGGGATGGGTCTGCGGCGTCACTCCCGGACGGTAGCGGCCGATGAAGCCCCACAGCGTTTCGGCGTTTTCGGCATTCGACGACGACACCAAGGTCAGCAGCAGCTGGAACGTCACCGGCATGTCGGCCTTCGGCGGCGTCCCGGAATGGATGTGCCAGACGGGATTGCCGAGCTGCTGCTTGGCGTCCTGCTTCGGGAAGCCCTCGAGGAACTGCTGGTAGTCGTCGACATTGCGCGGGATGACGTCGAAATACAGCCGCTTCGCCGCCTTGGGCTCGCGATACATGAACAGCGACAGCGATTCCGGCGAGGCGTAGCGCAGCCACTCGTCGATGGTCAGGCCGTTGCCCTTCGACTTCGAGATCTTCTGGCCCTTCTCGTCGAGGAACAGCTCGTAGTTGAAGCCCTCCGGCGGCGTGCCGCCGAGCGCCGCGCAGATCTTGCCCGACAGCTTCACCGAATCGATCAGGTCCTTGCCGGCCATTTCATAGTCGACGCCGAGCGCATGCCAGCGCATCGCCCAGTCCGGCTTCCATTGCAGCTTGCAATGGCCGCCGGTGACCGGAACGGTCATGCGCTCCTTGGTCTCCGGATCGTCATAGGAGATCGTTCCGGCCTTGGCGTCGTGCTCGACGATCGGCACATACAGCACGAGGCCGGTGCGCGGGCAGATGGGCAGGAACGGCGAATAGCTTGCCGCGCGCTCCTCGCGCAACGACGGCAGCATGATCGCCATCACCTTCTCCAGCCGCTCCAGCATGCGCAGCAGCGCCGCATCGAACTTGCCCGAGGTGTAGTAGTCGGTCGAGGAGGCGAACTCGTATTCGAAGCCAAACTTGTCGAGGAAGGCGCGCAGCCGGGCGTTGTTGTGCGCGGCGAAGGACGGATATTCGTTCGAGAACGGATCGGGGATGCGCGACAGCGGCTTGCCGAGATGCGAGGCAAGCATCTCCTTGTTCGGCACGTTGTCCGGCACCTTGCGCAGGCCGTCCATGTCGTCGGAGAACGCGATGAGCCGGGTCTTGATCTTGTCCTCGGTGAGCACGCGGAAGGCGTGGCGCACCATGGTGGTGCGCGCGACCTCGCCGAAGGTGCCGATATGCGGCAGGCCGGAGGGGCCATAGCCGGTCTCGAACAGCACCTCGTCCTTCGGAGTCTTTTTCAGCCGGTTCACGATCGCCTTCGCCTGCTCGAACGGCCAGGCGTTGGAGTTCTCGGCGAGCGCACGCAGGTCGCTCGGGCTGGGAAGGGCGAGATCGATCGTGGACATCTGACAGTACCGGTTCAAAGCAGCAGAATTAACACTAGGCGTCATCGCGAGCGAAGCGAAGCGATCCAGTGTCTCACACGCGGCTCTGGATTGCTTCGTCGCTCCGCTCCTCGCAATGACGGTGGATGCGCAGCGATGGTGGGTTCGGCGCGATGCGCCGTATCCACCGGCAGGTTTAACTCTAGAACGGGCTGATCGAGAAATAGCGCAGCCACAGGTCGGTGTAGCGGCCTTTTTCCCAGACCCGGAACAGCGCCCAGTTCAAGGCCTGGCGCAGGAGGTCGTTGCCCTTGCGCACGGCAATGCCGACGCCCTCGCCGAAATAGCGGCTTTCGACGAAAGGTCCACCGGAAAAGGCGCAGCAATCGCCGGAATCAGTGCCGTTGACCCAGAACGCCAGCGAGATGCCGTCGCCGAAGATCAGGTCGACCTCGGAGCGGCGCAGCGCCTGCCGCAGCGCCTCGTCGTTCGGATAGGTCTTGATCTCGGCGTCGGTGAACATCGCCTTGAGGTAGGCCTCATGCGCGGAGCCGGCGACGGCCCCGATCTTCTTGCCCTCAAGGAACTCGGGGCGGATCTCGGTCATCACGGCGTCGCGACGGGACACGAAGCGCGCCGGCGCCCGGTAATACGGATCGGAGAAATCGGCCCGCGCCCGCATCTGCGGCGTCACCGCGATCGAGGCGATGATCGCATCGCCGCGATTGGAGGACAGCGCGTCGAGCAGGGTCTCGAAGCGGCGCATCTGGATGGTGCAGGTGACCTTGATCTCGTCGCAGATCGCGCGAGCGAGATCGACGTTGAAGCCGGCTGGGTTGCCGTCCGGGCCGGTGAAGTTGAACGGCGGATAGTCGGTCTCGGTGAGGAAGCGGATCACGGTGAGGCGTGACAGCTCCGGCCGCTCCGGCCGGCGGCGCGGATCCCAGAATCCCGGCACGGCCTGCGGCGCCGCTTCGACGGCGGGCCGGACCGGTGCCTGCGCATGGGCGTCCGAGCCGGCGGCGCCCAGGCCAAGGCAGAGCAACGCCGCGGCGACGACGGCGCCGGTGCGCGAAACGGAGGTCGAGGGTCGTGACAAGACGGTCGGCATCAGCGGTCCCGAGGGTCAACGCGCCTTATAGACCATCCAGGCGCGAATTCGAGGCTGGATTCCGGTCAGGCGCGGCCGCGCGACCGGAGCGTTAACGCCGCTCAGAGGTATTTCTTCAGATCCGCCGCCGCTTCCTCGGGGGTCCGTTTCAGGTTGAACGGCGCAACGAACCGGCCGTTGCGGTCCATCAGATAGACCAGCGCGGTATGGTCCATGGTGTAGTCGCCATCCTTCAGCGGGACCTTCTTGGCATAGACGCGGTACTCGGTCAGCACCTTGGCCAGAACCTCTGGATCTCCGGTCAGCCCCTTGAGGTGGGGGTCGAAGCTCGAGAGGTATTCCTTCATCGTCGCCGGATTGTCGCGCTCTGGATCGACGGAGATGAAGTAGGCGTTCACGGCATCGGCATCCTTGCCCATCGCGCGCAGCACCTCGGAGATCTCGAACAGCGACGTCGGACAGACGTCCGGGCAATGGGTAAAGCCGAAGAAGATCAGTGTCGGCCGGCCTTGCAGGCTCTTCTCGGTGACCGTGGCCCCGCTCTGGTCGGTCAGTTGGAACGGTCCGCCGATCGCGGCAGGGGCTGCGATGTTGCGGCCGCCGCCCATGAGCAGGAACATCAGCGACAGCCCAACCACCAGGCTGGCGGCGAAGGCGCCGATGATCACCAGCGGACGGGTGACATTGGACTTCATGCCAAGGTTCCTTCTCTCAGAAGCAGGCCTGCCAGCCGGCGGCGATCATGTCGAAGAAGACCGCGGTCCCGTACTGCAGCCAGAGGATCGCCGCGCCGGCAGCGAGCCCCAGTGCCGCGACGACAGCCGCGATGGCCGCGACAGGACGGCGCGCGACCGTTGCGGCCGGTATCTCTTGCGGCGCGGAAAGAGGCTGCATGATGGCGTACTCACCCGGCGGGCGCCGGCCGAACGGCCCATCCCACCCCGTAACGCCTGAGATAAGCCCCGCGGACGGCTGAGGCAAGCGCGGCTTGCCCGACCGCGGATCATGCGCTCCGGGCGGAGCGCGGTACACGTCAATGCGAAGCAGACGTCCTAATGCGAAGCAGACGCCTTGGCGGCTCCCGGCGACATCGCCGGAGCGTTGGGCGCGACCTGAGGATTGGGCGGTGAAGCGGCCTGGGCGTCCATGTAGCAGGGCTTGTACATCGCCTGCAGCTCCTTACCCTTCAGGAAGATCATCCGGGGGGTCAGGCCGCCGCGCTGGGTGATCCAGCGGCGGATCTGCGACGGGTACATCGAGTACAGCATCTGGGTCGCCTCCGGATTGGTGACGGCCCGGCCGTTGGTGCCGAAATCCCAGGCGGCGTGGAAGCCGAGATTGGCGTGCGAGGTGACGCAGATCTTGTCGTGGGGAATGGCGCCGAGAACGATCGTGCAGGCGGACGCGCACAGCCCGTCGATGATCACATACTCACCGGACGACCGCAGGCCCTGGTATTTGTCGACATAGGTCCCGATCCGACCGCCGCGGTCATCGGCAATGCGGACCACGGCCTGGCTCGCACTGACCCCCGACAGCAAGAGAACGACCGCGAGCAACCCCGTCCAGAATTTCATGTCGAGCCCCAGTTCAACCCGGCGAAACCGATCTGACCGACTTTGGTACACTTCGTGTGATGCACGTCTTGTGATGCACGCCTTGCGATACTTGGACTGCGGCGGACCTTTGCAATCACGAGCCCATCCGCAGAACCGGAACGCGAAGGCCAAATCCAAATCGCAAATGCAGCGTGTTTCGAGATCGTGTTTTTGTCCAGGAGAGCGCAGCGACCGACGCCAAATTCAGCGCGAGTGTTGCAGGCCCGCTGCACCAATGAGTCGCGATCACGCGAAACCGGTCCAACCCTGGTTCCGGACATGGCAGCCGCGCCACGAGCTTGGCGAAGGCTCGGCGTGATTCGCCGGGCACGACGGCATTCGCGCCACGGCGGCGCAAAATCCCCGCAGAATCACGGGCCGCGCGGAAGCCGCGCAAGCACGGCACGACGATACGCAAGGCGGCGGTGTTCGGTCACCTTGCGCACACGGCGTTGCACATGGATGACGGACGATGCTTGCAGATGATCTGCGGCGCGCGACAGCCTCGGGTCAGGGTTGCACTGCGCTGATGCAATCAGAGGTTTTATGGCGATTTCGCCACATTCGCGCCACGGACCACCGCAGGCCGCGCGCACGCGGATCGGCCGCCGGAGCCGACCGTCCTGCTCGGATCGCGCGTTCAAACGAAGGACGTCGGCGTAGGCGGCTCTCGTCGGAGCGTGGGGTCGAACTAACCGTCGGGCAGGCGAACGCTTGCACCGAACGTGACGAGCGGCGCATCGGCCGCGCCGAGCTCGATCTGGCGCGACGGCACTTCCTGATAGCGGCCGTCTTCAGTTTTTCTTAATTCATATTGCCAGACCGTTAACGTCTCGCCGCGCGCGAGCGCGTTGCGGATGCGACTGGCGCCGCGGCCGGGCAGCTTGAGCAGATCGTCGCGCATCATGCCGATCATCGACGGGCTTTCGCCCCGATGCAGCTCGAAGAACACCATGCGATTGGGCTTGTCCTGCGGCTTGAGCACGGTATCCGCCGTGAACAGCACCAGGCAGATCGCAACGGCAATCAGCTTCCAAGTGTCGGACAACATGAGACGCATTCCCCGCACCGCCTCCGCGCAAAGACCTAGGTCTCGCGCCGACGGGCGGCAACTTACAGTTTGGTCATGAGGGTTGAGTTGACGTTGGACGTAATCGATTCGTCGCGCGAACGGCGCGATCATCGGCATGCCATCGTTCACAACATGGAGAGCACCGATGACCGACACTCAGATCGTCGCCGACGGTTACATTGCACTGTGGAACGCGCGCGATGCCGCGCAACGCCAAGCCCTGCTCGCACGGCACTGGAGCACCGAGGCCAGCTATGCCGACCCGCTGATGCGCGGTGACGGCCATGACGGAATCGACGCCCTCGTGACCGGCGTCCAGCAGCGCTTTCCCGACTTTCGCTTTCGCCTGCGCGGCACCCCCGATGGCCACGGCGACCACGTCCGCTTCTCCTGGTCGCTCGGCCCCGACGATGCCGAAGCTCCGATCGAAGGGACCGATTACGTCGAACTGGCCGGCGGCCGCATCCGGCGCGTGACCGGATTTCTCGACAAGGTGCCGCCAGCCGCCTGACGCCTCCACGCAGCCTGCCGCCTGCACCGGGGCTCCCATGTCGCCGTGGCAGAGCAAGCGCCGTGTGATTGCGCTACGTCAACGTCGACCCTGAACCGTGCCGGCAAGACGCTGCCGGCGCGACGCATTCAGGATCGCCGGAGACAGGCGTGCAGCAATCAAGTCCCATCGATGATCCCGCAATGGCGGCCGGCCCGCTGGCTGCCATTGCGACCTTGCCCGAGTTGTGGCGCTGGCGCGTCGCGCAGAGTCCCGACCACGACGCCTATCGTCACTGCGACCCGGATACCGGCCGATGGACGCGCTTCTCCTGGCGCGAGATCGATGCCGTCGTTGCGCGCTGGCGACGCGCCCTCGCGGCGGAAGACCTGGCCCCGGGCGAACGCATCGCGATCCTGATGCCGAACGGCCTCGCGCATCTCGCGATGGATCAGGCGACGCTTGCGCGGGGGCTGGTGCCGGTCCCGATGCACGCCGTCGACAATGCCGACAGCATCGCCTACATCCTCGCGGATTCCGCCGCGCGGCTGCTGCTGGTCGATTCGGACGAGCGCTGGGATGAGATTGCCGCGGTCGGCCAGGCCCTTCCCGAGCTCAAGCGCATCATCTCCGCCGGACCGAACCATCATGGTCCCGCCCGCTCCGCCGACGATCGCCTCGTATCGCTGGAGGCGTGGCTGGGCGCAGCCGACGCGGCACCACCCGAGGCCCCGGTCACGGTCGCGCCGCACGACCTCGCCGCCATCGTCTACACCTCCGGCACCACCGGCCGGCCGAAAGGCGTGATGCTGTCGCACGGCAACGTCGTCGCCAACGTGAAGGCCATCCACCAGCGGCTCACGGCCGGCATCGACGATTTATTCCTGTCATTCCTGCCGCTGTCGCATACGTTCGAACGGACAGCCGGCTATTACTACCCGATCGCGATCGGCGCCTGCGTCGCCTATGCGCGCTCGGTGAAGCAGCTGTCGGACGATCTCGTCCAGGTGCGCCCGACGATCCTCGTCTCCGTTCCCCGCATCTATGAGCGGATCTATTCGCTGGTGATGCATCACCGCGCCATGGCCAATCCGCTCGAACGCGCACTGGTCGACCTGACGATCGCGATCGGCGGCCGCCGCTTCGATGCGCAGCACGGGCGCGGCACGCCTCTCTCCACGTTCGACCGCCCCGCCTGGCCGCTGCTGCAGCGCCTCGTCGCGCAAAAGGTGCTGGCGCGGTTCGGCGGGCGGCTGAAGGTCGCGGTCAGCGGCGGCGCGCCGATCGCCGAGCCGGTGGTCCGTCTGTTCCTGTCACTCGGGCTCGAGGTGCTGCAGGGCTACGGCATGACCGAGACCTCGCCGGTCGTCAGCGTCAACACGCCTGATGACAATGACCCGCGCACGGTCGGCCGTGCCCTGCCCGGCGTCGAGGTCCGCATCGGCGCCAATGACGAGTTGATGGTGCGCGGACCGAGCGTGATGCTCGGCTACTGGCACAAGCCGGAAGAGACCGCGCGCGTCAAGGAGGCCGACGGCTGGCTGCACACCGGCGACCAGGCCCGCATCGACGACGGCCGCATCACCATCACCGGGCGGATCAAGGACATCCTGGTGACCTCCACCGGCGAGAAGATCGCACCGGCCGATCTCGAAACCGCGATCCTGACCGATCCGCTGTTCGAGCAGGCCATCGTGATCGGCGAGAACCGGCCGTTCCTGACGGCGATCGTCGTGCTCAACGCCAAGGGCTGGGCCGAGCAGCAGGCCAGATTAGCCGCGCACGGGCAGCGCGGCCCCGAGGCTGAAGCCGCTTCGCTGCTGCGCCACATCGCTCGCACCGTAAAGGCCTATCCGTCCTACGCGACGCCAAAGGCGGTGCACTGGACCTTGGAGCCGTGGACGGTGCAGCAGGGCCTGATCACACCGACGTTGAAGAACAAGCGTCCGGCGATCGAGCGAGCGTTTGCGAAGGAGATCGACGCCATCTACGCGAAGCGGCCGGCGGCAGCGCAATGAGCCGTTGACGCTGAAAAAGCCAGGGCGAGATTGGAGCGGGCGAAGGGAATCGAACCCTCGTATGCAGCTTGGGAAGCTGCCGTTCTACCATTGAACTACGCCCGCGCTGGTCCATGCTTAGCCGAGAGGAGGCGTTTCGCCAAGCGGCTTGTTGCCGCGAGCCGGACACCGAGGCGATCTGCGGGCGCCGCGGCGGGCTCGCCCAATCGTGATCGGCCCGGGGCAGCCGGCCTGGGAACGGGCCGAAAAGCCGGTGCTTGTGCTGATCAGGCGGCACCTCCTCGCCTCGCCGTCAGGCCCATGGAAGCTGACCACATGAACAGCCATCACCGCGCCTCCTCGGCTTCGGCAGCGCTCGCGATTCTCTCGCGTCCCTCGGCGCTCGATATCTACACACTCGCATGCGGCCTGTTCCTCACGGTCGCGCCCTGGCTGTTCGGCTTTGCTCGCGCCGCTGGCCGGATCGATGCCGCAGTGGTCGGCACGGCGGTCGTCGCGCTGTCGGTCGGCGGTCTGCTGGCATTTGCGGATTGGGAGGAGTGGCTCAAAGTCGCATTGGGCGTTTGGCTGATTGCGGCGCCTTGGATGCTCGGCTTTGCGCACACCTCGGCGATGCATGTCAGCATCATCATCGGCGTCGCCGTCACGTTCCTGAGCCTGCTCGAACTGTGGCTCGCGCATGATCCTGATTTTGCAGGCGACCGATCACGGTGACGGAGCGCATCTAACGACATGGCGTCTCCACCTCGAGGGCCGGTCCGCTGCGTTGCATCCCGCCATCGCGATACCGTTGCGGCCGTCACGACGCGGCGCTTGACAAGCATGACCCAAATCAGGGCAAACCCCGCCCCGGTCGCGCCGCGCTGTTAACACGCTGTTAACAAAATTGATGCGGGCGACCGCGACGATGTTATGCTTGTGGTGTGGGGTTGGGGTGGCGTCATGGGGCGTGGGTATACGATCTTTGATACGGCCCTCGGCCGTTGCGGCATTGCGTGGAGCGATGCGGGAATCACCGGCGTGCAACTGCCGGAAGCACGCGAAATCGAGACGCGCCGGCGCATGTTCCGGCAGTTTCCCGAAGCACGGGAGGAGCGCCCGTGTTCAAATACTGAACTTGCGATCAAGACCATCAGCGCCATGCTGCGCGGGCAGGATGTCGACTTCTCCGACGTCGTCCTCGACCTCGGCGGCGTGACGCCGTTCAATCAGCGCGTCTATGACGCCATTCGCGCGATTCCGCGTGGAGAGACGCGTAGCGCCGAAGAGCTCGCGAATGAGTTGCACGTTCCCGGCGCGCTGCATTCGATCGTGCAGGCGCTGTCGAAAAATGCGTTCGTGCTGATCGTTCCCTGTCATCGCGTACGAGAAATCGGCAATGGCCTGGACAAGCCGTCGCCCAACAGCGGCCTCATCTCCAAAAGGCGGCTGCTGGCGCTCGAAGGCGCCAAGACGCCTGCGGGCTTCACGCTGTTCGACGCCTTGCTGGCCGCGGAACGGCCGCGCACTGCGTCGCGCGCACGCTGAGATCGGGGCGCGCAACGCTCGCGCGCCCCTTCTTTTCAGCAAGCCACTCGCCTTTTGCGGACCATGAATTAGATTTGCGGAATGACCGCGACGATCCTGTTCGAAAGCCGAGACGTCACCGTGTCCGAGTTCCGCTGCGCAGCGGTCCCGGGCGAGCGTCCCTATGTCGAGCAATTCGGCGGCTACTCGCTGTCCTATGTGCGCAAGGGCAGCTTCGGCTGCCATCACCGCGGCCGCTTCCACGAACTCGTCACCGGCGCTCTGCTGGTCGGCCACCCCCGCGACGAGTTCATGTGCACGCACGACCACGTCTGCGGCGACGAGTGCCTGTCGTTCTTTTTTGCTGACGAGCTCGTCGACGAGATCGGCGGCAACAGACAGGCGTGGCAGACGGGCGCGATGCCGCCGCTGCCGGAGCTCATGGTGCTCGGCGAACTCGCACAGGCTGTCGCTGCGCGCGAGCAGACGCTGGGCCTCGACGAGGTCGGACATCTCCTTGTCGGCCGCTTCGTTGCGGCGGTCACCGGCCGTCACAAGCGTTCGATCAAGCCGAGCTTGCGCGATCGCCGGCGCGCGGTCGAGACTGCGCTATGGCTCGACGACAATGCGCATGAAACCATCGATCTTGCCGGCGCCGCACGCGAAGCCGGCGTCAGTCCGTTTCATTTCCTGCGGCTGTTCGCGGCGACGCTCGGCGTCACGCCGCATCAATATCTGATCCGGGCGCGACTGCGGCGCGCGGCGCGGCGTCTGAGCGAGGAGGACACCCCGGTCACCACCATCGCCTACGACACGGGCTTCGCCGATCTCTCCAACTTCACCCGCACCTTCACGCGCGCCGCCGGCATCTCGCCCGCCAAGTTCCGCAAGGCTTCGCGCGGCGAGCGCAAGATTTTCCAAGAACGGATGAGCCGGCACTGATTGGATGATCCCAATGCACGCGGCCCCGCGTGCGGCACTTGGGAGATCATCGATGTACGATCATATCGGCCTGAAGGTCAGCGATCTCGACGCGAGCGTGCGGTTCTACACGTCTGCGCTCGCGCCGCTCGGCCACATTCTCTGCTCGAAGGATGAGACCTCCGCCGGCATCGGCCCGAAGGGCGAGCCGGCGCTGTGGCTCTATCTCGACAGGACCGGACATAGCGGCGCGGCGCATGTCGCCTTCCGCGCCAAGGACCATGCGGCGGTCGCAAAATTCCACAGCGAGGGGCTGAGGGCGGGCGGCAGCGACAATGGCGGCGCCGGGCCGCGGTTGGATTACAGCCCGACCTACTACGCGGCGTTCCTGCTCGATCCCGACGGCAACAACATCGAAGCCGTGTGTCCGTGAGAGCAACGTCATGGCATCGATCTACAAGGATGTTTCCATTGCACTGCCTGCAGACGCGGTGTGGGCCGTGGTGCGCGATTTCGGCGCGGTCCATACCAGGCTGGCGCCCGGCTTCGTGGTCGATACCAGGCTCGAGGACGATGTCCGCATCGTCAGCTTCGCCAACGGCAACGTCGTGCGCGAGCAACTCATCGATTGCGACGATGCGCGGCGGCGCATCGTCTATGCGATCGACGATCCACGCATGACCCGGCACAGCGCCTCGATGCAGATCATCCCGGACGGCGAAACTCGCTGCCGAATGATCTGGATTACCGACGTGCTGCCGCACGCCATCGGGCCTTACATCGCGCAGCAGATGGAGATCGGCGCGCGCACGATGCAGGACACGCTGGGGAGGCTCGCCGCCTAGCCCGCGCGCCGCACCGGCGGAGCCTCCGCAACGGAAGCAAGCTCGGCCGTGACCACGGCCGGGCTGAGCTCGACCGTGGCCGGCTTCGGTCCCCAACGGGTCAGCATGACACTGGCGAGTGTGAGCACGCCGAGCAGCACCATCGAGGTCGCCGCCAGCATGAAGAACTCGCCTTCTGTCGCGGCATGCTGCAGCAGATAGCTGCCGCCAACGGCAATGAAGACGAGCCGAACCGTCTGCGCGAGCACCGGTCCGAGCACCTTGGCCGCGCCCTGCGATGAGAAATACATCGAGATCGCAAGACCGATGAACGCATACATCGGCGCGGCGATGTGCAGGTAGTGCGCGCCGGCGGCGCGCGCGCTCGGATCCTGCGTGAAGATATCGACCCACACTTGCGGGACGAACGCAATCAAGGTGGCGAGCGCGCCGACTGACGTGAACGAGACGAAGCCGGCCGTCCAGGCGATGCGACGAGCACGCGCGACACGCTCGGCGCCGATCGCCATGCCGACCATCGGCACCGACGCCATGCCCACCGAGAACGCCACCGTCGTCATCATGAATTCGAGCCGGGCACCGATGCCGTAGCCGGCAAGCACGGCGGTGCCGAAGCCTGCCAGCATGTGGGTGAAGATCGCGATCGACAGCACCGATTGCAGCGGCGAGAAGCAAGCGACCGCACCGACCTTGAGGATGTCGGCGAACATCGCGCCGCTGATCTTCAGGCCGCGCAGCTTCGGTCTCACGCGGGCGCGGCCGGAGAACAGATACCAGCCCATCACCGAGATGCTGACGCTGAAGGCGAGCAGCGCGCCGGCGGCGACGCCGCGCATGCCCAAGCCGAGGCCCAGGCTCAGCGTTCCCCCGAGCACGATCTGCAGCAGCGCCGAGCTCAAAATCATGAACGACGGCAGCTTCATGTTGCCGGTGCCGCGCAGAATGCCGGCCATCGAGTTCATCAGCCAGGGCAGCATGGCGCCGCCGAAGAAGATCTGCAGATAGGCCACGGCGTGGCTCAGCACCGTGCCGCGGCCGCCGAGCGTCTCCAGCAGGCCGGGGCCGAACACGAGCATGCCGACCATGAAGGTCGCGCCGAACGACAGTGCGATCAGCAGCGCATGCGAGGCGAGCGTGGAGGCGCGGTCGGTGTCGCCGGCGCCGAGCGCGCGCGCGATCGCAGAGGCGACGCCGCCGCCCATCGCGCCGCCAGACATCGTCATGGTCAGGATCACCAGGGGGAACACCAGGGCCATCGCGGCCAGCGCCTCGATGCCGAGGCGGCCGATATAGGAGGTCTCGGCGATGACCACACAGGTGCCGGCAGTGTTGGCGATGATGTTGGGCCAGGCCAGCGACAGCAGCGTCTTGAGGATCGGCCCGTCGGCCACCGCGTTCCGCGACGGCTTGACGGGCGGCACGGGCCGCCCCTCGCCGACCGGAGTGTCGGCTAGGCCGATCTCGGACATGTTCGCTCCCCGCGTGGCTGCGGTTGGTGTCGCAGCGCAATTATCGGTCGTCTCTAGCACATCGCGGCGTGCGCCGGATGCATTGGGGGTGCGCGCGCAGCGCGCTACAGGCGGAAGTGCTTGGAGAGCTTCAAGCCCTGCGCCTGGTAGTTGGAGCCGATGCGGCTGCCATACATCGCGTTCGGCCGCGCCAGCATCTTCTCGTAGACGAGCCGGCCAACGATCTGGCCGTGCTCGAGGATGAACGGCACCTCGCGCGAGCGCACCTCGAGCACGGCGCGGGAGCCCTGCCCGCCGGCGCCGGCATAGCCAAAGCCGGGATCGAAGAAGCCGGCATAGTGCACGCGGAATTCACCGACCAGCGGATCGAACGGCACCATCTCGGCGGCGTAGTCCGGCGGCACCTGCACGGCTTCCTTGGAGGCCAAAATGTAGAACTCGCCGGGATCGAGGATCAGGCTGCCGTCGGGCCGCGCCTTGATCGGCTCCCAGAATTCCTCCACCGGATAGCCGCCGCGGCGGTCGACATCGACGACCCCCGTATGGCGCTTGGCGCGGTAGCCGACATAGCCGTTGGCATTGCTGCCGGAGAGGTCGACGGACAGCGCCACGCCGCCGGTGAGATCGGCATCGTCGCGATCGACCAGCCGCTCGGCCTCGTGCAGCGCGATGAGCTCATCCTCGGACAAGACGGCATCGCGGTAGCGGAAGCGGACCTGGGAGAGGCGGGAGCCCTCGCGCAACAAGACGGGAAACGTCTTCGGGCTGATCTCGGCATAGAGCGGACCGTGATAGCCGGCGCCGATCATGTCGAAGCGGCGGGTGCCGTCGGCGATCACGCGGGTGAACACGTCGAGCCGCCCTGTCGAGCTCTTCGGATTGGCGGCGGCGACGATGTCCTTCGGCAGCGCCAGGCTCTCCAGCAGCGGCACGATGTAGACGCAGTTGGTCTCCAGCACCGCGCCATCGGCCAGCGCGATCTCGTGCAGCTTCAGCTCGTCGATGCGCTCGGCCACCGTGGAGCCCGGCCCCGGCAGGAAGCTCGCCCGCACCCGATACGCCACGTCGCCCAGCCGCAGGTCGAGGCTCGCCGGCTGGATCTGGCTCTCGACGAAATCGTATTCCGGGATGATCAGGCCAGCCTCGGCCATCGCCACGATCATGCGGTCGGGCAGGATGCCATGGGCGTCGGCGGGAAGCGAAAACGGCAAGACCTGATCCTTTGCCGGAATGGCGGCTATGCGAGCCTATATAGGGTCTTTTGACCGGTTATCCGATGGCTGGCTTGACGGAAAGGCCAGGTGGGACTATGAGCACGACTTATCCCGTGGTGATTTGAGCCGGCCGGCTTGCAGCCACGTTAAATAAGTCGCTAAACAGGCCGGGGACGATTGTGATCCCGGCCGTGAGGAGTTTTCCCAGGCCGGTTTTTTTGTGCCCATCGCCAGGCGCGGTGGTCACGATGGAGGTCACATGTCGAAGTCCCCCGCGAAGGCGCCGGCGTCGTTCGCCCACTACCGTCCCGAAACCCGGCTGGTGCATTCCGGCGGCCTGCGCTCCGAATTCGGCGAGACCGCCGAGGCGCTCTATCTCACGCAGGGTTTCGTCTACGCCACCGCCGAGGAGTGCGAGGCGCGCTTCAAGGGCGAGGATCCCGGCTTCATCTATTCGCGCTTCTCCAACCCGACCACGGCGATGTTCGAGCGCCGCATGATCGAGCTCGAAGGCGCCGAGGCCTGCCGCTCGGCCGCCACCGGCATGGCCGCCGTCACCACCGCGATCCTGGCGCCCCTGCGCGCCGGCGACCATGTCGTCGCGGCCAAGGCGCTGTTCGGCTCCTGCCGCTACGTCGTCGAGGACCTGCTGCCGCGCTACGGCATCGAGTCGACCCTGGTCGACGGGCTTGACCTCGACCAGTGGCAGAAGGCGGTCCGGCCGAACACCAAATCGTTCTTCCTGGAGAGCCCGACCAATCCGACGCTCGACGTGATGGACATTCCGGCGATCGCCGAGATCGCGCATGCCCATGGCGCGCGGCTGATCGTCGACAACGTCTTCGCCACCCCGATCTGGCAGAGCCCGCTGGCGCTGGGCGCCGATGTCGTCGTGTACTCCGCGACCAAGCATATCGACGGCCAGGGCCGCTGCCTCGGCGGCGTGATCCTGTCGTCGGAGGCGTTCATCGCCGAGCACATCCACAATTTCATGCGCCAGACCGGCCCGTCGATCTCGCCGTTCAATGCCTGGGTGCTGCTGAAGGGCCTCGAGACGCTGGCCGTGCGCGTGCGCGCGCAGACCGACACGGCGGCGAAGGTGGCGGACTTCCTCGCCGCGCATCCGAAGATCTCGCGGCTGATCTATCCGGGCCGCGAGGACCATCCGCAGGCGGCGACGGTCAGGAAGCAGATGCGCGCCGGCTCGACCTTGGTCGGCTTCGAGGTCAAGGGCGGCAAGCCCGCGGCGTTCCGCACGCTCAACGGGCTCAAGCTCGCGCGCATCTCCAACAATCTCGGCGACTCCAAGACGCTGGTCACGCATCCCGCAACGACCACGCATCAGCGGCTGACGCCGGAGGCGCGCGCCGAGCTTGGGATCAGCGAGGGCTTCATCCGCTTCTCCGCCGGCCTCGAGCATGCCGAAGATCTGATCGAGGATCTCGACGCGGCCCTGAAGTCCGCGTAGCGAATCTCATTTGACGATCGCAGTGGTGCGCTCGTCCGTCTCAACAGCGTCATCCACGCCGTTCGGCACGCTGAGAACGACGTGGATGCCCGGGACAAGCCCGGGCATGACGGAGTAACTAACTGCGGGGAGCGGTCGGTCGCGACAGCCCCGAATTTTCATATGCGATAGCTTTGCTACCCGCCCTCGTCACATCGGCCGATAGGTCAGCACTTCCGCAGGCTGGTTGATGCCGAGCTTGACCTGGCCGACCGAGCGGATGATGTCGTCGCCGAGCAGCTGGGCGAAGCAGGCGTAGCCCCAGTCGCTCATGTGCAGGCCGTCCGAGATCACGAACTCATTCATCGGGATCGCCTGGCGCTCATGCCAGTCGCGCATCACCTCGAAGCGCGGGAAGATGCCGGCGTGATGCAGCTCGGCGATGCGGCCGAGCAGCTTGTTCATGCGGCTGGCGTTCTCCGAACGCTCGTTGACCCTCGGCGAATATTGCAGATCGACCAGCACGACGTCGGATGCCGCCGCCTGGATCTTGGCGACGCCGTCCTCGACCAGCTTGGCGGTCTCGGTCGGATCGAGGTCGCGCAGCACCGCATTGGTGCCGACCTGCCAGATCACGAGATCCGGATGGCGGTCGATCACCGACGTCTCCAGCCGCTTCATCATCTCCGGCGCATCCTCGCCGCCGACGCCGGCATTGATCACGGTGATGTCGGCCATCGGATATTGCCGGCGCAGCTGCGCTGCGAGCCGGTTCGGATAGTTGTAGTCGGGCGTGCTCGCGCCATAGCCCTGCGTCGATGACGAGCCGAAGGCGACGATGACGACCGGCAGGCCGGAGGCCAATTTGTTCGCGACATGCGGCAGGGAGATGAAATTCTTCTTCGCCACGCCCTTCGGCGGCAGGCAGGGCACGCGGTTGAAGATGTCGCTCGCGGACTTCGCGACCTGCTTGACCTTGTCGATCGCGCGCTCGGTGATGCTGCGCGACTGCGGCGGGGTGGCGGCCATGACCGCCGCACTCGCGGGCGACTGCGCGTCCGTCATGGCTGGCGCATTTGCCGGCGGCGACGTCTTGGCCGCAGGATTGACGGCGGCGATCGGACCGGGCGCCGGATTGCCGGCCTGAGCCACCATGACGTGGCCGATGGTCGGACGCAATTCGCTGACCGCAAACTCGGCAGCCACCTCGGCGCCCTGCGCGCGTGCGAGCTGCGGGCTGATCGAGAGAGCCGTCACCAGGACCACGGCAGCCGAAAGCGTCTCCCATGTCCCAGATACGCGGCACAATTTATTCGAACACATAGACAACATGACCCTAGTTCTGCTGCGCCGGACCGACATGCGCCGCGTCGATGATGAACTTCGACAGCGCCCGTCCGAGGCAATCATGAACCTGCTTGGCCAGCTCGACCCCGTGCGTCGGATTGAACAGGTCGAAATCGCCCTGCTCGTTCCATTGCCGCATGATCGCGAAGCGATCGAACAGCGGGATGTCGCGCTGCTGCGCCACCACCCGCATGTTGTCGACATAGGGCGGCACGGAAATCAGCGTTTCCGTCCGCGGGCTGTATTGCAGGTTCATCAAAACGACATCAGCTCCCGCTTTCTGCAGCGTCGCCACACCGTCGTCGACCGCCTGCCGGAACTCATCAGGATCGATCGACCGCATGGCGTCGACCGTTCCGGTCTGCCAGATGACCAAATTAGGCCTTTTTCCTTCCACCAGTTTAACAAGATTTCCGGCGATTTCCTCCGCCGTCTTTTTCGGCTGCAGCTCGACGGTCAGGTTGATGGTGACGGCCGGAAGCTTGTCCTTCAGGGCCGCCTGCAGCCGGTGAGGATACGCGGCGGCATCCGCCGTGCTGACAATGGAGGATGAGCGGCTTCCGACGACGAGAATATCCAGCGTGCGGGCGGTCTTGACGGCGTCTGCAACTTTCGGGAGCGGGCTCTCGGTCGTCAGCAGGTAGGCCGGCACCTCGCAATTCTGCGGCGCGTCTTCCGCGCGCGCAGACGCTGCCAGCGTCACCGCCAGCGCTGCGATACCAAACCTTAACCACGAGACGGACTTCATCAGCCCCCTCCCGCCAGATCGGCGTTGCTGCGCGCACCTTTTCGCGCCGCGCCCTTATCGGCCTCACGCTTGTACCACGAAATCAGCGACGCCACCCCCCACATGATGAGGATGCCGCACAGGCTGATCACCGCATGCATCATGGCGCCGCCCGACACTTCGGCAAGCACGAAATGACCCGCGAACGCCAGAAACACGCCGAGGCAGAAGATCTCCAGCGAGTGTTGCCCGCAAACAATCAGCGGCCGCAGCCAGCGTGACTTCAGCAGCGGCCAATCCTTGCGCAGATAGTGCACGGTGAGTGCTGCGAGTGCGAGGAAATGCGCGAAACGCAACACGTCAAGATCGGTCTTGTCGATCGGATACATCCATTGCTCGATTCGGCGCGGCATCAGATGACCGAGCTGCGGGATGTACCAGGTCAGGGTGACGCAGAAGGCCGCGACCAGATAGGCGACGCAGAGCCCGAGCGTGATCGGGGAATTGATGATGCGTGACATGCGCTGTGCGCCGCCGAGCGCGCACCATGCGCCGAACACGAACAGCAATTGCCAGGCGAACGGATTGAAGGCCCAGAAGCCGTTCGGATAGGCGGTGAGATAGAGATCGAGCTCCCAGGTGACCGCGTAGAGAACGACCGACAGACCGAGGGTGACATCGGGACGCCAGCGCATCAGCCACAGGATCAACGGCAGGAACAGCATCAGCACGATGTAGAGCGGCAGCACGTCCATGTTGACAGGCCGGAAGCGCAGGATCAGCGCCTGCACGATCGTCACGTCCGGCTGCTTCAGGAAGTCCATGATCCCCATCTCTTCGGTGTAGAGCGGGTTCTCGAAGCTGGTCGCGACGTAGGAGATCTCGGCGAGGAAGATCGTGAACAGGAAGACGTGGGCGACGTAGATCTGCCAGACCCGGCGCAGGATGCGCGCGGTGGCGACGATGAAGCCGGCGTCCTGCATCGCGCGGCCGTAGACGAACGCGGCGGTGTAGCCGGAGATGAAGATGAAGATCTCGGTGGCGTCGGAGAAGCCGTAGTTGCGGATCGTGAACCAGGTCAGCAGGTTCGGCGGCAAATGATCGATGAAGATCAGCCACAGTGCCAGCCCGCGGAACAGATCGAGCCGCAGCTCGCGCTCACCGACTGCCGGGAATGTGATTGCGGGTGAAGCAGCCTTCGCCGGCGGCGCCGCTGCCGGGGCAGCCGTGATGGCGGGCGCGGCCACGCTCGCAGCTGCAGCCGTTTCCGCGAGCGACGTCGGCGCGGCAGCGGCGGGCGCGGATGGTCCGGAAAGGCGATCGGCAATCGACGTCATCAGGCACCACGTCAAGGCTGCCAGCCTGGAAGGCCCGGCAGGGCGAATGTAGGGCTGCGCAATTTTTGCGCAAGCGATGAAGGACTTGTCGGCTGGGCCGTGCCCAGTTTTTCGGCCGCGCGGACCAACGGCAGCGATCGCAACGCATCACAGGGGCGACGACGGCCGGCTCCGCCGGGGCTCCGATCCCGACTGACGGATCGGAGGATACCCGGCGGCAGAGTCCGAGATTCTGGTGCCATAAGGCGGAACTGTGTTGAAAGCACGATGGCGTTACGATTGGTTCCGACATCGGTTTCCGCTACAATGCCGTCATGTATCGCGCCGTGACTCGCCACATCGAAGTGACCGTCGAGCCCAACTTCCTGCCCGAGAAATCCTCGGTCACGGATGGCCGCTGGTTCTGGTCCTATACAGTCGTCATCACCAATACCGGTGAGGAGACGGTGCGGCTGCGCAGCCGTCACTGGATCATCACCGACGGCGTCGGCCGGCAGCAGGAGGTCCGCGGCGAGGGCGTGGTCGGCGAGCAGCCGGTGCTCGCGCCGGGCGAGCGGTTCGAATACACCTCCGGCGTGCCGCTGACGACCGCCTCCGGCTTCATGTCCGGCTCCTACCAGATGGAGAGCGAGAGCGGCGAGCAGTTCGACATCGCGGTGCCGGCGTTTTCGCTCGACGGCCCCGATGGCGGCAAGCGGGTGCTGAATTAGTCTGATGGGCCTCGGGTTCGGTTGACGGCCAGGCGTTCGTTCAGTTCGGTGGATGCAGTTCTCGAAGTACAATCGTTCGCCCTCGATCGACCTGCCGGGCCTGCCGCCACATTCACCGCTGTCATCCCGGGCAAGCGTCCGGCAACGCGCCAGCGTTGGCGTAAGCGCCGACCCGGGATCCATAACCACAGGATCCGGTTTAGCGACGGCTGGAACGGCGATCCTGTCTCACCATGACCGCCGGTGGTTATGGGTCCCGGCTCAAGCCCGGGACGACACCGTGGGTGTCGAAACAGAGTGCGTCCCCCCTGGCAGGCGCATAAATTGAGAATCCACGATCAAGCCGAGCATCATCGTCATCGCGACGCTATCGCGCCCGAGCTTTGTCCTCTTCGTCCGCCCTCCAACAGAGGGCGCAGGGAGAGCCAGGCCTCGGCTGAGGCCTGCGGCCCGCCTGCGAGAAAAAATGCAGGCGGCAGGTACCACAGGTTCAGCCGGAACGACCCGGCCCTCCCTGCGCGATCGGTTTTAACGGCTGCTTCGCGTTCTCCCTGGTGCGCCGGGCTTGTTGGCCACCATCCCCACGTGAAGCAACGCTCCAACGCGAGTTGATATCAGCATCGGGATATCAGGACCGCGCGACTTGACCGTGCGTGCCTCGCCGTTCGTCCGCGCGAACCAAGCCACGCTGCGCCGACACACGCCCATCGCATCCCACTGCCAACGTCTCGTGACGGTCGCGACACGCCCCTCATGCGGCAGCAGGGACGCGCGGAAATGTGCGCCTGATTTGCCCGACGGAACAAGTTGTTTGTTGCTGCGGCAGAATAGCGCGACGGGCAGCTCGTTGGCGCGCCGGCGCAGGACCGGCCTCCGAAGACAACGAACTCACAACGTCCGCCTGTCGCAGCGGATACGTTTCACATGACCCGGATCGGCGCAGTGAAGCGGACGGCGCGGCCGGCCGGCCAGAACGCTTCGATCACGACGGTGTCCATCCCGATATAGCCGCGCTGAGACGTATAGACGGCTTGCACGCCGGGCACCCGACGGCGATTGCAGGCGCTGCGTACATTGCCGTCAGGAAAGGTGGGATAGAAACCGGCGCGGCGGATGGTGACCTTGCCATGCTCGGGCTCCTGAATGACGCGCAGCACGACCTCGCCGGCGGCGGTGCAATCCGGATTGGTGGCGCCGGCCTGATAGAGGATCACCGGCCTGCCCGACAGGACGAATTTCGTGGCGGCCTGCGCCGCCCCCATCGACACGAGCAGACCGATCACGACCAACAGCATACGCATGCAACGCCCCCGGCAACGACTTTCGAGTGGAACTTAGCCGCGGAGGTTGCGAACGTCGAGAGCGTTCGGATGCCCAAACATCCAGTTCGACAGACGAACGATCCGCGCGATGTCGCGCCTTTCTCGGAGCAGCCGATCGATCAGACCACGCGGATGGCAACGGTGGCGCGCTGGGCGCGGCCGTTCGGGAAGAACACCTCGATGACGACGAGATCGTCGCCGACATAGCCGCGCTGCGAGACATAGGTCACCAGCACGCCGGGCACGCGGCGCGCGTTGCAAGTGCTGCGCAGATTGCCCGCCGCATAGTTCGGAAACACGCGCGTTCTGCTGACCGAGACCCTGCCGTGCTCCGGGCCTTGCACGACCCGCACCTCGACATTGCCGAGCGCGCTGCAATCGGGATTGACCGATGTCGCGTTGAACAGGATCAGCGGCTTGCCGGACGGGATCACCCGCTCGGCGCGCGCCGCCACGACGGACAGAAGAAGCGAGACGACAACAAACAGCGCACGCATGCGAGTGCCCCCAGCACCTGAACCCGCCGGAACCTTAGCTGCGCGAATTGCAGACGTCGAGATGCGCAAGGGAGAACGATCAGGCGTGTTGCAGGCTTGCGATGTCCGGCTCCTCCGCCAGAATTCATGCGCGCGCCCACGCAGGAGTTTCACACTGCTGTCATCGCGAGGAGCGAAGCGACGACGCGATCCAGAGCTGCGGAAACCACTCTGGATCGCTTCGCTGCGCTCGCGATGACGTGGGG
Source organism: Bradyrhizobium sp. HKCCYLR20261 (assembly GCF_051168435.1). Taxonomy (NCBI): domain Bacteria; kingdom Pseudomonadati; phylum Pseudomonadota; class Alphaproteobacteria; order Hyphomicrobiales; family Nitrobacteraceae; genus Bradyrhizobium; species Bradyrhizobium sp. HKCCYLR20261. The sequence continues at coordinate 694,761 of NZ_JBNPUZ010000001.1, forward strand.
AGATAGCTCGCTCCGCCACTTCGCCCTGACTTGCAGAGCCAGGCTTGCGCTCTCAGTTCTCCGTCACGCCCGCTTCGTGCGGCGTGAACTGATAGACCGAGGAGCAGAACTCGCAGGTGACGACGACCTTGTCGTCCTTGACCATGTCGGCGCGGTCCTCGGGGGAGAAGCTCTTCAGCATGTTGGCGACCGCGTCGCGCGAGCAGGAGCAGCGCGCCTGCAGCGGCACGAGGTCGAACACGCGGACGCCGCGCTCGTGGAAGAGACGGTACAGCAGCCGCTCGCCGGACAGTGCGGGATCGATCAGCTCGACGTCCTCGACGGTGGCAACCAGCGACTGGCCCTCGACCCAGGCCTCGTCCTCTTCGACCGCGTGCAGCTCGGTGCCCTCGGGCGCGTCGCCGGGAGGCAGGTCGGCTTGGCGCAGGCGCTCGGGCGCTTGCGGCAGGAATTGAGTCAGCAGGCCGCCGGCGCGCCAGCGGTGCTTGCCGCCGCTCCACTCCTCGCCGACGGCGAGGCGCACGCGCGTCGGGATCTGCTCGGAGCGCAGGAAGTATTCGTGGGCGGCCTCCTCGAGGCTGCCGCCGGTGAGCGCGACGAGGCCCTGGTAGCGGCTCATGTCGGGACCCTGGTCGATGGTCATCGCCAGATGGCCCTTGCCGAGCAGAGTGCCGGAGTCCTTGGCCTGCTCCTTCAGCTCCTGCAGCCGCGCCTCGTCATAGCGCGCATAGGCGCGGAGACGATCGGGGGCCTGGAAGTCGACCACCAGGAACGACACCGGGCCGTCGGTCTGGGTCTGCAGGATGAAGCGGCCGTCGAACTTCAGCGCGGAGCCGAGCAGGGTCGTCAGCACGATGGCCTCGCCGAGCAGCTTGCCGACCGGCGCAGGATAAGCGTGCTTGGTGAGAATGTCGTCGAGCGCCGGCCCCATCCGGGTCAGCCGCCCGCGCAGATCGAGCGCGGCGACCTCGAACGGCAGCACGGCGTCATCGACCGGCACGGCCGACGGGGCGCGGCTGGTGTCGAGGTTGATGTTGGTGTCGGGGGGATTGGCTGTCATGGGGCGTATTTGGGGATGGTTGACCGAAAAGGAAGACGGTGACAGGCGACAATGCCGCGGCTTGCTGACCTCTCCCCGCTTGCGGGGAGAGGTCGGATTGCATCGTCAGATGCAATCCGGGTGAGGGGGTACAGGTCTCACCACGTCCACTTCCCGCGCGGCTGCCCCTCACCCCACCCCTCTCCCCGTAAGAACGGGGAGAGGGAGCGCACCGTCGGCGCTGCGAGAGCTGGGCTCACCGAGCCAAACGTGAACTGATTAGATATCCGCGCCAGAGGCTACGCGCAGACGCCGACGCATCCTCAATACTCTACGCCCGCTCGCCAAAACACCAGGCCAGGATGCCCTTCTGCGCGTGCAGGCGGTTTTCGGCTTCGTCGAACACGACCGACTGCGGGCCGTCGATGACCTCGTCGGTGACTTCCTCGCCGCGGTGGGCGGGCAGGCAGTGCATGAACAGGGCCTCGGGCTTGGCCAAGGACATCAGCTTGGAGTTGACCTGATACGGCTTGAGCAAATTGTGGCGGTGCTCGCCGTCCTTGTCGCCCATCGACACCCAGGTGTCGGTGATGACGCAATCGGCGTTCTTCACCGCGACATCCGGATCATGCCCGAGATGGATGTCGGCCTTGGTGGCGCGGATGAAATCCTTCATCGGCTTGCCGGGCGACAGCTGCGGCGGCGTCGCCACGTTGAGGCGGAACTTGAAGCGCTCGGCGGCATGCGCCCAGGAGGCCAGCACGTTGTTGTCGTCGCCGGTCCAGGCCACGGTGCGGCCCTCGATCGAACCGCGATGCTCCTCGAAGGTCATGACGTCGGCCATCACCTGGCAGGGATGCGAGCGCCGCGTCAGGCCGTTGATGACCGGCACGGTGGCATGCGCCGCGAGCTCGAGCAGCGCCTCGTGGCTGAGGATGCGGATCATGATCGCGTCGACATAGCGCGACAGCACGCGCGCGGTGTCGGCGATGGTCTCGCCGCGGCCGAGCTGCATCTCGGCGCCGGTCAGCATGATCGCCTCGCCGCCGAGCTGGCGCATGCCGACGTCGAACGACACGCGGGTGCGGGTCGACGGCTTGTCGAAGATCATCGCCAGCACCTTGCCCTCGAGCGGCTTCTTCGCCGGCTCGTTGGACTTCAGCGTCTGCTTCATCCGGCTGGACAGCGCCAGCATGTTGCGCAGCTCCTCGACCGGCATCTCGGTGAGATCGAGGAAGTGACGCGGCGTGTTGCCCATGGCCTTGCTCATGATGCGGCCGCCTGCCTGGCAGGACCGCCCGACAGCGCCGTGCAGGCGCGATCGAGCATGTCGACCGATTGTTCGATTTCGGATTCATTGACGATCAGCGGCGGCAGGAAGCGCACGACGTTGTCGCCGGCGCCGACCGTCAAGAGCTTCTGATCGCGCAACGCGGCAACAAGATCACCCGACGGCACCACCGCCTTGACGCCGATCAAAAGACCCTCGCCGCGGATTTCGGCGATGATGTCGGGATGACGGTCTTTCACCGCCGCGAGCTTCTGCTTCAACAGCAGCGACATCTTGCGGACGTGATCGAAGAAGCCGGGCGCGAGCATCACGTCGAGCACCGCATTGGCCGCCGACACCGCCAGCGGATTGCCGCCGAAGGTCGAGCCGTGCGAGCCCGGCGTCATGCCCGAAGCCGCCTCGGCGGTCGCGAGCACCGCGCCAATCGGGAAGCCACCACCCAACGCCTTGGCGAGCGACATCACGTCCGGCGTGACGCCGAGCCAGCGATGCGCGAACAGGTCGCCGGTCCGGCCCATGCCGGTTTGCACCTCGTCGATGACGAGCAGCAAGCCGTTGTCGTCGCAGAGCTGGCGCAGCGCCTTGTAGAAGGACAGCGGCGCGGTGCGCACGCCGCCTTCACCCTGCACCGGCTCGACCAGGATGCCGGCCGTGTGCGGGCCGATCGCCTTCTTCACCGCCTCGATGTCGCCGAATGGAACCTGGTCGAAGCCATCCATCGGCGGGCCGAAGCCGTCGAGATATTTCGCGGAACCAGTGGCGGCGAGCGTCGCCAAGGTGCGGCCGTGGAACGCGCCTTCGAACGTAATGATACGGTAACGTTCAGGATGGCCTTTCGCCGCGTGATATTTGCGCGTGATCTTGATCGCGCCTTCCATCGCCTCGGCGCCGGAATTGGCAAAGAACACGTAGTCGGCAAAGCTCTGCTCGCACAGCCGTGCGGCGAGACGTTCGCCGTCCGGGCTCTTGAACAGGTTCGACATGTGCCAGAGTTTCGTCGCCTGCTCCTGCAGCGCCTTCACCAGATGCGGATGCGCATGGCCGAGCGAATTGACGGCGACGCCGGAGGTGAAGTCGAGATAGCGATCACCATTGGTCGCGATCAGCCACGCGCCTTCGCCGCGCTCGAACGACAGATCGACCCGGGCGAATACGGGGAGCAGATGCGTAGCAGCAACACTTGTCATGGCGATCACATGAGCTGACGGGTGGCCGAGACACGCGCCATGCGATGCCATCGCGCATCAGGGACCCCACCCTGGAAAACAAAATGTGCCGCCTTTTCAAGGCGGCACGTGCACCTATTGTATGCGCGCGGCGGTGGGAGTCAACTACGCGTCGTCTGATCGATGGGCGCAGGCCCGTGACATTGCGGGCGCATGACATAGCTCAAAACATGCAACACGGAACCGCGGAATGTGTGGACGGTGACCACCGACTCTTGCGCGAGAGTCACGCCATATTGTAGCGTTTTCAGCGTCGAGTACGACATCTCGTGCGGCAGTAACCGATCCCTCTAGGAGTTCTTGAGTTCGCGTAACGTCCGGGTGCTTCACGCGCTCCCGGCGAGGGATAAGGGATTCTGCCGGCAGGGGTTTTTGAGACAGATATCGCAGCGCCGTCCCAGAATTGGCCGGCATACGCGAAGGGAAAGGTTCGATGACGGTATTGACCTGGTCCGACGATCGCGTCGAGCAGCTAAAGAAACTCTGGGAAGCCGGACTGTCGGCCAGCCAGATCGCCGCGGAACTCGGAAACGTGACGCGCAACGCCGTGATCGGCAAGGTGCACCGGCTGGGCTTGTCCGGCCGCGCCAAGAGCCCGGCCACCGCGGCGCCACGCCAGCGCAAGGCGGCCCGTCCTGCTCAACCGATGATGCGGGTGGCGCGCCCGGTGGCGCGCGGCAACACCGCGCTCGCACAGGTTTTCGAGGTCGAGGCGGAGCCCGATCCGGTTGCATTCGACAACGTCGTGCCGATGAACCAGCGGCTGTCGCTGCTGGAACTGAACGAGGCGACCTGCCACTGGCCGGTCGGCGATCCCTCGAGCCCGGACTTCTTCTTCTGCGGCGGCAAGGCGCTCGCCGGCCTGCCCTATTGCGCGCAGCATTCGCGCGTCGCCTATCAGCCCGCGGCCGACCGGCGCCGCCAGCCGGCGAAGTCGACGTCGCGCTGAGCAGCCGCAACTGATGACCGAGGATGATGGCCCGGCCTGCGCCGGGCCTTTTGCTTTCTGGCAGATCAGGATGCGCGCGCGGAGCGGGACTGCGGGAAGCACGCCGTGAACGCGGCGCCGTTGCGCGGCACGCTTTCGATCAGCAGCCGGCCGCGATGGCGATTGAGGATGTGCTTCACCAATGACAGGCCGAGGCCGGTGCCGCCCTGCGCGCGGCTGTCGCCGACATCGACGCGATAGAACCGCTCGGTGAGCCGCGGCAGATGCTCCGGCGCGATGCCGGGGCCGAAATCGCGCACCTTGACGCGGATCTCCGGCGCATTCTCGGCGGACACCGCCTGCTCCAGCGACACGATCACGCGGCCGCCGGAGGCGCCGTATTTCAGCGCGTTCTCGATCAGGTTCTCGAACACGCGCAGCAACTCCTCGCGGTCGCCCGCGATGGTCACCGGCGTCTCCGGCACCGAGGTCTCGATCACCACCTGACGCTCCCTGGCCAGCGGCTCGAGCCCGTCGGTGACCTGGCGAATGATCGGCACGACGTCGACCAGCGTGTCGGGGCGGACATGCGCCGACAGCTCCACGCGCGACAGCGACAAGAGGTCGTCGATCAGCCGCGCCATGCGCGTGGCCTGGGTGTGCATGATGCCGAGGAAGCGCTCGCGCGCCTTCGGATCGTCCTTGGCAGGGCCCTGCAGCGTGTCGATGAAGCCGGAGAGCGCGGCGAGCGGCGTGCGCAGCTCGTGGCTGGCATTGGCGACGAAATCGGCGCGCATCTCCTCGACCCGGCGCAGCGGCGTCAGATCGTGGAAGGTCATCAGCATGCATTTGTCGGTGCCGCCGAACGCGGTCGGCACCGGCACCGGCGTGATGATCAGCTCCATCCAGCGATCCACGGGCACGTGGTCGTGATAGGTGGCGCGGCGGATCTCGGTGGTGGCGATGGCCTCGCGCAACGCGGTGATGATCTCCGGCGTACGCAGCGCAAATTGCGCGAGCTCGCCCTTGCGCAGAGCGGGCGCGAGCTGGGCGGCGGCGGCATTGAGGTGGATGACGCGGCCGGCGCGGTCGAGCAGCACGGCGGGATCGGGAATGCCGTCCACCAGGGCACTGACGGCGGGCGCCTCGACCGGGTTGGCGTGGCGCTGCTCCTCCTCGCGCTTGGCCACCGCGCTGTGCAGCCGCCACGGCACCAGGGCGGCCGCCGAGATGCACAGGAATACCGCCAGCGCCCGCAGCGGCAGCAATTCGTCGAGCAGCACCAGACCGGTCAGCGCGATCGCGGCGGCCAGCAGGATGATCGCGGAATGGCGCAGCCGGTCAGGCCAGGGGGAGAAGATCGAGAGCACCGGATCGGAGGGAGCGTCGAGGGCCATTGCGTCCTACTGTTCCCTGGAGGTCGCGTCAGGCACCGGAATCGCTGCGCTTCCTTGCAAAGGCGGCCTCAGGCGGGGGAGAGGGGTCGAGGCTGAGCGCGGCCTGGCGCAGCCGTTTCGACCTCGCGCTGATAATGACCTCGCGAAACGTCAGCAAGATTACAGAAATGAGGAACGGCGCCAAATAATACAGCATCCGGAACAGCAGCATTCCCGCCAGCAGCTCCTCGCGGTCCATCTGCCAGAGGCCGACCAGCATGGCGGCATCGAACACGCCGAGCCCGCCGGGGGAGTGGCTGGCGAAGCCGAGCAAGGTGGCCGAGACGAAGATGACGGCGACGACGACGAAGCCGAGGTTGGGCTCGTCCGGCACCAGCACGTACATCGCCAGCGCGCAGAAACCGAGGTCGATGATGCCGATCGCGATCTGCAGCAGGGTCAGCGGCCCGCCCGGCAGCGTGACGCTCCAGGGGCCGCGGCCGACCACGCGCGGCTTGGTCCAGACCCAGGCGACATAGCCCGTGAGGCCGGCCAGGATGGCGATCGCGGCCAGGCGGTTGACCCAGGGCGGCAGCTGGTCGATCGAGGCCGCGGCTTCCGGATGATAGCAGATGCCCATCCCGAGCACGGCGGCGTTGCCGAGCCAGAAGGTCAGGCCGGCGAGAAAGCAGATCTTCGCGACGTCGATCGCGTTCAGCCCATAGGCGGAATAGACGCGGTAGCGCACCGCGCCGCCGGTGAAGACGCTGGCGCCGACATTGTGGCCGATCGAATAGCTGGTGAAGGCGGCCAGCGCATTGATGCGGTACGGCACATGGTCGTGGCCGATCGCGCGCACCGCGAACAGATCGTAGAAGGTCAGCGTGAAATAGCCGGCGGCGACGAACAGAGCGGCGAGCGCGATCTGGTGCGGCTCGGTACTCTTGATCGCTTCCAGCACCTCGTAGGTGTCGATGCCGCGCAGCATGTGGTAGAGGACGTAGCAGGCGACCGCGATGACCGCGATGCTGATCAGCACGCCGAGCTTGTGCAGGACTTGCTTCTCGCGCAGGAACGCGGCCGCTCTGCGTATGGCTTCAAGCATCGACACCTCTCACCGCGATCCCATCACGACGGCCGTCGACGGGGCGTCCTGAAGGCGCCTCGTCATGTGCGCATACAACGCCGTGGTAGCGCGTTTCGGCGCATTGGGGAACACGGAGCGTGCGAACAAAAGCGTACACATGGATATACTTAGCAGGCTTTACGGAAATGCGATGCACCGTTTTGCCGCACTTGAGGCAAGACGAGCAGGCAACTGCCTCGCCGCCGTTCAGCCTGCGATTTCCGGGTTAAACTTCGGTGAGGGACACCCGCCCCCGGGCTTTCCAGGGGGTCCTCGATGGCGGTCGATCACCGCCCATGACGATAAGCACCGGATGCGCGGTTGAAAGGCGCCGAGGCCGTCAAACCTTCGTGTCTCGCATCTGCGACAGGACCCGGGCCGGCCACCGAACGCGGCCGCAGGGCCTCAGGCTGCCGAGCGCTGCCGCATGCTGCGGGTGACCACCAGGGCCCGCAGCCAGGTGCCGATCGCACAGCCGGCCAGATAGGGCACGAACATCACCAGCAGCAGTTCGAGCCAATAGCCGGCCCGGCCGGGGACGAGGCTGGTCACGGCAGCCGCGACCAGGCCGGCCGCCAGCGCCGCCAGCAGCCAGGTCAGCCAGCCCGAGACGCGCGGGGCGCGATGCACCACGGCGACCCAGCCCATGGCCAGCCCGATGGCGAAGGCGCCGGCCAGCCAGCCCCAGTGGAAGGCAACGAGATAGGCCATGCTCACCTCACCACGAATTCGATGCGCCGGTTCTGCGCGCGGCCGTCGGCGGTGTCGTTGGCCGCGACCGGCTGGGTGCTGCCATAGCCGATCGGGCTGAAGCGGTCGGCCGGCAGTCCGGCCTTGACCAGATAGTCGGCCACCGCCTGGGCGCGCTTCTGCGACAGCACCTGGTTGGCCGCGGAGTCGCCGTCGGCATCGGTGTGGCCGATGATCTCGACATTGGCCGCGGGGCAGCGGAACGCGATCTCGACGAGGCGGTCGAGCAGCCCGGTGGAGTCGCGATCGAGGTCGCTGCGGCCGGTCTCGAAGCGGATCTTCGCCTTGCCCAGCACGTCCGAGAACAGCTGCTGGCAGACCGTCGGATCGACCGGGGCGGCGGGCGGCTTGACGGTGATCTCGGCCTTGACCTGCCAGCCCTGCGGCACCTCCTTGGCGAGCCCGGTGCGGATCTGGGCCGCCGCGGCGTCATAGAGCGCGTCACCGGAGATCTTGATGTCGCGGTCGGAGACGACCAGCGTCCCCGTCGACAGCCGCGACAGCGCGCCCAGGGCCGGCACCACCGCATTGACGAAATTGGCGGGCGCGCCGACGCTGTTCTTGAGATTGTCGACGACCTTCTCGCTGAAGAATTTGCGCGACGACGAGCCGACGACCACGGCATGAATGTTCTCATCGGGCACGTTGCCCGCGAGCGTCACGGTGACGGCGACCGGATCCTTGTAGGCCTGGAAGATATAGGGCGGCGCCTTGACCTCGTTGCTCGCGACCTTGAAGCCATCCGGCAGCTTGCCGAGCGCAGTTGCGATCGCTTCGCGACCACCGAGCTCGCGGGCCATGCCGGTCAGCGTGACGTCGCCGTCGGAGATCGTGAACTTGCCGTCCTTGAGCTTGCCGATCTGGCCGATCAGAAGCAGCGCCGCGTCCTCGAAGCGCGCCGGCGCGCCGCGCGCCAGGCCCATCTGGTCCGCGACCTCGACGCCGGGCAGCGCCGCCCGTGTCGCTTCCACGAGCTTGCCCTTCAAGGCCGGCAGCGGCGCGCTGCCGCCGAGCGTCACGCGAACGACGTCGCGCTCGGCCGACCACACGAACGGCCTGGCCTCGGGGACCAGCCGCGTCTCGTCGTTGACCAGCCGCACGCCGGCGACATTGTCGACGGCGGCAACGGCGTCGCGGCGTCCCGCCTCCGAAAATGCATTGGCGCGCAGCTCGACATCGCGGCCGTCGACGGTGATGCTGGTGCGGTCGAGCACGGCGCCACGAAGTGCGGCCGAACTGCGGCTGGCGAGGTCATTTTCCAGGGGAACGGTGCTCGTCCAGGCCGCAAAGCCCCAGAGCACGATCAGCGGGATGACGCCGGGCCACCATTTGCCGCTCCACCTGAAAAGTCCGCGCATTCGTCATCCGTCGCATCGAGGAAGCAGAGAGAAAACAAACCCTTGCATGCCTGTCAAACCGGAAATGAGGCGAGCTTTCCGGTATCTTGCAACGTCAGGACTAAGGTTTTCTTCAGCGGTTTGTCGGTAATCTCGTCCCGACACTCACCGGGCCGCTTATTTCAGATGAGGCGATTTCGCAAAACCTTTATCCGCGCCGGCCTGGAAGCGCTGTATCTGAGCGGCGCGCATGTCTGGCTGCGCCCGATCTTCTCCGGGGTCGGCGCGATCTATACGCTGCACCACGTCCGGCCGGCGCGCGACGCCGCTTTTCAGCCCAATTGTCATCTCGAAGTCACGCCGGATTTCCTGCGCGAAATGTTGTCGCACCTGCGCGCGCATGACATCGACATCATCACCCTCGACGACATGCATCAGCGGCTGGTGGCACGGAATTTCAGCCGCCGCTTCGCCTGCTTCACCTTCGACGACGGCTACCGCGACAACCGCGACTTCGCCCTGCCTGTGATGCGCGAGTTCGATGCGCCGTTCACGATCTACGTCACCAGCGACTTCGCCTCGGGGCAGGGCCGGCTGTGGTGGGTAGCGCTGGAACGGCTGGTCGCAAAGGCGCAGGCGATCGAGGTCGAGATCGGCGGCCTGCCCGTGCGGCTCGATGCATCGACGCCGTCGGCCAAATGCGTGACCTTCCAGCGCCTGCACGACTGGCTGCGCGCCCTGCCCGGCGACCACGACGTCCGGCGCGAGATCAGCGCGCTGTGCACGCGCCACGGCATCGATGAGACCGTCATCAGCCGCGAGCTCTGCATGTCCTGGGACGAGCTCCGCGCGCTCGCGGCCGAGCCGCTGATCTCGATCGGCGCGCATTCGATCAGCCATTGCAATCTCGCCAAGCAGACCGAGGACACGGCGCGGATCGAGATCACCGAAAGCCGGGCCCGGATCGAGGCCGAGTTGCAGCGGGAGGTCCTGCACATGGCCTACCCCTATGGCGACCGCGCCGCCGCCGCGCAGCGGGAGTTCGTGCTGGCGGCCGCGAGCGGGTACAAGACGGCTGTCACCACCCGCCCCGGCATGATCTTCGCCGAGAGCGCCGACCATCTCACCGCGCTGTCGCGCGTCTCGCTGAACGGCCACTATCAGGAGGCGCGCGTGCTGCCCGTGCTGACCTCCGGCGCGGCCACCGCGATGTGGAACGGTTTCCGCCGCATCGACGCGGCGTGAACAACTGATCAGCGCGCCATCGCTTCCAGCCGGGCCCAGGCGTCGCGATCGGGGAAACCGAGAGCGCGAAACCGCGGCGGGTACAGATGCGGCACGGGCGCGAACAAACCGCCGACAATGGTCATTGCATCCGGCCAGGTCACGTGCAGCACATCGCCGGGCTTCGACGCTGCCAGTCCGGTGCCGGGATCGATCACCTGCCAGACGAGGGCCAGCCGATCGGCCCGCGGCAACAACGTTCCATGAGTGCCGGAGGCCAGCGTGGTCACGCTGAACGACACCGGCTCGTCCTTGGCACGATACAGTTGCAGGCTGGCCACGAACACGTCCTGTCCATGGAGCTGGTGGTAGTGATCGAGCAGCTGCTTCTGCCGGTCATAGTCGGCCACAAGCCGCTGCTGGCGGATGTCGCGGTGGCGGGCCTCGAGCGCAGCATTGGCCAGCGTGGCCCCGCCCCACCGCTCTCCGTTCCACTGCAGCAGCGACGCCGTGCAGAAATGCGGCGTCTCAGCGGCGCTGGCGGAAATCTCGAGCAGCCGCACCAGCCCCGCGGGGTCGTTGGATCCGGCAACGTAGAAGACGTTGCGCCCGGGAACGGCGGCCACCGGTGCGCCGTCGAGCGGCGGCAGCGCGTAGTCCTCGCCCGGCGCCAGCAGCAGCAGTGACGATTGATAGTCCCCGAGGTTGGCACAGCCGAACAGCCCCTGCCCCAGCGGCTCGAACACCGGCTGCGGCATTCTTGCGCGAAAGTTCACCATGGCCTGGCGAAGCGCACGGTCCAGCGGCATTTCGGCCGCCGCAAGCTCATCCACCTTCAGGAGCGACATGCTGTCGGGCCGATCACGAATGGCGCAGACGACAAGGTCCGCTGCGAATGGCAGTGACGCCGTCACACGGCTGTCATCGGCCGGACCGCCGCCGATCCAATCGCGGAGCATCAGCTCGCTGACCAGCACGCGGGAGCGAATTCCCGGCATCAGCTCATCCGCAAGACTCTCCAGCGAGAGCGTGCCGTGACTGCGCGCTTCGACCAGCGAGCGCACGAAACGGGCGACCAATTCCTCCCGGCGGGATGGCAGCCGCGCCTGCCATTCGGTGAAGGTGTTGTCGATGAAGGCGGTGACCTGCGAGCCATCCTGCAGAGCGGCGACGAAGCTGCGGGCGGACGGATCGAAGCTTTGCACAACGAGACCTTGCCGACGGCACTCTGCAATCAACGTCCGCACGAACTCGGTCGTGAGATCTTCCGCCTGCTCCCGAACAAAACGCTTCTTGATCCACTCGAACATCAAGTCACCGACTCATCACGCAACGGCACCGACGATATCACGGCGGCGGTTGTGGTGACAAAGCGGGTCGCGCAAGCTCACGCTTCATATGCCGCCCGCAGCTTCGTTCCATCGCTTGACTCGAACGATCGGGCCACCCAGAACGGGTAACAACGACAGGAGGAAACCACATGCTGAAAAATCTGTTCTCGCTCGACGGCCGCATCGCGCTAGTCACCGGCGGCTCGCGCGGCATCGGTAAGATGATCGCGGCCGGCCTGCTCGCGCAGGGCGCGGCGCGTGTCTACATCACGGCCCGCAAGGCGGGCCCGTGCGAGGAGACGGCGAAGCAGCTGTCGGCCGAGTATGGCGGTGAATGCATCGCGCTGCCGATCGACATCTCGACCATGGCAGGGATCGACATGCTCGCCGGCGAGATCAAGACACGCGAGCCCAGGCTCGACATCCTCGTCAACAATGCCGGCGCGGCCTGGGGCGCCGACTTCGACGAATTCCCGGAGAGCGGCTGGGACAAGGTGATGAACCTCAACGTCAAGACGCCGTTCTTCCTGACCAAGGCGCTGGCCGCGCCCTTGCGCGCGGCTGCGAGCGCCGAGCGGCCGGCCAAGGTGATCAACATCGCCTCGATCGACGGCATCTTCGTCAACCCGCTGGAGACGTATTCCTATGCGGCGAGCAAGTCCGGCCTGATCCACCTGACGCGGCGCATGGCGGCGAAGCTGATCAAGGACCATATCGTGGTCACCGCGATCGCGCCGGGCCCGTTCAAGTCCGACATGAACAAGGCCGCCCGCGACCATGCCGACGAGGTCGCCACCCGCGTGCCCGCGGGGCGCATCGGCACCGACGAGGACATGGCAGGCACCGCGATCTTCCTGGCGTCACGCGCGGGCGACTATGTGGTGGGGAATACGATCGCGGTGGATGGCGGGATCGTGTACGCCAACCCCGGCATTCCGGGCGCGGGCTGGGATAGCTGAGGCAACGCTCTCACTCCGCGGGAGGTCGGCTCTCTCCCCCCTTGTGGGGGAGAGGTGGAGAGCGGGGTAGCCACGAACGACCGTCTCCGTGGCTACCCCCCTCCCTAGCCCTCCCCCACAAGGGGGGAGGGAATAGAGCGAGTTCCGGTCATCGATCTCGACTTCAGCGGTTCGAGATCAGGCGCTGACAGTGGCTTCGCGAGATGGGATGGCGGGCAGCTTCCTACTCGCCGCTCCCTATTCGCCTCTCATCAGGTCTCGATCTTCACGTACTCGAAGTCGCCCGGCTTGTTGTCGATGCCGACCTTCGGCGGGGCGATCCAGGAGGCGTATTCGCCGATCTCGGTCACCGGCTTCATCAGCGAGGAGATGTAGGCGCCGTCGTCGGAAGACGGCAGCCAGTCGCCCTTGCGCTTCTGCCAGGTGCCCTCGTCGATCAGGATGCCGTCAGGTGTCGCATGGACGTCCTTGAACTCGCCGATGGCGCGGTGGAAGGCGGTGTGCGGCAGCTTCAGCTCGAAGTCGTAGCCGGCCGTGGTGATGATCTTGTTCCAGCGCAGCAGGCCCTTGATGCAGTCCTGCGAGTAGTCGTCGCGCAGGCGCATGTTGAGTGCAGTCAAGGCCGGCTCGTCGACGCGCTTGATCTCGCCGTCGACCAGCTTCAGCACCGGATAGGTCGAGTTCTTGAGCTGGTGATCGTCCTGGATCTGGGTCTCGTGGTAGCGGCCCTTGATGCCGGCATTGAAGGCGTTCGCCGCGTTGGTCGAGACCTCCGAGCCGAACAGGTCGAGCGACAGCGTGTAGTGCAGGTTCAGCTTCTTCTGGATGGTCGGCAGATCGATGACGCCGAGCGCGCGCACCTTGGCGATATCGGTGGGATCGTCGATGCCGGCGGCGCGCATCGCATCGACGGTGCGCTGGATGACGCGGCCGACGCCGGTCTCGCCGACGAACATGTGGTGCGCCTCTTCGGTCAGCATGAAGCGGCAGGTGCGCGACAGCGGATCGAAGCCGGACTGCGCGAGCGAGTGCAACTGCATCTTGCCGTCGCGGTCGGTGAAATAGGTGAACATGAAGAAGGACAGCCAGTCCGGCGTCTTCTCGTTGAAGGCGCCGAGCATGCGCGGAGAATCCGCATCGCCCGAGCGGCGGCGCAGCAGATCATCCGCCTCTTCGCGGCCGTCGCGGCCGAAATATTTCTGCAGCAGGTAGACCATCGCCCAGAGGTGACGGCCCTCCTCGACATTGACCTGGAACAGGTTGCGCATGTCGTAGAGCGAGGGCGCGGTCTTGCCGAGATGGCGCTGCTGCTCGACCGAGGCCGGCTCGGTGTCGCCCTGGATCACGATCAGGCGGCGCATCAGCGCGCGGTATTCGCCGGGGACCTCCTGCCACGCCGGCTCGCCATAATGCTCGCCGAACGGGATCTTGCGGTTCTCTTCCTGCGGAGCCAGCAGGATGCCCCAGCGATAGTCGGGCATCTTGACGTAGTCGAACTTGGCCCAGCCGCGCGGGTCGACCGAATAGGCCGTGCGCAGGTAGACCAGCGACTGCTGGAAGCCCTCCGGGCCCATGTCATTCCACCAGTCGACATAACCGGGATGCCAGCCTTCGAGCGCCTTCAGGACCTGGCGGTCCTCGGCGAGATTCACGTTGTTCGGAATCTTGGTCGAGTAGTCGACGTTCATGATGTTCATGTTCATGGCGTGCCTCCCTGAATTCGTTCGAGCTGCTTGGCTCGTGGATGGCCGGGTCAAGCCCGGCCATGACGGATGAGAACTATACGCGCGTCATGTCGTATTGCGGCCGCTCGCCGGTGCCGTAGCGCCGGAGTGCGCCGTCCTCGCCGACCGCGTTGGGGCGCTGGAAGATCCAGTTCTGCCAGGCGGTGAGGCGGGCGAAGATCTTCGACTCCATCGTCTCCGGACCGGCGAAGCGCAGATTGGCCTCGAGGCCGGTGAGGCTGTCCGGCGAGAAGCTGGCGCGCTCCTCGAGGAAGACGCGGATCTCGTCCTCCCAGTCGATGTCATCGAGCGCGAAGGTGACGAGGCCAAGCTCCTCGGCGTCATCGGCTTCGAGCGGCTTGCCGATATGCTCGTGCACGCGCTCGAGCCCGTTGGGATCATCGAGGAAGCGCGACTGCAGCCGGGTCAGGCCGTGGCTCATCGGATAGGGGCCGAAATTCATCGCCGACAATTCGATCGCCGGCGCCGGGCGGTTGTCGCCCTGGATGGTGCCGATCAGCATGTAGGAGCGGTCGGAAGCGAACACGAGCTCGGCCAGGGTGCCGGCGAAGCAGGAGCCGGGCTCGACCAGCGTGACCAGCGTGCGCGACGTGACGTCGATGCGCTTCAGCACGCGCTTCCAATAGTGCCTGATTTCGTTGACCAGCCAATGCGCCTTGTTGGCTTCGAGGAACGCGTCATGGGCCAGGACATGGGCGCGGTCGCCATGCGACTTGAACACCAGCATGGCGATGCCGAGTTCGTTGATGCGCAGATGCAGGATGGCGTCATCGAGCTCGCGCGCGACCTGCAGCGGCCAGAAGGACGCGCCCTGCCCGATCATGCCGTCGATATCGGCCGGCGGCGCCGCTTCCGGCGCCGAGATGGTGATCGTGGCGATGCGAGCCGTGCGGTCGATGTCGACATTTACGAAGCCGTAGCGCACGCTCGATGCGTCGATGACCCGCTTCAACGGCGTCAACTCGACACCCTTGCCGCTGCCGTTCCGCTTCGACGCGGCGGCGAACTCCTTGGCGCGCTCGGCGACCTTGGCGTCGACCTTGGAGTTCGGCGCGATCTCATCGACCAGCCGCCATTGTACGGCGCGCTTGCCCTTGACGCCCTCTTCCGTGGTGCAGAACGCGTCCGCGCGGTCGCGGCGCACCTTGCGCTTGTCGACGACGCGGGTGAGACCGCCGGTGCCCGGCAGCACCGCCAGCAGCGGCACCTCCGGCAGCGACACCGAGGACGAGCCGTCATCGGCGAGGATGATGTGGTCGGTGGCGAGCGCGAGCTCATAGCCGCCGCCGGCCGCGGTGCCGTTCACGACGGTGATGAAGCGCTGGCCGGAATTCTCGGACGAGTCCTCGAAGCCGTTGCGGGTCTCGTTGGTGAACTTGCAGAAGTTCACCTTGTGGGCGTGGGTGGCGCCCGCGAGCATGCGGATGTTGGCGCCGGCGCAGAACACGCGCGGCTTGGCCGAGCGCAACACGACGACCTTCACCTCGGGATGCTCGAAGCGCAGCCGCTGCACGGCATCGGCGAGCTCGATGTCGACGCCGAGGTCATAGGAATTGAGCTTGAGCTGGTAGCCCTCGAACAGGCCGCCATTCTCGTCGACGTCCATGGCGAGCGTCGCCACCTCTCCGTCGATCGAGAGCTTCCAATGCTTGTAGCGGGAGGGATCGGTCTGAAAATCGATGAACGTCTTGCCTCCCGCGAGTACGCGGTCTTCCCCGGCCATGAGTCACCCTTCGTTGGAGTGCTTATCGTTGAGATGTAAAATAATGCATGTTCTTGCTGCCGTCTACGAGGAAATGCCGAAACATGCATTTTATTTCATGTTTGTGATTGGGCGAGCGGCAGGGTGGCCGCGGCGAACTCGGCAATGACCCGCAGGGTGGCGTCCGGCGCCTCGCGGTGCGGGGAATGGCCGGTCTGGGGCAGCATGGTCACCTCGACCGGGCAGTAGCATTCGTCATGGATGATCTCGACTTGGCGGACCGTGCCGTACTGGTCGTCGGCGCCCTGGATCACCGCCACGGGGACGCGGATGTAGGCGAGGTCGGCGGTGATGTCCCAGGCGCGGAAGGCAGGATCGAGCCAGGCGCCGTTCCAGCCATGGAACGCGTTGTCGACGTCCTTGTGCCAGCGCGCGAGCTTGGCGCGCAGCTCGGTGGTCTCATAGGCGGTCTTGATCGCGGCGATCGACGACACCGAAACATCCTCGACAATGACATGCGGCGCGATCAGCACGATACCGTCGAGGCGGTGGTCGGCATGACTGCCGGCGTAGATCGCAGCGATCGAGGCGCCGTCGGAATGGCCGACGAGCAGACCGCGCTGGAAGCCAATGAGGTCGAGCAGTTTCGGCAGCACCTCGCGCGCCTCGCGCTGCATGTAGTCGAGCGGGCGCGGCAGGTTCACCGGGGTGGAGGCGCCGTAGCCGGCACGGGAATAGGCGAACACGGAGGCGCCGGTGGCGGCCTGCAGTTTGTCGGGAAAATCGCCCCACAGGCCGACCGAGCCGAGGCCTTCATGCAGCAGCACGATGCACGGCGCCGCGGAGGGCTGCGGGCCGATCAGGCGATATTCGAGCTGCGCGGAGTCGATGGTGAGGAAGCCGGATGCAGCCAAACTCATCGCGTTCTCCAATCATACCACGGACGAAAAATGCTCGCCCGGTGAACTCCGACGTTCCCTCCCCCCTTGTGGGGGAGGGCTAGGGAGGGGGGTGAGCCACAAGCACCGGCGCTCGTGGTACCCCCCTCTCCACCTCTCCCCCACAAGGCTAGTCTGAGCACACATCTGCGAGGAAGTAACCTTCGGCGATTGCGTTGAAGCGGGTCAGTCCGCGGGACATGGTGATTGGCCCGGTGGATCGCTCGCTTTCATAGCCGGTCCATCCGCCGAGGCGCGCAATCGACCAGGCCGCCCAGGCGAGGCTTTGGGGCGCAAAGGGGTTCTGCTGTTTGACGGTCTTGCCCTGAAGCTTGGCCTGTAGCGCGGTGAGGACCTCGATCTGTCTGTCGTCGAAGACGTGACTGGCTGGCTGGTCGTGATGGGGGGAAGCCCTCGCGAGCACCAATTGCATGCTGATCGTTGCGCCGATCAAGGCGATGACGACGAGCTTTTCCAGCACGTCGCCATCCTCGACGACGCTCTCTTCGATTCCCAGGCCCTGGGTCTTCACGGTCCGGAACAATTGCTCGATGTGCCAGCGTTGCCGATACCAGCCGATCACCGTCATGGCCTGGGCGACCGTGTCGACCGCATGGGTCGTCAGCAGGCGCCAATGAACCGGCGCCTCGCCGTCCGGCGGGTTCTGTTCGATCACCTCGATGGCGGACAGCTCGATCTCCGCCTGGGCGTCTCGGTCGGAACAGGATCCGGGACGGCGGATCCGGATCCGCCCGAACCGCACGATCAGGTTGGCCTGCCGCGCTTGGCGCTTGCCTGGCCGGGCCGGCAGATCGAGTTGGTAGCTGTGCATGTGGGGAAGCTGCTCCATGGCCGCGAACAGCGTCCCACCGCCCACCACGGCGCGGTCACGCGACGCACGGGTCAGAAGGTGTGTCCGTCGGTCCGGCAGACGGTCCCACTTCTCATAGATGTCGCCTTCGCGGTCATCGATCACCGTGACCATCGCGGCTTGCCCCAGCGCCGCCTTGGCACGCTGGGGACCCTTGAGCCAGCGTATGGACTCCTTCTCCTCGATCGGCTGGCAACGATAGTTCTTGCTTTTGGCCTTCGTGCGTCGCCAGACCTGGACGTCGAGCAGGCCCAGGCAATATCCGCGTTCGGCATCAAGGGCCAGCATCGGATGCACGAACAGCCCGACATCGCGGCCGTTGCCGACGGTGCCGAGGCCACGCTTGCGGCCTCGTTGGCTCTCGTAGTTGATCTCGCTGGTGTCCTGGATCACCAGCACGTGGCGGCCGGCGCATGCCTTGGCCACCCGTGTCCTCTGGTGCACCACCATCTTCGAGACCGTGACCCGATCGTTGCTCACAAAGCGTCGAAACGCGACCTGCTCCGCTCGCGTGTCGCCGAGCTGACGCAGACAGATCGTCTGCCGATCGGAGACGCGCTGCAACAGGCGCGCGCCGTTTTTTTAAGGCGCGCGTCGCCAAAATATCCGAGACTCATTTTCTGCCACCGCTTGCTTGCGCGAATCGCGACGGCAGAAAAAGAATCACAGTCGATTCCCTCGCTTCAAGTCTAAATACTTGAAAAAGCGCCAAAAGATCTGTGCTGAAATTAGCCCCCACAAGGGGGGAGAGAGCCGAGCGGAGTTAGCGGCGATGAGTTGCGTCACCATGTGCACGCTATTCTCTCCTTCGTCATGCCCGGGCTTGACCCGCCTGCGCGGCCGAAGCCGCTTCGGCGCGGCGAAGGCCCGGGCATCCACGTCTTTCCTTCTCGCAGAGAGATGGATGGCCGGGTCAAGCCCGGCCATGACGACAACTAACAGCAGGGCCAACTCACGGGCAGGAAGACCAACTACTGACTCGCCCCCTCGCGCAGCTTGAAGCGCTGGATCTTGCCGGTGGCGGTCTTTGGCAACGCGTCCACCACCTCGATCCAGCGTGGATACTTCCACGGGCCGATCTTCTGCTTGACGTGCTCTTTCAATGCCTCGTGCAGCGTCTCGCGGTCGACGCTCGGGCGCAGCACGACATAGGCTTTCGGCTTCAACAGACCTTCCGGATCGGCCTCCGGCACGACGGCCGCCTCCAGCACGGAGGGATGCGTGATCAGCGCGCTCTCGACCTCGAACGGCGACACCCAGATGCCGGAGACCTTGAACATGTCGTCGGAGCGGCCGCAGAAGGTGTAGCGGCCGTCGGCGTCGCGGACATATTTGTCGCCGGTGCGCGTCCAATAGCCCTCGAAGGTCGAGCGCGTCTTGTGGCGCTGATTCCAATAGCCCTCGCCGGCCGAGGGCGCATGCACCAGCATTTCGCCGACCTCGCCGTCGGGGACGTCTTGTCCCGCCTCGTTGACGAGGCGGACCTGATAGCCCGGCACCGGGCGGCCGGAGGAGCCGTATTTGATGTCGCCGGGCGCATTCGACAGAAAGATGTGCAACAGCTCGGTCGAGCCGACACCGTCGAGAATGTCGACGCCGAAGCGCGCGCGCCACGCATTGCCGACGGATTCCGGCAACGCTTCGCCGGCCGAGGTGCAGATGCGCAAGGCGCTGCCCGCCTTCTCGTGACGCAACGACTCGTCATGCAGCATCGCCGCGAACAAGGTCGGCACGCCGTAGAAGATGGTCGGGTTGTAGCGGTTCATCAGCTTGAACATCAAACCCGGCGTCGGGCGCTCGGAATTCAGGATCGTGGTGGCGCCGACCGAGAGCGGGAAGGTCAGCGCGTTGCCGAGGCCGTAGGCGAAGAACAGTTTCGCGGCGGACAGGCAGACGTCGCTCTCGCGAATGCCGAGCACCTGCTTGGCGTAGGTCTCGGCGGTCGCGGCGAGATTGCCGTGGAGATGGCGGACGCCCTTGGGCATGCCGGTCGAGCCGGAGGAATACAGCCAGAACGCCGGTTCATCCTCGTGGGTGGCGACGGTGTCGAACTGATCGCTCTCGCGCGCGAGTTCTTCGGACAGCAGCTTGTGGCCGAACGCGTTGCTGCCGGAGACGACCACGCAGTTGAGGTCCGGCATGCGCCCGACGATGTCCTTCACGACCGGATACAGCGCCTCCGAGACGAACAGCACGCGGGCGCGGCAGTCCGCCAGCACATAGGCGTATTGCTCCGAGGTCAGCAGCGTGTTGAGCGGCACCGGGACGACGCCGGCGCGCATGCTGCCCAGGAACACCGCGGGGAAATCCACCGTGTCGAGCATGATCATCGCCACGCGCTCCTCGCGGCGGACGCCGAGGCGGCGCAGCAAATTGGCGACGCGGCAAGACTGCTGCTGCAGGCCGCGATAGGTCAGCTCGGAGACCGTGTCGGTGTAGGCGAGCTTGTCGCCGCGGCCGGCCTCGACATTGCGGTCAAGCAGCCACGACACCGCATTGTACGACTTCACGGCGTTCCTCCCCCGATTTTTGAATTATAATTCATAGAAGGCCACCAACATCGCTTGCTGTCAATCCTCTCCGGCACTATGTTTCCTGATCACAAGAGTACCTCAGGGATATGACGCCACACAGCGACGCCCCGCGCGACGACGGCCAGTCCGCGGCCGAGACCGACTTCCTCGACCAGCTGGGCCAGCGGGTGCGGCGGATGCGCGGCGTCGCCGGCATGTCGCGCAAGGTGCTCGCTGAGGTGTCCGGCATTTCCGAGCGCTACATCGCCCAGCTCGAAAGCGGCAAAGGCAACGTCTCGATCGTACTGCTGCGCCGCATCGCCAACGCCATCAACGCGCCGCTCGACGACATCATTCCCGGCGGCGAGCCCTCGCCCGACTGGCCGGTCATCCGTGATCTCCTGAAGAAGGCGAGCCCGAGCCAGATCGCGCAGGTCAAGGAGCTGCTCGCCGGCGGCGCCTCGGCGCCGCTGCGGCGGACGTTCTCCGGCATTGCGCTCATTGGCCTGCGCGGCGCGGGCAAGTCGACGCTCGGGCGGATGCTGGCGGAGCGGATCGGCTGGAGTTTTGTCGAGCTCAACAAGGAAATCGAGCGGCAGAACGGCCTGTCGGCTGCCGAGATCATCGCGCTCTACGGCCAGGAAGGCTTCCGCCGCATGGAGCAGACGGCGCTGGTGCAACTGCTGGCCCGCAAGGAGCCGATGGTGCTGGCAACCGGCGGCGGCATCGTCTCCGAGCCTGTCACGTTCGACCTGATCCTGACCTCGTTCTACACAATCTGGCTCAAGGCCGAGCCGGAGGAGCACATGGCCCGCGTGCGCAAGCAGGGCGATTTGCGGCCAATGGCCGACGACCGCTCGGCGATGGCCGAGCTGCGCAACATCCTCGCCAGCCGCGAGCCGCTGTATGCGCGGGCCAATGCGGTGGTGGATACGGCAGGGCTGACGGTGGACGCAGCCGCCGCACGGCTCGGCGAGGCTGTGAAGCCGGTCATCGCCAACGAGGCGCGGATGTTCGCGCGGGGGTGAGGCGCGCCTGCCCGGTTGGACGGGCAGACGCGCGGACGAGTCCGGCCGAGACTACCGCGTTTCGATCTCCCGCAGCTCCGCGTAGGTCAGCGGCGTCAGGCCGGCGCCATCGAAATAGATGAAGCGCAGGCGGCGGCGGCGGGAGATGAAGTTCGACGGCAAGGGATCGTAGCGGAAGCTGCTGCCGCCGAGATGCGGGGTCAGGCTGCCGACGTCGGTCAGCGCGTCGATCTCGACGCGCAAGAGCTTCAGGCTCTCGCCGTCGCGCAGGATCTCGAACGGGACACGGGCGAGCCGCAGGAAGCTGGTCGGATCGGGGGCGGCGATGAAGCCGTCGACGAAGGCGGCCTCGACCTTGTCGAGATCCGGCTCGACCACGGGCGCGGGCTTGGCGCCCTCGGGCTGATGCGGCGTCTGCCATTGCACCGGCGAGCGCCCGCCATGCGGATGGTTATGGCCGGGGCCATGCGGCGGATGGTCGTGGTCATGGTGATGATCATGATCGTGGGAATGACCATGATCATGAGAATGACCGTGATGGTGATGATGATGGCGCATCGCGGACCTCAATAGCTGACCGGCTTGTTGATGATATGCTTGTGGCTGCCGAGCTTGCCGTGGGCAACCATCGAGCCCAGCGCCTCGACGACGACGCGGACGCCGATCAGTGCTGTGATGTCCGAGGTGTCGTAAGGCGGCGAGACCTCCACGACTTCGAGCCCGCACAGACCCTCGGCAGCGACGAGGCCGAGCAGCTTCAGCGCCTCGCGCGGCAGGAAGCCGCCGGGCTCCGGCCAGCCGGTGCCGGGCACGAAGCCGCAATCGATGGAGTCGACGTCGAACGAGATGTAGACGGCGTCGGCATCCTTCCAGGCCAGCTCCAGCGCGATCTCGGCGGTCTTCTCCAGGCCGATCTTCTCGATGTCGGCGATGGTCAGCACGTTGGTGTTGCGCTTGCGCGCGACCTCGACGCCCTCGCGCGGCACCTGCCAGCCGCCGATGCCGAGCTGCACCAGATTGGTCGGCGACACGTTCGGCAGGTTGGTCGCCCAGTACCAGGGCGTGGTGTGCATGCGCTCGTCGAGATCCTTCTCCTGGATATCGATGTGGCGATCGAAATGGATGATGCCGATGCGCTTGTCCGTGCATTGCGCGATGCCGCGGACGCAGGGAAAGCCGATCGAGTGGTCGCCGCCGAGCATGATCGGCAGCGCGCCGGACGAGGCGACATGCGCGACGCCGCGGCTGATCTGGTCAAAGCTCTTTTCCAGATTGGCGGGGATGGTGAAAACGTCGCCGGCATCGCACAGGGTCATCTGCTCGCGGAGGTCAACGCCGAGCTCGTAGTTATAAGGCGTATACAGCGCCGAGATGCGGCGGATGCCCTGCGGCCCGAAGCGGGTGCCGGGGCGATAGGTGGTGCCGGAATCGAAGGGGATGCCGATCACGGCCGCGTCGTATTTGCCGACGTCGCGGACGTTCTCGACATAGGGCGCCTTCATGAAGGTGTTGATGCCCGCGAAATGCGGCAGTTCGCCGCGCGCGAAGGTCGGGATGTCGCGATCCGTCAGCGTGTCGGCGCCGGGCAGGCCCATGTCGAGCGCCCATTGCCGCTCCTTGCGCCAGCCGTTCGTCGGCAGCTTGCCCTCGGCCTCCAGCGCCTGCCAGCCCTGCGTGGCCATCTTGTCGAAGTCCGGATGGTGACGGCGCAGGCCCTGGCGCTGTGGCTGCAGGCCGGCACGGCGCGTGCGCCGCATGGCTGGGAATGACATGGAGTTCTCCTTCGTTTCTTCTGGGTGTTATTGCGCCGCCTGGACGCTGGCGCGGATGAAGCCGAGCACGGGCACCGCGCTGTCGCGGGTGAGATCGAGGTCGTAGGTGATACGCGCGCCGAAGCGTTCGGGCGCCTGCGGATCCTTGCGCGGGCGGTCGAGCGCGATCAGCCGCGTCGCGAGGCCGAACGCCTCCTTGATGTCGTGGGTGACCATTACGATGGTCATGTTGTGCTCGCGCCACAGCGGCTTGATCAGCGCATGCATCTGCGCGCGGGTGCCGGGATCGAGCGCGCCGAAGGGCTCGTCGAGCAGCAGCACGCGTGGCTGCTTGGCGAGCGCCTGCGCGATCGCGAGCCGCTGCTGCATGCCGCCGGACAGCGCGCTCGGATATTTGTCGGCGTGAGGTCCGAGGCCGACCGCCTCGATCAGCGCGCGGCTCTTCTCCGCCGCCTCCTTGCGTGCCGAGCCGAACAGCCGCGCCGTGAACGGGCTCGCCGCGAGCTCATAACCGAGCAGCACGTTGCCGAGCACGGTGAGATGCGGAAACACGGAGTAGCGCTGGAACACGATGCCGCGGTCGGGGCCAGGCTCGGCCGGGAACGGCTGGCCATCGAGCAGCACCGCGCCCTGGCTCGGCCGTTCCTGGCCAAGGATCAGACGCAGGAACGTGCTCTTGCCGGCACCGGAGGGACCAACGATCGAGAGGAACGTGCCGGAGGTGATCTCGAGATTGATGCGCTCGAGCACGACCTGGTTGCCGTATTCGACCCAGACGTTGCGGAAGGACAGCGTGCTCATCAGCGGCTCCCTTGCGCATAGGCCCAGGGAAAGGCGCGCCGGCCGAACCACACCAGGGCGTAGTCGAACACGTAGGCAAGCAGTGTGATCCAGACGACGTAGGGCAGGATCACGTCCATCGACAGATAGCGGCGAACGAGGAAGATACGATAGCCGAGGCCGACGTCGGAGGCGATGGCTTCCGCCGAAATCAGGAACAGGAAGGCCGGGCCGATCATCAGCCTGAGACCCTGGATCAGCCGCGGCATGATCTGCGGCAGCACCACGCGGATCGCGACCTGCCAAGTCGAGGCACCCAACGTCTGCGCCTTGATCAGCTGCTCGCGCGGCATGTTCTGCACTTCCAGCGAGAGATCGCGGACCAGGGTCGGCGTGACGCCAATGATGATCAGCACCACCTTGGAGAGCTCGCCGAGGCCGAACACGATGAACAGCACCGGCAGCACCGCCATCGGCGGGATCATCGACAGCACAGCGACGAGGGTGCCGAAGCCGGCGCCCGCGATGGGGAGCAGGCCGATGGCGAGGCCGAGCGTGAGACCGATGGCGGCCGAGATGCCGAGCCCGAGCGCGAGGCGCTGCAGGCTTGCCGCCGTATCCGCCCACAGCACGTAGTCGCCGGAGCGCCGGTCCGGCTCGGTCGCGAGCCGCTTCGAGGTCGCGACCATTTCCGACACCGGCGGCAGCAGCTTGTCGTCTGGATTGTCGGCGCGCCGCTGCGCCGAGCCGATCACATAGATCAGCGCGATCAGCAGGAACGGCAGCAACGCCAGCAGCAGCCGGCTGCCGCGGTTCGGAACGACGTTCATGGCACGCGGCATCGCCAAGCTCCCTCAATCCTCTCCACGAGCGCGCTGTTCGTGGTCAATTGTCCGTACAGTCGAGCCCGAAGCGGGCTGCCAGCCTCTCCCCGCGTGCGGGGAGAGGCTGGATTGCATCGCGAGATGCAATCCGGGTGAGGGGGGCTCTCCGCACGGCCGGTGCGCGTGGCTGCCCCTCACCCCAACCCTCTCCCCGTGAAGGACGGGGAGAGGGAGCGCACCGACAGCGCCGCGCCGATATTCGTCTCTCTCCATCAGCACTCTGGCCACGATCAACTTGCAGCACCGATCTAAAGTAAGCCTCGCGCGTAGCGCCGTCTCGAACCATGAGGCCACGTCACGGGCCTCGCCCTTCGAGACGCCCGCCTAAGGCGGGCTCCTCAGGGTGAGGGGAGAGGCTGGTAGGCCGACGAAAGATGATCAGAGCTTCCCGTCCGCCGCCATCTTCATGTAGGTCGGATCGAATCGCAGCTTGACGTTCGTGGTCGAGCCCAGCGCCTTCGACGGCGTGGAGATGCCGACCGCGTCCTTCGACTTGACGTTCTCGCCGAGCAGGTTGTGGTCGAAGCAGAAGGTGCGGACGTGATCCATGATCTTCGGCAGCTCCGGACCGGTCATGAAGGCGAGCGCGTCTTTCGGCTCGTAGTACATGAACGTGGTCTTGAGCTGAGTCTCGAAGCCCGCGAGATCGGTGCCCGAGAGCTTCGCCATCGCCTCGCGCGCGGCCTTGCCCTTCTCGCTCTGGTCCTTCATCAGCGCGATGGTCTCGTACCAGATGCCGGTCAGCGCCTTGCCGAGGTCGGGGTTATCCTTCAGCGTCTGCGTATTGACGACGAGGAGGTCCTCGATCTCGCCCGGGATCTTGCTGGAGTCGAACACCAAGGTCGCGCCGGGCTCGGCCTTCACTTCGAGCAGTTGCGGATTCCAGGTGACGATCGCGGTCGTATCCGGCGACTTCGCCGCGGCGACGATGTCGGCGTCCGAGGTGTTGACCGTCTTGATGTTCTTCTCGGAGAGCTTGACGGTCTCGAGGCCGCGCGCCAGCAGATAATGCGACACTGACAGCTCGACCAGATTGACCTTCTGGCCCTTGATGTCGGCCAAGGTCTTGCCCTTCTTCAGGACGACACCGTCATTGCCGTTGGAGTAGTCGCCCAGGATGATGGCAGAGGTGTCGACGCCGCCGGCGGCCGGGATCGTCAGCGCATCCATGTTGGTGACGGTCACGCCGTCGAACTTGCCGGCCGTGTACTGGTTGATCGACTCGACGTAATCGTTGATCTGGGCGACCTTGATCGAGATGCCGTATTTGTCGGCCCATTTCTTGACGATCCCGGACTCCGCCGCATAGGGCCACGGCATCCAGCCGACATAGATGGTCCAGGCGATGTTGAATTCCTTCTTCTTCTCGGCGTAAGCGGGCGACAGCGATGCGGTCGCCAGCGTCGATGCCGCGAGCAGTGCAACAAACAGATTTCGCGCGTTGAACATATCCAGTCCCTCATCGGTTTTTTGACCTGCGGACTGGCAAACACAACCTCGAGCCTGCCAAGCGCGGCCACTGAGGTCTCCCGGGTTTTTATCCCGCCGTGCACCAGGGCTCTCCCCTGGCGGCTGCTCTCGGACCAGCGTTCTCGCGTGGAGAACCGGAACCCTAGCAGCCAACTCTAAGCACTGAGATCAGCAATCCGCATGCCAGAGGAAAATGCTTGCGATTCAACGGAACGGACCGCAGCATGTGCTCAAAAAGACGGCATCACGAATTCATCTTGGGCGGTGAGGATCGTTGGCGACGATGGCCATGCACCCGCGGCATGAACCGGTCATCGCGCGCGAACGACCTCATCAAGTCGGCACATCCGGTGCCGTGGTTGGGAGTCTCGTTGTCATGATCAGATTATCCGGGATCGCAGTGGCAGGCCTGCTGGCTGCGGGTCTGATGTCCGGAGCGGCCATCGCGCAAAGTGCGCCGACCGCGGACGCGCCAGCCGCAACTCCCTCCCCCACCCCGAATCCGTCGCCTGCGGCAGCGGCACCCGCGAGCGACAAGCCGGCTGAGACCAAGCCTGCTGAGACGAAGCCGGGTGAAACGAAGCCCGCCGCCGACGCCGCCGCTCCGAAAAAGAAGAAGCGGACGAAGACCACCCGGCAGGAAGTCGAAGACTCCTTGCGCAGCGGCACGGTGCCGTCGCGCTACCGCAGCCGAGTGCCCAAGGAATACCAGAAGTACATCCCGTTCGAACGCTGAGCGCGGGTGCGGTGATCGACGGCACCTAGGCCGGCGGCGTCAGCTTCACGATGACGCCGACGATCAGCATGAACGCGAGACACAGCGCCGTCTCGAGATCGGAATGATCGGACCAGAAGCCGCGCAGTGCCGATGCTGCTTTTTGCGTTGCTTGGACTTTTCGGTGGGGCGTACGCATTTGCTCAACCTTCGATAAAAGGCAAGACAAACTACCACTTGAAAGAATAGTCCTCTCCACGCCGCCCCTCAATGCGGAAATTCGGCTCACGTCAGCAGGACTGACTGATACGGCGACCAAGGCCAGTTCGTTGGCCGACCACCTCACCCCGGCGGCAGCGCGCCCCCTCTCCCGCTTGCGGGGGAGGGCTGGGGTGGGGGCGCCACGGCGGCAGTGTTTCCGGAGCGGCCCCCACCCGCAGCGCATCTGGCGATGCGCTACGACCTCCCCCGCTCGCGGGGGAGGCGCTGACCGAGCTTGCTGGGAGAGCAGAACTCTTAGACGAGCAGGATGCTCTCACCCCGGCGGCAGCGCGCCCCCTCTCCCGCTTGCGGGGGAGGGCTGGGGTGGGGGCGCCACGGCGGCAGTCGTTCCGGAGCGGCCCCCACCCGCAGCGCATCTGGCGATGCGCTACGACCTCCCCCGCACGCGGGGGAGGTGCTGACCGAGATTGCCGGGAGAGCGAGGCTGGTCAGATCCCGAGATAGCGATGCTGCAGCTCCGGCTCCGCCATCAGCTGCTCCGACGTGCCGCTCCACACCGTGCGGCCGCGCTCGATGATGTAGTGGCGGTCGCAGATGCGGGTGAGGTGCTCGACGTTCTTGTCGATCACCAGGATCGACTGCCCGCGCGACTTCAACAGCGACAGGCAGTTCCAGATCTCCTCGCGGATCAGCGGCGCCAGGCCTTCGGTCGCCTCGTCAAGGATGAGCAGCTTCGGATTGGTCATCAGCGCGCGGCCGATCGCGAGCATCTGCTGCTCGCCGCCGGAGAGCTGGTTGCCCATGTTGCTGCCGCGCTCGGCGAGCCGCGGAAACAGCGCGTGGATCTTGTCGAGCGTCCACGGATCGGACGCGCCGAGCCGGTTGGTCGAGGCCGCCACGAGATTCTCTGTCACGGTCAGGTTCGGGAAGATCTGCCGCCCCTCCGGCACCAGGCCGATGCCGAGCTGCGCGATCCGGTAGGACGGCAGCTTGCGCGTCTCATGGCCGCTGAAGCGGATCTGGCCGGCGCGCGCCTGGGTCAGGCCCATGATCGAGCGGATCGTGGTCGTCTTGCCCATGCCGTTGCGGCCCATCAGCGAGACCATCTCGCCGGGACGGATTGCCAACGACAGTCCGAACAGGACCTGACTGAGGCCGTAGCAGGTCTCGATGCCGTCGACGTCGAGCAGCATGCCGTTGTCTTTCTGATCACCCATTTTCTGATCAACCATGGCCGACCACCACATGCTGATCGCCGAGATAGGCGCGCTTGACCTCCTCGTTCTGCCGGATCTCGTCCGGCTTGCCCGAGGCGATGATGCGGCCATAGACCAGCACGGAGATGCGGTCGGCGAGCGCGAACACCGCCTCCATATCGTGCTCGACCAGCACGATCGACACTTCCTTGCGCAGCTCGGCCAGCAGCTTCACCATGCGCTGCGATTCCGTGACGCCGAGGCCGGCCATTGGTTCGTCCAACAGCATGATCTGCGGCTTGGTCGCGAGCGCGACGGCGAGCTCGAGCTCGCGCTGCTCGCCATGGCTGAGCTTCGACACCAGCACGTCGGCGCGATGACCGAGGCCGACGCGCTCCAGCGCGGCGCGCGCGGCGTCGCGCAGCGGCTTCTCCTTGCGCGCATTGGCGAAGAAGCGGAACGAATGCCTGCCGTCATGCGCCTGCGCCGCGAGCGCGACGTTGTCGGCGGCGGTGAAGTCGGTCAGCAGAGACGTGATCTGGAACGAGCGCGCCAGTCCGAGCGCGCTGCGCTTGTAGGCCGGGAAATGCGAGATGTCGCGGCCGCCCAAAAAGATGCGGCCGGCATGCGGCGCGAGATGACCCGTGAGCTGACTGATCAAGGTGGTCTTGCCGGCGCCGTTGGGTCCGATGATGGCGTGGATCTCGCCCTTGGACACGTCGAGACAGACGTGATCGGTGGCGATGATGCCGCCGAAGCGGCGCACCAGATTGTCGACGCGGAGCAGCGGTTCAGCCACGGTTCAACCTCCCGAGCATGCCCATGATGCCGCCGCGGCCGAACAGCACGATCAGGAGCAGCAGCGGCCCCATGATCAGCGCCCAATATTCGGTGAGCTGCGACAGCACCTCCTCCAGCACCAGGAACACCACGGAGCCGACGACCGGCCCCATCAAGGTACCCATGCCGCCGAGGATGACCATCACCATGAGATCGCCGGAGCGGGTCCAATACATCACGGCCGGGCTGACGAAATCGGTGTTGTTGGCGAGCAGCGCGCCCGACAGCCCGCACAGCATGCCCGCGATGACGAAGCAGGCGAGCTTGTAGCGCTTGGAGGGGAAACCGATCGCCTGCATGCGCTGCTCGTTGGAGCGCAGGCCCTGCAACACCAGGCCGAAGCGCGAATTGACGATGCGCCAGACCAGCGCGACGACGGCCAGCAGGCAGGCCAGGCAGAGATAATAGAACTGGACGCGGTTGCCGAGATTGAGCAGGCCGCCGAAATCGCTGCGCTTGTACACGGTGAGCCCGTCATCGCCGCCGTAGCGCGCGAGGCCCGAGGCGACATAATAGGCCATCTGCGCGAAGGCGAGCGTGATCATGATGAAGTAGACGCCGCGGGTGCGTAAGGAGAGCGCGCCGATGACCAGCGCATAGAGCGCGGACACGGCGATCGCCACCGCGAACTGCGCCCAGCCGGAGCCGACGCCCTCCTGTGCCAGGATGCCGACAGCGTAGCCGCCGATGCCGAGATAGGCGGCATGGCCAAAACTCATCATGCCGCCATAGCCCATCAGCAGGTTCAAGCTGACGGCCGCGAGCGCCAGGATCACGATGCGGGTGAACAGCGTGAGGATGAAGATGTTGCCGGTCAGGTTCGAATAGACCGGCAGCAGCACGAGGCCGGCCACGACGAGCGCGGCCACGATTGTCGAGACGTTGAGCTTGGATGTCATCTGCGGTTGGCCGGAAACAGACCTTCAGGCCGCGCCACCAGCACGATCGCCATCAGGAGATAGATCAGCATCGACGACATCGCCGGCGCCGCCGTGGAGGCTGCCGCCGAGTTCAGCACCTGGCGCAGCAGATTGGGCAGGAAGGCGCGGCCCATCGTGTCGATCAGGCCGATCATGATCGCGGCGATGAAGGCGCCGCGGATCGAGCCGATGCCGCCGATCACGATCACGACGAAGGCGAGGATGAGGATGTTCTCGCCCATGCCGATCTGCACGGTGAGGATCGGCGCCTGCATCAGGCCGGCGAGACCGGCGAGCGCGGCGCCGAGGCCGAACACCAAGGTGTAGAGCAGCTTGATGTTGATGCCGAGCGCGCCGATCATCTCGCGGTTGGAGGCGCCGGCGCGGATCAGCATGCCGATCCGGGTGCGCATCACGCCAAGATAGAGCAGCAGCGCCACCAGCAGCGCCACGACGATGATTGCGAGGCGATAGGCCGGATATTGAATGCCGGGCAGGATCGTGACCGGGAAGGCGAGCCAGGATGGCAGCGACAGCGCAAGGCCCGCGGGACCCCAGATCAGCCGGACGGCCTCGTTGAAGAACAGGATCAGGCCAAAGGTCGCGAGCACGTGGTCGAGATGGTCGCGCCCATAGAGATGGCGCAGTGCCGTGAATTCGAGCACGATGCCGAGCAGAAGCGTGGCACCGAGCGCCATGACGCCGCCGAGCACGAAGCTGCCGGTCCAGGCCACGAAGGTCGCCGCGAAATAGGCGCCCATCATGTACAGCGACCCGTGCGCGAGATTGACGAGGTCCATGATGCCGAACACCAGCGTCAGGCCGGCAGCCAGCAGGAAGAGCAGCAGTCCGAACTGCAGCCCGTTCAGGAATTGTTCGACGACGAGAAGCATGCCCCTCACTTCACGCTCAAAAAGACGGCGGCAGAACCATTGCAGGCGCTGCCGCCATGTCCGTCCCGATCTTAGGCCGGAGATGTTTTAAGCTTCAAGCAAATTCCAGGCCGGTCTCGACCCCGGCCCGAAATTCTTTTGGCTCATTTCATCGGGCACTTCTCGTGGAAGCGGTCCTGGTCGTTCTCGACGATGGTCGCCACAGTCTTCAAGGAGAGCTGGCCGTCGGCGTCCTTGACCACGTCCTGCAGGTAGAAGTTCTGGATCGGAATATGGTTTTTGCCGAACTTGAAGTTGCCGCGCAGCGACTTGAAGTTGGCCTTCTCCATTTCCGCCTTCATCTCGGCCTTCTTGGAGGTGTCGCCCTTGACCGCGACGACAGCGCTGTTGATCAGCTGCGCGGCGTCATAGGCCTGGGCGCCGTAATAGGTCGGGCGCAGACCGGTGTACTTCTTGCGGTAATCCTCGACGAATTTCTTGTTCTGCTCGTTCGGCAGGTCGTTGACCCACTCCTGGGCGCCGGGTACGCCGATCGCGTTGTCCTTCTGCAGCGGCAGCGACAATTCGTCCACGGTGAAGGCCGTGTAGAGCGGCATCTTCTCCTTGAGGCCGGCCTGCGCGTATTGATTGAGGAACTGCACGCCGGCAGCGCCGGGATAGAACACGAAGATCGACTCGGCGCCCGAGGCGCGCGCCTTGGAGAGCTCGGCGGAGAAGTCGAGCTGGCTCGGCCACACCGTATATTCCTCACCGACCACCTGGCCCTTGAAGGTGCTCTTCACGCCCGCGAGCATGTCCTTGCCGGCCGCATAATTCGGTCCGATCAGGAACACCGACTTCACGCCCTTCTGGTTCATGTAGAGGCCCATCGCGGCGGGCGTCTGATCGTTCTGCCAGGAGGTCGAGAACACGTAGGGCGAGCACAATTCGCCGGCGAGCTGCGACGGGCCGGCATTGGCTGATATCAGGAAGGTCTGGGAATCCACAGCGGTCTTGAGCGAGGCCAGGAGCACGTTCGACCAGATGTAGCCGACGATGAAGTCGACCTTGTCGGACTGCACCAGCTTCTCGGTCTTCTGCTTGCCGACATCCGGCTTCTGCTGGTCGTCCTCGTAGATCACCTCGACCGGCTTGCCGTCCATCTTGCGGCCGAGATGGTCGAGCGCCAGCTCGAACGAGTTGCGCATGTCGTTGCCGATCACGGCGGTGGGGCCGCTGAACGTCGAGACGAAGCCGATCTTGATGGTGTCGCCGGCAAAGGCCGTGCTCGAAAACAGCAGCGCCGCCGCGCCAGCCAGCCAGAAGCTCGTCTTCATGGTCGTCCCTCCCCTGATCACGGTCAGTTCTTATCGTTGTTTCACCGGCACGCAGCAGCACGGCGAGTGGCGGCGTTTCGCCGCAGCAGGCCGCCGCGCGGATTTTATTCTGCGCACCGTCGGTCCATGCACCATAATTCCCGCAAACGGGCAAAGGCAAGAACTATAGTGCCTGTTAAGGATACTGCAGCACAGCAGAAACGGGCCGGGTCAATGTGACACGGCCCGCTGCGGTTCTCCTCGTGTCACTCGCAACGAGCGTCACTTCATCAGGGCGCAACCACCCTCGGCCAGCGGGCGAAACGCCTGCTCGGCCGGAATCGTGGAGACCAGGCGATAGTAGTCGTAGGGGTACTTCGACTCCTCGGGCTTCTTCACCTCGAACAGATACATCGGATGCACCACGCGGCCGTCGGCGCGGATGGTGACATCGCCGAACAATTTGTCCTTGCCCTTCACCGTCTTCATCTGCGGCACGACATCCTTGGCGTCGTCGCTGGCGGTCGCTGCGACCGCGTTGAGATAAGCGAGCGTCGAGGCATAGACGCCGGCCTGGTTGCCGCTCGGCATCTTGCCGTTCATGCCGGGGCGCGCCGCAAAGCGCTTGGCGAAGGCGCGGGTGTCGTCGTCCATGTCCCAATAGAAGGCTTCGAGCAGCCGCAGGCCCTGCGCGGCCTTCAGGCCCATGCCGTGGATGTCATTGATGAACAGCAGGAACGCGACCAGCGACTGCCCGCCCTGCTGGATGCCGAACTCCGCGGCCTGCTTGACGGCGTTGATGGTGTCGCCGCCGGCATTGGCCAGCCCGATCACCTTGGCCTTGGAGCCCTGCGCCTGAAGAAGGAACGAGGCGAAGTCCGTGGTGCCGAGCGGATGCTTGGCCGAGCCGAGCACCTTGCCGCCGTTCTTTTCAATGTAATTGGTGGCCTCTGCCTCGATGCCCTGTCCCAGCGCGTAGTTGACCGTGATGAAGTACCAGTCCTTGCCGCCGCGGCCCATCATCGCGGCCGCCGTGGTGTTGCCGGTCGCCCAGGCGTCGTTGACCCATTGAATGGTGTTCGGCGAGCAAGCCTTGCCGGTGAGATCGGAGCTCGCCGTCGACGAGGCCAAGAACGTCATGCGGCTGTTGCGCAAGAGCTCGTTGATCGTGAGGCCGACGGCGGAGTTGGGCACGTCGACGATGGCGTCGACCTTGTCGACATCGAGCCATTTGCGCGCGATCGCCGAGCCGACATCGGCCTTGTTCTGGTGGTCGGCATAGACGATCTCGACCTTGATGCCTTTGCCGCCGCCGTTGAAATCCTCCGCCGCCATGCGTGCGGCCTCGACCGAGCCCATGCCGTTGGTGTCCTGGAAGATGCCGGAGATGTCGTTGAGCACGCCGACGCGCACGACATTGTCGGAGATCTCGCCCGCGGTTGCCGTGGCCGAGACGCCGAACGACGCCGCCAGCGCAAGCGCGCAGGTCCTGAGTTGCTTCATGATGGTCCTCCCCTTGGATTGCTTGTTTTGATTGTTGTCGAAACCGTCAGCTCTGCCGGTCCGGAATGCGCACCACGAGGCCCGCGAGCGCCGGCTGCACCTTGATCTGGCACGACAGCCGGCTGTTCGGCAGCCGCTCGGCGGCGGTGCCGTCGAGCAGGGCGTCCTCGTCGTCGGACACCGGGTCGAGCTTCGCCGTCCAGGCGTCGTCGACATAGACATGGCAGGTGGCGCAGACGGCGTTGCCGCCGCATTCGGCGGTGATGCCGTCGACGCCATGGGTGAGTGCGGCGAGCATGAGGCTGTCGCCGTCGGCGGCGTCCACGGTCTGGCTGCGGTTGTCGGGATGGATGAAGGTGATGGTGGTCATGACGTCGCTCAGGCTGGAGTGAAGGTGACCGGCAGGCTCTCCAGCCCGCGCAGCGTGTTGTTGTAGCGGCGCTTCGGCGCGCCGCTCATCGTGATGCTGCCGACCTTGCGCGCGAGCGCAGTCAGCACCGCCTCGCCTTCGAGCCTCGCGACGAGCTGGCCGACGCACATGTGGATGCCCGAGCCGAAGCCGACGTGGCCGGAGACTTTGCGCGTGATGTCGTAAGCATCCGGGTGCTCCCAGCGGCGCGGATCGCGATTGGCTGCGCCCAAGAACATCAGCACCTTCTCGCCTTCGGGAATGACGACGCCGCCGAGCTCGACATCACGCGTCGTGGTGCGGAAGAAGGTCTGCACCGGGCTCTCGAACCGCACCGCCTCCTCGAACGCGTTGCGCGCCAGCGACGGATCGGCGCGCAGCCGTGCAAACTGATCCGGAAAGCGCGCCAGGCAGGACACCGCCGCGCCGATGCCATAGACGGTGGTGTCGAGCCCGGCCGACAGCAGCGAGCGCACCAGCAAGGGCGCCTCGGCCGGCGTGATCTCGCCGCTGTCGCTGAAGGCATGGATGCAGGCGCCGAAACCGCCGGGCGCGAGATTGTCGCGCTGACATTGCTCGGTGACATAGGCCTGATGTGGCGCCGAGCGCTCGATCGCCTGCTGGCGCAATTCGTTCGGCGGACCGAACGCGTTGAACACAAGACTTGCATAGGGGATGAGATGGTCGCGCCCTTCGGCCTTCAGACCAAGTGCGTCGGGGAACACCGAGAGCGGATAGGCTTCGGCGAGATCGGGGATCGCATCGAACGTGCCGCGCGCCAGGAGTTCGTCAACCTTGGCCTCGGCCGCGGCCAGGAAGCCGTCGCGCAGCCGCTTCATCACCGAAGGCGACAGCACCTTGCTCAGCACCGCGCGGGTCCGCGTATGCGCCGGCGGATCCGCCTCCAGGATCAGGCTGGGCGGCCGCCACGGCTTCTCCTTGGCGAAATCGCTCAATCCCACGCCGCGGCTGGAACAGAAGGTCTGCGGATCGTTGAACACCGCGTAGACTTCAGCATAGCGGGCGACGCCGTAGACGTTCCACTGATCGAGATAGACGACGGGACCGGCCTCGCGCATCTCCTCATGCGCGGGATAGGGATCGTCGAAGAAGTCGTAGGAGAACGGATCGATCGCAAGATGCGGGATATCAGGCGCCACGCCGGTGTCCGAGGAAAGACCTGTTGGGTTCATGCTGCTCTCCCGAAGTTTGGCCTTGTCATGCGGCTTTTCGTATCCCTATGAGTGGGAATGCATGGACGCTGGAGATCATGAGCGGGAAACAGAGAAAGCCGCCCGAAGCGCCGCCACGCGAGACTGAGGGTCAAGATCGGACCCACGGCCTCACGCTCGATCTCGACCGCTATGTGCCGGCCTTCATCACCTTCATCGCCAACAAGCTGTCGAACAGCGCGACCGCGTTCTACCAGCGCAATTTCGGCGTCAACGTCACGGAATGGCGGATCATGTCGCTGCTGGCGATCGAGCCGGGCATCCCGGCCTCGCGCATCTGCAGCGTGATCGGCTTCGACAAGGGCCCGGTCAGCCGCACCCTGGCGCTGATGAAGGGCCGCGGCCTGATCGCGATCCGCGACGATCCGCAGGACGGCCGCAGCCACTCGATCTCGCTGACGGCCAAGGGCCGCGCCACGCACGACAAGGTCATCATCGCCGCGCTGGAGCGCGAGCGGCGGCTGCTGGCGTGCCTCGACGAGAGCGAGCAGGAAACGTTGATCGCCCTGCTCCGCCGCATCCACGACAATCTCGACGCCGTCACCGGCGCGAGCTGACCCCGGCCGAGATCGATCGCTCCAGTCCTGAGCGCCCTGCCCAGACCTTGCATTCGCGCGCGCGCAAGCGGCCGCGCCTGCTGCGAGCAGGCTGCGCATGGCGTTTCCATCCCTCGTTGGCGGCGCGGCTTTGCGCTGCGCCTCACTCAATCTACGAGCACAATCGTTCCACGGATTAGTTGCTTTGGCAACGATAAATTTGCTCCTCGCCCGGCGCGGGCGGCGCGGGTCCCGATGCTTACAATTTTAATGATCCATGCAGCGGCACGGCAATTTCGCCCTGCTATCCAGATTGTATCGGCGAACCCGCAGTCGCGGCGCAGCCTGCGGGAGAGACGGATGCTGGGATTCATCTTCGGATTCAATATGCGCCTCGGGCGGCTGCAGTACTTCCTGGCCTCGCTGGCGCTCGTGGTCGCCTTCATCGTCCTCGGCATCGTTCTCGCCATGGGCCTCGCGGCAGGGACCTCGCAAAAGGCGGGTCTCGCGCTGACCGGACCTCTCATGGTCTGGATCGGCCTGTTCCTAATCGCGAACGCCATGCTGCAGTCGATGCGCTTCCGCGACATCGGCTGGGACCCGGTGTGCGTGATCCCGGCCTGGATCGCCGTCATGGCGCTGGACTACGTCATCGCCGGCCGATTTCCCGAATATGCCGCGACGTCCGCCCAGCATGGGACGTGGGTCGGCAGCCTGGTCAATCTCGGCCTCAGCGCCGCGCTGCTGTTCTTCCCCAGCGGCGCCGACGATGCATCGTCTTCCGGCGGCAGGTCCGTGAGCACCGCGCCGGCGGCGACGTTCCGAAGCGCCCGCAGCTCCGGTTCGGCCACGGATGCCCGGCTCGCACGCATCACCGGCGGCGACGCCGGCCGGCGCAGCTACTAGGACAGCCAACCCACATTGCTCATTTTCTAAGCAGAATGCGAGGGGATCGCCGCTCGACCGGCCCAACGTCGGCCGGAGCCATCACATCAACCCTCTGAATTGCAATATTTTTCGCTTCCAACGCCGCATCCCCGGCCATGTACACAATGGCATGTGGCTTGCTAC
Organism: Bradyrhizobium sp. HKCCYLR20261; assembly: GCF_051168435.1. Taxonomy (NCBI): domain Bacteria; kingdom Pseudomonadati; phylum Pseudomonadota; class Alphaproteobacteria; order Hyphomicrobiales; family Nitrobacteraceae; genus Bradyrhizobium; species Bradyrhizobium sp. HKCCYLR20261. Next base: position 731,883 of record NZ_JBNPUZ010000001.1, read on the forward strand.
ATCAGCAGCAGCATCGGCGAAGCGGAGCGCAAGCAAATGGCAACCCAGACATCAGATTCCGGACAGATCCGGGGCGCCGCGTGACCGAGACCGTCGCCGAGATCGTGGCCGCGCATCGCGCCGGCCTGACGACGCCGCAGCAGACGGTCGCCCGGACGTTCGACCGGATCCGCGCGCACAACGACCCCGCCATTTTCATCAGCCTGCGCGACGAGGCGGATGCGCTCGCAGAAGCCGGGGCGCTTTCGGGGAAGGACCCTGCGGCGCTGCCGCTGTATGGCGTGCCGGTTGCGGTGAAGGACAACATCGACGTCGCGGGATTGCCGACAACGGCCGCCTGCCCGGCCTTCGCCTATACGCCGGCCCGGGATTCCACCGCAGTCGCGCGGCTGCGCGCCGCCGGCGCGATCATCATCGGCAAGACCAATCTCGACCAGTTCGCCACCGGCCTCGTCGGCGTGCGCTCGCCCTATGGCATCCCGAAGAATCCAGTTCACGGTGACCTCGTGCCGGGCGGTTCGAGCTCCGGCTCGGCGGTCGCGGTGTCAGCGGGCCTGGTGCCGCTGTCGCTCGGAACGGATACCGCAGGCTCGGGCCGCGTGCCGGCCATGCTCAACAACATCGTCGGGCTGAAGCCGAGCCTCGGCATGATTTCGACGGCGGGTCTCGTGCCGGCGTGCCGGACGCTCGACTGCATCTCGGTGTTCTCGCTCACCGTCGACGATGCCGTGGCGGCATTGTCCGTGATGGCGGCGCCGGATCCGCTCGATCCGTTCTCGCGCGACCGGCCGCTCGCGGCCGTGACCGCGTTTCCGCAAGGCGTGAAGCTCGGCATTCCCCGCCCCGGACAACTGATCTTCTTCGGCGACAAGGCCGCGGAAGCGGCCTACAGCGCGGCCGTCGCGCGTTTCGTCAAGCTCGGCGCCGAGCTCGTCGAGTTCGACCTCGAGCCGTTCTACGAGACGGCGCGGCTGCTCTATGAAGGCCCGTGGGTGGCCGAGCGCTATCTCGTGATCCGTGACCTGCTCGCCTCCGATCCCGACGCCATCCATCCCGTGACGCGCGAGATCACCATCGGCGGCGCGCGCGGCAGCGCGGCCGACACGTTTGCGGCGCTGTATCGCCTGCAGGTGCTGCGCAAGGTCGCCGAGCGCACCTTCGGCGCGATCGATGCGATGGTGCTGCCGACGGCACCCACCGCCTACACGACCGCGGAGGTCCTCGCGGATCCGATCCTGCTCAACAGCCGCCTCGGCACCTACACCAATTTCGTCAATTTGCTCGATCTCTGCGGCCTCGCCGTGCCGGCCGCGATGCGCGGCGACGGGATTCCATTCGGCGTCACGCTGCTTGCACCGGCCGGGCAGGACGCGGCGCTGGCGAGCCTGGGCCGCGCCTTTCATGCCGACACGGCGCTGCCGGTCGGCGCCAAGGCTGTGCCGCAGCCGCCGCTGGCCCCGCCGTCACCGTCGCTGCATGGCGACGAGATCGCGATCGTCGTCGTCGGTGCGCATCTCTCCGGAATGGCGCTCAATCACGAACTGACAGGTCTGGGAGGTCGGCTGCTGGAAGCGACAGCGACCGCACCGGATTACAAGCTCTATGCGCTGTCGACCACGCCGCCCAAGCCTGGAATGCTGCGCATCGAGGAAGGCAAGGGCACCGCGATGGCGGTCGAGCTCTGGGCGCTGTCGGCCGCAAGCTTCGGAAAGTTCATCAACCTCATTCCGCCGCCGCTGTCGATCGGCACGATCCGGCTGCAGGACGGCCGCACCGCCAAGGGATTCCTCGTCGAGCCGGTTGCGCTGGACGGCGCGCGCGACATCTCGGAATTCGGCAGCTGGCGCGCCTACATGGCGCAGAAGGATTGAGGACTTCCGTCGTGACGAGCACGGCGCGGCCGTTGCAGCCAATCGGCTCATCACACCCGTTCGATCGCCGGAAGATCAGCGCGGTGCTCATGAATGCGCCCTCTCGCCACATGGCATAAGCGGCACACTGCCGCCGGGGTGAGAGCATCCTGCTCGTCCAAGAGTCCTACGCACGCGGCAAGCTCGATCTGCGCCTCCCCCGCGTGCGGGGGAGGTCGCATCGCATCGTCAGATGCGATGCGGGTGGGGGCCGCTCCGGAAAGACTGCCGCTGTGGCGCCCCCACCCCATCCCTCCCCCGCACGCGGGAGAGGGGGCGCACCACCGCCGGGGGGAGAGCATCCTGCTTGTCCAGGAGTCCTACTCTCCGCGGTTCCTAGCGAAGACGATCGGCGGCCTACACCGACACCGCGTAGATCTCGTACTCGCCGCGCACCAGCTCGATATGGGCTTTCATGGCGCTCGCGGCGCCCGCCTTGTCGCCGCGCAGGATGGCGACGACGACGCGGTCGTGCTCGGCATGCGACTTGGCGAGACGGCCGAGATTGCGGAATTGGGCGCGGCGGAACGGCTGCACGCGCACGCGCGTCGCCAGCGTGATCTCGGCGATATAGGCGTTGTGCGCGCCGGCATAGATCGCGTTGTGGAAACGCTCATTGACCTCGTGAAAGCGCTCGGGATTGCCGGCATGGCTGAGATTGCGCAGCTCGTCGTGAATCGCTTCCAGCCGCTGCCGCTCGACCGGCGTCATGCGCTGCGCGGCGAGGCCCGCACACATGCCTTCCAGCTCGGCCATCGCCTCGAACATGCCGGTGAGGCGGTCGACCGACGGGCGGGCCACCACGGCGCCGCGATGCGCACGCGCCTCGATCAGGCCGGACGCCGCGAGCTGGCGCAGCGCCTCGCGCACCGGCGTGCGCGAGACGTTGAAACGCTTGGCGATCTCGGTCTCGTCGAGCGGCGCGCCCGGCGCCAGCATGCCGCGAACGATGTCATCGGCGAGTTGCAGACGCAGCTCCTCGGCGCGCGTGATCTTCGCGACCGCCGGCGGCGCCCGCTCGCTGCGCTGCACGTCGGCTTCACGGATGACCCGCGCACGCGTCCGCGGCGGAAGATCGTCCAGGCTCATGCCTCAGGCGCCTTTTGCTTCGTCGATGATGCTGACATGGGCGGCCACGATTCTCCAGCCCTCGGGAAACCGGATCCAGGTCTGCATCTGGCGCCCGACCTTGCCGGGCACACTGTCGCGATAGAACAACGTCGAGGCGACCGCGGTGTCGCGGCCATAGGCAGTGATCACGGTGCGCGCGGTGCGACGCATCAATCCGACAGGCGAGCGCGCGGAGCGAAAGGCCGCGATCTCGCCATAGCCGTAGAGGTTCTCGCCGATGCCATAGCGCAAGGTGCGGGTGTCGTTCTTGAACAGTTCGTCGAGCACGGCAACGTCGTTGCTGACCAGCGCCTGTTCGTAACGCTGGAACTGCGCTGTGACCTCCGCAACGACATCAGGCAGATCGACTTCCATTCTCCAGAACTCCTCTCGGGGCCGGCGCAGCGGCGACGCCCAGCTGTTGCAAGGCGTGGGCCACACGCAATGCGACGTGCTCGCACCAGGGGGCGGCGATGATCTGCACGCCGATGGGCATCGGCGCCAGCGGAATGGGAATGGCGACGACGGGAAGTCCGATGAACGAGATCGGCTGGGTGTGGATGCCGATATTGGCGCGCACGGGCAGCTCGACGCCATCCAGCACGAAGGTCGCCTGCCCGAGCTTCGGCGCAATGCACGGCGTCGCCGGCGCGATCAGCACGTCGACCGACTTGAACAGCTCCAGCACCTTGGCGCGATACCAGCGGCGGAATTTCTGCGCGCGGTCGACCATCGGCGCCGGAATCATCGCGCCCGCAATCAGGCGATCGCGCACCGCCGGATCGAAATCCTGCGGCTGCTTACGCAGGCGGTCGAGATGCAGCGAGGCGCCTTCGGTCGTGCTGATGACATAGGCCGCGGCGCGCGCGCGCGCGGCTTCGGGCACATCGATAACCTGGGTTACTTTCAGTGCGGCGGCGACGCGACTGACAGCCTCGGCGGCTTCGGGAAACAGGTTCTTCTGGAAGTGACCGCCCGCAAGCGCGATGCGCAGACCATCGAGCCCGTGCGCAAGCAGAGCTGAGACGGGCTCCGGCGCGCGCGTGGTACATGCCGCATCCTCGGCGTCAGGCCCCTGCATCACGTCATAGGCAAGCGCGAGATCCTCGACCGAGCGCGCGAACGGGCCGAGATGATCGAGGCTCATCACGAACGGGAACGAGCGCGCACGCGACAGCCGGCCATAGGTCGGCTTCAGGCCGAAGATGCCGCAGAACGACGAGGGCACGCGGATCGAGCCGTTGGTATCGGAGCCGAGCGCGATCGGCACCAGGCCGCCGCCGACGGCGCTGCCCGAACCGCCCGACGAGCCGCCGCTCATCCGCGAGGGATCATGCGGATTGCGCGACGGACCGTCGTGCACATTCTCGCCGGTGAAGTCGTAGGCGTATTCGCCCATGTTGAGCGCGCCGACGAGGACGGCGCCGGCGGCTTCCATGCGCGCGATCAGCGTCGCGTCGCCGGTCGCCGGCGCACGATCGCGATTGATCTTGGAGCCGGCCCGCGTCGGCAGGCCCGCGACGTCGAACAAGTTCTTCACCGCGAAGGGCACGCCGGCGAGCGGGCCGACCGGCTTGCCGGCAGCAATGTCGGCATCGACCGCGCGCGCCTTCGCACGCGCCCGCTCGGCGGTCACGTCGGTGAAGGAATTGAGCACGCCGTCGCGAGCCGCGATCCGCGCCAAGGCGGCGTCGGTGGCCTCGACGGCGGTCAGCTTGCGGGTGGCGACCGCGGCGGCGATGGCGCCCGCGGTCATGTCGGCGGAATCAAGCGGTGAAGACACTGGCGGGCTCGGCTTCGTCAGTGAGGGAGAATTCGTCGACCAGCTTGGCCATCTTCAGCGAGACCGCGAGATTGGCGCGGATGGCCGGGCGCCAGGCATCCTCGATCGGCAGGCCGAGCGCGCGCCCGACGGCGTCGATGTAGTCATCCCAGTCCCGATCCGATGGCTCGGCCATGCAGCTCTCCCCCTCAATGCGCCGGCAACGGCGGATGCGGAATCGCGGTCAGCAATTCGCGCGTATAGGCATCCTGCGGATCACCTAGCACACGTTCGGACGTGCCTTCCTCGACGATTCGGCCCGACCGCATCACGATCACACGATCACACAACAGTCGCACCACGTTCAAATCATGCGAGACGAACAGATAGCTCATGCCCAGCTTCTGCTTGAGATCCTGCAGCAGATTGAGCACGACGGCCTGCACGGAGACGTCGAGCGCCGCCGTCGGCTCATCGAGGATGACGAGCTTCGGGTGCAGTGCGATCGCGCGCGCGATGCCGACGCGAGCCTTCTGGCCGCCCGACAATTGGTGCGGAAAACGGTCGAGCAGGTTCAGCGGCAGCCCGACCATGGTCGCGAGCTCCTCACAGCGCGCACGCAGCGCGTTGCGCCCCTTGATGTCACCGAGCTGCAAAATCGGATCGGCGATGGCGCGCGCCGCGGTGAAGCGCGGATTGAGGCTGTCGGTCGGATCCTGGAACACCATCTGGATATGGCTGCGCTGCGGCAGCCGCGCGAAGGCCTGCGGCAGGATGTTGCCGATCTCCTCGCCGTCGAAGCTGATGCGGCCCGAGGTCTGGTCGAGCAGCCGCATCACCATCATCGACGTCGTCGACTTGCCGCAGCCGGACTCGCCGACCAGCCCAACGCTCTCGCCGTGGCCGACCGTGAAGCTGATGCCGTCGACGGCGCGGAACACCTCCGGTTCGATCGCCGGCTTGCGGCCGAACAGTTTTGATAACGTCGCGGACGCACCCTGGCGGGGATATTCTTTGACCAGCTTGTCGACCAGGAGGAGCGGCTTGCTGCTACCCGTGCCCTGCTCACCTTCCCTGCTCCGCTCGTCACCCGCCCTCCGCTCGTCACCCCCGGGCTTGACCCGGGGGTCCATCGTCCTGCGCGACTCTTGCGCAGAAGGATGTATGGCCGGGTCAAGCCCGGCCATGACGGAGGGTGTGTGCGGCGCGGCCGACGCCTCCTCCTCCGGAAGGAGATCGCGCAAGGACACGCCGAGCCGCGGCGTGGCGCGCATCAGCTTGCGGGTGTAGGGATGCTGCGGATTGGCGAAGATGTCGGAGGCCTTTGCGGTCTCGACCACGCGGCCCTTCTCCATCACGACGACGCGGTCGCAATAGGCCGCGGCGAGGCCGAGATCATGCGTGATCAGGATCGTCGACATGCCGCGGCTCTTGGTCAGCTCGACGACGAGGTCCATCACCGCCTTCTGCGTGGTGACGTCGAGGCCCGTCGTCGGCTCGTCGGCGATCAGGAGCTGCGGATTGCAGGCCAGCGCCAATGCGATGACCACGCGCTGGCACATGCCGCCGGACAGTTCGAACGGATAGGCGTGGTAGCGCTCGCGCGGGCGGGCGATCTTAACCTGCTCGAGTGCGGCGATCGCCTTCTCGGCGCGGTCGCTGGCCGCGGCCTGGGCGTGCTGCTTCAGCACGTCCTCGATCTGCTGGCCCACTTTGCGGATCGGGTTGAGCGCCGCGCGCGGGTTCTGGAAGATCATCGAGATCTCGCGTCCGCGCAGGTCGCGCATCTCGGTCTCGGCGGCCGCCTTGACGTCGACGCCGGAGAACATCACCGAGCCCTCGGCGATACGGCCGGCGCGGTCGAGGATGCGCATGACGGCATAGGAGGTCACGGACTTGCCGGAGCCGGACTCGCCGACAATGGCCAGCGTCTCGCCCTTGGCGACGGAGATGTCGACATGCTGCACCGCCTTGACGATGCCGCGACGGGTGGAGAATTCGACCGTGAGATCGCGAACGTCGAGCAGCGGCTGGGCGGTCATGTTGCTCTCCAGACTCTCAGACCGTCATGCGCGGACTTGATCCGCGCATCCATCCAAGCCAACAGATTCGTGGTCAGTTGATGGATTGCCGGGTCAAGCCCGGCAATGACGGAGTTTTGGTGTGGCGCGCCCATCGCCTCACGTCCTGCGCTGGGGATCGACGATGTCGCGCAGGCCGTCGCCGAGCAGGTTGAAGCAGAACACGGCGATCATCAGCGCGAGGCCGGGGAACAGCGCGATCCACCATTCGCCCGAGACCATGAAGGACGCGCCCTCGGCGACCATGATCCCCCACTCCGCCGTCGGCGGCCGGACGCCGAGGCCGATGAAGGACAGGCCTGCGGCATTGAGGATGGCGTAGCCCATGGTCAGCGACATCTGCACGATCATGATCGGCATGATGTTGGGCAGGATATGGCCGAGCAGGATTCGCAGCTCGCTGTTGCCGGAGAGGCGCGCGGCCTGCACGAAGCCGGCGTTGCGGCGGACATTGGCTTCCGCGCGCGCGACGCGGGCATAGAGCGGGAAGTTCACGATCGCGGTCGCGATGATGATGTTCTGCACGGTGTTGCCGAGCGCTGCGACGATGCCCATGGCCAGCACGAACAGCGGGAACGCCATGATGGTATCGGCGATGCGGCCGACGATGCGGTCGGTCCAGCCGCCGAAGAAGCCGGCGGCGACGCCGGCGAGGCCGCCCATGAAGAACACCAGCGCGACGGAAGCGACCGCGATGAACGTATCGAGCCGGGTCGCGACCACGACGCGGCTGAAGATGTCGCGGCCGAGCTGATCGGTGCCGAACCAATGCGCCGCCGATGGCGGCTTCAGCGCGGACGCGGTGTCGCTGGCGAGCGGATCATACGGCACGATCCACGGCCCGAAGATCGCCGCGAACAGGATGATGACCAGCAGCCCGAAGGCAAAGCCCGTCACCTTGTTCTCGGCGAGCACATAGCGCGCATGCCCGATCAGGGCCATGAGGCCGGACGTGCTGTTGGCGGCGGCAGGTTCGAGGGTCGGCGCGACAGTGCTCATCCTTCCAGCCTCACACGGGGATCGATGACGCCATAGAGAATGTCGATGACGAGGTTGAGGATCACGTACATGACCGCCATCGTCAGCACGAAGCCCTGCACCGGCGCGAAGTCGGAGGCGATCAGCGCCTCGACCGCGTAGGAGCCGATGCCCGGCCAGGCGAACACCTTCTCGACCAGCACGTTGGCGCCGAGCAGGAACGAGAACACCATCGACAGCGTGGTGATGACCGGCAGCATGGCGTTGCGGAACGCATAGGTGACGGTGACCGTCGAGGGCGACAGGCCCGAGGCGCGCGCGGTGCGCACGAACTCCGACGACAGGATCGCCAGCATCGAGGCGCGCGTCATGCGCGCGATCGGCGCCAGCGAAAAGATCGCGAGCGTCGCGGCGGGCAGGATCAGCTGGCTCAAGGCCGAACGGAACGCCTCGCCGTCGCGGGCGATCAGCGTGTCGATCAGATAGAAACCGGTCACATTGTTCGGCGCGCTGTAGAACACGTCGAGCCGGCCGAGCGGCGCCGGCGACCAGCCGAGCCGGAAATAGAACACGTAGACCAGCACGAGGCCGGTGAAGAACACCGGCAGCGACACGCCGGCCGTGGTGACGACGCGGCAGGTGTGATCGATCCACGATCCCGGCCGGGTCGCAGCGAGCACGCCGAGCGGCAGCGCGATCGCGACCGATACCAGCAGACCGAGCAGCGTCAGCTCCGCCGAGGCCGGCAGGCGATTACGGATCTCGGTGGCGACCGGCTGGCCCGTCGTCAGCGAGCTGCCGAGATCGCCATGGGCGAGATCGACGGTGTAGCGGAAGAATTGCTCGACCAGCGGCTTGTCGAAGCCGAGCTTCTTGCGGATCTGCTCGACCGCTTCCTTGGTCGCGGCGGGACCGGCGAAGTAGGCGGCGGGATCGCCCGGCAGTGCTCGGGTCAGCAGGAAGGTGACGATCACGACGCCGATCAGCGAGGGGATGGCGAAGGCGAGGCGCTTGGCGATCAGGCTCAGCATGGGCACTGCCTCGCCGGAACGAGGCACGATTTGGCAGCACGGCCCGGTGCGCTCCCTCCCCCCTTGTGGGGGAGGGCTGGGGAGGGGGGTAAGCCGCAACGGCGGTGGCTGTGGCTACCCCCCTCCCCGCCCCTCCCCCACAAGGGGGGAGGGAGGGAAAGAGCGCGGCTCACCTCACTTGCCCTGATCACGACGCTCATCCCTTCACCAGCGCGCGATAGTCAAGGCGGCGGTGGAACCAGTACTGATAGCCGGAGATGTTCTTCTGCATCGCGACGTTGACGAATGGCTGGTACAGCGGAATGCGCGGCACCTCGGCGAAGGCGAGATCGACGAAGCCCTTCACGTCGGCGTCGTACTTGGCCTTGTCGCCGATCGCGGCGGCGTCGCGGGCGCCGTCGATGAACTTGTCCATCACCGGCGACTTGTAGCTCATCGTGTTGAACACGGAATTGTTGCCGTGATAGCACCAGTAGAAGAAATACTCGGGATAATCGAGCCAGCCCGAGAACACGTTGGTGTAGAGCGGCATTTCCTTCTTGTTCAGCTCGGTGCGCCAGTTGGCGCCAGGCACCTTGTTGATCGTGGTCTTGATGCCGAGCTGGGCGAGGCTCTCCTGCACCAGCACGCACAGGGGCTCGTTCACTTGCGCGAAGTTGAGGTCGAACGAGATCGTGGTCTCGAAGCCATTGGGATAACCGGCTTCCGCGAGCAAGGCCTTCGCCTTGTCCATGTCGGTGAAGTACTTGGTCGGCTGCGGCCAGGCGACGTCGGTCGCCTTGTCGGCCGGCGCACCGAACATCGGATTGGCGAGGCCGAACAGCACCGCGTCCATGATCTTCTGGTAAGGCATGGCATAGGCCATCGCCTGCCGCACCTTCGGATTGTCGAACGGCGGCTTGGTGACGTTCATGCCGATATACTGGATGCCGTTGGAGAACGGCAGCGACACGACGCTGAGCTTGCCGTTCGTCTTCATCTCCTGGAAGTCCTTGAACGGCAGCTCGTAGGAAATGTCAGCGTCGCCACGCTCGAGCAGCGCCCGGCGGTTGCCGGCCTGCGGCACCATCCGCCAGATCACGCGCTTGATCTTGGGCAGCGGGCCACACACCCAGTCGTCGTTGCGCTCCATGATGACTTCGGTGCCGGCGGTCCACTTCGTCACCTTGTAGGCGCCGGAGCCCGCGGTCTGCTGCTTGGTGTATTCGAGGCCCCAGGGGTCCTTTTCCGTGGCGTTCTTCTTCACCAGCTCGGAATTGACCACGCAGGGCACGATGACCGCGAGATCGGGGATCGTCAGCCGGTCCTTCTTCAGGAAGTCGACGCGCACGGTATGGTCGTCGACGATGACGAACTGCTCCGGCTTGGTGAGCGAGCCCGCGCTCATCTGAAAGGTCGGAAAGCCGCCGACGCTGACGGCACGGTCGAGCGACCATTTCACGTCCTTGGCCGTGACCGGGGTCCCGTCGTGAAATTTCGCGTTCTTGCGCAGTTTGAAGGTGGCGGACATGTCACCGATGGTCATGTCCTCGGCGAGCTCGGGCTTGAACTTGTCGCGGTCGTAATAGGGCACGCCGCCCGGGCCGCTCTTCATCTCGTGGCTGATGAGGCGGTCGTAGCAATTCCACGACACTTCGTAGCCCGGCACGTTGGTGCCGACGCCGTGGATGTCGAGATTGTTGGGGCCGCCCTCGGACACGATGAGCAGCGTCTCGGACCGCGCATCGGCCCTGGCGGAGGAGATCACCGCCGGCGCCATCGGCAGCGCGGCACCTGCGGCCAGACCGGACACGGACTTCAGAAAATCACGACGCTTCATCAAATGCTCCCGAGAACAACGACCGGCGGGAACATTGATCGCAAGCTTCGTGCCAAGCCCAGGAACCAGCTAAGCCGTTGAATTCGCTACAGGCGAGCACATGAACGGCAGCTTGGGCAGAACCTCATTGCATACAGAAGGGCGAAATTGCACAAATTGTAGCCTACGCAACCAGCATGCGACCGATTTACGCAGCGCTCCCCTCAGGATCCGTCCGGCCAGATCAACGCCTGCAGCTGATCGAAGCTGCTGACCTTGGCAGGCCAATCCGGAATGGCGATGTGCCGAACGGGATCGCTGGCCCGGTGCAGCATCATGAGCACGAGCAGCCGTCGCTTGAGCCGCCAGTCAATCGCGGACGGCGCGAGACCATAGCCCTCGAACAGCGCCCGCACGCGGCCCGCATGACCCGCAGCCATGAACGCGCTGGGCCCGAGCAGATCGTACTCCCCGCGACCGGTCATGACGTCGCCGAAGTCGAACAGGCCGCTGACGCGCCAGCCATCGCCATCGCGCGCGACGAGGAAGTTCTCCGGAATGTATTCGCCGGTGAGAATGACCGGCGGCGTATCAGTCCGAAGCCATGCCGCCGCGTCGCGCAGGAGATCGTCGAGTTCGGCAAGAAGCCGCTCGGGCAAGCCGAGCCGCGTGTGACGCGCATGGCATCCGGCGATCTGCGCCTGCAGGAAATCCGGCCAGCGCGGCTCGAGCGCGAGCAGATCGCCGGGCGGGACGCGGTGCATGGCGGCGATCAACCGGCCGAGCTGCCGCAGCAGATGCTGCTTGCCGTCTTCCGGCAGTTGCGGCCACACCTGCGCGGCGGGGATGCCGTGGAGCCGTGTCATGATCAGGTAGGACCAGCCGTCACGCTCGCCCGCGTGCTGGAGCTCCGGCGTGTCGACGGCCCCGACGCGCCCGCCGAGCAGACGCAGCGTGGCCTGCTCCGACCGAAACCGTCCGTGCAGGATGGCGGGGAAGATCTTCAGGATCGCACCGTCGCCAATCGCTGCGACCAGATTGGTACCCGCCGCGAAGGGCGCCAGGGGCGCTTCGCCATAGCCATGGCCGCGGACGATGTCGCGTGCAACGGGCAGCCAGCGCGCTGTGTCGGCCCGCAGCCGCCGGAGCTCGGCGCTATCCGCAACCGGCGGCAGCGTCGGCGTCAACGGTCCGGGCTCGCACGCTCGAACTGGCGCAGCAGCTTGTTGCCGCGCTCGACGGCGGAATCCAGCGCCGCCTGCGCCGGCTTGCGGCCGCTGAACGCCTGCTCCATTTCGTCCTCGATCGCATCGCGGATCAGCACGAAGGAGCCGAGCCGCAGGCCGCGCGAATTCTCCGTCGGCGGATGCAGCGTCACCTGCTCGATCGAGATCGCCGCCCCCGGATTGCGGTCGTAGAACCCTTGCGCACGGGTGAGATCGAAGGCGGCCCGGGTGATCGGCAGATAGCCGGTGTTCTGGTGCCAGGCCGCCTGGATGTCCGGCCGCGACAGATAGGCAAAGAATTTGGCGACGCCCTTGTATTCGGCCCTGGGACGGTCGCGCAGCACCCACAGCGTCGCGCCGCCGATGATCGAGTTCTGCGGCGCCCCGGCAATGTCGGGCCAATACGGCAGCATGCCATAGCCGACCTCGAATTTCGAATTCGCCTTGATATCGGCGCGCGTCGCCGACGAGCCGATGAAAATGCCGCACTCGCCCTTCTGGAAGCGCGGCTCTGCCGCCTGCCCGCGGCCTCCGTAGTCGAAGACCTTGCTCTTCTGCCATTCCGCCAGTTGGCCGACGTGCCGCGCGACCTGCGGATTGTTGAAGCTCAGCACGGCATCCAGTCCGCCGAAGCCGTTGGCGCGGCTGGCGACCGGCAGGTTGTGGAAGGCGGAAAAGTTCTCGATGTTGATCCAGGACGGCCAGGAGGTCGTGAAGCCGCAGGCCATGCCATGGTCGCGCAGCCGCTTGGCCGCCTGGCCGAGCTCCGGCCATGTCTTCGGAGGCGCAGACGGATCGAGCCCGGCGGCCCGAAACTGGTCCTTGTTGTAGTACAGGATCGGCGTCGACGCGTTGAACGGAAATGACAGCATGTTGCCGTCGGCATCCGCATAATAGCCGGCGACGGCAGGCAGATAGGCGGCCGGCGAAAAGCCCTCCTGCTCGTCGCGCATCAACTCGTACACGGGATAGATCGCGCCCTTGGCCGCGGTCATCGTCGCGGTCGCGATCTCATTGACCTGCACGATCGCCGGCTGGCTGCGCGAGCGAAACGCGAAGATCGCGGCCGTGACGGTTTCGGTGTAGCTCCCCTTGTAGGTCGGCACGATGCGATAGTCGGCCTGCGACGCGTTGAACTCGGCGGCCAGCCGGTCGACCTGCCTGCCGAGCTCGCCCGACATCGCATGCCACCACGCAATCTCGGTCGCGGCGTGAACCTCGGCGGCAGAGCCGACGGCGCAGAGAAGCAATCCGATCGAAAGACAACGGGACAGAAACCTCACCGGATTGATCTCCAACTCGTTTGATGAATGCGCGCGTGACTGAAATCGCAATCGGAACCAATATGGCCAACCAACAACCCTTGGCTGCAACAACTTTTGAGTAACCCATTGAACGGGTATCGCTTTGGCGTCAGAATGGCCTTATAGCACCTGCTCGGGACCCCCGTTGAACCTTTTCGTTTCCAGGCCGACCTCATCATCAAGGGGAAAGTGTTGCCTGTGTACTGCGCCCGTCTTTCGTCGATCTCGAGAGTGGACGCCGCGCCGGTGTTCGCGCGGCCTTTGGCAGGCGCGCGCCGCCGCCCGTCGCCGCAATTGGCTGCGGCGCAGCATTCGAGCCGGTCGACGCGCGGAAGCTGGCGTGCGGCCGGGTTCCGCTCGCGCGGCCTGAGGTAGCGATCGTGGCGCGGTCCGAGCAACCGGGATCCGTCAAGCGGCCGTTGAGCCTGGCGGTGCTGGGCCGGGCGCGGATCGTTCGCGTGCTGCGGGCCGTTCCGATCCGCTGGCGTATCCTGTCGATCGCCGCCCTCAACTCGGCGGTCGTGATCGTGCTGGCGGCGCTGATCTGGAACGGTGCCACAGTGCTGGGCACCGCCTGGGACGATGTCCGCCAGGTCCGCGAATCCGACAAGGTGCTGGCTCTGCTGGAAAGCGAAACCAGCCGGCTGCAGAACCTGATCCACCGCTACATCAATCAGCCGAGCCCGGAGCTGTTTGCCGAGATCCTGCTGCTGCGCGAGGCCGTGCTCGGCACGCTCACCACGCGCGCCTCGACCGATCCGATGCTGTCGGGCTCGGTGGAGGAGTTGGAGCGGGTCACGGTGCGCTTTCTCGATGGCTTCGGCGAACTGCGCGCACTGCAGGCGACGATCTCCAAGACCTATGAGGAGGAAGTGCTCGGCCCCGCCCGCGACATTGCCGGCCTCTATTCGGTGATCGAGGGCGCGACCGGCCATCGCGACGCCGAGATCTGGCCGTCGCTCGGCAAGTCTCGCGAGGCCTTCACGGCCATGCTGGTGGCCGCAAACTCCTATTATCTGTCGCTCGCGCCCGCCTCCGCCGACGATGCCCGCCGCAACACGGAAACCATCGAGAAGACCATTCCGGTGATGTCCAGCCTGGCCGACAACGATCTGCAGCGGCTCGCGCTGCAGCGGCTGTCGGCTCGGACCGCGGCGTTGCGCGCCGGCTTTTCCAAGCTCACCGACCAACTGACGAACCGCACCGAGCTCCTGCGCAACACCATCGATGCGAGCCAGGCCGAGACCATCGGCGCGATCGATGACCTCTCGGTGAAGATGCGCCAGCACGAGCAGAAGGCGCAGGCGACCTTCGACAAGACGCTGAAGGACATCTCGCGCCGCGTGCTGTCGATCGCGGTGATCTTCCTCGGCATCATCCTGTCAGCGGGCGTGCTGATCGCCCTGTCGATCCGCCTGCCGCTGCAGCAGATCATGGCCTCGATGCGCGCGATCATGCTCGGCGATTACGACCGCAAGGTCCAGGGCACCGAAGCGCGCGACGAGGTCGGCGCGATGGCCCGCGCGGTGGAAACCTTCCGCGAGAACGCGATCGCCAAGCGCAAGACCGAGGACGAGTTGCGCACCGCCAAGGAGAAGGCCGAAAGCGCCCTGCTGGAGCTGAATGCCGCGCAGCGGAATCTGATCGATGCCGAACGGCTCGCCGCGCTCGGCGGCCTGGTCGCTGGCGTGGCCCATGAGGTCAACAACCCGATCGGCATCAGCCTGACTGTGGCCTCGAGCTTTGCGCGCCGGGTCGAGATGTTCGAGGCGGCGCTGCGCTCGCCGGAAGGCGGCCTGCGCCGGTCGCAGCTGGAGGAATTCGTGCGCTCCTCGCGCGACGCTTCGGTGCAACTGGTCGCCAATCTGCAGCGCGCCGGCGAACTGATCCAGTCGTTCAAGCAGGTCGCGGTCGACCGTTCCCATGCGGAGCGGCGGACGTTCCTGCTCGGCGAGGCCACCGATCAGATCATCACCAGCCTCAAGCCGGTGCTCAAGCGCGCCCCGATCACGCTCGAGGTCGATGTCCCCGAGGGCCTCTTCATCGACGGCTATCCCGGCTTCTATGGCCAGATCCTGACCAACCTCTTCCTCAATGCCGTCAACCATGCCTTCGCCGACGGCCGCTCGGGAACGATCTCGATCACGGCGCGGCCGCGCGGGACGGATGACATCGAGATCATTTTCGCCGATAACGGCGCCGGCATGACCCCCGACGTGCAGCGGCAGGCGTTCGACCCGTTCTTCACGACCCGCCGCAACGAAGGGGGCACCGGCCTCGGGCTGCATATCGTCTACAACCTCGTGACGCAGCAGCTCGGCGGCCGCATGATGCTGGAATCCCGCGAGGGACAAGGCACCACCTTTCGGATTATCATGCCGCGGGTCGCCAAGGGCGGCGCCGAGACGGCAATGGGTGACGGAACGACGCAATGGCCGAACAGGACGATGTCCTCCAGCTGATCGAGGATGCCGGTTTCGACGAGGACGACCGTTCGGCCCGGAAGTGGAAAATTGCCGTCATCGACGACGACCATGCCGTGCACGAGGGCACGCGGTTTGCGCTGTCGGACTACAGCCTGAACGGCCAGGGCCTCGAGATCCTCTCCGCCTATTCGGCCGCCGAGGGGCGCGCCCTGATGCGGGAGCACAGCGACATCGCCGCGGTGCTGCTCGACGTCATCATGGAGACCGACGTCGCCGGCCTCGAGCTCGTCGAATACATCCGCAACGAAATCAAGAACGAGACCGTCCGCATCATCCTGCGCACGGGACAGCCCGGCCAGGCGCCTGAGCGGCGCGTCATCGTCCAATACGACATCAACGACTACAAGGCCAAGACCGAGCTGACGGCCGACAAGCTGTTCACCTCGCTGACCGCGGCGCTGCGCAGCTACCAGCAGCTCGAGCGCATGGTACAGACAAGGCGCGGCCTCGAGATCATCATCGACGCCGCCTCGACCCTGTACGACTTCAAGTCGATGCAGCGGCTGGCCGAGGGCGTGCTCACGCAGATAGCCTCCCTGCTCAACGTCGACTGCGCCGGAATCCTCGTGCTGCGCGACGACGGCAGCCAGACCGAGGATTTCTCGGTGCTGGCCGGCTCCGGCTGCTACAGTCGGTTCTCCGGCGCCGTCACCTCGCGCTCGCTCGACCCCGATCTCCGCGACATGGTCGAGGCCGCGTTCCGGCAGCGCAGCAACGAATTCGCCGATCACCGCACCGTGCTCTATGTCCGCACCGGCTCGGGGCGCGAGGTGGTGGTGCTGCTGCAGGCGGAGCGGCCGCTGTCGGAGACGGATCGCTCGCTGGTGGAGATCTTCTCCAGCCGCCTGTCGATCGCCTTCGACAACGTGATCCTCTATCAGCAGCTGCATGAGGCCAACACCCAGCTCGAAGACCGCGTCGCCCAGCGCACCCGCGCGCTGATGCAGGCCAACCGGCGGCTGTCGGCGCAATGGCTGCGGCTGCAGCGTGCCAACGGCTTCAAGAACGAGATCCTGGGCACTGTCGCGCACGATCTGAAGAATCCGCTCGGCGTGATCCTCGGCCGCACCGAGATGCTGACCGAGCTGATCGCGACCGGCGCCTCGGCCGAGGGCATCACCAGCCAGATCGGCCACATTCGGGACGCGGCCAAGCGGCTGACCTCGATGGTCGACCATCTGATCTCGGACGCGATGGCCGATGCGTTCGACATCACCATCCGCCGTGAGCCGGTCGATATCGCCGCGCTGGTCCATGAGGTGGTCGAGGCCAACCAGCCCCTGGCGCTGAACAAGCAGCAGGTCATCGCGGTCTCCGCGCCGCCGCAGCTGTCGACGATGTGCGACATCGACCGCGTTCGCGAGGCGATCGACAATCTCCTGAGCAACGCCATCAAATACAGCCCGATCGGCGGCCGAATCAGCGTCGACGTCAGCGGCGATGGGGACAACACGAGCATCGGCATCACCGACCAGGGCGCCGGCCTGTCGCCGGAGGACCTCGGACGGCTGTTCGGGCGATTCCAGCGGCTGTCGGCCAAGCCGACCGCGGGCGAGAGCTCGACCGGGCTCGGCCTGTCGATTGTCAAACGCATCGTCGACATGCATGGTGGCGAGGTGACGGCCAAGAGCGATGGGCCGGGAGCGGGGTCAACCTTCACCATCACACTGCCGGCGGCCGAGTTGTCATGAGTCAGAGCCAGCACATCATCATCGTCGACGACGAGGCGCCCGCCCGCGAGATGGTGGGTGATTACCTCAAGATGCACGGTTTCACCGTGACCTTGTGCGACGGTGGCAAGAGTCTGCGCAGCGCCATCGAGACCGGGCCAGCCGATCTCGTCGTGCTCGACCTCAACATGCCCGAGGAGGATGGCCTCTCCATCATCCGCGATCTCAAGGGCCGCACCAACATCCCGGTCATCATGCTGACCGCGACAGCCAGTCCGATCGACCGCGTGGTCGGCCTCGAACTCGGCGCCGACGATTATGTCGCCAAGCCCTGCGAGCTGCGCGAATTGATGGCCCGCATCCGCTCCGTGCTGCGTCGCAGTGTCCCGGCCAAAGCCGCCGCCGTGGCGGCTGTCGCGGAGCCCGCCCCGGCCAAGGCCCCGGACCCGCAGCTGGTGCGGTTCGGGACCAAATGGCTCGATCTCGATGCCCAGGCGTTGCGCGACGATGAGGGCAACGAGCATCCGCTGACCGCCTCTGAATTCGGCCTGCTCAAGGTATTCGCGGCCAATCCGAAGCGGGTACTGTCCCGCGAACGGCTGCTGGAGCTCGCCAATGCCCGCGACGCCGAGGCATTCGACCGTGCCGTGGACCTGCGCATCATGCGGATTCGCCGCAAGATCGAGCCGGATCCCGCGAAGCCGGCGGTGATCCGCACCATCCGTGGCGGCGGCTATCTGTTTTCTCCGGCCGGCGACAAGGCCTGAATCGGCCCTGCGCGGGGGCTTGCGCGACATCAGCAGCCGGCTTGGGCGCTGATTCCGTTCCGCATTTTGGAATAAGGCACAATTCCGCCACGACTGTTTCGCGATGTGCGGCGCGACGAAACATTTCTGCCGGTCGACGAAACCATTTTCCTGCTTTGGTGCAGACGTCCCGAAACGGGGCCCCCGTAACAATCCCACCCGTCGAAACGCCGCAAGGGGGCGGCGGAACGGGAGAGTGACATGCAGAACGTCGTTGCCATCAATTCCGCCGCCAGCCGGGGCATCATCGCGGCCCAGGCGACCACGGACGACATGCTCCTGGAGAGCATTGCCGATGGTGACCGCACCGCGATGCACACGCTTTATGCGCGCCATAATGTGCGGGTCTATCGTTTCATCCTGCGCATCGTCCGCGACACCACGATTGCCGAGGACCTCGTCAGCCAGGTGTTCCTGGACGTCTGGCGCACCGCCAAGCAGTTCGAAGGCCGCTCGCAGGTCTCGACCTGGCTGCTCTCGATCGCCCGCTTCAAGGCGCTGACCGCGCTGCGCCAGCGCCGCTTCGAGGACATCGACCAGGACGAGGTGCGCGAGATCGCCGACGACAGCGACACGCCGGAGACCTCGCTCGAGCGCTCCACCACCAGCGCCATCCTGCGCGCCTGCGTCGCCAAGCTGTCGCCGGCGCATCGCGAGATCATCACCCTGATCTACTACCATGAGAAGTCCGTGGAGGAGGTCGGCCAGATCATCGGCATCCCGCAGTCGACGGTGAAGACCCGCATGTTCTACGCCCGCAAGCACCTCGCGGAACTCCTGCGCGGCGCCGGCGTTCATAGCCTAGCGGCCTGATCGCGCTTCCTTCTCGTCGGGACCGGTGTCCCGGCGGGTTCCCGTGGCGACACCAAGAAAATCGCCGAACGAAACAATTGAAACATTCGGCGCAATCACTCGGAAAAGTTCGACCGCTAGAACGTGACCCATCAACCGGACGTCAGTCCCCCAGCTGATCCCGGTTTTGAGCGAGCAAATTCCACCTCCAAGGTTGCTCCGAAGACCCGGCGGATGCCCCCGCCGGGTCTTCGTCTTTTGTGGGGTCGGTATAGGGCGATTTGACCATTTGATATCGCCTTGTCCCGATGCAATGGTCCGCGCGAGAAGGGCCGGGCGCGCCCTGCAATGACGGACGGTCGCGGATGTTCGGTTTGGATGCGGTGGAGCTCGCGCGCGCGCAGTTCGCCTTCACGGTCACCTTCCACATCATCTTCCCTGCCTTCTCGATCGGGCTCGCCTCCTACCTTGCGGTGCTGGAAGCGCTGTGGCTGTGGACGGGGCGGGACGTCTTCCTCAACGTCTTCAACTACTGGCTCAAGATCTTCGCCATCGCGTTCGCGATGGGCGTTGTCTCCGGCATCGTGATGTCCTACCAGTTCGGCACCAACTGGTCGGTCTATTCCGACAAGGTCGGACCGGTGATCGGCCCGCTGATGGCCTATGAGGTGCTGACCGCGTTCTTCCTCGAGGCCGGGTTCCTCGGCGTCATGCTGTTCGGGCTCAAGCGCGTCGGGCCGAAGCTGCATTTCCTCGCCACCCTGATGGTCGCCGTGGGCACGTTGATCTCGGCGTTCTGGATCCTCTCGGCCAATTCCTGGATGCAGACGCCGGCCGGCTACGCCGTGAACGCCGAGGGCCAGTTCGTCTCGGTCGACTGGCTCAAGGTGATCTTCAATCCGTCCTTCCCGTATCGGCTCGTCCACATGGTGCTGGCGGCCTATCTCACGACCTCGCTGGTGGTCGGCGCGGTCGGCGCCTGGCATCTGCTGCGCAATCCGCATCTGCCGGGCCCGCGCGTGATGTTCTCGATGGCGATGTGGATGGCGGCGCTGGTGGCGCCGCTCCAGATCTTCGTCGGTGATCAGCATGGCCTGAACACGCTCGAGCACCAGCCGGTGAAGATCATGGCCATGGAGGGCCATTTCGAGAGCCACAAGGACGGCGCGCCGCTGTATCTGTTCGGCTGGCCCGACCAGGAAAAGGGCGAGCTGAAATATGCGCTCGGCATTCCCAAATTCGGCTCGCTGATCCTCAAGCACCAGATCGACGCGCCGATGGCCGGGCTCGACACCGTGCCCCGCAAGGACTGGCCGCCGGTGCCGATCACCTTCTGGTCGTTCCGCATCATGGTCGGGCTGGGGATGCTGATGCTGGCGCTCGGCCTATTCAGCCTGTGGGAGCGCTGGCGCGGCCGCCTGTACATCAATCGCGGCCTGCATCGCTTCGCGATTGCGATGGGTCCCGCCGGCTTCATCGCCGTGATCGCCGGCTGGGTCACCACCGAGACCGGCCGCCAGCCGTTCACCGTGTACGGGCTGCTGCGCACGGCGGACTCCGTTTCGCCTCTGGCCGCACCGGCCGTGGGCGCCTCGCTCATCGCCTTCATCGTCGTGTATTTCATCATCTTCGCCGCTGGCGTTGCGTACATCCTGCGCCTGATGGCTGACCCGCCGCATCCCGGCGAGCCCGGCCCGAGCGGCACGGAGCCGGTGCGATCAGCCGGCATCACACCGGCCGCCGGCGTCGTGCAGGGAGCGGGATCATGAGCGTCGCCGTCGATCTCGCCACGCTCTGGGCCTTCATCATCGCGCTCGCGGTCTTCATCTATGTCGTGATGGACGGCTTCGACCTCGGCCTCGGCATCCTCTTCCCGCTGTTTCCGGGCAAGCATGACCGCGACATCATCACCAACACCGTCGCGCCGGTATGGGACGGCAACGAGACCTGGCTGGTGCTCGGCGGCGGCGGGCTGATGGCGGCGTTTCCACTCGCCTACTCCATCCTGCTGCCGGCGCTCTATGCGCCGCTGATCGCGATGCTGGTCGGGCTGATCTTCCGCGGCGTCGCCTTCGAATTCCGCTGGCGCACGCGCAGCACACGCAATCTCTGGGACATCGCCTTCGCCGGCGGCTCCTGGGTCGCGGCGCTGGCGCAGGGCATCGCGCTCGGCGCGATCCTGCAGGGCGTGCATGTCGACGGCCGGCACTATGCCGGCGGCTGGTGGGACTGGCTGACGCCGTTTTCCATCCTCACCGGCGTGTCGCTGGTCGCAGGCTACGCGCTGCTCGGCGCCACCTGGCTGATCCTGAAGACCGAGGGCGACCTGCGCGACAAGGCCTATCGCATCAGCTGGGTGCTCCTGTTCATGATGCTGCTCGCCATCGCCGCCGTGAGCCTGGCGACGCCGCTGCTGACCATCCAATATGCCCAGCGCTGGTTCAGCTGGCCGGCGATCGTGCTGACCGCGCCGGTGCCGCTCGCCGTCATCGGCGTCACCGTGCTGCTGATGAAGAACCTCGCCCAGAAGCACGACGGCTGGCCGTTCTTTCTGGCTCTCGCTTTGTTCTTCCTGTCCTATGCCGGCCTCGGCATCAGCATGTATCCCTACATCGTGCCGCAGAGCGTCACGATCTGGCAGGCCGCCGCGCCCGAGCGCAGCCAGTTGATGATGCTGCCCGGCGTGCTGGTGCTGGTGCCGCTGATCCTGGGCTACACCGGCTGGGCCTATTGGGTGTTTCGCGGCAAGGTCGGCCATGACGCCGGCTACCATTGATGCCGCCGTCACCACCTCCCGCCCCGCTCGCCAAGCGCCTCGCCTGGTTCGTCGCGCTGTGGCTCGCCGGCGTGGCCACCGTCGGCGCGGTCGCATTTCTACTGCGACTCTGGATGAAGCTTGGATGACGGTCGGCCACGCTCGCTCACCTTGACTTTGCTGCAAATTTGCCCCTGAAATTTGGCGGGTGGATTTGATCGGGCAAGCTTCGCAGGGGTCCGTTGAGGAGAGCTTTGAATGCCGAGTTTCCGTCGCCTGCTGTGTGCCACCAGCGCCATCATCGCGCTGGCGCTGTCCACATCGCACAGCTTTGCCCAGTCCGACGATCCCGGGGATCAGCCCGGCCTGGTCGCCGATGACGGCTACGAGCTCGATCCCGAGTGGCGCAAGCAGGTCGTCTACTTCCGCACCAACGAGCCGCCGGGCACGATCATCGTCTCCACCGCCGAGCGTCACCTCTATCTGGTGCAGCCGGGCGGCCGCGCCATCCGCTACGGAATCGGCGTCGGCCGTGACGGCTTCCAGTGGCAGGGCCTGCTGAGCATCACCAAGAAGGCCGAGTGGCCGGACTGGACGCCGCCGCCGGAGATGATCCAGCGCCAGCCCTATCTGCCGCGCTTCATGGCCGGCGGTCCCGGCAATCCGCTGGGCGCCCGCGCGATGTATCTGGGCACCACCGTGTATCGCATCCACGGCACCAACCAGCCCTGGACCATCGGCAGCAAGATTTCCTCCGGCTGCTTCCGCCTGGTGAATGCCGATGTCGCCGATCTCTACGACCGCGTGCCCGTCGGCACCAAGGTCGTGGTGCGGCAGAAGCCGGAACTGTGACGGCGGCGCCTGCCGCCGGACATTCAGCCATCGCTTTGTCCTGACATTTTTCGAAAGAGATTCATCATGCGCACTTTCCGAGGCGGCCTGCTGATCGGGCTCGCCGTCGCTGTCCTCGTCGCGGCCTTCGCCGTCACCTACGAAATGTACGACACCCGCACCCTGAAGCGGACGATCCGCCGCGGCGAGGTGCTGTGCGGAGTCAATGCCGGCCTGCCCGGCTTCTCGATCCCCGATGACAAGGGCAACTGGACCGGGTTCGACGTCGATTTCTGCCGCGCGGTCGCGGCCGCCATCTTTGACGATCCGAAGAAGGCGAAGTTCGTGCCGCTCGACGCCAACGAGCGCTTCAAGGAGCTGCAGAGCCGCAAGGTCGACATCCTCTCGCGCAACACCACCTGGTCGATGGCGCGCGAGCAGAATTTCGACCTGTATTTCCCGGCGGTCGCCTATTACGACGGCCAGGGCTTCATGGTGCCGCGCTCGCGCAAGCTCGAGACCGCGCTGGACCTGAGCGGCAGCAAGGTCTGCGTGCAGGACTCGACGACGAACGCGCTCAATGTCTCCGACTACTTCCGCGCCAACAACATGAAGTACGAGGAGGTCAAGCTGCCCAAGCTCGAGGACGTCCTCAAGGCCTATGACAGCGGCAAGTGCGACACCTTCACCGCCGACGTCTCGCAGCTCTATGCGCTGCGGCTGACGCTGTCGAAGCCGAACGATCATGACATCCTGCCCGACGTCATCTCCAAGGAGCCGCTCGCGCCGGTGGTCCGCCAGCGCGACGACGACTGGATGATGATCGTAAAGTGGACGCTGTATGCGATGATCAACGCCGAGGAACTCGGCGTCACCTCCAAGAACATCGACGAGGCGCTGAAGTCGAAGAAGCCGGACGTGATGCGGCTGGTCGGCAATGAAGGCACCTACGGCCAGGACCTCGGCCTCACCAAGGACTGGGCCGCCCGCATCATCCGCCACGTCGGCAATTACGGCGAGGTCTATGAGCGCAACGTCGGCAGCGAGTCGAAGCTGAAGATCCCGCGCGGCATGAACCAGCTGTGGAACGCGGGCGGCGTGCAATACGCGCCGCCGATCAGGTAGGGCCGACGGACGCCGGCATTTGCCGAAGTCGCGGACGTGAGTCCACATCATGAGCGGCTCGCTCGGTGTACCTCGCCCCGCTTGCGGGGAGAGGTCGGATGGCATCGCAAGATGACATCCGGGTGAGGGGGTACAGGTCTCTCCGCTCACACCACCCGTGCGTCTGCCCCTCACCCCAACCCTCTCCCCGTAAGAACGGGGAGAGGGAGCGTACCGCCCGCGCAACGAGAGCTAAATCCGACAAACGACATCGCATAAGCAAACTCATCCTCGCGACGCTTCTCCGCGTCCGAGCTTTGCTCATTTCTCCGCCCTCTTCCAAATCGAGGGCGCAGGGAAGGCCAGGTGCCGACTGGCACCTGCGGCCCGCCTGCGAAAAAAATTGCAGGCGGCAGGAACCACAGGCTCAGCCGGGACAACCCGGCCTTCCCTGCGCGATGGTGTTAACGCTTATGGCGCGCTCTCCCCGGTGTCCGGCTTGTTAGCCACCGTCGCCCGCGCGATGCGCCAGCATCGTCGCGAGCTTGACGCCAGCCTCGGGGCGCCAGGACCACGCACTTTCACGTCCGCATCGGAATCGTTCGTCGGCGCGCTCACGCGCACTGCGACCCGATGCGGCCATCGCATCATCAGCCCGACACTCGTGACGATCGCGAAGCGTCCCTCTTGTGGGCCAAGACCGGCAGACTGTGCAGCTGATTTGCCCGACGACACAACGCCCGTCGGATTGCGACAAATTGGCACGACGGGCGAAGCGCCTGCTGATATGGCGTAAGTCTTCCCGCAGAATCATGAGTCTCGCGCACTCCGCTACCGAGGCTCTGCAACGCGCTCACGAGTTCGTGAACGCGCTCTCAAATCCATCCGATCGCATCGGTCGTAACGAACTCGACCAATCCGGTCAGGCTGGTGCGACCTGGAGGACAGGGCGAACAGGGGCTGCAAATCCCTTTTGCGCATCAGCCAACTCATCAGTTCAGTTGACAGGGAAACACTCGAATGACGCTGGGATTCCGTTCGTTCGTGGCCGGCGCGTTGATGCTCGGCGCGCTCTCCATCTCCGCCACGGCTGCTCGCGCTGCTGACATCGTCGACACCGCCGTCGGCGCAGGCCAGTTCAAGACGCTGGTCGCCGCCGCCAAGGCCGCGGGCGTCGTGCCGGTGCTGAAGAGCAAGGGCCCGTTCACCGTGTTCGCGCCGACCGATGCGGCGTTCGCGGCACTCCCGCCGGGCACCGTCGAGGACCTGCTCAAGCCGAAGAACAAGGGCAAGCTCGCCGCGATCCTCAAGTATCACGTCATTCCGGGTGCGGTGAAGGCGGGCGACGTCGCCGGCAAGAAGCTCAGCGTCAAGACCGCGCAGGGCCAGCCGGTGGCCGTCGACGGCACCTTCTTCGGCGTGCAGGTCAACGACGCCCATGTCGTCCAGGCCGATATCGTCGCCTCGAACGGCGTCATCCATGTCATCGACAAGGTGCTGCTGCCGCCGGCCAAGACCGCGATGCATCACTGATCCGGCGAGAACATTGATTGAAACGAGAGCGCGCCGTCGATGACGTCGCGCTCTTTGTTCGTGAGCTCCGACGTCGCGACGTTCAAGATCGCGGGGACGCAACTGTCCTATGAGGGCCGATACGGTCGCAACAACAACGGTGTCGTCCCGGCCTTTGAGCCGGGACCCATAACCACCGCCTGGAATTTGGCGACCGCTGGAGCTACCAGCGCGCGTCGCCACATCGCCCTGTGGTTATGGGTCCCGGCGTTCGCCGGGACGACAGCGGTGGCTGTGGCGCAACCTCGACATCCTGCGAAGAGCATAACGATTCGCAGGAGCTGCCCCACTCAATACCCTCTGAGTTGCGCCAACTGCGCCGCGTGGTAGTTCGCATCCCCCAGCAGCTCCTCGCAGACCCGGGCGCGTTTCATGAAGAGGCCGATGTCGAACTGGTCGGTCATCCCCATGCCGCCATGCATCTGCACGCCCTCCTGCACCGCGCGCGTCGCGGTGGCGCCGGCGCGGGCCTTGGCCACGGCGACGGCGGCCGTTGCAGTACTGGTATCCGCATCGAGCGCCTGCAGCGCCTTGAGCACGGCGGCGCGGGTGATCTCGATCTCGATGTAGAGATGGGCGGCGCGGTGCTGCAGCGCCTGGAATTCGCCGATCGCCTTGCCGAACTGCTTGCGCTCCTTGAGGTACGCCACCGTGCGGCCGAACACCTCCTCGCTCAGGCCCACCATCTCGGAGGCGACCGCGCCACGGCCGAGATCGAGCACGCCGCCGAGCACGGCGGCGCCGCCGTCGACCTCGCCCAGCACGTAATCCGCGTTGACCTCGACATTGTCGAAAGTGATGCGCGCGGCGTTGTGCGCGTCGACCATGATGGTGCGCTCGATCGCGACGCCCTTGGCCCTGGGATCGACCAGGAACAGCGTGAGGCCGTCCCGCTCGCCCGGCGCGCCGGCGCTGCGCGCGACGACGAGCAGGAGATCGGCGACATGGCCATCGACCACCATCGCCTTGGCGCCATTGAGCCTGAAGCCGTTGCCGGAGCGCACCGCTTGCAGCACCGTGTGCAGCGGCCGATGCTTGGCGCCTTCATCGAGCGCGAGCGCGGCGAGCAGCTTGCCGCTTGCGATCTTCGGCAAATACTCGGATTTCTGAGCGGCCGAGCCGGCGCGGGTCAGCGCCGATGCCGACAGCACCGACGTCGCCAGGAACGGCGAGGGCATCAAGGTGCGTCCGATCTCCTCCATGACAACGCCGGCCTCGACCGCGCCGAGTCCGGAGCCGCCGTGCTCCTCGGGAACCAGGAGGCCCGCAAAACCCATCTCGGCGAAGGTCGCCCAGAGCTCGCGCGAGAAGCCGGTCTCGTCGCGCGTATCGCGCAGCTTGCGCAAGTGAGCGACCGGCGCGTGATCGGAGATCAGGCCGCGCGCGCTGTCGCGCAGCATGGATTGTTCTTCGGTGAGGAGGAGGGGCATGGCGGCTGTCCAGTGTCGGTGTTCGTTTGGAAGCGAAGCTCTTTCAGCTCGTCATGGCCGGGCTTGTCCCGGCCATCCACGTCGTCCTTCATGCACGGATGGACGTGGATGCCCGGGTCAAGCCCGGGCATGACGGAGTGTGGGGGCGAACTACGCCCCCGGCAGATCGAGGATGCGCTTGGCGACAATGCCGAGCATGACCTCGGAGGTGCCGCCTTCGATGGAGTTCGCTTTCGTACGCAGCCAGGCGCGCGGACGGGCGCCTTCGTGCGAGCGCTCGCTCTCCCATTCCAGCGCATCGATGCCGCCTGATGACATCAGTATCTCGTGGCGGCGCTTGTTGAGCTCGGTGCCGTAATACTTCATCGCCGACGAGAATGCCGGATGGCCCTGCCCCGCCTTGGCGAGATCGACCATGCGCTCCGCGGCGGCCGCAAGCGCGGCCTCGTCGACATCGAATGTGGCGATGTCAGCGCGCAGCAGCGCATCGTCGAGCCTGCCTTGCGCATCGCTGCCGACCGAGTCGGCCGCGACCTGACCCAGCGGCCGGCTGCCGCCGCGCTCGCCCATGCCGGAGATCATCGCGCGCTCGTGCTGCAAGAGATACTTCGCGACGTCCCAGCCGCGATTGACGGTGCCGAGCACATTCGCCTTGGGCACGCGGACATTGTCGAAGAAGGTCTCGCAGAACGGCGAGCGGCCGGAGATCAGCAGGATCGGCTTGGTCGACACGCCCTTCGAGGTCATGTCGAACAGGATGAAGCTGATGCCGTCATGCTTCTTCGCCGTGGGATCGGTGCGCACCAGGCAGAAGATCCAGTCGGCGTAGTTGGCGTAGGAGGTCCAGATCTTCTGGCCGTTGATGATGTAGTCGTCGCCGTCGCTCTCGGCACGCGTCTGCAGCGAGGCGAGATCGGAGCCGGCGTTCGGCTCGGAATAGCCCTGGCACCAGCGAATGAGACCGGCGGTGATCTTCGGCAGGTGCTCGCGCTTCTGCGCCTCGGTGCCGTATTTCAGCAGCGCCGGTCCGAGCATCGAGATGCCGAACGAGGTGATCGGGGCGCGCGCCCCGATCGCGGCCATCTCCTGGCGCACGATCTTGGCCTCCTCGCCGTCGAGGCCGCCGCCGCCGTATTCTTTTGGCCAATGCGGCACCGTCCAGCCCTTGTCGCGCATGCGCTCGAACCAGATGCGCTGCGGCTCGGAGGAGAATTTCGCGTTGCGGCCGCCCCAGAACGTGTCCTCGTCGGAGGTCATCGGCCGGCGCATCTCCGGCGGGCAATTGGCCTCGAGCCAGGAGCGCGTTTCGCGGCGGAATGTGTCGAGATCGGCCATATCTGATCCTCGCGCGTTTCCATGTTTGCTGTCGTTGGAACGACCTAACCTCAGCGCGTCCGGGAATTCAACATCGATGTCGCCGCGGGCGCCCTCGCCTTGTCCGGCGATCTATGATCATGATGCCGCCGCGTGAAAATACGAGGAAACGACCATGCGCCTGAAACTTCTTTCGCCTGGCGAAATGAGCGCTGACCAGCGCCAGACCTATGACGAGTCGATCGCCAGCAAGCGCGGCTCGCCGCCGCCGCCGATGATGGCCTGGCTCAACAGCCCGGAAATGGCGCGGCACGCGACCCGGCTCGGCGCCTTCCTGCGCTACGATACGGTGTTTCCGGCAGCGCTCTCGGAGATCGCCATCCTGGTCACGGCGCGGCACTGGACCGCGCATTACGAATGGTACGCGCATAAGCGCCTGGCGCTGGCCGGCGGATTGGACATCAAGATCATCGAGGACATCCGCGACCGCCGCACCCCTGACTTTTCTGATCCCAAGGCGCAGATGATCTACGACGTCGCCAAGTCGCTGCATGAGGGACATGGCCTGACGGACGCGCTGTACGCCGAAGCGATCGCCCTGCTCGGCGAACGCGGCCTGGTCGAAATCATCGGCCTGTGCGGCTACTACACGATGGTGTCGATGACGCTGAATACGTTCGAGTTCGATCTGCCCGAGGGCGAGGTGTCCGAGTTGAAGTGATCAGCTGTGAGCTGCGATCCGTCGCTGTCACCGCGAAGACGGTGCACTCCCCTCCCCCTTGCGGGGAGGGGTCGGGGGTGGGGGTCTCCGGGCGCTGAACTCAGTGAGGCGCGCCCCGCAACGATACAGACGAGCGCTCGGTCTGGAGACACCGCCACCGATCGGCAGATTTCACTCTTTGTCTATCGGGAGAGCACGGTTCGTGGACCCCCACCCCCGACCCCTCCCCGCAAGGGGGAGGGGAGCGCACCGAGTTCGCGGCGACCCTCACCGCTCCACGATACGAGCCGCCAACCGCCGCTTCGACGACCACACCAGCGCCAGCACGCACAGGCCCAGCAGCACCGGCGGGAAGACCACCAGGTTCACCGCCGACCAGCCGAAATGCGCCAGCAATTGCCCCGATGAGAACGAGCCCAGCGCCATCAGGCCGAAGATCAGGAAATCGTTGAACGCCTGCACCTTGTTGCGTTCGGCGGACGTATGCGTCTCCAGCACCAGCGCGGAGGCGCCGACGAAGCCGAAATTCCAGCCCACGCCGAGCGCCACCAGCGTGGCCCAGAAGTGCATCGCGGTCAGGCCGGACAGCCCGATGATCGCGGCGACCGCTTCCAGCGCCAGCCCGAGCGCGACGATGACCGGCGCGCCGAAGCGGGCGATCAGCGAGCCCGTGAAGAAGCTCGGGCCGTACATCGCCACGATGTGCCATTGCAGGCCGAAATTGGAATCCGACACCGTGAGACCGCACATCTGCATCGCGAGCGGCGCCGAGGTCATCACCAGGTTCATCACCGGATAGGCGATGGTGCCGCACAGCGCGGCGGCGATGAAGCGCGGCTGGCGCACGATCTCCAACAGCGGCCGGCCGCCGTGCAGATCGGCGGCCGCAGGCTTCGGCAGATCGACGCCAAAGACGATGCCCATCGCGATCAGCGCCACCGCGGCCTGGATCAGATAGCTGAAGGCGAACAGATAAGGCTGCCAGACATCCATGGTCCATTGCACGAGCTGCGGACCGAGCAGGCCGGCGAAGATGCCGCCCGCCATCACCCACGACACCGCCTTGGGCCTGAACGCGGCGCTGGCGCCATCGGCGGCGGCGAAGCGATAGGATTGTGCGACGGCGCCGTAGAGACCGCCCAGGAAGGTCGCGAGGCAGAACAGCGCGAACGAACCGCGGAGAATGGCAAGGCAGCCGAGCACGCCGGTCACCGCGCCACAGCCGGTGCCGATCAGGAACGCGACACGGCGGCCGTAGCGGCGCGAGATCGCGCCGGTCGGCAAGGTGCCGGCGGCAAGCCCGACCACGTACATCGAGATCGGCACCGTCGCGAGCCCGATGTCCGGTGCGATGGTCACGCCGACGATCGCGCCGGTGGCGAAGATCACGGCCGAGTTGGCGCCGGTCAGCGCCTGGGCGGCGGCGAGGCGGGTGACGTTGCGGCGCGCGCGGGCATCATCGGAAGTGTCTTCAGTCACGGTTACGTCGATCATGGGGTGTCCGGAGGCGCGCGGGCCCGCGCTCCCTGATTGCTCTCTGTTCTCGCCGCACTATTGCGGGAAGCCTGCGCCCGAGGCAACCGGCCGCAGCGGAGGCAAGCCATGCAGCCACAGGACCTTCAGCCACAAGACTTGCAGCCACAAGACCTGCAGCATCGCGAGGCGTGATTCGACAGCCTCGGTGGGCGCGGCTAATCAAGCCAAGCGGTATTATCGGGTCACAGCGACTGCGGAGCTTGAGCCATGTCAATCGATGATTCAATCGACGATCGTCCGACGCTCGCGGCCCCCGATGACGATCCGTATCTGTGGCTCGAGGACATCGAGGGCGACCGCGCGCTGGCCTTCGTCGCGGCGCAAAACCAGCGCACGCTGGCCGCGTTCGGGGATGCCGGTTTCGAACGCGACCGCGACGCGCTGGCCGCGATCTTCGACCGGCCCGACAACATCCCGTTCGTCTCCAGGCGCGGCGGGCTGCTGTACAATCAATGGAAGGACGCGGTGCATCCGCGCGGCCTGTGGCGGCGCACGACCTTGGACGAGTTCCGGACAGCGCAACCGCGATGGGAGGTGCTGCTCGACATCGACCGCCTCGCGACTGACGAGGGCGAGGACTGGGCGCTGAACTGGGTCTCCAGCCTGCCGCCCAAGCATGAGCGCGCGATGCTGTCGCTGTCGCGCGGCGGCAGCGATGCCGTGGTGCTGCGCGAGTTCGATCTGACGGCCAAGCGCTTCGTCGACGGCGGCTTCGCCTTGGCCGAGGCCAAGGGCAGCGTCGACTGGCTCGACTGCGATACGCTGCTGCTGTCGAGCGCGTTCGGCGAGGGCATGGCGACGCCGTCCGGCTATGCGCGCACGGTGCGATTGTGGCGGCGCGGGGAGCCCGTCGCCGCGGCGAAGCAGATCTTCGCGGCCGAGAACGGCCAGTCGGTCTGGGTCCGCGCCGGTGTCGACCGCAGCGTGACGCCGGCGCGGGTGTGGTTTTCGGAAGGGCTCGATTTCTTCAACCATCAGCTCTGGCTCGGCGATGCCAGCGGCGCGGTCACGCGGCTGGACGTGCCGAGCGACAGCTGGGTCACACCGGATGGCGACTGGATCGCAATCAAGCTGCGCCAGCCCTGGACCATCGATGCGGTCACGCATCCGGCCGACGTCGTGCTGGGCATCAGGCTGTCGGCGTTTCTCGCCGGCTCGCGCGAATTCATCCGCCTGTTCGAGCCAAGCGCGCGGCGCGCGCTGCAGGGCCTGTCCTGGGCCGGCGGCCGCCTGGTGCTATCGATCCTGGACGAACTGCGGCCGCAATTCGAGGTGTGGACGCCGTCGGCGGAGGGCTGGAGTTCTCAACCGCTGCCGGGACTGCCCACGCTCGCCACCGTCAATGTCTGGCCGCTCGATTCCGACGAATTGACCGGAAATGGCGATCTGTTGGCCAGCATCCAGGATCCGCTGACTCCCCCGTCGCTGCAACTGATCGAAAACCTCGGCGCGCCGGTGGTCCTGAAGCAGGCGCCACGGACGTTCACCGCCGACGGACACGTCGTCACGCGGCACGAGGCGGTCTCGGTGGACGGCGTGAAGATTCCCTACACGCAGACCGGCCCCGCCGAGCCGACCGGCGATGCGCCGGTGCATATGAATGCCTATGGCGGCTTCGGCCATACGCTGCTGCCCGCCTATAATGCCGCGCTTGGCAAGCTGTGGCTGGAGCGCGGCGGGACGCTCGTCGAGGCCAACATCCGCGGCGGCGGCGAGTTCGGCACCGCCTGGCACGATGCCGGCCGCTATGCCGGCAAGCGGCTCGCGCATGATGATTTCGCGGCCGTCGCCGCCGACCTCGTCCGGCGCGGCGTCACCGTGCCGAAGCGCATCGCCGCGCAAGGCGGCTCGAATGGCGGCATCCTGATCACCAACATGCTGGTGCGCTACCCCGAGCGCTTCGGCGCGCTGTTCTGCACCATCCCTCTGATCGACATGCGCCGCTACACCAAGCTGCTCGCCGGCGCGAGCTGGATCGCCGAATATGGCGATCCGGACAAGGACGAGGAGTGGGGCTGGCTGCAAACCTACTCGGCCTATCACACCGCCAAGCCCGGCCAGCCCTATCCGCCGATCCTGATCGCCACCACGCGCCGCGACGACCGCGTCCATCCGGGCCACGCGCGCAAGATGACCGCCAAGCTGCAGGCCATGGGCTACGACACCTGGTTCTACGAGCCCGCCGCAGGCGGCCATGGCTACGGCACCGACAACCGCGAACGCGCCAGCTTCATCACGCTGGGCACGCGGTTCCTGGCGCGGCATGTGGGATTGGAGATGGGGTGAGCCGACCTCTCAGCGTCATTGCGAGGAGCGAAGCGACGAAGCAATCCAGAGTCCCGACCCGGCCCCTGGATTGCTTCGCTGCGCTCGCAATGACGGGGGTCGACGATGCGCCGTCGACAACTCACGCAGCCCGCCCGAACACCAGGATCATGTTGTTGGCCGGCATCTCGACCGTCTCGCGCAAGACCAAGCCGTTGCGCGCGGCGAGCGCTTCGAGATCGGTGATGTCGCGGACGCCCCAGTCCGGATTGCCCTCGCGCAACGACGTATCGAACACGGCGTTGCTGACGGCCGTGTGCTTGCTGTCGCGCTTGAACGGGCCGTAGAGCACCAGCAGTCCGTTCGGCGACAACACCTGCCCCGCACCCGCGAACAGGCCCTCCGCCACCGCCCACGGCGCGATATGGATGACGTTGGCGCAGAACATCGCGGTCAGCTGCGCAGGGCCGCCGGCGGCGCGGAATGCGCCGACCCAGCCGGTATCGGACAGATCGATGCGCTGCGCGTCGCGGATGTTGGACAGCCCCGCGTGCCTGCGCCACGCCGCGATGCTGGCGAGATGATTGTCGTTCAGGTCGCTCGGCCACCATGTCAGGTCCGGCCGCTCTGAGGCAAAATGCACGACATGCTGGCCAGTGCCGCTGCCGGCCTCCAGCACGTCGCCGGAGCGGCCGTCGAGCAGCCGTGCCAGCACGGCCCAGATCGGCTGGTGGTTGCGGTGAAACGCGGCTGCATCCAGCCGTCCATCCGGTTCCACCCGCCGGCCGTCCCGGCCGAACTCCACGACATACTCCGCCATTCCGAACTCCCCGGCCGTCCAGATGAACGGCTCTCGTTAACCGCGTTGCGGCGGCCAGCATACCCGCATTGTCAGCCGATGGTCTTTATGCTTTGCAGCCGCTATATTGCTGACATCACCGAGCCGTCGGAACTCCATCTTGATCACATCCGTCATGCGTACCGCCCTGGCGCTGGGGCTTTCGCTCGCCATGTCTTCGTTTGCCGCGGCCGCCTACGCCCAGTCCGGCGCCACCGAGGGCCAGAAGCTGGCCTTCGACCGCAGCAAGGGCAACTGCCTGACCTGCCATGAGATCAAGGGCGGCGACCTGCCGGGCTCGATCGGGCCGAAGCTCGAGAACCTCAAAGCGAAGTACGACCGTACCGAGCTGATCGCGATCCTCAACGACGAGACCGTTCGCAATCCGCTGACCGTGATGCCGCCGTTCGGCCGCAACCGCATCCTGACCGAGCAGGAAATCAGCGCCATCGTCGATTTCCTGCAGACCCTCTGACTTTCCGCCTGGAGATACACATGTCCGCCTCGTCCGGCCCGCTGGCCCATCGCCGCCTGTTCCTGAAGGGCGCCGGCCTCGTCGCGCTGATCGGCCTCGGCAACGCCGTGCTGCACGCGACGCCGGCTTTCGCCGCCACCAACGACAACAAATATCCGGAGGACGCCTTCAAGCAGAAGAACGCGGGCGACGCGATCAAGGCGCTGTACGGCCGGGATCACGAGGCCTCCGACAAGATCAAGCTGGATGCGCCGGAGATTGCCGAGAACGGCGGCGTGGTGCCGATCGCGGTATCGACGACATTGCCGAACGTCACCTCGATCGCGTTCATCGTCGCCGAGAACCCGAACGCGCTGGCCGCGACCTACAAGATCCCCGAGGGCACCGTGCCCGCGGTGGCGAACCGGCTGAAGATGGCCAAGACCTCCAGCGTCATCGCGCTCGTCGAATCCGGCGGCAAGCTCTACAGCGCCACCAAGGAAGTGAAGGTCACCGTCGGCGGCTGCGGCGGCTAAGGGGGAGAACGATCATGGCAGCGAGCATTCGCGTCCGCGCGATCCTGAATGGTGAGATCACCGAGGTTCAGACCCTGATCCAGCACCCGATGGATACGGGCCTGGTGAAGGATTCCAAGGGTGAAGTGATTCCGGCGCACTACATCCAGCAGCTGACCTTCACGCACAAGGACAAGACCGTGTTCCTGGCCGACTGGGGCACTGCGGTCTCCAAGGACCCTTACGTCAAATTCGCCTTCAAGGGCGCGGCCAAGGGTGACGAGCTCAAGGTGAGCTGGGTCGACAACAAGGGCGCGACCGACAGCCTGTCAGCGACGATCCAATGATGCGCCTGCGCCCGCTTCTCGCCCTCGCCGCGCTGATCGGCCTCGGCGCACCGGCCGTTGCCGCCGACAAGCCCGACCCGGCGGCGGACGCCAAGGCGTTCCAGCAGTTCTTCATCAAGAAGTTCCCGAAGGTGGCGTTCGACGATTTCGTCAACGGGCCGTATTCGATGAACGAGGACATGCGGAAGCAGTGGGAGGAGAAGGAGCAGTTTCCTCCTTACGAGTTCGCGCTCGAGGCCGGCAAGGAGATGTTCGCCAAGCCGTTCAAGAACGGCAAGACCTACGCCGACTGCTTCCCCAACGGCGGCATCGGCATCCGCCAGACCTATCCGTATTTCGACGACAAGGAAGGCAAGGTCGTCACGCTCGAGCTGGCGCTGAACCGCTGCCGCGAGGCCAATGGCGAACCGCCCTATTCCTACGTCAAGGACGAGATGGCCTCGCTCACCGCCTACATGGCCTACACCTCGCGCGGCAAACGCTTCGACATCAGGATCCCCGACGATCCCCGCGCGCTGGAGGCCTTCGAGAAGGGCAAGGAGTACTTCTACACCCGCCGCGGCCAGTTGAACTTCTCCTGCGCGAGCTGCCATGTGCAGAGCCCGGGCGAGCGCATCCGCGCCGAGATCCTGGCGCCGGCGCTCGGCATTCTCAACGCGATGCCGATCTACCGCTCCGAATGGAGCGGCATGGGCACGATCAGCCGCCGCATCGTGACGTGCAACAGCCAGACCCGCGCCGTGCCGCTGGAGCCGCAGTCGGACGAGTATCGCAACCTCGAATACTATCTGTCCTACGTATCGAACGGCCTGCCGGTTTCAGGTCCGGGAGCGCGGCCATGAGAAATATCTCGGCGGCAAACGTCATGAAAAAGATCGTGTTCGCCATGATGGTGTCCGCGGTCTGCGCCGGCTCCGCGCGGGCCGCGTCGGAAGCCGATTACCTCACGGCATTCGCGGCGGCCGAGAGCGCCAACAAGGAAGCCGGACGTCTGCGCAACCAATGGACCGTGACCCAGGCCGCACTGAATGCTGCAAAGAAGGCGGCGGAGTCCGGCAATTTCGACCAGGCGCTGAAATCCGCGCAGGAGGCCGAGGCGCTCGCCAAGGCCTCGATCGTCCAGGCCACCAGCGAGAAGCAGCGCTGGAGAGACTTGGAGATCCGCTAGAGCATGATCCGGAAAATTGGGCCAGCGGTTTTCCGAAGCCTCACGCTCGAACAAAAACGATGGATCATGACGCGATTCCGTGGAATCGCATCATGAGCTAGGACGCGAGCCATGATTCGGCGCCGGGATTTTCTGAGATGGTCAGGTGCCGCTGCGCTCGCCGCGCCAGCGCTGCTGCGCAACGCCCGCGCTGCCGAGACCGTCAGTCTCTACGACATCGAGAAGTTCGGCAACGCGCGCATCCTGCACATCACGGACACGCATGCGCAGCTGCGGCCGGTGTTCTTCCGCGAGCCGAGCGTCAATCTCGGCATCGGCGAGATGTGGGGAAAGCCGCCGCATCTGGTCGAGCGCGCCTTTCTCGATCGCTACGGCATCCGTCCCGACAGCGCCGAATCCTACGCCTTCACCTCGTTCGAGTTCGAGAAATATGCCGGCCGGTTCGGCAAGATGGGCGGCTTCGCGCATCTGAAGACGCTGATCGACAAGCTGCGCAGCGACGCCGGCGATCATCGCTCGCTGCTGCTCGACGGCGGCGATCTCTGGCAGGGCAGCGGGCTCGCCCATGCGATGCGCGGCGCCGACATGGTCAGCGCGGCCAATCTGCTCGGCATCGATGCGATGACCGGACATTGGGAATTCACCTATGGCGAGGCGGCGCTGCGCGCCAATCTCGCGCGCTTCAAGGGCGAGTTCCTGGCGCAGAACGTGTTCCTCACCGAGGAGGCCGCCTTCAACGACGCCAAGGCGTTCGATCCGGGCTCCGGTCGCGTGTTCAAGCCGGCCGTCATCAAGGAGGTCGGCGGCGCGCGTGTCGCAATCATCGGCCAGGCCTTCCCTTATGTGCCGATCGCGCATCCGCGCCGCTTCACCGCGGACTGGACCTTCGGGATCCGCGAGGAAGAGCTGCAGAAGCTGGTCGATGCCTTGCGCGGCGCCGACAAGGTCGACGCCGTGATCCTGCTGTCGCACAACGGCATGGATGTCGATCTCAAGCTCGCGAGCCGCGTGACCGGCATCGACGTCATCCTGGGCGGCCACACCCACGATGCGATTCCGCAACCGGTCGCGGTCCGCAACGCCAAGGGCGCGACGCTCGTCACCAATGCCGGCTCCAACGGCAAATTCCTCGCGGTGCTGGATCTGGACATCGGCAAGGGACACGTGGCCGATGCCCGCTATCGGCTGCTGCCGGTATATTCGGAACTGCTGAAGCCCGACCCGGCGATGCAGGCGCTGATCGACCAGATGCAGCAGCCGCAGGTCGCCGCCTGGAGCGAAAAGCTCGCGACGTCCGACCGGCTCTTGTACCGCCGCGGCAATTTCGAAGGCCCGACCGACGACCTGATCTGCGCGGCGCTGCGTCGCGGCCTCGATGCCGAGATCGCGCTGTCGCCGGGGTTCCGATGGGGGCCGACGGTGCTGGCCGGCCAATCCGTCGTGATGGAGGACGTGCTGGCCCAGACCGCGATCACCTATCCCGAGACCTATGTGCAGCGGATGACAGGTGCGCAGATCAAGGACGTGCTCGAGGACGTCTGCGACAATCTCTTCAACGCCGATCCCTATCTGCAGCAGGGCGGCGACATGGTGCGCGTCGGGGGCCTGTCGTACCGCTGCTCGCCGTCGGAGGCGATCGGCCGCCGTATCTCCGATCTCACGCTCGCCAATGGCCACCGCCTGGAGGCGCACAAGAGCTACAAGGTCGCCGGCTGGGCCTCGATGAACGCGCAGGACGGCGAGCCGGTGTGGGATCTCGTCGCCAACCATCTGCGCGACGGCCAGCTGGTGCTGGTGGGAACCAACAAGGTCACGCTGTCAGGCGTCGACGGCAATCCCGGATACGCATCGCAATCCTGAACGGCATGGCGCGATGCAGCGCGGCGTTCTGCGGCGCATGGATGACCGCGAGCCCATCGTGGTCTAAACCGGCGGCGATCCGAATCGGGAGGACACGCCGATGATCTTCCGCCAATTGTTCGACAGCGTCTCCGGCACCTACAGCTACATTCTCGCCAGCCGCAGCGGCGGCGAGGCTGTCATCATCGATCCCGTGATCGAGAAGGTCGACCGCTATTGCCAGTTGCTGCGCGAGCTGGACCTGCGCCTCGTCAAGGCCGTCGACACCCATCTGCATGCCGATCACGTCACCGGGCTCGGTGCGCTGCGCGACCGCACCCATTGCGTCACGATCATGGGCGAGCAGACCAAGGCCGACGTGGTGGCGATGCGCGTCAGCGAGGGCGACCGGATCGCCATCGAAGGCATCAGCCTCGACGTGATGTACACGCCGGGGCACACCGACGATTCCTACAGCTTCCTGATGGGCGACCGCGTCTTCACCGGCGACACGCTCTTGATCCGCGGCACCGGCCGCACCGACTTCCAGAACGGCGACGCGCGGCAGCAATACGACTCGATCTTCAACAAGCTGCTGCGGCTGCCCGACGACACGCTGGTCTATCCCGCCCACGACTACAAAGGCGACACCGTCTCTACCATCGGCGAGGAGCGCCGCTACAATCCGCGCCTGCAGGTGACGTCGATCGACGACTACGTCACGCTGATGGCCAATCTGAAGCTGCCGAATCCGAAGATGATGGACGTCGCGGTGCCCGCCAACATGCGCGTCGGCCTGCACCAGGAGGAGCTCGCCAAGCAGGGACTGTCGCTGTCGGCGCGCGAGGCGATCGAATGCCTGGGGCGGCCGGACGTGCTGCTGGTCGACCTGCGCGAGGCCTCGGAGCGCGCCAAGCACGGCACGCTGTCCGGCGCGCTGCACGCGCCCTATCCCGGGATCGCCGACAATCTCAAGCCCGGCGGCATGCTGCGCGAGGTCGCCGCCGCCACCGGCCGCCGCATCGTGTTCTTCTGCGCCTATGGCGAACGCTCGGCGATGGCGGTGCAGACGGCGCAAGCGTCGGGGCTGGCCAATTCCGCGCATATCGAGGGCGGGCTGGATGCGTGGAAGAAGGCCGGCGGGCCGGTGGTCCCGTAGCAGGCGTACTCCGGCCGGCCTCCGTGGGCCAACGCGGCGCCGCCGGCGCGCGCAGGTGCCATGCGCGGCCGTTCATGGACAATGAACCGCAATCCGATAGTGTGGCGTTGTGTCGCGCGCCCTCCGCGGGAGCCCATGGCTTTGACCGGCAACGCGCCCCTCCAGCCCATCGTTTTCGCCCGGAGTCGCACGGATCCGCCATGGCTGACGTTCTCGCCGCATCGCAACATACCTCTGCTCCGATCCGCGCCGCCTCCTCGCTGCGCGCGCTGGCACTGATCTCGCTGGCGCATTGGGTCAGCCATTTGCACATGCTGGTGCTGCCGATGCTGTTCCCGTACCTCAAGGAGAAGCTCGGCGTCGGCTATGTCGAACTCGGCTTTCCGCTCACGGTGTTCGCGGTGGTGTCGGCGCTCACCCAGGCCCCCGTCGGCTATCTCGTCGACCGCGCCGGCGCCCGCCGCATTCTGCTGCTGGGCCTCACGCTCGGCGGCCTGTCGCTGGCGATGCTCGGCGTCTACCTCACCTATACGAGCCTCGTCGTCGCGGCCGTGCTGCTCGGCCTCGCCAACGCGGTCTATCACCCCTCGGATTACGCGCTGCTCTCCGCCCATATGGAAGAGAGCCGGATGGGCCGCGCGTTCGGCGTGCATACCTTTGCCGGCTATCTCGGCGGCGCGGTCGCGCCCGCCGTCATGGCAGCGCTGGTCACCACCGTCGGCGGCTCCGGCGCGCTGATGGCGGCCGGCCTCGTGGGCCCGCTCGCCGCGCTGTTGCTGCTCGTCGGCAATGTCCCGGAGGTGCCGCCGCATCCGCATGCCACCAAGGCCGACGGGACCAAGGCCAAGCAGCCGAACCTGCTGACGCCGATGCTGATGCTGCTCACCGTGTTCTTCATGCTGCTCAGCCTGTCCAACGCCGGCATCTCCAGCTTCGGCGTGGTCGCCTTCATGAACGGCTATGGCATCTCGTTTTCGACCGCCAACATCGCGCTGACCGCGTTCCTCGGCGCCAGCGCCGTGGGCGTGCTCGCCGGCGGCCAGCTCGCCGACCGCATCCGCCACCACAACCTGGTCGCGGCGGTCGCCTATGCGATCAATGCCGTGCTGGTGCTGATCATCACCTTCGTCAATCTGCCGGCGGTGCTGCTGGTCGCGATCATGCTGACCGCCGGCTTCATGGCGGGCGTGATCGCGCCGTCGCGCGACATGATGGTGCGCAGCGCCGCGCCTCCCGGTGCTGCCGGCCGTGCCTTCGGCATCGTCTCCACCGGCTTCAACTTCGCCGGCGTCGT
Organism: Bradyrhizobium sp. HKCCYLR20261; assembly: GCF_051168435.1. NCBI lineage: Bacteria > Pseudomonadati > Pseudomonadota > Alphaproteobacteria > Hyphomicrobiales > Nitrobacteraceae > Bradyrhizobium > Bradyrhizobium sp. HKCCYLR20261. Next base: position 771,979 of record NZ_JBNPUZ010000001.1, read on the forward strand.
CAGCCCGCTGCTGTTCGGCTGGATCATGGACATGAACGCCCCGCGCTGGGTGTTCGGCGCATCAGTCGTATTCATGCTGCTGACCATCGTGCTGGCGTTCTTCACCGAACCGAAGAAGAAGGCGGCGTGACGCTGCTGATGTCGCGCATCTTCGCGATGCACGAAGCTCTCACCCCGCAAAGGGTCCACTCCCCTCCCCCTTGCGGGGAGGGGTCGGGGGTGGGGGTCCACGGGTGCTGAAGTCCGTGATGCGCACCTAATCGCTGCAAGCCGATTGGTTCTAAGTCTTTTCCCGCCTCTCATCACTTCGAGCGTCGCCCGGAGCCCCCCACCCCCGACCCCTCCCCGCAAGGGCAGGGCTATCGCATGTGACCGAGGAGTTCGAAAAAGAATTCATCGTTCCAACCGGCGCGCTTAAGCTTGAGACGCAACGAGATGGATGTGTCGGGGTGGGCTCTGGCGACGTTGAGGGCCAGTCGCCTGAGCACGGCAAGATTGGCGGGGCCGTTGTCCTTGCGGTTGCGAGCGAGATCCTCATCGAGAACGACATCGAGCGGCCAGTGCAGGCCGTTTTCGATGCTCCAATGGGTGCGAACGATGCGCAGAACCTCCGTGCGGCTGAAATTCTGGCTCATCAGAAAGTAGCGCTCGACGGTTTTGTCCTTGCCGCGCTTGCTCTTGATCCGCGCGACGGCTTTGAGACCTGGAAAGTTGTGTTTCGTCGCCATGTCCTTGACGGGCACCACGAGCGCACTGCGCTTTTCCTTGCGGCCATGGTCTGCATCGGTCATGGCGACCGCTTTGCTGCCCTTGCGCGCCGCTGCGGCGATCGCCGCTCGTGCGTCGGCCAGCAGAGCGGGCTGGTTCTCCTTCACCGCCAGGACGTAGTCGCCACCTCGCGCCACGATCTGCTTGGCCATCTCGCGATGGCAGTGCAGCGCGTCGGCTGTCACAACGCACCCCTTGAGCTGCAGAAGCTGCAGCAATTGCAAAGCGCCGGCCACTTCGTTGTTGTCTGGCGCCAGAACATTGGCCAGCGCCATGCGCGTCTGCGCCGCCCACGCCGTCACCATGACCGGCGGCATGTGGCTCTTGCCGCGTTCATAACCTCGCCGGAGCGCCTTTCCATCCAGGGCGATCACGCCCTGCGGCTGTGCGATCTTCGCGCCTTCGGCGAAGGCTTCCATGAAACGCCGGAATGCCGTCTCGAACGCCTTCGGGTCGAGCATGCGGAACACACGGCTGAACGTGTCGTGGCTCGGAAATCCATGCTTGAGCACCAGCACATCTTTCCAGAGATAGGCCTTCGACCGCGCAAACAGCGCCATGTCGGTACAACTGGTCGCCCCGCACAACGTCGCCATCAGCGCAATGAACAAAATCTCCGTCAGATCGTGCAGCGCATTGTCCGCGCGCGGGTCGGGCAGGTCTTCGAAGCATTCCGAGAATCGGTCCATCGGCAGCTCCTTCCAGCTCAGGAGCCGCCTTCAGAATCGATTTTTGACCGGATCACAATGCCTTACAGCGTAATTTCACATGCGATTCCCCTGCCCGCAAGGGGGAGGGGGGCGTACCTCCGTCGTGGAGGCAGCTCGACTTCCACTCAGAAGTCCTGAAGCTATCGCTCGTGCTGAGCCACTGACTCATATCCGCAGCGCATAGGCATCGAGACACACCCGCTTCCTCGCAGGTTGACATCATCCCTCGTCCGCCGATGATGACCACAACAACAAACATCCGGGGAAGACACGCCATGACGCAGCCTGATCTCGTGATCCGCGGCGGAACCATTGCCGATGGCTCGGGCGGCGACCTGTACGAAGCCGATGTCGCGATCGCGGATGGCCGCATCGCCGCGGTCGGCAAGATCGCGGCATCCGGCCGCGAGGAGATCGATGCGCGCGGCAAGCTGGTCACGCCCGGCTTCGTCGACGTCCACACCCATTACGACGGCCAGGTCACCTGGAGCCACGACATCTCGCCGTCCTCGCAGAACGGCGTCACGACCGCGATCATGGGCAATTGCGGCGTCGGTTTCGCGCCGTGCCGGCCGGCCGATCATCAGCGCCTGATCCAGTTGATGGAGGGCGTCGAGGACATTCCCGAGCCGGTGCTCGAGGCCGGCATTCCCTGGGAGTGGGAAAGTTTTCCGGACTACATGGACTGGTTGTCCAGGCGCTCATTCGACCTCGACATCGGCGCGCAGCTGCCGCATGCGGCGCTGCGCGTCTATGTGATGGGCGAGCGCGGCGCGCGGCGTGATCCCGCCACGGCCGACGACAACCGCGCCATGGCGGCGCTGGCGCGCGACGCGGTGAAGGCCGGCGCGCTCGGCTTCTCGACTTCGCGCACGCTCAACCATCGGACGTCGACCGGCGACTACACGCCGACCCTGAAGGCCGGCGAGGACGAGCTGACCACGATTGCGCAGGCGATGCACGGCGCCGGCCGCAGCGTGCTGCAATTCGTGCTGGACATCTCGACCATCCACGAAGACCTGCCGATGATGCTGCGCATCGCCGACGCCACGAAGTGCCCGATCTCGTTCTCGGTCACCCAGAACGACCGCGCGCCGCAGCGCTGGCGGCAGACCCTGGCCGAAATCAATGCCGCCGCCGCGCGCGGCCTGTCGGTGACGGCGCAGATCGCGGCGCGCCCCGTGGGACTGCTGCTGGGGCTCGAACTGTCGCGCAACCCGCTGCAGACGCATCCGACCTACCAGGCGATCGCGCACCTGCCGCTCGACGAGCGCGTCGCGCGGATGCGCGATCCGCAGCTCCGCGCGGCGATCCTGAGCGAGCAGGCCACCGCCACCGACGATCCGCTGTTCTTCAAGCCCAACTACGACAAGATGTACCTGCTCGGCGATCCGCCGGACTACGAACAGCCGCCGGAGCGGTCGCTCGGTGCGCAAGCGCGCGCGAAGGGCTGCCGGCCGGAGGAACTGGCCTACGACGCGATGCTGACGGATGGCGGGCGCGGCATGCTCTACGTGCCTTTCCTGAATTATTCCGACGGCAATCTCGATGCGACCTATGAGATGCTGCGCGATCCCAGAAGCGTGCCAGGCTTGAGCGACGGCGGAGCGCATTGCGGCATCATCTGCGACGCCAATTTTCCGACCTACCTGCTGACGCACTGGACGCGCGACCGCAAGCGTGGCGAGAAGCTGTCGATCCCGTTCGTGGTCGCCGCGCAGGCGCGCAAGACCGCGTTGTCGGTCGGCCTCGAGGACCGCGGCCTGATCGCACCGGGCTACAAGGCCGACGTCAACGTCATCGACTACGACCGGTTGCATCTGCATCCGCCCAAGGTGCACTACGACCTGCCGGTCGGCGGCCGCCGGCTGATGCAGGACGTGGACGGCTACGACGCGACGATCGTCTCAGGCGTGGTGACACGCCGCCAGGGCCAGGCCACCGGCGCGCGTCCGGGACGGCTGGTCAGGGGAGCGCGTTCCAATCGGCAATGACGGACGGTGCTCCCGACCGGGCCGTCGACACTCGTAGCCGACACGCATAGCTGAGGCGTACCAGGGACTGCGCCCCACCTGACGTGTCGTCCCGGGCAAGTCCGGCAACGCGCAAGCGTTGGCGGACGCCGACCCGGGACCCATACTCCGTGGCTTACGTGGCCAGGCGAGATTGATCGACCAGCCTGCCTCAAACATCTCCCTGGGGTTATGGGTCCCGGATCTGCGCGCGCGTGCCGCGCGCTTGTCCGGGACGACAGCGGATGGTCATGGCTGCAGCGTCACGTGCGGCTCAGACTTGCAGATGGCGGGCGCGAGCGCTCACTATAATAGCTCACGCGAATTTCGGCATCGCCGCCCGGTACGCCGCCAGGCGCGCGCGTTCGCTCTCCGGCCACAGCAGCGCCAGGCCGACCAGGCCTGAGACCACCAGCACGACAGCGTTGATGACGAAGCCCTGCACATAGCCGTCGAGCGCCGTTGCGGCGTTCTGCACCACCTTGCCCATGACGATCGGCGCGACGATGCCGGCGAGCGTGTAGCCGGCGCCATAAATCGCCATGACAGCGCCGCGCTGGCGGACGGGCGTGAACTCGCCGATCATCAGCGGGCAGACGACGTAGATCGCACCGGACAGGCCCGAGCCGATCACGATCAACGCGATCTGCATCGCGGGACTGCCGCCATACGGCAGCATGGCCATGACGAGACCTCCGGCCACCAGCGGCACCGAGCCGAGCACTCCGCGGGCCAGACGAGTCGAGAGTCCGCGCGCCATCAGCACCTGTGACAGCAGCCCGGTCGCCAGCACCACCACCGCGCCGAAGATCCAGGGCAGCACCGAGACGAGGCCGGCCTGCTGCTGACTGAGGCCGAGCCCCTTGATCAGAAACGGCGTGAACCAGGTGAGGCCGAGCGACAGCGCCCAATAGGCGCTGAAGCTGGCGGCGACGCAGCCGATGAAGGTGCGCGACAGCAACAGCTGCGTATAGGGCACCGGCGTCTCCTTGGTCGCCGTCGTCTCGGTATCGGCCAGGGGCCCCTCGCGGCCGAGCGCGATCCAGGCGGCGCCCCACAGCAATCCGACCAGGCCGAGGGCGCCGAAGGCATAATGCCAGCCGAAGCTGACGATGATGGCGTTCAGCGCCGGCACCGCCACGATGACGCCGAAGGCCGCGCCCTGCGACAGCAGCGCGGTCGGCAGGCCGCGCCTTTCGTCGGGGAACCATTTGTACATCGCGTGAAGGGCCACCGACGCGGCCGGGCCCTCGCCGGCGCCGAGAATGACGCGGCAGATCAGAAGCGTCGTGAAGCCGACGTCGCCGACCATCGGAAACTGGGCAATCGACCAGATCACGGCCAGCGCGAGCAGGACCCAACGCGTCTCGATGCGGTTGACCACGAAGCCCACGGCGATGGCCGAGATCGAGAACAGGAAGAAGAAGGAGGAGCCGAGCAGGCCGAATTGTTCCGGCGAGAGCTTGAGATCGGTCATGATCGGGACGCCCGCGAGCCCGACCACGATCTTGTCGGCGAAGTTCACGAGCATGAAGAGAAACAGGAGAAGCGTGATCCTCCAGGCGCCCTTCGGCGTTTTGATCGATGTCGACGCAGTCGTCGCCGGCGCGGCCATGGTCGTTCCCCGTCGTTTCTCTTGATCCCCGTCAATGCGGGTTTTCCTCATGCTAGCCACGCCCGCGCATCGTACGCAACCGACGTCTGCGGCTGCATGACAGCAATACCGGCGAAGGACGCGGCGCGACCAAGACACCCGTGATATCGCGCTGCGGCCTTGCTATATGCCGTCGTGCAGCAAGGCAGTTGATCCCGTGTTGAGCGTCAGAAACCTGTTCAAGACCTATCCCTCCGCCGGCGAGACCGTGAATGTTCTCCGCGGCGTCGATCTCGACGTCTTCAGCGGCGAGCGTGTCGCGCTCACCGGTGAATCCGGCTCCGGCAAGAGCACGTTGCTGCACCTGATCGCGGGCCTCGATGCCGCCGATCGCGGCGACATCCTGCTGGAGAACACGCCGGTCAGCGGGCTCGACGATGCCGGCCGCGCTGCGCTGAGGCGCGAGCGTCTGGGGCTTGTGTTCCAGCAGTTCAACCTGGTGCCGAGCCTCTCGGTGGCCGACAATCTCGCCTTTCAGGCACGGCTCGCGGGGCGGCACGATGCGGCGTGGCACACCGAACTCGTGGAGCGGCTCGGATTGAAGCCGCTGCTGAAGCGCTATCCCGAACAATTGTCCGGCGGACAACAGCAGCGCGTCGCGATCGGCCGCGCGCTGGCGATCAAGCCGGCGCTTCTGCTCGCGGACGAGCCGACCGGCAATCTCGACGAGGACACCGCCGACGAGGTGATGGCGCTGACGCGCGATCTCGTCGCGCGCACCGGCTGCGGCTTCCTGATGGTGACCCACAGCGCGCGGCTCGCCGCGATGCTCGACCGCCACGTGCATCTGCATGCAGGCCGCGTCGCATGAGGCGCGCGCTGTGGATTCTCGCCGTGCTGCTCAGCCATTGGCGGCGGCATCCGATGCAGCTCGCGACCCTGCTGATCGGGCTGATCTCGGCGACCGCGCTGTGGAGCGGCGTGCAGGCGCTGAACCAGCAGGCGCGCAACTCCTATGACCGCGCGGCCGCGATCTTCGGCGGCGCACGCACACCGATGCTGGTCGCGACCGACGGCAAGATGCTGCCGCAAAGCGTATTCGCCGAGCTGCGCCGCGCCGGCTGGGCGGTGTCGCCGGTGGTCGAAGGGCGGGTGCAGATCGACGGCCGTTCGATCCGGCTGCTCGGCATCGAGCCGTTCAGCATTCCCCGCGAGGTCGGCGATGCGCCGATGGTCGGACGCAGCGAGCTCGAGGCGTTCCTGACGCCGCCGCACCGCACGCTGATCTCGCCGGAAACGCTGGCCGAACTCGGACTGAAGGACGGCGCGGCGCCGCGGCTCAGCAATGACGCCGTGATGCCGCCGCTGATGGCGCAACAGCAGCTCGCACCCGGCGTGCTCGTTGTCGACATCAGCGACGCGCAGCGGCTGCTCGACAAGCCCGGCCAGATCTCGCGGCTACTGGTCGGCAAGACGATCGGCCAACGCCCGCCGTTGCAGAGCTTCGCCGGCGGCCGGCTGCAACTGGTCCAGCCCGAGGCCGAGACCGACCTGGAGCGGCTGACCGACAGCTTCCATCTCAATCTCACCGCCTTCGGCCTGCTGTCCTTCGTCGTCGGGCTGTTCATCGTCAACTCCGCGATCGGCCTTGCCTTCGAGCAACGATTGCCGGTATTGCGCACGTTGCGCGCCTGCGGCGTGTCCGCTCGCCAGCTCAACGCGGTGCTGATCGGCGAGCTCATCGCCTTCGCACTCGTTGCAGGTCTCGTCGGACTCGTCTGCGGCTACATCATCGCAGCGTCGCTGTTGCCGAATGTGGCGGCGTCGCTGCGCGGGCTCTATGGCGCGCAGGTGCCGGGCGAGCTGAGCCTGCAGCCGGCATGGTGGCTCGCCGGCCTCGTCATCAGCGTCGCCGGCGCGCTGGCGGCGGCGACCACGAGCCTGATCAAGTCGATGCGGCTGCCGATCCTGTCGGCGGCGCAGCCTTACGCGTGGCAGGAGGCGCAGCGGCGCTGGCTGCGCTTGCAGAGCGCCGTCGCGCTCGCCTTCTTCGTCACGGCCGGCCTGCTGCTGTGGCTCGGCCAATCGCTGCTCGCCGGCTTCGGCGTGCTCGCCGCAATGATGCTCGGCGCCGCGCTGCTGCTGCCGGCGATCCTGGAGCTGGTGCTGCGGCTGGGCGAACGCGGCGCACGCGCGGCGCTGGCGCAATGGTTCTGGGCCGACAGTCGGCAACAGATCTCAGGGCTGTCGCTGGCGCTGATGGCGCTGCTGATGGCGCTCGCCGTCAACGTCGGCGTGGCGACGATGGTCGAGACCTTCAGCCGCACCTTCCTGGTCTGGCTCGACGGCCGGCTCGCCGCCGATGTCTACATCAGCGCGACCGACGAAGCGCAGGCGCGCGAGATTCAAGGCTGGCTGCGCACGCGGCCCGAGGTGCGGGCGGTGCTGCCGGGCGGCCGCGCCGAGACGCAGCTCGCAGGCGCGCCGATCGATGTGCTCGGCCTGCCCGATCACGACACTTATCGCGCACATTGGCCGTTGCTGCAGGCCGGCCCCGAGGGCTGGAAGCAGCTGGTGCGCGGCGATGCCGGCTTCGTCAGCGAGCAGCTGTCGCGACGGCTCAATCTCTCGCTCGGCGACAGCATCGACATCCCCGCCCCGACCGGCGACTGGCGCATCATTGTGGCCGGCATCTATGCCGACTACGGCAACCCGAAGGGCCAGGTCACCGTCAACGTCGCCGCGCTGACGCGCCGTTTCCCGGCGACGCCGATCACGCGCATGGCGGTGCGCGCGGCGCCCGCCGACGTGCCGGGGCTGATCAGCGCGCTGACCGACAAGTTCGGACTCGACGGCCGCAACGTCGTCGACCAGGCCACCGTGAAGCAGGAGTCCAAGCAGATCTTCAACCGCACCTTTGCGGTGACCGGCGCGCTCAACACCTTCACGCTCGGCGTCGCCGCCATCGCGCTGCTGACGAGCCTGCTGACGCTCGCCAATTCGCGCCTGCCGCAGCTCGCGCCGCTCTGGGCGATCGGGCTGACGCGGCGCCGGCTCGCCGAGGTCGAGTTGCTGAAGACATTGTCACTCGCCGGCCTCACCGCACTGCTGGCGCTGCCGCTCGGGCTGGTGGTGGCGTGGTGCCTGATCGCGATCGTCAACGTCAAAGCCTTCGGCTGGCGGCTGCCGTTCGACGTGTTTCCGCTGCAGCTGGTGCGGTTGCTGATCGTCACCCTCGTCGCGGCCCTGATCGCCTCGCTGCTGCCGGTGCTGCGGCTGGCGCGGATGCAGCCGGCCCATCTCGTGAGGACCTTCACCATTGAGCGCTAGAGCCATGATCACGCGGCGCGGCCTGATCGGCGGGCTCGGCCTGCTGGCGCTGCCGCGCCTCGCCCGCGCGCAGGGCTTTGCCGGCCTCGCCGACAGCGCCGAGGGCTTTGCGCCGGTGACGCCGGGCAAGACATTCAGCTTCCCGGCCGACCACGGGCCGCACGACGATTTCCGCATCGAGTGGTGGTACATCACGGCCAATCTCAGCGACGCCAACGGCAAGGCCTATGGCCTGCAGTGGACGCTGTTCCGCTCGGCCTCGCTGCCCGGAGCGCAAGCGCAAGGATTCGACAACCAGCAGCTCTGGATGGCGCATGCCGCGGTGACGCGCGCCGACAGCCATCGCTCGACCGAGAAGTTTGCACGCGGCGGCGTCGGGCAGGCCGGCGTGGAAGCAAAACCGTTCCAGGCCTGGATCGACGACTGGCAATTGCGCGGCACGGCGGCGACCGACGACCCGTCGCTGGCGCCGCTCGACATGAGCGCGAGCGCGGCCGATTTCTCCTACGCGCTGCATCTGGAGGCGGACCGTCCCGTCGTTCTGCAGGGCATCGGCGGCTACAGCCGCAAGTCGGAGCGCGGCCAGGCCTCCTACTACTACAGCCAGCCATTCTATCGCGCGCGCGGCCGCCTCAGCTTCGACGACAAGCCTGTCGAGGTCACCGGGATGGCCTGGCTCGACCGCGAATGGAGCAGCCAGCCGCTGGCCTCCGACCAGAGCGGCTGGGACTGGTTCGCGCTGCATTTTTCCGGCGGCGAAAAGCTGATGCTGTACCGGATGCGCCAGGGCAACGGCGACTACACGTCCGGCACCTGGATCACCGCCGACGGCGCGTCGCGACCGCTCGGCCCCGGCGACATCGCGATGCGACCTATGGACATCGTCGGCATCGGCGAGCGCAAGCTCCCGGTCGGCTGGCGCGTCGAAATATCAGCGCTTGGCATCGCCATCGACAGCACGCCGCTCAATCCGAACGCCTGGATGGGCACGCGCGTGCCCTATTGGGAGGGGCCGATCAGCTTCAAGGGCAGCCATAGCGGGGTGGGCTATCTTGAGCTGACCGGATATTAAAGGCGCTTACAAGAGGGGGGACCACGCATGTATCACTTCACCGCACTCGTCACCGTGCTCGCGCTCATGCTGTATTTCTACATGGCGGTCCGCGTCGCGCAGGCGCGGGCCCGCTTCGGTGTGAAGGCGCCGGCGGTGACGGGAAATCTCGATTTCGAGCGCACCTATCGGGTGCAGGTCAATACGCTGGAATGGCTGCCGATCTTCCTGCCGGCGCTGTGGCTGTTCGCAATCTATGTCAGCGATGCGATTGCGGCGTTGATCGGCATCGTCTGGATCGCCGGCCGCGCGATGTACATGGTGTCCTACGCCAAGGCCGCCGAGAAGCGCGGCCCCGGCTTCGGCATCCAGGCGCTGGCAGCCTCCACCCTGCTCGTCGGCGCGCTCGTCGCCATCCTGTGGCGGATGCTGCACGGCTGACCGCTCAACCCTCCGCCGTCGTCCCGGCTCAAGGCCGGGACGACACCTGTTTTTTTTGAGATTACTTCGTCAGCGGGCAGCCGCTCTCCTTGGGCGTGAAGAACGCCTTGTCGCCGGGCACCGTGGCGAGCAGCTTGTAGTAGTCCCAGGGCTTCTTCGATTCCGACGGCTTCTTGACCTCGAACAGATACATGTCGTGGACCATGCGGCCGTTGGCGAGCACCTTGCCCTGCGCGAAGGCATCGTCGACCGGCAGTTCCTTGAGCTTCGCCGCCACGGCGTCGGAGTCCTTGGTGCCCGCGGCCTTCACCGCCTTCAGATAGGACAGCGTCGCCGAATAGGTGCCGGCATGGATCATGCTCGGCATGCGCCCCGTCCGCTTCATGAAGCGCTCGCTGAACGCGCGGGCCTTGTCGTCATGATCCCAGTAGAAGCCCTCGGTGAGCACCAGCCCCTGCGCCGCCTCCAGCCCGAGGCCATGCACCTCGGACAAGGTCATCAGCAGGCCGGCGAGCTTCTGGCCCCCCTTGACGATGCCGAACTCGGCCGCCTGCTTGATCGAGTTGGTGGTGTCGAGGCCGGCATTGGCGAGCCCGATGATCTTGGCCTTCGAGCTCTGCGCCTGCAGCAGGAAGGACGAGAAGTCCGAGGAGTTCAGCGGGATGCGCACCGAGCCCAGCACCTTGCCGCCCTTGGACGTCACGATGTCGCTGGTGTCCTTTTCCAGCGCATAGCCGAAGGCGTAGTCGGCGGTCATGAAGAACCAGGTGTCGCCCCCGGATTCGACCAGCGCGCCGCCGGTGCCGACCGCGAGCGCGCGGGTGTCATAGGCCCAGTGGAAGCCGTAGGGCGTGCAGGCATCGCCAGTGATGCGCGAGGTCGCGGCGCCGACGACGATGTCGATCTTCTTCTTCTCCTTCGACAGATCCTGGATCGCCAGCGCGACCGAGGAGGTCGTCAGCTCGGTGATCATGTCGACACCTTCGGTGTCGTACCAGCGCCGGGCGATGGACGAGGCGAGATCAGGTTTGTTCTGGTGGTCGGCCGTCACCATCTCGACCTTCTGCCCGAGCACTTCGCCGCCGAAATCCTCGATCGCCATCCTGGCGGCCTCGACGGAATATTTGCCGCCGTAATCGGCATAGACGCCGGACTGGTCGTTGAGGATGCCGATCTTGACCTGGGCCGAGGCTGGCGCCGCGATCAGCAGCGCACCGATGGCCGCAAAGGCCAACCAACGCGAATTCATATCGTCTCTCCCGGAGTTTCTTGCTTCTGAGAAGTCATTCGTTCGGAATGCGCCCTCACGTTAGGCCAGAACCCCGGCCGCGCCCATCCCTTCCCGCCTCAGCCAAAGGGCTGAGACGGCGGTTGATCCACGTGGAACCCGTCCGCTAGACTGGCGGGCAATCAACAAGCTGCCGTCCCCGTGAGGATGGTGTGCCCGGACGGAAACAGCCCAGCGCGTGACGCGGACGTCGTCCGCATCGCTCCGCCCTGCCTTACGCCGCGTGCACCCGAAGCCTCCGCCGGACGGTCATGGGAGGAGCAGACATGTACACCGGCAAGCACGCGAAGCTGCGCCCCTTGCAGCCCGCCTTCATCATGGCCTCCACCGGCGAAGCCGTGACCTATCGCGAGCTGGAGGCGCGCAGCAATCGCCTTGCGCATCTGTTCCGCCGTCATGGCCTGAAGCGGCTGGATCATTATTCGATCTTCATGGAGAACAACAATCGCTATCTCGAGTCGTGCGGCGCCGGCGAGCGCTCCGGCCTGTACTTCACCTGCGTGAACTCCTACCTGACGCCTGGCGAGCTCGCCTACATCCTCAACAACAGCCAGTCGCGGCTGCTGATCACGTCGGTCGCCAAGCTCGACGTCGCGCGCGAGGCGATGAAGGACGCGCCAGGCATCGAGCTGTGCATCGTCGCCGATGGCCCCGGTGAAAGCGAGCGTATCGTCGGCCTCGCGGAGGCGACATCCGGCCTGCCGTCGACGCCGATTGCCGACGAGGGCGTCGGCACCGCGATGCTGTACTCGTCCGGTACGACGGGCCGGCCGAAGGGCATCCTGCGGCCGCTGCCGGAGCAGCCGCCCGTGCAGCAGCTCCCGATCTTCGACTTCCTGGAGAAGCTGTGGCGCTATCGCGAGGGCATGATCTACCTCTCCCCTGCGCCGCTCTATCATTCCGCGCCGCAGGCCGCCGTCAATCTCACCATCCGCTCAGGCGGCACCGCCATCATCATGGAGAATTTCGAGCCCGAGCGCTATCTCCAGCTCGTCCAGCAGTGGGGCATCACCCATACTCAGCTGGTGCCGACGATGTTCTCGCGCATGCTGAAACTGCCGGAGGATGTCCGCACCCGCTACGACCTGTCCTCGCTGGAAGTGGCCATTCACGCCGCCGCACCCTGCCCCGCACAGGTCAAGGAGGACATGATCAAATGGTGGGGGCCGATCATCCACGAATATTACGGCGCCACAGAGGGCCTCGGCTTCACCGCCTGCGACAGCGAGCAGTGGCTGGCGCATCGCGGCACCGTCGGCAAGGTGCTGTTCGGTGACCTGCATATCCTCGACGAAAACATGCAGCCCTGCCCTGTCGGCACCGCCGGCACGGTATGGTTCAAGACGGGATCGCCGTTCGAGTACTTCAACGACCCCGAGCGCACCAAGGAGGCGCGCTCGGCCGACGGCACCATGAGCACCGTCGGCGACGTCGGCTATGTCGATGCCGACGGCTATCTCTATCTCACCGACCGCGCCACCTTCATGATCATCTCCGGCGGCGTGAACATCTATCCGCAGGAATGCGAGAACCTGTTGATCACCCATCCCAAGGTCGCCGATGCCGCCGTGTTCGGCGTGCCCAATGCCGATCTCGGCGAGGAGGTGAAGGCGGTGATCCAGCCGATGTCGGGCATCACGCCCGGTCCTGAGCTGGAGGAGGAGCTGATCGCCTTTTGCCGGCAATCGCTGGCACGGCAGAAGGTGCCGCGCTCGATCGACTTCGAGAAGGAGCTGCCGCGGCTGCCGACCGGCAAGCTCTACAAGCGCCTGTTGCGCGACCGCTATTGGGGCAACAAGACCTCGCGGATCGTCTAGACCGTCGCGACCTCGGGTTGATCCTTGTCAAGCGCAGGCAGCATCGCCGAGCCTATCCTCCACCGATTGCAGCCGCAGCCATTGCACGAGACGACGACATGCGCGCTCATCAAATCATGACGAGATCGGTGATCACGGTCACCCCCGGAACGCCGGTGGCCGAGGCGGCGCGGATCATGCTGCGCAACCACATCGGCGGCCTGCCGGTGGTGGACGCCTCCGGCCAGCTCGTCGGCATGGTCACCGACGGCGACTTCCTGCGTCGGGCCGAACTCGGCACGGAACGGCGGCACGGCCGCTGGCTCGACCTCCTCGTCGGCCGCGGCCGCGTCAGCGCCGATTTCGTCCACGCCCATGGCCGCACGGTGGGCGACATCATGAGCCGCCCTCCGGTCACGGTCAGCCAGGACGCCGCTCTCGGCGAGATCGCCGCGATCATGGAGAAGCGCAGCGTCAAGCGCCTGCCCGTCGTCAGTGGCGACCGGCTGGTCGGGATGATCACGCACACCGACTTCGTCCAGACCCTGGCCGATCTCGCCACCACGGTTCCCGGGCCCACGTCCGACGACGACGCCATCCGCGCTGCGATCCTGGACGCGCTCGACCAGGCCGCCTGCAAGCACTGCCGCTTCAATGTCGTGGTTCGCAACGGGATCGCGCATCTGAGCGGCGCGGTGCGTCACGAGAGTGAACGCGCCACCGCGATCGTGGCGGCCAAGAGCGTGGACGGCGTCCGGGAGGTGCGCGATCACATGTGGGTCTACCCGCCCCCAGAGGACGAATTCGGCGGCGGCGACATCGTCTCGCTGCAGGAGCAGCCGTCGACCGATGACGACCAGCCGCTCTGAGGAGCAAAGCTCCATGCGCCGCACCATCGCGCTGCCGATGCTGCTGTTGCTGCTCCTGACGCCGGCGGCGGCAGAGGATCTCGACCATGGCCGCCAAGTTGCGGAACGCTGGTGCGCCGAGTGCCATGTGGTCGGCGCCGAGGCGCCCCGGTTCCGGCGCGCCCGGCCGTTCGTCGCCATCGCCGCCAAGGAGGGCCTGACCAGGGAGATGCTGGTGAGGTTCCTGCTGCTTCCGCACGCCACGATGGCCAACAGCCCGCTCGGTGCAGCCGACGCGGACGATCTCGCCGGCTATATCCTCAGCCTCAGGAAGTAATGGGCAACCGGCCTGGCCGGCGTGTGTTGCGCTCAGACGCAGATTGCGCTGCACCCGGTACGGGGATGCGCTGCGCCCGCTGCCTGTTTCGACGCGCGGGCTGTTTCTTCTTTTTCGGACCGATCCGCTGGAACAAAACTGTCAAGTCAGCGTTTCGTGTATTCGCCGCCGTGAGCTGGAGCACGTCGCACGTCCCCGAGTCGGTATGCCGACCGCGACTCTCCTTGTCCTCGTTGCCGGAAAAGCCAACACCAAGCAGCGAATGAGATAGCTCTTGCATTCGTACACAAACAAGTTGGTAATCGGGTGCGCAGCGCCTTCTTGGCCGGCCTGCTAGCAAGGAGCCCGCGACGTGCACGGAATGCCCGGCGCCTCCAACGCCCCCCGCGCGACCGACGACGACGCAGCCTATCTCGCCGCGATCGTGAATGCGTCCGCTGACGCCATCTTCGGCACCACCGTGGACGGGATCATCCGCAGTTGGAATGCGGCATGTGAACGGATGCTGGGCTATCGCGCCGCCGAGATGATCGGACAGTCGATTCTGAATATCGTTCCTCCCGAGCTGAAGCAGGAGGCCCTGTCGATCCGCGCCCGTGTCAGCGTCGGCGCTTCGATCGAGAGCTTCGAGACGGTCCGGCTGGCGAAAGACGGCCGCCCGATCGAGGTCGCCATCACCTATTCGCCGATCCGCGACGGACTCGGTCAGATCATCGGTGTCTCGGGCATCCTGCGCGACGTCACCACGATCAAGACGGCGCAGCGCAGCGCCGCGATGCTGGCCGCCATCGTCACCTCCTCATCGGATGGCGTCGTCAGCAAGACGCTGGACGGCACCGTCACCAGCTGGAACAAGAGCGCCGAGCGCATCTTCGGGTTCTCGGAAGGCGAGATGATCAACCGCTCGATCCGCACGATCATCCCCGGGGAGCGCCAGGCCGAGGAGGATCGCATCCTCGCCACCGTCGTCTCCGGCGAGATGATCGACAATTTCGAAACCGTGCGGCTGCGCAAGGACGGCGCGCTGATCGACGTCTCGGTGACCGTCTCACCAGTCCGCGATCCCGCCGGCCGCATCATCGGCGCCTCCAAGATCGTGCGCGACATCACCGACAAGCGCCAGACCCGCGAGCAGTTGCACACCCTGCTCGCCGAGGTCAACCATCGCAGCAAGAACCTGTTGTCGCTGGTGCAGGCGATTGCGCGGCAGATGACGCGCCATGGCCGGCCGCTCGATCTCGATCGCTTCCTGCAGCGCCTGCAGGCGATTGCGAGCAATCAGGATCTGCTGATCCAGAACGACTGGCGCTTCATTCCGCTGCGCGATCTCGTTCACGCCCAGCTCAGCGCCTTCCGCGACCTCATCGGCAATCGCATCGCGATCGACGGGCCGCAGATCGAATTGACGCCGGAAGCGGCACAGGCGATCGGCCTGGCCGTCCACGAGCTGATCACCAATGCCGCGAGACATGGCGCGCTCTCGGGCAACGACGGACGTGTTGCGATCGACTGGCGATGCGATGGCGACGACTTCGACATGAGCTGGCGCGAGAGCGGTGGCCCCGCGGTCGCGTCGCCGGAACAACGCGGCTTCGGCAGCCGCGTCATCACCGACATGGTCCGGGCCGGGCTGGATGCATCGGTCGAGATCGATTACGCGGCGTCCGGCCTCCGCTGGCACCTCAACTGCCCCTTGCAACGCATCAGCCGCGGCAGCCTCCATGCCCGTTGCTGACAAGGTCAATGTCCTGATCGTCGAGGACGATCCCATGATCGGCTTCGACCTGTCGGTCGAGCTGGAAGAGGCCGGGTTTGCCGTGGTCGGCGTCGCGCCGACGGTGGGAAAGGCGCTGCACCTGCTGCAGCGGCACCGCTGCGACCTCGCCGTTCTCGACGTCAATCTCGGACACGAGACCTCGGCCCCGATCGCCCGCGCCCTGCAGGCGCAGGGCGTTCCGTTCGTTGCGGTCACCGGCTATTCGGTCGACCAATGCCCCGAGGAATTCGCCAGCGCGCCGCTGCTGTCGAAGCCGTTCCAGACGTCGCGGCTGGTCGCGACGTTGCGGCGGCAATTGCCGGGGTGAAGCGCAGCTGCAGTCCTGAGGCTTGGCGACAGCGGCGGGCGGCTCGTGCGTGTGTGGCGCCGACATGCGACTCCGACAGACCTCCCGCCGGCAACCTCAGTGCCATGCCCCTCACCCGGATTGCTGCGCAATCCGACCTCTCCCCGCAAAAGGGCGGGGAGAGGTTGCACCGTTCGTGCCGACGGAGATTGCCTCAATGATCAGTTCCGGATCGTCAGTTTGAGACGAGGCATCGCCGCGAGCACCGCTCCCCGTTCTTCACGGGGAGAGGGTTGGGGTGAGGGGCAACCGCACGGGAAGTCTCTATGCCAGGGCCCAATGACCGCGCCCGGCAGCGCGCGTCTCGCCCCCGGCAATCACCCCGCGATCTCCACCACGATCCGGCCCGTCGTGACCTGATCGCCCTCGGCGACCTCGATCGCGCTCACCGTGCCGGCGATGCCGGCCGTATGGACATGCTCCATCTTCATGGCTTCGAGCGTCAGCACCGGCTGGCCGGCCGCGATCTGATCACCGGGCTTCACCAACACCGCGACCACGCGGCCATTCAGCGCCGCGCGAACCTTGCCGTCGCCGCCGGACGCGGCCGCCGACAGCGGCGCGGCCAGCGTGAGGTCGCGCAGTGCCAGCACCCGGCCGCGATGCTGCACGAACAGGCGATCGCCGTCGCGCACGAAGCGGGCGCTGTCGACGATGCCGTCGCGGCGAATCCAGATCGTCTCGCCGTCCAGAGCCACAATCTCGTAGCGCTGCGCGACGCCGCCGTGCACGACGCTGTAGCTGCCGTCACGGTCGCGCAGCAGTTCGCATTCGCTGACATCGTCCCCGAGCGCAAAGCGAAGCGGCGTCGCGAAGGCAGGGGCCAGCGATCGCCCCTGGCGAAAGGGATGCGCCAGCGGATGGCTGACGGAGAGCAGCAGGGCGGCCAGCGCCATATCTTCGGCCGCGACGCCGGGCGCACGCAGCTCGTCACGATGCGCCGCGATGAATGCCGTGGTTGCCTTGCCGGCGGCGAACGCCGGGTGCCGCAGACAAGACGACAGGAAGGATTGGTTCGTCGTCACGCCCAGCGCGACCGCCTGTTCCAGCCCGGTGATGAGCCGCGCCCGCGCCTCCTCGCGCGACGCGCCATGGCTGATCAGCTTGGCGATCATCGAATCGTAGTAGGGTGGAATCTCCGCGCCTGTCTCCAGCGCATGCTCGACGCGGATCTGTTCCGGCACCTCCCAGAGCGCCATCCGTCCTGATTGCGGCATGAAGTCCTGAGCGGCATCCTCCGAGCACAGCCGCACTTCGATGGCGTGGCCCGTGAAGCTGATCTGCTCCTGACGCAGCGGCAGCGGCTCACCGGCGGCGATGCGGAGCTGCCACTCGACGAGATCGAGCCCGGTCAGCGCCTCGGTCACGGGATGCTCGACCTGCAGCCGCGTGTTCATCTCCATGAAGTAGAACTGGCCGTCGCCGTCGAGCAGGAATTCCAGCGTTCCGGCGCCTTCGTAAGTGAGCGCCTTCACGGCCTGCACCGCGACCGCACCCATGCGTGCACGTAGCTCCGGGCCGACCGCCGGCGACGGCGCCTCCTCGATCAGCTTCTGATGGCGCCGCTGCACCGAGCAGTCGCGCTCGCCGAGATGCACGGCGTTGCCATGGCTGTCACCGAACACCTGGATCTCGATGTGGCGCGGATTGGCGATGGCCTTCTCGAGAATGACCGTACCGTCGCCGAACGCCGCTGCAGCTTCCGAGCGCGCGCTGCGCAGCGCGTCAGCAAAGGCGCCGGCTTCGCTGACCAGTCGCATGCCGCGGCCGCCACCGCCTGCGACGGCCTTGATCATGACGGGGAAGCCGATGCGCTTCGCCTCGCGCAGCATCGCCTCGTCGCCCTGGTCCTCGCCCTGATAGCCCGGGACGCAGGGCACGCCGGCGCACTGCATGATCGTCTTGGCGCCGGCCTTGTTGCCCATCGCCTCGATCGCCTCGGGCGATGGTCCGATGAACACGAGACCGGCCTCCTTGCAGGCCCGCGCGAAATCCTCGTTCTCGGCGAGGAAGCCGTAGCCCGGATGGACCGCATCAGCGCCGGTCGCCTTCGCCGCGGCAATGATCGCCGGGATGTTCAGATAGGACTGCGCCGGCGGCGGCGCACCGAGACGGACGGCCTGATCGGCGAGCCGAACATGCGGCGCGCCGGCGTCGGCGTCGGAATAGACGGCGACCACGCCATGACCAAGCCGGCGCGCCGTGCGCATCACGCGCAGCGCGATCTCGCCGCGGTTGGCGATCAGCACCTTGTGGAAAGGCCGGCGCGACATCGTCTTCTCTCCGCTCATGGCCTGGCCACCGAGAACTGCATGCGCTGCGGTTCGCGCGCCTCGGACTCGCGGCAGATCGACAGCACCTCCGACAGCACCGCGCGGGTGTCGCGCGGATCGATGACGCCGTCGTCGAGCACCCGCGCCGAGGTCGCGAACACGTCCATCTGGCTGTCGAACACGCCGATGATCTGCGCCTTCATGGCATCGAGCTTCTCGCGCTCCACCGGCTTGCCGCGGCGCGCCGCTGCGGCCTCGGTGACGATCGCCATCGTCTCGGCCGCCTGCTCGCCGCCCATCACGGCGGTCTTGGCGTTCGGCCAGGAGAAGCAGAAGCGCGGGTGGAAGCCGCGGCCGCACATGCCGTAATTGCCGGCACCGAACGAGGCGCCGCAATAGATCGTGATCTGCGGGACGGTCGCCGAGGTCACCGCCTGGATCATCTTGGAGCCGTGCTTGATCATGCCGGCCTCCTCATAGGCGCGGCCGACCATGTAGCCGGTGGTGTTGTTGAGATAGAGGATCGGCGTGCGGCTCTGGCAGCAGGCCTGGATGAAATGCGTCGCCTTGTTGGCGCCGGCCGGATCGAGCGGGCCGTTGTTGGTGACGATGCCGATCGCCTGGCCCTCGATGCGGGCATGGCCGCACACCGTCGCGGGGCCGTAGTTCGGCGACATCTCGACGAAGTCGCTGTCGTCGACGATCCGCGCGATCACCTGGCGCATGTCGACGGGCCGCTTGTGATCGAGCGGCATGATGCCGAGCAGCTCTTCCTGGTCGTAGCGCGGCGGCTTCGCTGCCGGCGCGTCGTGCGACGGCCGATCCCAATTCAGCTTGCCCATGATCTCCCTCGCAATACGCAAAGCATCGCGGTCGTCCTCGGCAAGATAGTCGCCGAGCCCGGAGATCGCCGTATGCATCTCGGCGCCGCCGAGCTCCTCCTCGGTCGCGATCTCGCCGGTCGCGGCCTTCAGCAGCGGCGGCCCGGCGAGGAAGGCGCGGGTGCGGCCGCGCACCATGACGATGTAGTCGGACAGTCCGGTCTGATAGGCGCCGCCAGCGGTCGACGAGCCGTGCGTGACGGTGACGACCGGCAGGCCGGCCGCCGATAGCCGCGCCAGGTTGCGAAAGATGTTGCCGCCGCGAACGAAGTCCTCGACGCGGTAGCGCAAGAGGTTGGCACCGGCGCTCTCGACCAGTTGCACGTAAGGCAGCTTGTTTTCCAGCGCCAGCTCCTGCACGCGCAGGGTCTTGTCCAGGCCGTAAGGCTGCAGCGCACCGGCATCGATGGCCGCATCGTTCGCCGACACCATGCAGCGCACGCCCGCAACGAAGCCGATGCCGGCGATGACGCCGCCGCCCGGGACGCTCTTGGCGGCATCGGGCGTATCGAACATGTAGCCGGCGAGCGTCGACAGCTCCAGGAACGGCGCGCCGGGGTCGAGCACCAGCGCGACCCGCTCGCGCGGCAGCAGCTGGCCGCGCTGGTGGAAGCGGTCCTTGGCGGCGGCCGAGGCGTTGCGTGTCCGCGCCTCGAGATCGCGCATCCGCGCGATCAGCCCGAGCATGCCGTCGCGGTTGGCCTGGAAGGCGGCGCCGGTGGGAGAGATGGTGTTTTCGATGATGGCCATGAGCAACGATCTCATTATTGCGCGTCATTCCGGGGCGCGCGGAAGCGCGAGCCCGGAATCCATAACCACGATCGGGAGTATGGATTCCGGGCCTGGCCCTGCGGGCCATCCCGGAATGACGATGGAGTTTGTGGCACGCCTCACGCGCTCTTCGCCGCAAAATGCTCGCCATAGGCCTGGCGCAGCTCGACCTTGCGCAGCTTGCCGGTGGCGGTCATCGGCATCTCGTCGAGCACGCGGACCAGCTTCGGCACCTGGAAGCCGCCGAGCGACTTGCGGCAATGCTCCAGCAGCTCCGCCTCACTCGCCTGCGCGCCGGGCTTGAGCTTGACGAAGGCCGAGACCGCCTCGCCCCATTGCGGATGCGGCAGGCCGACGACGGCTGCGTTCTGCACCGCCGGATGCGCCAGCAGGGTCTCCTCGATCTTGACGGAGGCGACGTTCTCGCCGCCGGACTTGATCATGTCCTTCTTGCGGTCGAGGAACAGCACCTCGCCCTGGTCGATGACCGCGAGATCGCCGGTGTGGTGCCAGCCGAACTTGCGGGCTTCCGCGGTCGAATTGGGATCCTTGTAGTAACCCATCATCACATTGGGCCCGCGATGCACGAGCTCGCCGATCTCGCCGGGCGGCAGGAGATTTCCCGCATCGTCCATGATGGCGGTCTCGTTCACGAACAGCGACTCGCCCCAGTAGTTGCCGAACCGGTTGAGCTGCACCTCCGGCCGCGACATCGTTGTCGCCGGATACATCTCGGTCTGGCCGCTGGTCAGCACGAAGTTCGGACACAGCTCCTTGATCGCGCGCTCCAAGAGCGGCCGGCTCATCGGCGCCATCGTGTAGAGGCAGGTGCGTAAGTGGGAGAGATCGAACTCCTTGCGTCGGGGATGATCGAGGATCGCCTGATACATCAGCGGCAGCCCGACGAACACGGTGAGGCGATCGCGCACGATCGCCTCCATGCAGGCCACCGGATCGAAGCCGCGCATCAGCGCCATGCGGCCGCCGACCGAGAGATAGCTGAGCAGCAGCACATGGCCGGCGCAATGGAACAGCGGGAACTGCCCGGTGATACCGTCGTCGCGCGACAGCTGCATCTCGATGCAGTTGCTCATCACGGCCATGACCACGGCGAGATGGCAATGCATCGCGCCCTTCGGCCGCGACGTCGTGCCGGAGGTGTAGATGATCATCGCCAGATCGCGATCGTTGATCTCGATCTCAGGCTCAATCTCGGATTGGCCCTGGATCAGCTCGTTGAAGCTGGCCAGTCCTGCGGCCTTGGCCGTGCCGGTGAGGTCGACAGCCACCAGCTCGACTCCGCGCTTCTCAAGTGCCGCGCGGCGCTCCGGCTGCGCATGGAGATTGTCATCGATGATCGCGAACCGCACCTCGGCATGACCGAGGATGTAGTCCATGTCGGCGGGTCCGAGCATGGTATTGATCGGCACCCAGACCAGCCCGGCGCGATGGATGCCGAACAGCGCTTTGACGAAGTCGATCGAGTTGTTGCAGACCGTCGAGATTTTCTCGCCCGGCTTGAGCCCCTTCGCGATGAGATAATTCGCGAACCGGTTGGCATCGCGCTCCAGCTCGGCGAAGGTCACCTGCCGGCCACCATCGGTGATCGCGACGCGATCCGGAAACCGCCGCGCCGCGCGCTTCAGGAGATCGCCGATCGCGACCCGGCCGATCCGGCCCGGCCCGGCTACGCCGCCGGTGGCATCGAGGTTGGTCATGGCTTTAGTCCCTCTCCATCCGCGTCATTGCGAGGAGCCGAAGGCGACGAAGCAATCCAGGGGCGTCACGCGCAGCACTGGATTGCTTCCGCCTTCGCTCTCCGAGCTTCGGCGGACACGTCGCTTTGCTCGCAATGACGGAGGCATGTTGCGTCAGTTCACGGTCCCGAACATCTGCCGCGCCTCGGCCGGGCTCGCAATCTCGCGGCCCGCGCGCCGCGCACAGCCGGCGATGGCCTCGATCAGCTGGCCGTTCGACGTCACCTTGGCGCCATCAGCGAGGTAGAACGTGTCTTCCAGACCGGTCCGTAGATGACCGCCGAGCTCGGCGCAGCGCTGATGCAGCGGCCAGATCTCGGCGCGGCCAATCGCGGTGACCTGCCAATGCGCCTCCGGCAGTTTCAGCTTGAGCAGGATCGGCAACAGCTCCGGATCCGCGGGCATGCCCGACGCCACGCCCATCACGAAGTTGTACTCCAGAGGTCCGGCATACATGCCCGTTTGGCGATACATGCCGACGCAGCGCACGATGCCGACGTCGAAGCACTCGAACTCCGGGATCGTGTTCACGTCCTTCATGACAGCGAGATAGTCGCCGATCTTCTCGACCGAGTTGTCGAACATCATCGGCGGCCAGGCCCAGCTGTTGTCGGCCTTGACCTTCAGATAGTTCAGCGAGCCGGCGTTGCAGGCGGCGATCTCCGGCCGGGTCTCGCGGATGCAGTCGAGCGCGCCCTGATAGTTCGGGCCCGAGACGCCCGAGGTGTGATTGATGATCACGCCGGGACAGGCTTCGCGGATCGCCTGCTGAATCTCGCGCGAGACATTGACCTCCCAGGACGGCAGGTGGCCCTTGCCCGGCGCCTGCTGACGCAGATGGATGTGCATGATCGCCGCACCCGCGTCATAGGCGCGGCGCGCCTCGCGCGCCATCTCCTCCGGCGTGACCGGCACGTGATGCTGCCTGGGATCGGTGAGCACGCCGTTCAGCGCGCAGGTGATGACGGCTTTGTCGCTCATGGCAGTCGTTCTGACACTCGTTCGAAGAAGCTTTCACGCAAGCAGCGCGGTGCAGGTCTGCGCCCATATGATGATGTCGCGGCGCGATCTGCTTGCGTTGACTCGCTGGTTGGAACGGCGCTTTCCCGTTATTGCTTTGCGTCAAGCCTGCGGCCTGTGATCGACGCTAAGCGGTTCCTGTCTGCCCTCCAGATCGAGCGTGCAATGCCCACCGACACACAACCGGCGCCAACGTTTCCAAACGGACTGAGCGCCGCCGAGGCGGCGCGGCGGCTGCAGGCAGAGGGCTTCAACGAGCTGCCGCAGGCGGGCGCCCGCTCGATCGTCCGGCTGATCGCGGACGTGCTGAAGGAACCGATGCTGCTCCTGCTGCTCGCGGGCGCCGGCATCTATCTGGCATTGGGCGATATGGCCGAAGCCGTGCTGCTCGGCGTGTTCGCCTCGGCATCGGTGTTCATCACCATCGTGCAGGAGGCGCGCACGGAGCGCGTGCTGGAATCGTTGCGCGATCTCTCCAGCCCGCGCGCGCTCGTCATCCGCGACGGCGAACGCAGCCGCATCGCCGGCCGCGACGTGGTGCGCGGCGATATGATCGTGCTGGCGGAGGGAGATCGCGTCGCGGCGGATGCCGTGCTGCGGCAATGCGACGATCTGCTGACGGATGAATCGCTGCTCTCGGGCGAATCCGTGCCGGTGCGCAAGCGGCCGGCAAGTGATGCGGACAGCGCCGCCCCCGTCGCAGCCGGCGGCGACGATCGGCCCTTCGTGTTCTCCGGCAGCCTCGTCGTGCGCGGCGGCGGCATCGCCGAGGTGATGGCGACCGGACCGCGCACGGCGATCGGCAGGATCGGGCAGTCGGTCAGCACGCTGGAGACCGAGACGCCGCGCCTCCGCCAGCAGACGCGGCGTCTCGTGATGGCGTTCGCGATCGGCGGCGCCGTCGTGGTGGCGATCACGGTCGTGCTCTACGCGCTGTATCGCGGCGGCTGGCTGGAAGGGCTGCTCGCCGGCATCGCGCTGGGCATGTCGATGCTCCCAGAGGAATTCCCGGTCGTACTGACGGTGTTCCTGGCGATGGGCGCCTGGCGCATCTCGCAGGCGCGCGTGCTGACGCGGCGGGCCGCCGCAATCGAATCGCTCGGCGCCGCCACGGTGCTGTGCACCGACAAGACCGGCACCCTGACGCAGAACCGCATGATGGTGGCGCGGCTGGTACGGGCGGACGGCCTGACGCTGCAACCGACGACGTCATCGCCCAATGCGGTCACCGCGGATTTCCGCGATCTGGTCGCGACCGCCGTGCTGGCCTGCGACCCACAGTCGCACGACCCGATGGAGACGGCGCTGCAGGCCCTCGGCCCCGACGCAACCGCCGGCGCCAGCCTGCAGCGGCGCTATGGCCTGCGTCCCGATCTGCTTGCGATGACCAATGTCTGGTCGCGTGACGGCGTCAGCATGGTCGCGGCCAAGGGCGCGCCTGAAGCCATCGCCAGGCTGTGTGGCTTCACCGACACCGAATTGGCGGGGTTGCAGGCCCGTGTCGAGACGCTCGCGGTCGACGGCTTGCGCGTGCTCGGCGTCGCCGAGGCGCGCTGGGGCGACGATGCGTTGCCGGAGACCCAGCGGGGCTTCGCCTTCAGCTTCCGCGGCCTCGTCGGCTTCGCCGATCCTCTGCGCGCCGAGGTGCCCAACGCCGTCGCCGAATGCCGCTCCGCGGGCATCCGTGTGCTCATGATCACCGGCGATTATCCGGCCACGGCCGCGGCGATCGCGCGGCAGGCCGGGCTCGATCCCGAACGCGTCATCACCGGCCCCGAGCTTGCCGATCTCGACGACGATGCGCTGGCGCGCGCCGCGCGCACGCCGACGGCCTTCGCGCGCATCATGCCTGAGCAGAAGCTGCGCATCGTCTCGGCGCTCAAGGCCGACGGCGAGATCGTCGCCATGACCGGCGACGGCGTCAACGACGCGCCATCGCTGAAGGCGGCGCATATCGGCATCGCGATGGGCGGGCGCGGCACCGACGTCGCGCGCGAAGCGGCCGCGATCGTGCTGCTCGACGATGATTTCGGCTCGATCGTCAAGGCGATCCGGCTGGGCCGGCGGATCTACGACAATCTGCGCAAGGCGATGAGCTTCATCCTCGCGGTGCATTTTCCGATCGCCGGCCTCGCGCTGCTGCCGCTCCTCACCGGCCTGCCGCTGCTGCTCGGGCCCATTCACATCGCGTTTCTGGAGATGATCATCGATCCCGTCTGCTCGCTGGTGTTCGAGGCCGAGACCGAGGAAGACGACGTCATGCGGCGGCGGCCGCGCGATCCCTTGGAGCCGCTGCTGCCGCGCCCGCTGGTGCTGTGGGGCGCGCTGCAAGGCCTGCTCGCCGTGATCACCACCGGCGGCGTGCTGCTGCTGGCGCACCGCAACGGCATGCCCGACGACGAGCTGCGCGCGCTGGTGTTCTTCACCCTGGTGTCGGTGATCGTCAGCCTGATCTTCGTCAACCGCTCGTTCTCGAGCTCGCTGCGCGACGCGCTGCTGCGGCCGAATCGCGTGCTGCTGTCGGTGATCGCTGTTGTCATCGCCGTGCTCGCGACCAGCCTGACGGTGCCGCCGGTCGCGGCGCTGTTCAAGTTCGGGCCGCTGCACGCCGACGACCTCGCGCTGACCGCGGCGGCCGCGATCAGCACGCTGATCGTGCTGGAGCTGTCGAAATTCCCGCTGCGCGCCGCGCTGACGCGCCGCGCGAGAGCCGATCAGGTCAGCGCCGCCTCGCCGGCGCGGTAGATCGCGAGATCGCGCGAGCCGGAGAAGATCGCGCGCGGCTTCAGCCCGTAGAAGCGGCGGATCGAGTGGCTGAAATGCGTGGAATCGGGATAGCCGATGTCCTGCGCGAGATGCGCCAGGTTGAGATCCTGGTTGGCGTAGTTCAGCAGATGCCGCGCGCGCTTCCAGGCGCGGAACGAGCGGAAGGAGATGTCGGTCTCCTCCTTGAACAGATGCAGGAAGCGCGAGGTCGACAGGCCCACCGCGGCGGCGCAGCTCTCGGCGGTGGCCGGCTCGCCCGAGAAGCGGCTGATCAGGCCGATCGCCTTGACCACGCGCGGGTCAAGCGTCCGCTGCGGCAGCACCTCGCCGAAGCACAGACGGTCGAACACCGCGCTGGTGACGTCGCCGGACAACGGCCGCTGCACCAGTTCCTCATAGGCGGCGCGGATGCGGCAGGCGAAGGCCTCGGCCTCGCGCGTGACCTTGGCCGCGAAGCGATCCAGCGTGCCGATCGGCACGCTCTCCGGCTCCATCGTCACGACGATGACGGTGCGATAGTCGCTCTCGATCGTGTGCTGCTTGTTCGGCGGCACCACCAGCAGCTCGCCGCACCGCGCCTCGCCGCCCTCGGGCAGCAGCCGCAGGCTGCCGGTCAGCGCGACGTAAATGTGCAGCGCGCCCGAGCAGCGCTGGCGCGGTCGGCCGAGCAGCCCGGCGTAGAACACGCGCTCGGGCGTAATCAGCATGAGATGGCCGGAGTCCCGGCGGGAAACATCCATGGTCTTCCTCCTGAGGCGCGACTCTGCGGCCGCTTCTTTGGAGGAGAACCATAGCGCAATTCGCGCCGCTGTCATCGGCGACGACTGCCGATTTTTGTCGCGGTTAACTCACCGATCCGAGATGTCCGTCATTCCGGGGCGCGCGTCAGCGCGAACCCGGAATCTCGAGATTCCGGGTTCGATGCGACGCATCGCCCCGGAATAACGTAGCCTCAAAATGACGTGCGCAACTCACGGCCTGACGCGCGGCTTGATGCCCTGCTCTTCACCAGCACGCTGCTCAGCCGCGCGTGCCCGCTTGTAGCCGCCGCGCTGCTGCAGACGCGCCCAATAAGCCGCCACATTCGGCCCGAAATCCTTGGCGAGGCCCAGCGTGTCGGCCAGTCGCAGCGCATAGCCGATGACGATGTCCGCCGCCGTGAAGCGGCCGCACAGAAACTCAGCATTCCCAGTGGCTGCCTCCACCGCGCGCAGCCGGCCCAGAAACCATTTGGCATAGTCGGCCGCGACCTGCGGTGAGCGCCGCTCCTCAGGCTCCAGCTGCGTGTATCGCAATACCAGCGTCTGCGGGAAGGTCAGCGTCGCGTCCGAGAAATACATCCAGTTCAGGAACGCGCCGTAATCCTTCTCCTCAGGTCCGACCATCAGCGGGGTCGGGCCATGCTTGATGCCGAGATAGTGACAGATGCCCGAGGACTCCGTCATCTTCGTCTCGCCATCGATCATGAACGGAATGGTCCCGAGCGGATTGATCGCGAGATATTCCTTCGCCAGCACCCGCGGCGGGAACGGCAACATCTTCAACTCGTAGTCAGCTCCGAGCTCCTCCAGCATCCACAGCGGGCGGAACGAGCGGGCGCCGTCGCAATGATACAGCGTGATCATCAGGCATTCCCCGCTTTGCCGGTCCCCGGCAATGTCCCCATCATCTTGCACAGGATCGTCAGCATCACCTCGTCGGCGCCGCCGCCGATCGAGGTCAGCCGGGCGTCGCGATAGGCGCGGCTGACCGGCGTCTCGTTCATGAAGCCCATGCCGCCCCAATATTGCAGGCAGGCATCGGTCAGTTCGCGGCCGAGCCGCCCGGCCTTGAGCTTGGCCATGGTCGCGAGCCGGGTGACGTCCTCGCCGGCGATCAGCGCCTCGGCCGCGCGGTAGATCAGCGAACGCAGCAGCTCGACCTCGGTCTGCATCTCCGCCAGCTTGAAATGCACCACCTGATTGTCGAGCACGCTGCGCCCGAACACCTTGCGCTCGCGCGTGTACTCGATCGTCTTGGCGATGATGTATTCGTGCGATTTCAGGCAGGCCGCCGCGCCCCACAGCCGCTCCTCCTGGAACTGCAGCATCTGGTAGGTGAAGCCCTGCCCCTCCTCGCCGACGCGGTTGCGCTTGGGCACGCGGACATTGTCGAAGAAGATCTGCGCGGTGTCCGACGAATGCATGCCGAGCTTGTCGAGCTTGCGGGCGATCTGCACGCCCTTGGTCTTCATCGGCACGATGATCAGCGACTTGTTGCGATGAACCGGCCCGTCGCTGGTGTTGGCGAGCAGGCACATCCAGTCCGCCTGCGTGCCGTTGGTGGTCCACATCTTGCCGCCATTGATGACGTAGTCGTCGCCATCGGAGCGGGCCGTGGTCTTGATCGAGGCGACGTCCGAGCCCGCGCCGGTTTCCGACACGCCGAGGCAGACCACCGCATCGCCGGAGATCGCGGGCGCCAGGAATTCGCGCCGCAGCTCATCGGAGCCGAACCGGGCCAGCGCCGGCGTCGCCATGTCGGTCTGCACCCCGATCGCCATCGGCACGC
The DNA here is from genome assembly GCF_051168435.1 of Bradyrhizobium sp. HKCCYLR20261. Classification (NCBI taxonomy): domain Bacteria; kingdom Pseudomonadati; phylum Pseudomonadota; class Alphaproteobacteria; order Hyphomicrobiales; family Nitrobacteraceae; genus Bradyrhizobium; species Bradyrhizobium sp. HKCCYLR20261. The sequence continues at coordinate 800,295 of NZ_JBNPUZ010000001.1, forward strand.
CGCCGCAAGTGATGGCGCCGAGCTCCTCGGCCATCATCAGCGCGTAGGAATAGTCCAGTCCCTGGCCGCCGAACTCGACCGGCTTGTTGAGGCCGAGATAGCCGAGGCCGCCGAGCTTCTTGAACAGCTCATGCGCGGGAAAGATGCCGGCCTCCTCCCATGCGTCGACATGGGGATTGATCTCGGCGGCGATGAACTTCTGCAGGATGCGGCGCGGTTCGTCGTGGTCGGCGGTGAAGAGCATTCTTCCTCGGGCTCCTGTCGCGTTTATTTTGACGTCATGGCCGGGCTTGTCCCGGCCATCCACGTCGTTGTTCTGTTGTGGTGCCAGCGTGGATGCCCGGGTCAAGCCCGGGCATGACGAGCTGAAAAAGCGTGGCTCACAATCCCATCTGCCGGCTGGCCAGGTCCTTCATGATTTCCTCGGTACCGCCGCCGATGGCGTTGACCTTGACCTCGCGATAGATGCGTTCCACGCGCACGCCGCGCATGAACCCCGCGCCGCCGAAGATCTGCACCGCCTCGGAGGCGCAGTACGCCATCGTCTGCGTCGCCTGGTTCTTCATCATGCAGATCTCGGCGACGGGATTATCGCCCTGTTCGAGCCGCCACGCCAGCATCTCCAGCATCGCCTGCGAGGCCGCGACGCGCTGCGCCATGTCGACCAGCTTGTGCCGGATCACCTGGTGCTGCGCCAGCGGCTTGCCGAAGGTGTGGCGCTCCCTGGCATAGGCGATCGCATCGTCGAGGCAGACGCGGGCGAACGCGGTGCAGCTCGCCGCCATGCCCATGCGCTCGCTGTTGAAATTGTGCATGATCAGCTTGAAGCCCTGCCCCTCCTCGCCGATCAGGTACTCGACCGGGACACGGCAGTTGTCGAAGTGCAGGGTCGCCGTATCCGAGGCCCACCAGCCCATCTTGTTCAGCCTGGTCCGCGTCAGTCCCGGCGTGTCGCCGGGAATCAGCAGCAGGCTGACACCCACCGGTCCGGGCCCGCCGGTTCGCACCGCGACGGTGATGTAGTCGGCCCGCATCCCCGAGGTGATGAACGTCTTCTCGCCGCTGACCACATAGTGATCGCCGTCGCGGACCGCCTTGGTGCGGAGATTGGCGACATCCGAGCCGCCGCTCGGCTCGGTGATCGCCAGCGCCGAGATCTTCCGCCCGCCAAGGATCTCCGGCAGCGCCTTCGCCCGCACCTCCGGCCGTGCCGCGCGTGCGATCGGCGGCGCACCGATCGAATGGCTCATCAGGCTGGCGCTGACGCCGCCGATGCCTGCCCGCGCCAGCTCCTGCGACGACACGATCTTCATGAACTGGTCCGCGGCCACGCCACCGAACTCTTCCGGGAAGCCCAGGCCGAGCAGACCGATCTCGGCCGCCTTCGCATACAGCGTGCGCGGGAATTCGCCGGCCTCGTCCCAGGCGTTCGCGAACGGCGCGATCTCCCTGTCGACGAACCGCCTGACGACGTCGCGGAAGGCCTCGTGCTCGGCCGTGTAGAACGGACTTTTCGTCATCGATGCCGGGCTCTGGTTGTTGCTGCACCAGGATGAACCGAAGCAATGGTATCGCCTTGCGTCGAGGCGCTGACGGCCGAAATCGCGTGCAGCGCGGCGCGCAGTCGCGACAGCCAACCAGCGCCTTGACGCAAGACAGTGCATTGCACTCACCGGCCCACTCGCGGTCAAAAACGCCGCGCGTCCCGCCGGCCTCCGGGGAGACGGGACGCGCAGGCCAGACACAATCGCGATCAAGGCGGCACCAGACCGCCTGACACGAGGAGGGAACGCGTGCCAGTACGGTATTACGACTGGATTGCGCATCATGCGCGGAGGACCCCTGCCAAGACCGCCATGGTCGATCTCGGCAGCAACCGGCGTTTCACCTATGCCGAGTTCGACGCGCGCGTTGCCCGCCTCGCCGGCCATCTCCGCGACGCCTGCGGCCTTGGCAAAGGCGACCGCGTTACCGTGCTGGCGCTGAACGCCACCGATACGCTGGAAGTGCAATTCGCCTGCTTCCGCGTCGGCGCGATCTTCGTGCCGCTCAACACCCGCCTCACCGTCCCCGAGTTGCAATTCATCGTCGGCGACTGCGCTCCGAAGCTCATGATCCATGACGATGACCTCGCCGACACCGCGCTCGCGGTTGCGCGACTCTGCGGCGTCGCCACGGCGCTGCGCTATGGTCGCGGCGGCAGCTACGAGCAGGCGATCGCAACGGCCAAGCCGCTCACCGCGAGCGAGCCGGTGACGCTCGATGACGTCTCGACCATCATGTACACGTCGGGCACGACCGGCCAGCCGAAGGGGGCGATGATCACCCACGGCATGACGTTCTACAATTGCGTCAATCTCGGCGGCCCCGCCTACATCACGCCATCCTCGGTGCTACTCACCGTGCTACCGCTGTTCCACACCGGCGGACTCAACTGCTACACCAATCCGGTGCTGCATGTCGGCGCCACCGTGCTGATCATGCGCGCCTTCGATCCCGGCCAGGCGCTGCAGCTCATCAGCGAGCCCGCCCACGGCATCAACGTGTTCTTCGGCGTGCCCGCGATCTACCAGTTCATGGCGCAGCATCCGGCGTTCGCGACCGCCGATTTCAGCCGGCTGGTGATCGGCGGCGTCGGCGGCGCGCCGATGCCGGTGCCACTGCTGGAGACCTGGGAGAGGCGCGGCGTCGCGCTGCAGCAGGGCTACGGCATGACCGAGACCTCGCCGGCCGTGTTGGCGCTCGACCGCGAGGATGCCGCGCGCAAGGCGGGCTCGGCCGGCAAGCCCGTCCTGCATACGGAGGTGCGCATCGTCCGCCCCGACGGCAGCGATGCCGACGTCGGCGAGCTCGGCGAATTGTGGGTCCGCGGCCCCAACGTGACGCCCGGCTACTGGAACCGGCCCGACGCCAACCGCGCCTCCTTCACCGACGGCTGGCTGCACACCGGCGACGCGACCCGCGTCGACGACGAGGGCTTCTACTACATCGTCGACCGCTGGAAGGACATGTACATCTCCGGCGGCGAGAACGTCTATCCGGCCGAGGTCGAGAGCGTGCTGCATCAGCTGAGCGCGGTCGCCGAAGCGGCGGTGATCGGCATCGCCGATCCGCAATGGGGCGAGACCGGCATGGCCATCGTCGCGATCAAGCCAGGCCAGAGCCTGAGCGAGGCCGAGATCTTCGCGCACTGCCAGGCGAACCTTGCCCGCTTCAAATGCCCGCGCACCGTCCGCTTCGTCGACGCGCTGCCGCGCAACGCCACCGGCAAGATCCACAAGCCGACCCTGCGCAAGAGCTTTGCGACCGCTTCGGCGATCGATCTCGTCCAGCAGGCGTCGTGATCCTCGATGCGCGGCCGACGCCGCGCATTGCCGACCAAGAAGAACCACAAGACCAACCAGAGGAAGCCCAGGGAATGTTGCCGATGACGACCAGGACTCTGCTGTCTCTCGCGGCCGCCGCCGCGTTCTCCATCGTGGCGAGCCACAGCGCGCTCGCGCAAAAGAAGTACGACACCGGCGTTACCGACACCGAGATCAAGATCGGCAATGTCGAGGCCTATAGCGGCCCGGCCTCGGCCTACGGCATCATCGGCAAGACCGAGGAAGCCTATTTCAAGATGATCAATGATCAGGGCGGCGTGAACGGCCGCAAGATCAACTTCATCTCCTATGACGACGCCTACAGCCCGCCCAAGACCGTCGAGCAGGTGCGCAAGCTGATCGAGAGCGACGAGGTGTTCCTCGTCTTCAACGCGCTGGGCACGCCGACCCAGACCGCCGTTCAGAAATATCACAATTCCAAGAAGGTGCCGCAGCTGTTCCTCGCCACCGGCGCCAGCAAATGGAACGACCCGAAAGACTTTCCTTGGACGATGGGCTTCCAGCCCAGCTACCGCGTCGAGGCGCGGATCTTCGCGAAGTACATTCTCAAGGAGAAGCCGAACGCGAAGATCGCGATCTTCTACGCCAATGACGATTTCGGCAAGGACTACGTCCTCGGCATCAAGGAGGTGCTGGGCGACAAGGCGAAGACGATGATCGTCGCGGAGGAGAGCTACGAGACTTCCGAGCCGTCGATCGACGCCCACATCGTGAAGCTGAAGGGCACCGGCGCCGACGTGTTCGTCAACATCGCCACGCCGAAATTCGCGGCGCAGGCGATCAAGAAGATCGCCGAGCTGGAATGGAAGCCGATGCATGTCATGACCGACGTCTCGATCTCGATCGGCGCCGTGATGAAGCCGGCGGGCCTCGAAGCCTCCGAGGGCGTGCTGTCGGCCGGCTATCTCAAGGACCCGTCGGATCCGCAATGGAAGGACGACGAGGGCATGAAGAAGTTCATGGCCTTCATCGACAAGTACATGCCCGGCGCCAACATCTCCGACGCCAACCTCGCCTATGGCTACGCCGCGGCGCAGACCATGGTGCAGACCCTGAAGCAGTGCGGCGACAATCTCACCCGCGAGAACGTCATGAAGCAGGCCGCCAGCCTGAAGGATTTTGCGCCGGACACCCTGATTCCCGGCATCAAGGTCAACACCGGCCCGAACGACTTCGCCCCGATCGAGCAGCTCAAGATGATGCAGTTCAAGGGCGGCAAATGGGACCTGTTCGGGGATATCATCAGTGCGGATGTCGGGGGGTAGGCGAAGCGGCGGCGTGGCGCGCCAGGCAGCGCAGCAATGCTCGCGCACCACATCTCAACGCCCGACACGTCGATGACAAGCCTTTGGCAGCCACTCATCGCTTGAGCCCCGCTCTCCCCCCAGTGGCGGTCGGCTCCCCTCCCCCTTGCGGGGAGGGGTCGGGGGTGGGGGTCTCCGCACTCCGAATGAAGTGAAGGGCACGCCCCATGTCGGCCTTCCCGGTGCGCTCCTGCTATTCTTTTTCATCATTTCGAGCGGAATGCGCGGACCCCCACCTCCGACCCCTCCCCGCAAGGGGGAGGGGAGCTCACCGCCGTCGCGGCAATACTTCCGATTACAGATATCATATTGACATTTTTCCGAATTCATGGTGATCTCCCGCCCATCCCGCCTCACCGCAGAGGGGCGTTGCGCGCGATCGTCACGACACGCGAGGTGGGGAGGCGATGGCCGTGGTGGTACCGCAGCGTGTCTTCGGATGCGCGGACGAACGGCAGCCCACGGACGGTCAAGTCGCGTGGTCCTGACCTCCCGAAGCTGAGGTCAAGTCTGCACCGGTGCAGATGCACGGCGTGGATGACGGTGGCCAACAAGCCGGCGCACCGGGGAGATCGCGAAGCAGCCGTAAACCCATCGCGCAGGGAATGCCGGAATGTCGGCTGAACCTGTGGTACCTGCCGCCTGCATTTTTTTCGCAGGCGGGCCATGGGTGAGGCCTTCACCCGGCATTCCCTGCGCCCTCTGCACTTGAAGAGGGACGAGCTGATTGCAGACCTCGGGCGAGTTTCGCCGCGAGACTGCGACGACATGTCTTTAGACAATTGTCTGCTGATTGATCCGATCTGCTGTTGAGACGTTGGGCTGTTCGAACGTCGTGCTGTTTGAACCCGTGAATCCGCCCCTACCCACCGCCGTCGTCCCGGACAAGCCGTGACGCGCAAAGCGCGGCATGGCGCCGATCCGGGACCCATACTCCGCGGCGGTGATGTCGTGCGTAAAAGCCAATGACCAGCCGGACTCAAACCGCTCCCTGGGGGTATGGGTCCCGGCGTTCGCCGGGACGACGCTGAGTTTGTAGATGCACCATGGTTCCCACGAACTCCGTCATTGCGAGCGCAGCGAAGCAATCCAGGGCCGCGCGAGGACTCTGGATTGCTTCGCTGCGCGTAACTGCCCAGGTGTCCGTCTGTATCGCTTGACTGGCCACATGTGTTTGTGAGTCAAGGTATGGATGAAGCTGCCG